>NZ_JBIWJO010000001.1:631166-947887 GCF_044765245.1 Micromonospora sp. NPDC093277
GTCGGGTACGCCGGAAAAGCCGGGGAGCTTTTCGTTCAGGGTGCGGGTGACCGACACGAACGGCTTCTTCGCGGAGCAGGACGTGACCGTCGAGGTGGTCGCGCCGACGATCACCATCACCTCGGGCGCCCCCACCTCACCCTGGTACACCGACCAGTCGTACCCGACGCACACGTTCACGGCGTCGGGTGGCACCGGGCCGTACAGTCTGTCGTTGCGGTCGGGTTCGTTGCCCGTGGGGATGGCGTTGTCGTCGTCGGGGAAGTTGTCGGGTACGCCGGAAAAGCCGGGGAGCTTTTCGTTCGGGGTGCGGGTGAGCGACGCGAACGGCTTCTTCGCCGACCAGAACGTCATGCTCGTCATCGCCGACCCGGCCGCCACCATCACCTCCGGCGATCCGCACGAGGGCACGGTCGGTGAGGCGTACTCGTTCCGGTTCACCGCCGCCGGCGACTCGGGCATCACGTTCAGCGTGGCCGCCGGCGACCTGCCCGACGGGCTCACCCTCGCCCCCGACGGCCTGCTCAGCGGCACCCCCAAGTCCGCCGGCAGCTTCAGCTTCACGGTCAAGGCGACCGGCACGGCGACGAGCGCCGAGGCCCAGGTGACCGTCAGCATCGCCGACGCGCCCTCGGCCTCGCCGACCTCGACGCCGACGACCACCCCGGACGCGGCTTCGCCGTCGGCCACGTCCGGTCCCGGCCTCCCGGTCACCGGTTCGAGCCTGGCCACCATGCTGCTGCTGGGCGTCGCGGCGATCGCCGTCGGCGGGATGATCCTCATTGTGCTGCGCGCCCGTCGCCAGCGGTTCACGGCGGACGGGTGACGCCCGACCGACTGACGGCGGGTTGTTGAGGCGGGCGTCGCGGGTTCAGGCCAGGCCGCGGCGCCCGGCCTGCAACCCGGCCTGAAAGCGGGTACGCGCGCCGAGGGCGGCCAGCAGGGCCGACGAGCGGCGGCCCAGGGTGCGTACGCTCACCCCGAGCTCGCGGGCGATCGCTTCGTCCTTCAGGCCGGTGGCGAGCAGCCCCAGCAGCCGCAGGTCCAGCTCGTCGCCCCCGGTCGCGGGCCGCTCCGGGTCCCATGCCGGCAGCGGGGTGGCCTGCATCCACAGCATCTCGAAGAGCTTCACCAGTGCCGACACGACCATCGGCGCGCGGATCACCAGCGCCGCGTCCACGGCCCGCTCGCTGGCCAGCGGCAGCAGCGCCACCGAGCGGTCGCCGATCGCCAGTTTCAGCGGTACGTCCGTGTGCACCCGTGCCTGTTCCCCGGCCGCCACGGCCGCCATCGCCTGCTCGAAGGCGCCGGGCAGCTCGAACGCCTCCGGGGCGTAGATCCCGCGCACGCTGGCCTCCCGGCTGAGCAGTTCGTTCTCGGGCAGGTTCGCGGCGGCCACCTCCTGCGCGTACGGCGGGCGGTCGAGGACCAGCAGTTCGTCCGTGACACCGTGGCTGAGCTGGACGAACCGGGTCTCCACGGCGGCCCGCCCGGTGACGATCTCCAGCAGTTCGTCCGGGCTGGTCAGCAGCTCCTGGGGGAACTCGGCCGCCATTCGTTCGGCGGCTCGGCGGGCCGCGCCGAACTCCTCGGTGCGCCGTACGACCAGGGCGTTCACCGCGACGTCCGGGCGGGTCGCCACCAGCCGGGTGCCGGAGCCGACCCGGCGGCTGACGAAGCCGAGATCCTCCAGACGTTCGGTCGCCGCGCGCACCATTCGCAGGTTCTCGCCGACCTGCTGGGCGAGTTCCGGCACGGTCGACTGCCGCTTCCGCAGCAGGGCCAGGTAGACCGACTCCTCCACCGGGGTCAGGCCCAACGACTCGAACACCCGCACCCCCTTCCGCGGATGTCCGACACAGGTCATGGCCGGGCTCGGACACCCGAAACTGTGGTGATCGGCGCATGCCCACGTCTAGACATGCTTCATGATCTTCTCTCGACTCAGCGGTGCGATCGCGCTGGCCGTCACGGCCGCGGGCACCGTCAACCTCGCCGCCGCATCCCCCGCCGCCGCTGCCGACGGCTGGCACCACCCGCGGTGCGGCGCGGTGCAGGGCGACGGTTCGGTGACCGTCACCCGCAACGACGGGGTTGTCCTGGTGCCCACCACGACCGCCCCCACCCCGGTGGCCTACCCGAAGGTCGTCGCGTTGACCACGCCGAACACCCTGGTGGCGATCTCGAAGAAGTCGATCCAGCGGTCCACCGACGCCGGTTGCAGCTGGCAGCAGATCGTCGACACGGCGCCGGACCTGGCGGCGTACGACCTGGCCGCCGGGCCGGACGGCGTCGCGTACGTGTACGGCGTCAACGACCAGCCGATCTACCGCGTGCAGGACGACCAGGTCGGCAAGGTCGCCGGCCCGGTCCCGGGCGACGGCGTGGCCGGGCTGTCGGTGGACCCGGCCGACGCGCGGGTGCTGCGGACGGTCAGCAAGGCAGGGCAGATCTACGACTCCGTTGACGGCGGCGCCACCTGGTCCGCCGTGGGGGTGCCGGCCGGGCCGGACGAGTACGTCTACCAGGCGGCGGTCGATCCCACCGACCGGTCCCACATCATCGTCGGCACGATGGGCAACGGCAGCTACGTGACGTTCGACGGCGGGCAGAGCTGGACCCGGTCGGCCGGGGTCGGCGCCACCCCGCACGCGAACGGCTTCTCGGTGGCCTTCTCGCCGGCGGATCCGCGCACCGTCTGGCTGGAGGGCTACGACCTGAGCCAGAACGACAACTCCGCGCGGCACATCTGGCGCTCGACCGACGGGGGCCGCAGCTTCGTGTCGATGCTCGACGGCTCCGGGCCGACGCTGATCAACGGCACCCCCCTGTGGCCGAGCCCGGTCGACCCGGACGTGCTGTACTTCGCGTACGGAACGTGGTTCGGCGGCTACGGCACCGACCTCTACCGGTACGACGCGTCGAAGGGCCGGCTGACCTCGCGGCACAACCCCCACGACGGGATCTCCGGCGTCGCCTTCAACCCGGTCGACCCGCAGGTGATGTACCTCGGTGTGGTCGAGGAGCGGTGATCTCCGGGCCCGCCCGGGGGACGGTACTCCGGGCGGGCCAGGGCGCGTACCGGCGTGGATGCACGCCCGGGCGAGATGATCGCACCCAGCCCCACTAGGCTGGAGCGGTTCCGTCCGGATCGCGCCTGGAGCTCATATGACGACGACACTGCCCGCGTACGACGAGGTCGTCGCGCGCTTCGAACCGGTGATCGGCCTGGAGACCCACGTCGAGCTGGGCACGAACACCAAGATGTTCTGCGGCTGCCCGACCGACTTCGGCGGCGAGCCGAACACCCGGGTCTGCCCGGTCTGCCTGGGCCTGCCCGGCTCGCTGCCGGTGGCCAACAAGGCCGCCATCGAGGCGACCATCCGGATCGGCCTGGCCCTCGGCTGCTCCATCGCCGAGTGGTGCCGGTTCGCCCGGAAGAACTACTTCTACCCGGACATGCCGAAGAACTTCCAGATCAGCCAGTACGACGAGCCGCTCTGCGTCGACGGCTACCTGGACGTCGAGGTCAACGGTGAGACGGTGCGGATCGGCATCGAGCGGGTGCACCTGGAGGAGGACACCGGCAAGACGCTGCACGTCGGCGGCGCCACCGGCCGGATCCACGGCGCGACCGAGTCGCTCGTCGACTACAACCGGGCCGGCATTCCCCTCGTCGAGATCGTCACCAAGCCGATCCCCGGCACCGGCGCGCTCGCGCCGGAGGTGGCCCGGGCGTACGTCACCGAGCTGCGCGACGTGCTCCGGTCGCTGGGCGTCTCCGACGTCCGGATGGAGGAGGGCTCGCTGCGCTGCGACGTCAACACCTCGCTGAACCGGCCGGGCGACGAGTGGGGCACCCGCACCGAGACCAAGAACGTCAACTCGCTGCGCTCGGTCGAGCGGGCGGTCCGCTCGGAGATGCTGCGCCAGGCGTCCGTGCTCGAGGCCGGCGGGAAGATCACCCAGGAGACCCGGCACTTCCACGAGGAGACCGGGGACACCACGCCCGGCCGGTCCAAGGAGACCGCCACCGACTACCGGTACTTCCCGGAGCCGGACCTGGTCCCGCTCGCGCCGGACCCGGCCTGGGTGGCCGAGCTGAAGGCCGCCCTGCCGGAGCTGCCGCGCCTGCGCCGCAAGCGGATCCAGCAGGACTGGGGCCTTTCCGACCTGGACATGCAGTCGGTGGTCAACGCCGGCGCGGTCGAGCTGATCGAGGCCACCGTGGCCGCCGGGACCACCCCGGCCGGTGCCCGTAAGTGGTGGCTGGGCGAGCTGTCCCGGCGGGCCAACGAGGCCGGCGTGGAGCTCGCCGACGTGGGGGCCACCCCGGGGCAGGTCGCCGAGCTGCAGAACCTGGTCGACGCGGGCAAGCTCAACGACAAGCTGGCCCGTACCGTCCTGGAGGGCGTGGTGGCCGGCGAGGGCTCGCCGACCGAGATCATGACCAACCGCAATCTGGAGGTCGTCTCCGACACCGGCGCGCTCACCGCCGCCGTCGACGAGGCGATCGCCGCCAACCCGGCTGTCGCCGACAAGATCCGCAGCGGCAAGGTGGCGGCGGCCGGCGCGCTGGTCGGCGCGGTCATGAAGACCACCCGCGGCCAGGCGGACGCCAAGACCGTCCGCGAGCTGATCCTGGAGCGCCTCGGCGTCCAGGGCTGAGTCGTAAGGAAGGGTCCCCGGTCAACGCCTGGCGCATGACCGGGGCCGGCCTGACAGCCCCCTACGAAGGCCGCCGTCGCGATCCGGTGGCGGCCTCCGGCAAATACGAGTGCGCGCGCGACCCGCGCCACCCCTTGCGAGGGCGTCAACGGCGACGCCCGGATGGAGTCTCCGTGAACCAGCACGACCTCGACGTCCTCGACGAGATCCAGCGGCGAGTGCTCTGGCTCGCCAGCCGCATCGTGGACGCGGCCAACCACGACCGGAACACCGGCGACGGGGTGAAGGTCGGCGGCCACCAGGCGTCCAGCGCCTCCCTGGTCACCGCGATGACCGCGCTCTGGTTCGCCCACCTGGACGCCGAGGACCGGGTCGCGGTCAAGCCGCACGCCTCGCCGGTCTTCCACGCCATCCAGTACCTGCTCGGCAACCTGGACCGGTCGTACCTGCCGAAGCTGCGGGCGCGCGGCGGGTTGCAGTCGTACCCGTCGCGGACCAAGGACCCGGACGAGGTGGACTTCTCCACCGGCTCGGTCGGCCTCGGCGCCGCCGCGCCGCTCTTCGCCGCGGTCACCCGCCGCTACGTCGACGCGCACTTCGGCCAGCGCCCGCACTCCCGGTTCATCGCCCTCATCGGCGACGCCGAACTGGACGAGGGGAACATCTGGGAGGCCGTCGCCGACCCGGCCACCACCGGGCTGGGCAACGTGATGTGGCTGGTCGACTTCAACCGCCAGTCGCTCGACCGGGTCGTCCCCGGGGTACGGATCGACCAGTGGCGCGGCCAGTTCGAGGCCGCCGGCTGGCACGTCGTCGAGGTCAAGTACGGCCGCAAGCTCGCCGAGGCGTACGCCCGGCCGGGCGGCGAGGCGCTGCGCGACTGGATCGACCTGATGCCGAACGAGCAGTACCAGTCGCTGTTCGGGCTGACCGGGCCGGCCCAGCGCAAGCAGTTCCTCGACGGCGCGCCGGCCGAGGTGTCCGCCTTCGTCGCCGACATCCCCGACGCCGAGCTGGGTCCCCTCGTCACCGACCTCGGCGGGCACGACCTCGACGCCATGCTCGACGCGTACGCCCAGTGCGACGCGGTCACCGACCGGCCCAGCGTGGTCTTCGCCTACACCGTCAAGGGGTGGGGCCTGCCGATCGCCGGCAACCCGCGCAACCACTCGGCGCTGCTCACCACCGAGCAGGTCGACGCGCTGCGCGCGGCGCACGGCCTGACCGGCGACACCGAGTGGGACCGCCTCGACCCGGCGTCCCCGGCCGGCATCCGGGCCGGCGAACGCCGGGAGGCGCTGGCCCGCGCGCCCCGCCGTCGGGCGCTGGGCGTCACCGTCCCCGAGACCACCAAGGTGCGCGCGAACAAGCCGGTCTCCACCCAGGAGGTCTTCGGCCGGGTGCTGGTCGACCTGGCCCGGGACGAGAACGTCGCCCCCTATCTGGTCACCACCGCGCCGGACGTGGCCACCTCCACCAACCTGGCCGGATTCATCAACAAGACCGGCGTGTTCGCCCCCACCGCGCAGCGTTCCTGGTCGGAGGACCGGATGCTGCGCTGGACGGAGAGCCCGGCGGGCCAGCACATCGAGCTGGGCATCTCCGAGATGAACCTGTTCCTGCTGCTCGGCCAGCTCGGCCTCTCCTGGGACCTGTCCGGGCAGCCGCTGCTGCCCGTCGGCACGGTCTACGACCCGTTCGTGCTGCGTGGCCTGGACGCCTTCCTCTACGGCACCTACTCCGGCTCCCGGTTCGTGGTCGCCGGCACCCCGTCCGGCATCACCCTCGCCCCGGAGGGCGGTGCCCACCAGTCGACCATCACCGCCTCCGTCGGCCTGGAGCTGCCCGGCGTCACCTTCATCGAGCCCGCGTACGCCGGCAGCCTCGACTGGCTGCTCTGTGACGCGCTCGGCCAGATCGCCGGGGGAGCGGCGCCCACCACCACCGCCGCACCGAGCGAGGACGGAGCGTACTACTTCCGGCTCAGCACCCGCCCGGTCGACCAGGCGCCGTTCGAGGCGGCCCGGGCCCGGATCGGCGACGCGGTGCTGCGCCGGCAGGTGGTCGCCGGGGCGTACCGGCTGGTGGACGCGCACGAGGCGTACCCGCACCTGGCGGACGCCCCGGTCGTGCAGCTCGCGGCCTCCGGCGCGGTGCTGCCCGAGGTCCTGGCGGCCGCCGCGGAGCTGGCGGAGGAGGGCGTCGCCGCCCACGTGATCGACGTGACGAGCCTGGACCGGCTCTACCGCGCCTGGCAGCGGACCCTGCGCCAGGGCGTCCGCACGGCGACCGTGCCGAGCGTGCCCGGCGCGCTGCGGGCGGCGTTCGCCGACCGGGTGCCGGTGGTGACCGTGCACGACGCCGCCTCGCACGCGATGGCCTGGCTCGGCTCCGCGCTCGGCGCCCCGGCGGTGCCGCTCGGGGTGGACGAGTTCGGCCAGTCCGGCAGCGTCCGCGAGCTGTACGAGCTGCACGATCTGCTGCCCGGCAGCATCGTCAACGCCGCCCTGGCCGCGCTCTCGCTGCGCTGACCGGGCCACCGGCCGCCGGGCGGCTCCTCGCGGGAGCGCCCGGCGCCGGTCATCGGGTGGGGGTCGCGCTCGGGCTCTCGGTCGGGTTCGACGACTCCGGCCCGCCCCGGGTGGGCGTCGGGGTGACCGGCACCTGGGCGCCCTTCTCCGGCTCCTTGATCACGTGCCGTTCCAGGTTGACCTGCGACTGACCGGTGCCGCCCACGGTGATCTCGTCGTACGCCTGGAGCATCTTGTCCTGGTCGAAGTAGAGGACGGTCATGGTCAGCGGGGTGGGCTTCTCGCCCTCCAGGCCGCGCAGCCCCGCGCCGCCGGTGGAGCCCTCCACCATCAGCGTGGTCGGGTCCTTGTCCGGCACCTGCGGCAGCTTGAACACCTGCCGTTCGTGCAGGTGCCCGGCCAGCACCAGCGGGGTGGTGCCGGAGAGCGGCCCGGCCGAGGCCGGGTCGTGCACCAGCGCGATGTTCACCTTGGTCGGCGAGTTCTTCACCGTGGTGGCGAGCTGCTCACCGGACCCGATCACCTGATCGGCGACCTGCGCGGTGAGCCCGCTGCCGGCCGGCGAGGTCTCCTTGTCGGGGGTGAACCGCGGGTCGCCGATGCCGGCGATGGTCAGCCCGGCGACGGTGGTCGTCGAGTTGTCCAGCACGATCGCGTTCGGCTGCTGGGCCACCGCCGCGGTGGTCCGCGCCGAGTCGTGGTTGCCGCGGATGTAGACGTACGGCTTCTTGAGCAGGCCGATCGAGCCGACGTAGGAGGCCTCCGGCTCGCTGCCCCAGTCGGTGATGTCCCCGGTGTCGATCACCACGTCGATGCCGAACTGCTCGACCACGGTGCGGATCAACGACCAGCCGGTCGGGTTCAGGTGCATGTCGGAGACGTGCAGCACCCGGGTGGAACCGGGCGCCGGCTCGTACAGCGGCAGCGTGGAGACGGTGGTGTAGAGCTGGCTGACGTTGCCGACCATCCGCTGCAGCTGCTCGGCGTACTTGGTGTAGTCGTTGGCGATCCGCCGCGCGTCGCCGACTATCGCCGGCGCGTTGACCAGCAGCCCCTCGTAGCGGGGCTCCTCGATCGACTGCGGGCGGACGGTGGCGGCGGCCAGGCCGAGGCTGCCTCCGGTGATCACCAGCGCCATGCCGCCGGCCCAGGCCGTCCGGCGTACGTTGCGGAAGACCAGCGCGGAGAGCAGCAGGGTCGCCAGCACCGCCGAACCGAGCGTCTTGAGTCCGAGGCGCACCACGCCGACGCGGACGTCCTCGACGGCGGACTGGCTGGCTCGGCTGATGCTCGCCGGGTCGTCGAGCAGCGCCTCGGTGCGCCCCTGGTCCAGCGAGCCCAGCTTCACGGTCAGGTAGGCCGGCCCGCGGTGGCTGTCCAGCAGCAGCGCGCCCAGCGGCGACACGTCGATGGTGGTGCCCCCGCTCACCGACGGGCTGAGGCTGAGCTCCGCGCGGAACGGCCCGATGTCGGTGGCCTGGTGCCCACCGGCGTACGTGCCGGCGACGATCCCGGTCAGGGTGACCACGAGCACGGCCAGCGCCAGGCCGAGCCGGCGCAGCCCGACGAGCCACCGCCCGGCCCCCGGCAGGCGGAATGCCCGGCGGGGGGCACGCCCGGTCTCCGGGGCCGCCTCGTCCCCGGTGCCGCGTTCCTCGTTCTCCTGGCCGTCCATGTTCAAATCCTGACCTGCCCAATGAGGGTTCGTGGAAAACCCGGGGATGCCCGGGCCTGCTCAACTCTCCGGTCGTGCGGCCGGCCTCAGCTGCGCCCAGCCCCGCCGTCGGCGAAGACCAGCCGCAGTATTCGGTCGTCCTCCGCGGCCGGCTTGCCCCGCCCGTCCTGGTTGGAGGTGCTCACCCAGACCGAGCCGTCCGGGGCGACCGCGGCGGCCCGGAGCCGGCCGTACTTGCCGGTCAGCAGCTCGCGCGGCTGGCCGAGAACGCTACCGTTCGCGGCCAGTTCGACCAACCAGAGCCGCTGCCCGCGCAGGCACGCGGTGACCAGCAGGCGCTCCGTCGCGGCCAGCCCGGAACAGGAGGCGTCGGCGGTGCGCCACTGCGTGATCGGGTCGACGAAGCGCTTGTCGTCGGCCCGCCCCTCGGCCTGCGGCCAGCCGTAGTTGCCGCCCTTGTCGATCTGATTGATCTCGTCCCAGGTGTTCTGGCCGAACTCCACCGCATACATCCGTTTGTCCGGCGTCCAGGCGAAGCCCTGCACGTTGCGGTGTCCCAGCGACCAGACCGGGGAGCCGGCGGTGGGGTTGCCCGGCGCGGGCTTGCCGTCCGGGGTGATCCGCAGGATCTTGCCGCCGAGGCTCTTCGGGTCCTGTGCGTTGGCCGTCTTCCCGGCGTCGCCCGTGCTGGCGTAAAGGTAGCCGTCCGGGCCGAAACCCAGGCCGCCGCCGTCGTGGTTTCCGGCCTTCGGGATGCCGGTGAGGATCGGGGTGGGTGCTTCGCCCAGTCGCATCCTCGCGATCCGGTTGTCCTGCGTCGAGGTGTAGTAGACGAAGACGGTGCGGTCCTTGGCGTACGACGGGGAGACGGCGATGCCGAGCAGCCCGCCCTCGCCGCCGGCCGCCACGCCCGGCACGCTCTGCACCACGCCGACGTTCATGCCATCCGGGCCGGACTCGGGACCGACCTGGAGGATTCGGCCGCTGTTCCGTTCCGTCACCAGCGCGCCGCCGTCGGGGAGGAAGGCGATCGCCCAGGGCACCGCCAGCCCCTTGGCCAGCACGGTGACGACCACCTGCTGCCCGGCGCCGCCGGAGCTGGCCGTCGCCGAGGGCGTCGGCAGGTTCGGCGGCGCGCCGGCCGGGTCCGGTTCCGGCTCGCCGAAGGCGCAGCCGGCGGTGCCCAGCAGCAGCGCCGCGCAGGGCGCCGCCAGCGCCGTCCGGAGGCGGCCGATGCGGGGGTACGGGGGACGGGCGTTCACCCGCCCCAGCGTAGCCGGGCCGAGGCCGACCGGCTGGTTCGGCGGGCGCGCCGACTATCGTCGGTGATCGTGAAGGTATGGATTCCGCACCCGGCCGGCCGCGCCCTCCTCGGCGAGCTGCCGTCGGGCGTCACCGTTGAGCTCCTGGAGGACCCGACCCGACTGCCGTCGCCGCCGGCCGGCGTCCGTTTCTGGGTGCCGCCGTTCCTGTCCGGCGGGGACGCCTGCGCGCTGCTGGCCGAGCTGCCCGACCTGGCGGTGGTGCAGTTGCTCTCCGCCGGGGCGGACGCCTGGGTGGGGCGGATTCCCGACGGGGTGACACTCTGCGACGGCCGGGGCGTGCACGACTCGTCCACCGCCGAGTGGGTGGTCGCCGCGATCCTCTCCGCGCTGCGCGGTTTCGGCCCGCTGGCCCGGGCCCAGGCCCGCCGTGAATGGGCGTACGCCGAGGTGGCCCCGAGCGACGAGCTGGCCGGAAAGCGGGTGCTGATCGTCGGGGCGGGTTCGATCGGCGCGGCGGTCCAGGCCCGGCTGGCCCCGTTCGAGGTGACCTTCACCCTGGTCGCCCGCAGCCCGCGTCCGGCCGAGGGGGTGCACGGGGTGGACGAGCTGCCCGCCCTGCTGCCCGAGGCGGACGTGGTGGTGCTGCTGGTGCCGTTGACCGAGCGGACCCGGGGGCTGGTCGACGAGAAGTTCCTCGCCGCGATGCCGGACGGCGCGTTGCTGGTCAACGCGGCCCGCGGCCCGGTGGCCCGGACGTCGGCGCTGGTGGCCGAGCTGGCCTCCGGCCGGCTGCGGGCCGCCCTGGACGTCACCGAGCCCGAGCCGCTGCCCGCCGACCACCCGCTGTGGGAGCTGCCGAACGTGCTGCTCACCCCGCACGTCGCCGGCTCGGTACGCGGCCTGCTGCCCCGGGCGTACCGGCTGGTGGGGGAGCAGCTGCGCCGGTTCGTGGCCGGAGCGCCGCTGGCGAACCGGGTGGTGGACGGCTACTGACCGGGCCGGCCCGGTCGATCCCGGGTCGGTTCAGTCGGCGTTGCCGGGCAGTTCCTGTCCGGTGGCGGAGATCAGCCGGGGCAGGTCGTCGGCGCGTACCGCGGGCAGGACGAGCAGTTCCCCGTCGTCGAGCCGGACGACCCCCCGGCCGCGGGCGTCGCCGGTCAGCTCGGCGACCTGCTCCCAGGGGATCCGTCGCTGCCCGAGGAGCGCCCGTACGCGGATCTCGCGGGAGTCGGCGTCGGTGCCGGCCCGCCACGCCCAGATCATGACCGCGAGCGGGATCAGCAGGACCCAGAAGAACCACAGGCTTGCGGTGGCCAGCGGCAGCGCGCCGATGAACGTCACGATCGCGGCGACCAGGATGGCCTGGTTGTGGCGGAAGCGGATGGTGTCGGGGCGGCTCACCTCCCGATGATCGCACCCCGGGGCCGGGCGGTCCCGGGCGGGCGCGACGGCGGCGATCCGTGGCGCGCGTGTGACTGGCCTCACACGCGAGGCCCCGTCACCGGGCGCGTCCGGGGTCGTTTATAGGCATGGCCACGCCGGTCTCCGCGCGGTCGTCCGAGAGCCGTCCGCCACCACGGCAGAGCCCGCACGCCGCCCCGCAACGGCACCGCCCGTGCCCCCTCACGAAGGCGATCGCACGTGCCCGTCACCCGCCCCGCCGCCGGTCGCCACCACCGGCCACCGCTGCCCGACCTCGTCGTGCCGCTCGTCGGCGCGCTACTCGTGCTGGCCGGGGCCGCCGATCTCGTCCCACCCCTCGCTGCGGTCGCGCTCGCCGTCGCCGCCGGCTGTGCCGTGTCCTGCGTGCGGCTCGCCTGGCTGGCCGGCACCCGACCCGCCGACCCGGACCGACCTCCGGTCGCCGCACCGGCTCCCGGTGGGTCGCCGTCGACCGGCCAACGGGCCCGGCGGACAGTCCTGTTCCGCCGGTGCGCCGTGATCCTCGATGGGGCCGTGCTGGCCGCCGGGCTCACCGTCGCCGTGCTGCCGTTGGTCGGCCCGGCGCACCGGCCGCCGGTCGCGCTGGCCGGCCTCGCCGTCACCGCCGCGCTGTACGCCGTGGCGCTGCGCCGGCTCCCCGGCCGGTCCCGGCTCGCCGCCGCCGAACGCCTCCGCCGGAGCGTGGACGTGCTCAGCCTCGGCGTCAGCCTGGTCTTCACGGCCTGGATGCTGCTGCCAGCCGGCCCGGTGCCGCCGGCGGCGGTCGCCGCGACCGGCGCCGGTACGGCCGCGGTGGCGGTGCTGCTGGTGACCGCGCGGGCGGACCGGCGCCGCCGGCCGGGCGCGGCGCGCTGCTTCGCCGGAGCGGCGGCCTCCCTCGCCGGGCTGGCCCTGCTCGTGCTGCTGCTCGCCTACGGCGTCCCGGAGCGGGCCGCCCTGGCCGCCGCGCCGCCGTTGCTGGCCGGCGCGCTGCTCACCGCCGACGGCGCCCGGCGTACGGCCGTGGGGGCGCTACCCCGGCCCAGTGGCCTACCTGCCGTCTGGCCCGCGCTGACCGCGCCGGCCGGCATCGCCGCGCTCGCCGCCGGCCACCACCTGTGGACGGTGGGGGAGATCGCCGCCCCCGCGATCGCCCTGGGACTGGCGGTCGTCCCGCCGATGGTGCTCCGCGAACTGCTCGCCGTCGCCGACCAGCGCCGCCGCGCCCACCGGCTGGCCCGGGAGGCCGGCGGGCCCGTCCCGTCCGGCGACCGGCCGGTCACGGCCGACCCGCTCGCCGCCCTGGTGGACCGGAGTGAGCTGCTGCGCCGGCTCGTCGGGCGGGCGGGCGGCGCGCTGCTCGTCGTCGACCTGGCCGGCGCCGACGACGGCGTGCCCCCGGACCGGTCCGTGCTGGTCGAGGTCGCCCGGCGGCTCCGGGCCGGCTGCGGCCCCGGCGATCTCGTGGCCCGCCTCGCCGATGCCGAGTTCGCCGTGCTGACCGACGTCGGGCCGGTGGTCGCGTACGCGCTGGGCGGCCGGTTGCTGGCCGCGCTGACCGAGCCGTACCCGCGGGCCGGCGGGGTGCCGCGGATCCGGGCCGGCTTCGGGCTGGCCGAGACGACCGGCGGTGAGCCGGAGGACGTGCTGCGCCAGGCCGAACTGGCCCGGCGACGCGCGGTGCAGCTCGGCCGGGACCGGGTCGAGTGGTACGACGCGTACCTGGAGGAGCAGCTCGTCCGCCGGCTGGACCTGGAGCGGGAGCTGCCGGGGGCGCTCGCCCGGGGCGAGCTGGACCTGGTCTACCAGCCGGTGCTGGCCCTCGCCGACCGGCAGCCGGTGGGCACCGAGGCGCTGCTGCGCTGGCGCAGCCCGGCGCTGGGCACCGTGCTGCCGGACGAGCTGCTGCCGGTCGCGGCGGACCTGGACCTGCTCGGCGAGGTGGGGCGGTGGGTGCTGGACCGGGCCTGCCGGCAGCTCGCCGACTGGTCGGACGGGGGACGGAAACTGTGGATGGCGGTCAACGTCACGCCCCGCGAGCTGGCGGCACCGGACTTCGTGGCCCGGACGGCGACGGCCCTGGCCGCGTACGACGTGGCACCGGAACGCCTCGTGGTGGAGGTCGCCGAGCCGGCCGTCGCCGTGGAGCTGCCCACGGTGGTGGCCCGGCTCGCCGGCCTGCGCTCGCTCGGGGTGCGGACCGCGCTGGACGACTTCCGTGCCGAGCACGCCTCGCTGGCTCAGCTCCGCCGGCTCCCGATCGACCTGCTCAAGGTCGGCCCGCACCTGGTCGGGCCGTCCCCGGACGGGAACCACCCGTTGATCGAGGTGGTGGCCAACCTTGGCGACCGGCTCGGCGTCGAGGTGATCGTCGAGGGGCTGGAGTCAGAGGTCCAGGTCGCCGGGGCCCGGCGGGCCGGCTGCCGCTACGGCCAGGGCTTCGCGCTGGCCCGCCCGGCCACCGCCGAGCGGGTCGAGGCGTGGTTCGAGGAGTTCGGCTCCGCGCCCCACTGAGCCGGTCCGTGCTGCCCTGAACCGGTTCACCGGGGCCGGGGCGGTGCCGTGCTGCCGCGCGGCGTGAGGTGGGCCGTCTCGTCCTGGAGGCCGGTGACCGGTTCGCCGGCGATCACCGCGAGGAGCTGCCGGGCGGCGTGCGCCCCGTATGCGGGGATGTCCCGGCCGAGGGCGGTCAGCGGCGGGTGCACCAGCTGGCAGAGCGGGGAGTCGTCCCAGGCCACGATCGACAGGTCGCCGGGGACGGCGAGCCCCATCTCCTGGGCGACCGAGAGCCCGGCTATCGCCATCACGTCGTTGTCGTAGATCATCGCGGTGGGCCGGTTGGCGGAGCTGAGCAGCCGGCGGGTGGCCCGGGCGCCCTCCTCGCCGGTGTAGTCCGACCAGACCGTGGTGGCGTCGTCCAGCCCCAGCCGCCGGCACACCGCGTCGAACGCGTTGTTGCGGATCTCGGTGTGCAGCAGGGTGGGCAGGCCGCCGACCCGGGCGATCCGCCGGTGCCCGAGCGCGACGAGGTATTCCACGGTCTCCGCCAGGGCCGCCGCGTCGTCGGACCAGACGTTGGTCAGGCGGCCGGTGTGACCGGGGCCGCCGATCACCACGGCCGGCAGTTGCAGCTCCTCCAGCGCGGGCACCCGCCGGTCGTCGGTCCGCAGGTCGCACACGAGCACGCCGTCCACCCGCCGCTCGGCCCACCACCGCCGGTAGACCGCGACCTCCGCCTCGTGGTCGGCCACCACCTGCAGGGTCAGCGCGTACGAGCGGGCCGACAGTTCGGCCTCGACGCCGCTGATCAGCTCCATGAAGAACGGCTCGATGCCGAGCGTCCGCGCCGGCCGGCACAGGGCCAGGCCGACCGCGCTGGCGGTGGCGCCGGAGAGCGCCCGGGCGGCGCTGCTCGGGCTGAACCCGATCTCGGCGGCGATCGCCAGGATGCGTCGGCGGGTCGCCTCGGACACGCCGGGTTGCCCGTTGAGCGCGTAGGACACCGCGCCCTTGGAGACCCCGGCCCGCCGGGCGACGTCGGCGATGGTCGGCCGCTTCACCGGCGCGCTCCTCCAGTTGTTCCGGCCCCGCGGGGCGCTCCTCAGCCGCCGGGGAGCGGCGGCTGTCACGCTACTGCAAGGGGCCCCGGCCGCGATCGGCGCGACGACAAGGCTGAGGCTTCCTGAACGGACCTCACTTGCGCGGTTAAGCGTACGACCGGGTCCGGTGCCGCCCGCCAGTGCCCCGCTCACGATTCTGCTTCGGAGAGCGGTTAATCACGCATGATCGCGCTCCCAAGGCGTCCGAAAGGTCACTGTCCGGTCTCGCTGTTCACCTGCCGTTGACAGTCCATTGGGGCGCCCGTACGGTGTGCTCACTTATCCGGTTCAGTCAACGTTTCTCGATCTTGGGAGCGTTCCCATTCGGCGCGGAGGATGACATGAAACGGTCCTGGACGCACTGGGCCCGGGCGGTCGCCGTGGGTGCCGTCAGCCTGGTCATGGTCGCGGCATGCAGCGGAAAGAGCACCACCGGCGGCTCGGACTCGGCCGGCGGGCAGATCACTTTGAAGATCAACTTCTGGGGTGACTTCGGCCTCCAGGACCTCAAGACCAAGTACGAGGCCGAGCACAAGAACATCAAGATCCAGCTGAACTCCGGCGAGTACAACGCCCAGCACGAGGATCTGCAGAAGAAGCTCGTCGCAGGCACCGGAGCACCGGACATCGCGGCGATCGACGAGGGCTTCATAGTCCAGTTCCGCAGCCAGTCCGACAAGTTCGTCAACCTGCTGGACAAGGGTGCCGGCTCGTACGAGAGCAAGTACCTGCCCTGGAAGTGGAAGCAGTCGCTGTCGGCCGACGGCAAGAGCCAGCTCGGCCTCGGCACCGACGTCGGCGGCCTGGCCATGTGTTACCGGACCGACCTGTTCAAGGCCGCCGGCCTGCCCACCGACCGGGACCAGGTCTCCGCGCTCTGGCCCACCTGGGACAAGTTCTTCGAGGTCGGCCAGCAGTACACCGCCAAGTCCAAGAAGAAGTTCGTCGACTCGGCCACCAACCTGTTCAACCCGATCCTCGGCCAGCAGCCGGTCGGCTTCTACGACGAGCAGGAACAGCTCCAGATGGACGGCGGCCCGAAGGTCGCCTTCGACAACGCCGTCAAGGGAATCGAGGCCGGCCTCTCGGCCAACCTGGTGAGCTTCCAGGCGGACTGGGACAAGGGCTTCACCAGCGGCTCCTTCGCCGTGCTCGCCTGCCCGGCATGGATGCTCGGCCACATCAAGGACACCGCCCCCGGCACCGAGGGCAAGTGGGACATCGCCGCGGTGCCCGGCGGCGGCGGCAACTGGGGCGGCTCGTTCCTGACCATCCCCAAGCAGGGCAAGCACGTCGACGAGGCGTACAAGCTGCTGGAGTGGCTGGTCGCGCCGGAGCAGCAGATCGAGATCTTCAAGAAGGTCGGCAACCTGCCCTCGCAGCCGGCGCTCTACTCCGACCCGGCGATCGCCGACTTCAAGAACCCGTTCTTCAGCAACGCGCCGGTCGGGCAGATCTTCCCGAAGATGGCCGAGGGCCTGACCCCGCAGTACCTCGGCAAGAAGAACGGCCCGACCCGGGTCGAGGTGGAGAACGTCATCCGCCGGGTGGAGAGCAAGAGCCTGAAGCCGGACGCCGCCTGGCCGGCGGCGGTCAAGGCGGCGGAGAAGGTGGCCCACTCCTGACGGTGGCTTCGCCGCAGTGACTCAACTTGCAGCACCGGTGACGGAGCGGGGCACCGCCCGCTCCGTCACCGTCCGTCCCGTCACCACCTCGGCCCTGGAGTGATCCGATGTCCACCACGCGTGCCGCAGCCACACCGTCGTCGGGCCGCCGAGCCGCGCCGGAGCGCGGTCGCGGGGGCGGCAAATCACGGTTGACCTGGCGCGACCGGCTGTACCGCTTCGACCTGCGCTACCTGCCGTACCTGATGATCGCGCCGTTCTTCCTGCTCTTCATCGTGTTCGGCCTCTTCCCGCTGATCTTCAACGGTGTGGTCGCGCTACGTAACTACCGGCTCGACGATCCGACGCTGCCGTACTGGGCCGGCTTCGACAACTTCAGCAAGCTCTTCGGCGACGAATACTTCTGGAACGCGCTCTACAACACCTTCGGCATCTTCCTGCTCTCCACGGTGCCGCAGCTGCTGCTCGCGCTGATCGTCGCCTCGCTGCTCAACCGCAAGTTGCGGGCGCAGACCTGGTGGCGGGTCGCGGTGCTGCTGCCGTACGTGACACCGATCGTCGCCTCGACCATGGTGTTCAGCGTCTTCTTCTCCCGCGACTTCGGCATGGCCAACTGGGTGCTCGGCCTCTTCGGCATCGGCGGCGCGGACGACCCCATCGACTGGCGCGCCGACAAGCTGCACTCGTGGATCGCCATCGCGACCATGGTCAACTGGAAGTGGATCGGCTACAACGCCCTGCTCTACCTGGCCGCGATGCAGTCCATCCCGCGCGACGTCTACGAGGCGGCGGCGCTCGACGGCGCCAGCCCGTGGAAGCAGCTCTGGCGGATCACCGTGCCGATGATCCGGCCGGTGGTGCTCTTCACCGTCATCCTCTCCACCATCGGCGGGCTCCAGCTCTTCACCGAGCCGATGCTCTTCGACCTGAACGCGCAGGCGGCGACGGGCGGTTCCGGCCGGGAGTGGCAGACCATCGCCCAGCTCATCTACAAGGTCGGCTGGAAGGACCTCAACCTCGGCTACGCCGCCGCGATGTCCTGGGCGCTCTTCCTGATCATCCTGATCGTCGCCGGCGTCAACACCCTGCTCACCAACCGACTGTCGGGAGGTCGCAAATGACCGCCGTGACCGCGCCGCCGTCCACCCCGTCGCCCACCCCGCCGGCCAGGCGCAACCGGCCGCGGCTGATGGGGCGGGCCCCGCAGGACACCGGCGCCAGCATCTGGACCTATCTGCTGCTGGCCGCGACCTTCCTGCTCGGCGCGTTCCCGCTCTACTGGATGTTCGTCATCGCCACCAGCACCGACGAGGCGCTGGCGAAGCTTCCCCCGGCGGTGGTCCCCAGTAACCAGTTCCTGATCAACCTGGACGAGGTCTTCTCCCTCCAGGACGTCTACTTCGCCGCCTCGCTGGTCAACAGCGTCATCGTGTCGACCGTGGTGACCGCCTCGGTGCTCTTCTTCTGCTCGCTGGCCGGCTTCGCCTTCGCCAAGCTGAGGTTCAAGGGCAGCAACGCGCTGATGCTCTTCGTGATACTCACCCTCACCGTGCCCAACCAGCTCGGGGTGGTCGCCCTCTACATCGTGATGGGCAAGCTCGGCTGGAACGGCACCCTGCTCGCCGTCATCGCCCCCGGTCTGGTCAGCGCCTTCGGCGTCTTCTACATGCGGCAGTTCATCGTCAACAGCGTGCCCGACGAACTGGTCGAGTCCGCCCGGGTGGACGGTGCCACCACCATGCGGATCTACGCCAGCATCGTGCTGCCGGCGCTCCGTCCCGCCCTGGCGGTGCTCGGCCTGCTCACCTTCGTGGCCACCTGGAACGACTTCCAGTGGCCGTTGATCACGCTGGGCGGCAGCGACTTCCCGACCTCGATGGTGGCGGTCTCCGACCTGGCCAGCGGCAACTACGTGATCTACCGGCGGGTGCTGGCGGGCGCGTTCGTCGCCACCATCCCCCTGCTGGTGATGCTCTTCGTCGGCGGACGCCAGATCGTCCGCGGAATCATGGAAGGTGCGGTCAAATCGTGAGGTTGCAGGCGCTGTACGAGGGCTGGGCGCTGCGGTCCGTACCCGGTCCGCAGGTGCCGCCGGAGGTCGCCGAGGCGGCGGTGCCGGCCACCGTGCCCGGCTGCGTGCACACCGACCTACTGGCCGCCGGCCTCATCCCCGACCCCTACCTGGACGACAACGAGACGAGGCTCGGCTGGATCGGGCGTACCGACTGGGTCTACGAGACCACCTTCGAGTGGCAGCCGGGCGACACGGACCGGGTGGACCTGGCCTGCGCCGGGCTGGACACGGTCGCCACGGTGACCCTCAACGGCACCGTGCTCGGCCGTACCGAGAACCAGCACCGCGGGTACCGGTTCGACGTCGGCGCCCTGCTCCGGCCGGGAGACAACACGTTGACCGTCCGCTTCGACTCGCCGTACCGCTACGCGGAAGCGCACCGCGACCGGCTCGGTGACCGGCCCAACGCGTACCCGGAGCCGTTCAACTTCATCCGCAAGACCGCCTGCAACTTCGGCTGGGACTGGGGACCGAACCTGGTGACCGCCGGTATCTGGCAGGAGATCGGGCTGCACGCCTGGTCGACCGCCCGGCTGGCCACCGTCCGCCCGCTGGTCACCCTCTCCGGCGACACCGGCCGGGTGGAGCTGCATGTCGAGGTCGAGCGGGCGGCGGACGTACCGCTGGTCGTGCGGGCCGAGGTCGCCGGCGTCGCGGCGGAGGTCACCATCCCGGCGGGGGAGCGCACGGCCGTGGCCACGCTCACCCTCCGAGACCCCGAGCGGTGGTGGCCCGTCGGGTACGGCGAGCAGCCGCGCTACGACCTCGACGTGACCCTGCGCGCCGAGGACGGCCGGGCGCTGGACGACTGGTCCCGGCGGATCGGCTTCCGCTCGGTACGCCTCGACACCGCCCCCGACGCGCACGGCAGCGCGTTCACGCTGCACGTCAACGACGTGCCGGTCTTCGTCAGGGGCGTCAACTGGATTCCCGACGACGTGTTCCCCGACCGGGTGACCCGGCAGCGACTGGCCGGACGGTTCGCGCAGGCGGTCGGGGCGAACGTCAACCTGCTCCGGGTCTGGGGTGGCGGCCGGTACGAGTCGGACGACTTCTACGACCTGGCCGACGAACTCGGCCTGCTGGTGCAGCAGGACTTCCTCTTCGCCTGCGCCGCCTACCCCGAGGAGGAGCCGTTCCGCACCGAGCTCGAGGCCGAGGCGCGCGAGCAGGTGACCCGGCTGGCCGTCCACCCGTCGCTGGTGCTCTGGACCGGCAACAACGAGAACATCTGGGGCTGGCACGACTGGGACTGGCAGGAGCCGCTGGCCGGGCGGACCTGGGGGCGCGGCTACTACCTGGAGCTGCTGCCCCGGATCGTCGGCGAACTGGACCCGACCCGACCGTACTGGCCGGGCAGCCCGTGGTCGGGCCGCGAGGACGTGCACCCCAACGACCCGGCGCACGGCACCACGCACATCTGGGACGTCTGGAACACCGACGACTACACGAAGTACCGGGAGTACCTGCCGCGTTTCGTCGCCGAGTTCGGCTACCAGGCGCCGCCGGCGTACGCGACCCTGCGGCGGTCCATCTCGGACGAGACCCTCGCCCACGACTCGCCCGGGATGGCCCACCACCAGAAAGCGATCGACGGGGACCTGAAGCTCCAGCGCGGGTTGGACGCCCACCTGCCGGTGCCCGCCGACTTCGACGACTGGCACTACCTCACCCAGCTCAACCAGGCCCGGGCCATCCAGCTCGGCGTCGAGCACTTCCGGTCCCACCGGCCGGTCTGCATGGGCACCATCGTCTGGCAGCTCAACGACTGCTGGCCGGTCACCTCGTGGGCGGCGGTCGACGGCGACGGCCGGCGCAAGCCACTCTGGTACGCGCTGCGCCAGGCGTACGCCGACCGCCTGCTCACCGTGCAGCCCCGCGACGGCGGGCTGGCCTTGGTGGCGGTGAACGAGACCGGCCGGCCGTGGCAGGTGCCTGTCACGGTCAACCGGATCACGCTGGGCTGGGAAGTGCGGGCGAAGACCGCGCTGGAACTCGACGTCCCCGCGTACTCGTCGGCGGTGGCGGCGCTGCCGGCGGAGCTGGCGCGGCCGGACGAGGCCCGGCGGGAGCTGCTGGTCGCGGAGCCGTGGGACGCGACGGAGCGGGCGCTGTGGTTCTTCGCCGAGGACCGGGAGATCGAGTGGCCGGTGGCGGAGCTGGAGGCCACGGTCGAGCCGGTCGACGGCGGTCAACTGGTCCAGGTGACCGCCCGGACGGTGCTGCGCGACCTGACCCTGTTCCCGGACCGGCTGCACCCGTCGGCGGAGGTGAATCAGGCTCTCGTCACCCTGCTACCCGGCGATTCGGCGGCGTTCACGGTGCGCGCGGACGTCCCGCTCGACCCCGCCGCCCTCACCCGCCGCCCCGTGCTCCGCTGCGTCAACGACGTCAGGGGCCCTTTGTGAATCTTGGACAGTTGCCGTTAGCGGCGAACGGCAACTGTCCAAGATCTCGGCTGATCAGCCCTGGAGGGCGCCGAGGCCGGCGAGCAGCTCCCAGCGCTCGTCGTCGGTGAGCACCGCGTACGCGGGTGCGTCGCGGCGGTCGGTGTCGGCCTCGATCGCCGCCCGTTCCGGGCCGTCGGGCAGCGCCTTGATCTGCTCGGCGGTCAGCCCGGCGGCCCGCCACGCCGCCCGGTGTGCGTCGGCCCGGTGGTGCCGCAGCGAGCCGAGTCGGGTGGTGAGCAGCACCGCCGGTGAGGCGTCGTCCGGCTCGTACGCCGGGGCCATGGCACGGAACGCGGGCCCGCCGGTGGCCAGCCCGTGCGCCAGCACCCGGCCCACCAGCTCGGCCAGCCGGGGTATCGACGCCATGCCGGGCAGCATCGACGGGCCGGCAGACCAGCGTTCCTCGGCGGCCTCGCCGGTCGCCCGCTGCGCGAACAGCGCCAGCTCCCGGCCCAGCTCGGTGAGGTGCCAGGTGCCCTCGGCGTCCACCTTCATGAGGCCCTGGGCCAGCTCCCGGCTCATGTCACCATCGGTGTAGACCACCCCGTCGGCGAGGGCGTCGGCCGGCATCGGCCGGGCCAGCAGGCCCGAGTAGAAGCTGTTCTCGGCGCCGAGGTCCGCCCCCCGCTCCGCGTAGTACGCCTCCATCCGGGCCCGGGCCGCCCAGCGGGCAGCCACGTACACCCGGTCGATGACCGGCCGGATCCGTCGCGCGTAGCTCATCGTCGTCTCCACGACGGCGGACCCTACCGGCGTGCGGCCGTGCCGTGGGGGCGGGTTACTCCGGCACCCGGCGGTAGGCGCCGTCGCTGGCCGAGGTGGCCATCGAGGCGTACGCGCGCAGTGCCGCCGAGACCGGCCGCTGCCGGTCGGCCGGGGTGTACGGGCGGTCCCGCTTCTCCTCCTCCACCCGGCGGGCCTGGAGCACGTCGTCCGGCACGTTCAGGTCGATCGACCGGGCCGGGATGTCGATGACGATCTCGTCGCCCTCCCGCACCAGCGCGATCAGCCCGCCCGAGGCCGCCTCCGGGGAGACGTGACCGATGGAGAGCCCGGAGGTGCCGCCGGAGAACCGCCCGTCGGTGAGCAGCGCGCACGATCGGCCCAGCCCACGGCCCTTGAGGAACGAGGTGGGGTAGAGCATCTCCTGCATGCCGGGGCCGCCCTTCGGGCCCTCGTACCGGATCACCACCACGTCCCCCGGGACGATCTCCTTGGCCAGGATCGCCGACACCGCCTCGTCCTGCGATTCGTAGACCTTGGCCGGGCCGCGGAAGGTCAGGCACTCCTCGGGCACCCCGGCGGTCTTCACCACGCAGCCGTCCGGGGCCAGGTTGCCGTGCAGGATGGCGAGTCCGCCGTCGGCGGAGTAGGCGTGCTCCCGGTCCCGTACGCAGCCGCCGGCCGCGTCGGTGTCCAGGGACGACCAGCGGTTGGTGGTGGAGAACGGCTCGGTGGTGCGCACCCCGCCCGGGGCGGCGTGGAACAGCTCGACCGCCTCCGGCGTGGCCGAGCCGCCCCGCACGTCCCAGTCGGCCAGCCACTGCGCCAGGCTGGGCGAGTGCACCGCGTGCACGTCGCGGTTGAGCAGGCCGGCCCGGTCCATCTCGCCGAGGATGGCCGGGATGCCGCCGGCCCGGTGCACGTCCTCCATGTGGTACTGCGGCGAGTTCGGCGCGACCTTCGCGAGGCAGGGCACCCGGCGGGAGATCGCGTCGATGTCGGCCACGCCGAAGTCCAGCTCCGCCTCGCGGGCGGCGGCGAGCAGGTGCAGCACCGTGTTGGTCGAGCCGCCCATGGCCACGTCGAGCGCCACGGCGTTCTCGAAGGCGGCCCGGTTGGCGATCGAGCGGGGGAGCACCGAGGCGTCGTCGGCGTCGTACCAGCGCTTGGCGATCGCGACGGCGGTGCGGCCGGCCTCGACGAAGAGCGACCGGCGGGCGGCGTGGGTGGCCAGGGTCGACCCGTTGCCGGGCAGCGCCAGGCCGATCGCCTCGGTGAGGCAGTTCATCGAGTTGGCGGTGAACATGCCGGAGCAGGAACCGCAGGTCGGGCAGGCCGAACGCTCGATCTGGTCGAGCTGGTCGTCGGTGACCGCCTCGTTCGACGAGGCGACCATCGCGTCGACCAGGTCGATCTTGGAGTGCACGATCCCCTCGATCGCCACCGTCTTGCCGGCCTCCATCGGGCCACCGGAGACGAAGACGGTCGGGATGTTGAGCCGCAGCGCGGCCAGCAGCATGCCCGGAGTGATCTTGTCGCAGTTGGAGATGCAGACCAGGACGTCCGCGCAGTGCGCGTTGACCATGTATTCCACCGCGTCGGCGATCAGCTCGCGGCTGGGCAGCGAGTAGAGCATGCCACCGTGGCCCATGGCGATGC
Source organism: Micromonospora sp. NPDC093277 (assembly GCF_044765245.1). Classification (NCBI taxonomy): domain Bacteria; kingdom Bacillati; phylum Actinomycetota; class Actinomycetes; order Micromonosporales; family Micromonosporaceae; genus Micromonospora; species Micromonospora sp. NPDC093277. The sequence goes on from NZ_JBIWJO010000001.1 coordinate 654,858, forward strand.
CGTCGTCCACGGCGATGGTGTTGAACTCCCGGCCCACCCCGCCGGCCTCGGCCACCGCGTCGGCCACCAGGCCGCCGAGGTCCTTGAGGTGTACGTGACCGGGCACGAACTGGGTGAAACTGTTGGCGATGGCGACGATCGGCTTGCCGAAGTCGTCGTCGGTCATCCCGGTGGCCCGCCACAGGGCTCGGGCGCCCGCCATCGTCCGACCGTGCGTGGAGGTCCTCGACCGCAGCTCAGGCATGGCTACCAGTGTGGCACCGCCAACCCGGCGAACCCCGGGCGCGCAGGTCGTGTCCCAACAGTTGCACACCCGGTACCCCTCGGCGTGCGCGTATCCGGCAAAGTTGACGTCGTGCATTCGACCCCGGGCGTGGTCACCGTTGTGGCGTTGAGCGGGCTTGCCGCCGCCGGCGCCACCGCGCTGCTCGCCGCCTCGGCCCGCCGCCGGGTCGGATCCCACCGGCAGACCCACGTGCTGCTCGCCGTGGCCGCCGGGATCGCGCTGATCAGCCTCGTCGCCGGGGTCATCGCCGTGCTGGCCGCCGACGACTGGGCCCACCGGGAAGGGCAACGCACCGGCTGGGCGACGTTCGTCTCGGCGGGCGGCACGCTCAGCGGGCTCGCGCTCGGCGCCGCCCTGCTCCGCCTGCCCGGCGCCGCGGCAACCCGGGCCGCCACCGCCCGGCTGCTGCTCGACGGCGTGATCATTGCGAGCGCGCTCTGGTTCGTCGGCTGGGTGGTCCTCTCCGAGCCGACCCGGCTGCTCGGCGCGTTCACCCCGGTCGCCGACGTGCCCATCGTGCTGGCCACGGTGAGCGCGGCACTCACCGCCGGGCTGATCCTGATCATGGTGCTCCGGGCCGCTCCGCCACGCGGGCGGCTGATCCTGCTCGGCGTCGGGGCGACCGGGGTGACCGGCGGCGGGCTGGGGCTGTCCGCCGGGCTCTGCCAGGCCGGCCCGGCACTGGCCCTCACCGGTGCCGCGGCGCTGGCCGCCGGACTGCTGGCCGTCGCCGCCGCGGTCCACCGGGTCGACCTGCCCGGTCAGGTCGACGTCGACCTGATCCGCCGCGACGGCGAGTACGCCTTCGCACCGATGTTCGCCATGGCCGCCTCGGCGATGTACCACCTGAGCCAGGGCGGCGGGTTCGACGCCTTCGGCATCGTCGCCGGCAGCGTCGAGGGGTTCGCCCTGGTGGCCCGGCAGTACCTGGCCCTGAACGACGTCCGGGGCTACGCCGGCCGGCTGGCCGCCCGGGAGGCCCACTTCCGCGAGCTGGCGCACACCGACCCGCTCACCGGCCTGGCCAATCGGCGCGGGCTGCTGCGCGAACTGCACCGCTGCGCCGACGCCCGGGTGCCCTGCGTCCTGCTCGGGTTGGACCTGGACGGCTTCAAGAACGTCAACGACATGCGGGGGCACGACGTCGGCGACGCGGTGCTGGCCGAGGTCGGCCGGCGACTGCGCGGCAACCTGCGCCCGGGTGACCTGGCGGCCCGGCTGGGCGGTGACGAGTTCGCGGTGCTGATGCACGGCGCGAGCGACGCCGAACCGGTCGCGGAACGGCTGCTCGGGGTGCTCGGCCGCCCCTACGAGGAGGCGGACGTGCCGGTCTTCCTCTCGGTCAGCATCGGGGTGGCCGGCAACCACGGGGAGACCGACGTCGCGCTGCTGCTGCGCAACGCCGACCTCGCCCTGCGCTATGCCAAGCAGCGGGGCAAGAACCGCATCGAGCGCTACGACGCCGCGTACGACCAACTGCTGCGCCGGCGCACCGTGCTGGAGCACGAGCTGCGCGGCGCGATCGAGCGGGACGAGCTGCGGCTGGCGTTCCAGCCGGTGGCCTCGCTGCCGTCGGTGCGTCCGGTCGGCGCCGAGGCGCTGCTCCGCTGGCACCACCCCGAGCTGGGCAACGTCCGCCCGGACGAGTTCATCCCGCTCGCCGAGGAGTGCGGGATGATCTCCAAGCTGGGCGCCTGGGTGCTGCACCAGGCCTGCTACCAGCTCTCCCGGTGGCTGGCCGACGGGCACGACGTCTGGGTGTCGGTGAACGTCTCGCCGCGCGAGCTGCACGCCCCGGAGTACGTGGGCCAGGTCGCCGACGCGCTGCGCGCCCACCACGTACCGCCCCAGCGGCTGGTGCTGGAGGTCACCGAGCACGCCGTCGCCACCGACCTGGACGAGCTGATCCGCCGGCTGGCCGCGCTGCGTCTCACCGGGGTACGCATCGCGCTGGACGACTTCGGCACGGGCTACTCCTCGCTGGGGCAGCTGCGCCGGCTGCCGATCGACATTCTGAAGATCGACCACAGCCTGGTCGCCGAGCACGAGCCGGTCCGGCCGGTCGGCAGGGACGGTCCGGCGTTCGCCCCGATGGTGGACATCGTGATGCGCCTCGGGCACCACTTCGGGCTGGAGGTGATCGCCGAGGGCGTCACCAACCCCACCGAGTTGGCCGCGGTGGTGGCCGCCGGCTGCCGCTTCGGTCAGGGCGCACTGTTCGGCTGGGGGGTGCCGGCCGAGCACCTGGAGGCGATGTTGGAGGCGGCCACCTCGCCGGGCGCGCGTCCCAGCCCGGCGGCGCCGGTGCCGGCGCCACGTCCCCCGAACGAGGGATCTTCGCAGGTGGGATCGGCCGCGGAGGGCGTGCCGCAGCGGGACACGCCGGCATCCGTTAACCAGAATGTGGGATCAGTTGACTCATCGCGTGAGATGCGTCAGGCTTAGCCACATGTCGTCGAACCGGTCGCTGCGAGTACTTACCTGAGCGCACTCTCCTCTGCTTGAGAGTGCGCTGGCCCCGTGCATCTGCACGTGGGCCGTTTTTGTTGCCATCGGACCATCGCCGGGACGCCCGCGTTCCATCCTGAGAAGCGCATCACCCACTCCAGCAAAAGGCTTGAACCGCCATGACCAGACCCACGCCAGAGACCCTCGCCCACTCCGTCCGGCGAGCCCGCACGGCCACCGAGCCGGCCGGCGCCGCCGACAACGCCTCGACCCCCCGCAACGGGTCCGTCCCGGCCGAGCCGACCGTACGCGGAACGGACACCCCGACCGGCGCGGACGGAACCACCGCGACCGAACGGCGGCCCGGCCCGGCGCAGGTCTCCGGCGCCGGATCGCTGGTGCGGTCGCTCGAGGCCCTCGGCGTCGACGTCGTCTTCGGCATCCCGGGCGGCGCGATCCTGCCGGCCTACGACCCGCTCTACGACTCCACCGTCCGGCACATCCTGGTCCGCCACGAGCAGGGCGCCGGGCACGCCGCCACCGGATATGCCCAGGCCACCGGAAAGGTCGGGGTCTGCATGGCCACCTCCGGCCCGGGCGCGACCAACCTGGTCACCCCGATCGCCGACGCATACATGGACTCGGTGCCGATCGTGGCGATCACCGGCCAGGTCGCCCGGCCGGCGATCGGCACGGACGCCTTCCAGGAGGCGGACATCCAGGGCATCACCCTGCCGATCACGAAGCACAACTTCCTGGTGCAGACGGCCGAGGAGATCCCGCAGGTGCTGGCCGAGGCGTTCCACCTGGCCGCGACCGGCCGGCCGGGCCCGGTCCTGGTGGACATCCCCAAGGACGTCCTGCAGGCCCAGACCACCTTCTCCTGGCCGCCCACCCTCGACCTGCCCGGCTACCGGCCGACCCTGCACCCGCACGGCAAGCAGATCCGCGAGGCGGCCCGGCTGATGACCAGCGCCCGCCGTCCGGTGCTCTACGTCGGCGGCGGCGTGCTCAAGGCCGGCGCCACCGACGGGCTGCGCCGGCTGGCCGAGCTGACCGGCATCCCGGTGGTCAGCACGCTGATGGCGCTCGGCGCGTTCCCCGACTCACACCGGCAGCACCTGGGCATGCCCGGCATGCACGGCACCGTCGCCGCCGTGTACGGCCTGCAGAAGGCCGACCTGATCGTGGCCCTCGGGGCCCGCTTCGACGATCGGGTCACCGGCAAGCTGGACTCGTTCGCGCCGGACGCCACCGTCGTGCACGCGGACATCGACCCCGCCGAGATAGGGAAGAACCGGCACGCGGACGTGCCGATCGTCGGCGACGCCCGGCACGTGATCGACGAGCTGATCGCCGCGGTCACCGCCGAGCGGGCGGCCCGGCCGGCCGCCGACCTCGGCGACTGGTGGACCCAGCTCGACGACCTGCGCGAGCGCTACCCGCTCGGCTACGAGGAGCCGGCCGACGGCACCCTCCCCCCGCAGTACGTGATCAAGCGGCTGGGCGAGATCGTCGGCCCGGACGCGATCTACGTGGCCGGCGTCGGCCAGCACCAGATGTGGGCCAGCCAGTTCATCTCGTACGAGAAGCCGCACACCTGGCTCAACTCCGGCGGCCTCGGCACGATGGGCTACGCCGTTCCGGCGGCGATGGGCGCCAAGGTCGGCCAGCCGGACACCCCGGTCTGGGCGGTGGACGGCGACGGCTGCTTCCAGATGACCAACCAGGAGCTGGCCACCTGCGCGCTGGAGGGCATCCCGATCAAGGTCGCCGTGATCAACAACGGCAACCTGGGCATGGTCCGGCAGTGGCAGACCCTGTTCTACGGGGAGCGCTACTCCAACACCGAGCTGGGCACCCACAAGCACCGCATCCCGGATTTCGTCAAGCTCGCCGAGGCGCTCGGTTGCGTCGGTCTGCGCTGCGAGACCGCCGCCGACGTGGACAAGACCATCGCGGCGGCGATGGCGATCAATGACGCCCCGGTGGTCATCGACTTCGTGGTCGGCAAGGACGCCATGGTCTGGCCGATGGTCGCCGCCGGCACCAGCAACGACGAGATCATGTTCGCCCGGGGCGTCCGCCCCGCCTTCGACGAGGACGAGCTCTAGTCATGACCGAGCGCAGCGAGGGCCATGTGGGCATGACGAGGAAGGCTGTGTCATGACCGAACGCACCGAGCGCAGCGAGGGCCATGTGGGCATGACGAGGAAGGCTGTGTCATGACCGAACGCACCGAGCGCAGCGAGGGCCATGAGGGCATGACGAGGAAGGTAATGCCATGACCATGCACACCCTGTCCGTGCTCGTGGAGAACAAGCCGGGTGTCCTGGCGCGGGTCTCCGGGCTGTTCTCCCGGCGGGGCTTCAACATCGACAGTCTCGCCGTCGGGGAGACCGAGAACCCGGACGTCTCCCGGATCACCATCGTGGTCAACGCCGAGTCGTCCCCGCTGGAGCAGGTGACCAAGCAGCTCAACAAGCTGGTCAACGTACTCAAGATCGTCGAGCTGGACCCGCAGGTCTCGGTGGCCCGGGAGCTGCTGCTGGTGAAGGTCCGCGCGGACCGCAGCGCCCGCGCCCAGGTGCTGGAGACGGTGAACCTGTTCCGCGCCCGGGTGGTCGACGTCGCCCCGGACACCCTGACCATCGAGGCCACCGGGACCCCCGACAAGCTCGACGCGCTGCTGCGTGACCTCGAACCCCTCGGCATCAAGGAGATGGTGCAGTCCGGCACGGTGGCGATCGGGCGCGGCTCGCGTTCGATCACCGCCGGTCCCGCGCTGCGTGCCGCCTGACCCGCCCCGACCGGCGCCCGAGCGCCGCATCCACCGCACAAATCCACGACGGGCCGCCGGGCACCGCCGTACGAAAGGGAAGTCAATGAGCGTTGAGGTGTACTACGACGACGACGCCGACCTGGGCCTGATCCAGGCCCGCAAGGTCGCGGTGATCGGGTACGGCAGCCAGGGCCACGCCCACGCGCTGTCGCTGCGCGACTCCGGCGTCGACGTGGTGATCGGCCTGCCCGCCGGTTCGAAGAGCCGGCCGAAGGCCGAGGAGCAGGGCCTGCGGGTGCTCACGCCGGCCGAGGCGGCGGCCGAGGCCGACGTCATCATGATCCTGGCGCCGGACACCGCCCAGCGCGGCCTGTACGCCGAGGCGATCGCCCCCAACCTGACCGCCGGCAAGGCGATCTTCTTCGGCCACGGCTTCAACATCCGGTATGGCCTGATCAACCCGCCGGCCGATGTGGACGTGGCGATGGTCGCCCCGAAGGGCCCGGGTCACCTGGTCCGCCGCCAGTACGTCGACGGCAAGGGTGTGCCCTGCCTGGTCGCTGTGGAGCAGGACGCCAGCGGCAACGCCTTCGGCCTGGCCCTGGCGTACGCGAAGGCGATCGGCGGCACCCGGGCCGGCGCGATCAAGACCACCTTCACCGAGGAGACCGAGACCGACCTCTTCGGTGAGCAGGCGGTGCTCTGCGGTGGTGCGACCGCGCTGGTGCAGACCGGTTTCGAGGTGCTCACCGAGGCTGGCTACGCCCCCGAGGTGGCCTACTTCGAGTGCCTGCACGAGCTGAAGCTCATCGTCGACCTGATGTACGAGGGCGGCATCGCCCGGATGCGTTACAGCATCTCGGACACCGCCGAGTACGGCGACCTCTCCCGCGGCCCCCGGGTCATCGACTCCCGGGTCAAGGAGGAGATGCGCAAGATCCTCGGCGAGATCCAGTCCGGCGAGTTCGCCCGCGAGTGGGTCGCCGAGGACGAGGCCGGGCGGCCGAACTTCGCCAAGTGGCGGGCTGAGGGCGCGGCGCACCCGATCGAGGAGACCGGGCAGAAGCTGCGCGCCATGATGAGCTGGGTCGACCGCCCCATCACCGAGACCGCCTGACCCCCCGGATTCAGACCGCTGAAGACGCGGCCCGCGGCCCGACGCCTTTCCGGCGTCGGGTCACGGGTCGTGCTGGCCCCTGCACTGCCCGCCCCGGTTGGTCACCTGATGAGGCCGGGTGACCGATGTGAGGGCACTCACCCCGCACTCCGGGACACGCCATCGGAACCGCGCCCTACGATCCTTCATAGGTGCGTAGCCCGCGCCTGACGGCCACGGCACGGATCAGCTCGGGGCGCAGCGCGGCGTTCCCGGCGTGCCAGGCTGACCGCATACGAGCGTCTACGAGGACCGATGAATCCTGTCGTACTGATCGCCGAAGAACTCGCCCCCGCCGCCATCGAGGTGCTCGCGCACGACTTCGACGTGCGTCACGTCGATGGCACCGACCGTCCGGCCCTGCTCTCCGCTCTCTCCGAGGCCGACGCGGTGATCGTACGCAGCGCCACGCAGATCGACGCCGAGGCTGTCGCCGCCGCGCCGCGGCTGAAGGTGGTCGCCCGGGCCGGCGTCGGCCTGGACAACGTCGAGGTGCCGGCCGCCACCGCACGGGGCGTCATGGTCGTCAACGCGCCCACCTCCAACATCGTCTCCGCCGCCGAGCAGGCCGTCGCGCTGCTGCTCGCCGTGGCCCGCAACACCGCCAGCGCCAGCGCGGCGCTCAAGGCGGGGGAGTGGAAGCGGTCCAAGTACACCGGCGTGGAGATCCAGGGCAAGACCGTCGGCGTGGTGGGGCTCGGCCGTATCGGCGTGCTCTTCGCGCAGCGCATCGCTGCCTTCGGCACTCGGCTGATCGCGTACGACCCGTACATCCAGCCGGCCCGCGCCGCGCAGCTCGGCGTCCGCCTGGTCGGGCTGGAGGAGCTGCTGCGGGAGAGCGACTTCATCTCGATCCACCTGCCCAAGACCCCGGAGACGGTCGGCCTGATCGGCGAGAAGGAGCTGGCGATCGTCAAGCCGGGCGTCCGGATCGTCAACGCCGCCCGCGGCGGGCTGGTCGACGAGCAGGCCCTGGCCGACGCGATCGCCGAGGGTCGGGTCGCCGGTGCCGGCGTCGACGTGTACGCGAAGGAGCCGTGCACCTCCTCGCCGCTGTTCGCCTTCGACAACGTGGTGGCCACCCCGCACCTGGGTGCCTCCACCAACGAGGCGCAGGACAAGGCCGGCCTGGCCGTGGCCAAGAGCGTCAAGCTGGCGCTCCAGGGCGAGTTCGTGCCGGACGCGGTGAACGTGCAGGCCGGTGGCGTGGTCGCCGAGGATGTCCGGCCGCTGCTGCCGCTGGCCGAGAAGCTCGGCCGGGCCTTCACCGCGGTGGCCGGCGGGGTGGCCGCCAGCGTCACCGTCGAGGTGCGCGGCGAGGTCGTCACGAACGACGTGTCGGTGCTCAAGCTCGCCGCCACCAAGGGGCTGTTCAGCTCGGTGGTGGAGGAGCAGGTCACCTACGTCAACGCGCCGCACCTGGCCGCCGAGCGCGGGGTCGAGGTGGCCCTGACCACGCACGCCGAGACGACCGACCACAACAACCTGGTGACCGTACGCGGTGCGCTGCCGGACGGCCGGACCGTCAGCGTCTCCGGCACGGTGACCCACGCCGGCGCCCGCGACGTCATCAAGCTGACCGAGGTGGACGGTTTCGACGTGGAGATCGGCGCGGAGGGCATCCTGGTCTTCCTGCGCTACGCCGACCGGCCGGGTGTGGTCGGCACTGTCGGCACCCTGCTCGGCGCGGCGGGGGTCAACATCGCTGCCATGCAGGTCGCCCGCCGGGAGGCCGGCGGCGAGACGCTGATGACGCTCACCGTCGACCAGGCGCTCGGCGCGGACCTGCTCAGCTCGGCCGCCGACTCGATCGGCGCGGTCGCGGCCAGCGCGGCGGACCTGCGCGACGAGTAGTCCACACGCGACTGATCGGGGGCCCGGCCGGTAGGCCGGGCCCCTCGTCGCACCGAGCCGAGGTCAGGGAGTGACGCGGGTCGGCGGTGGATAGACCGTGCCGTCCTGGGCGTCGAAGAGCATCAGGTCGTGCGTGGCGGCCAGCCGCTCGATGTCGAGCAGCACCTGGTCCTCGCAGGTCGGGACGAGGTTCATCTCGATGTGGTCGCAGGCCGTGTGCAGCGGGGCGACCTCCCACGGGGTGCCCGGACCGGCTGGGCGGTCCGGATACGAGCCGGTGATCGCCCGGTAGAAGGCGACCAGCCTCGGGTCGGGTTGCTGCTCGCGGTGCCGCCCCTCGCGGCACCGCTGCACCGCCGCCCGTACCTGGTCGGGTGTGGCCCCGGTGGGCAGGGCCCACACGCTCAGATCGAAACTCACGGCGGACACTGTGCCATTCCTGGTGGCCGTCCGTCATCCCTGCCCCCGTCACCGGGTCTTTGCCGAGCCGTCAGATTCGGCTGCGGGAAGGTCCGCTGTGGAGACCCTTGCGTCGAGTTCCGTCGATTCGCTAGCGTACCCGTGCGGTCACTGGCTGAGTTGAGACTCCGGCCCGTCTTCGGGTGGCGCGGTCGAGTGTCCGGCCCGGCGGCCCGCACCCCTCGATTGCGCGAGCCACGCGCACTCGTCGCTGACCGGCCCCCACGGTTGTTGCCGAGACGGTGGGGGCCGATCGCGGACCGCGTCCCGGTTGCGAGGGCAAGGCGACGAGGGGCGGACCGCGACCTACTGCCGACGGTCGGTGAAGAGCACGCGGTAGTCCGAGCCGTTGCGGAACCAGGCCAGCCCGGCCGGCCCGGCGGCGTACAGGGCGGTGGCGTAGGCGTCGGCCACCGCGAGGTCCGGGCCCACCACGGTGGCGGCGAGGAACTGGTCGGCCGGCTCGCCGGTGTGCGGGTCCACCACGTGTCCGCGGCGCCCGGTCACCCCGGAGGTGCCCACCGCGCCGGCCGTCATCTCCAGCATCAGCGGCGCCCGGCGCGCCTCCGTCGGATGGTGCACGGCGACCCGCCACGGACCGCCGTGGGGCGCGTGGCCGCGTACGGTCAGGTCGGCGCCGGTGAGCACGGCGTAGTCGTGGACGCCGGCCGCCCGCAGCCGGGCCGCGGCCCGCTCCACGGCCCAGCCGCCGAGCAGCCCGCCCGGGTCGAAGCCGCCCGGCACCGCCCAGGCGTCGAACCACCCGTCGGTCGCCGCCCGCATCGCGGCGCAGCGGTCCACCAGGTCGGAGAGCGGAGGGTACGACTCGGGGCTGATCTCGGCCCGGCGCAGCTTGGACACGAGGCTGTCCGGCTGGTTCGGCCCGTACGTGAGGTCGATGGCGCGCAGTTCGGCGACCGCGTCCCGTAGCGCCTCCCCGACGCCCCGTCGGCCCAGCCAGTCGGGCGCGTTGAGCAGCAGGGTGTACTCGGCGGTCGAGGTGCTGACGGTGTGCCGGACGCTGATCCGGTCGACGGCGCTGCCGCCGGCCCGGTCGAGCCGGTGGCTGTGGGTGCCGAGGCGCAGGTCGGGACGGCTGAGGACGGAGGACTGGTCGATCCATCGGTTACGCGGCTGTTCGTCAGCCCAGTGGGTCCGCCGCCGCGTGTCGATCCGCATCGCACCTGCTCCCTCGCTGACGACGCCGCAGCGCCGCGGCGAAGCCGGTCCCGGGCCCCGTCGACTCCGGTCGCCATCGATCCTAGGTAGTGGAGATGACCACACCATGAATGCCACCTGGGAGCCTCCTGAGCATCCCGAATCCCGCATACTGGAAGGGTCGTACCGGGGGGCGGGACGGCGGGTACCGTTGCGCTGACGACGAGGTGAGGAGCGCCAGGTGGCACGGATCGCGGTGGTGGCCGGGGACGGGATCGGACCCGAGGTGGTCGGGCAGGCCCGCAAGGTCATCGATGCCGTGCTGCCCGGCGTGACGGCCACCGAGTACGACCTCGGCGCCGCACGCTACCACCGCACCGGTGAGGTGCTGCCTGACTCGGTCCTCGACGAGCTGGCCGGCCATGACGCCATCCTGCTCGGCGCGGTCGGCGACCCGACGGTGCCGCCCGGTGTGCTGGAGCGCGGCCTGCTGCTCAAGCTCCGCTTCGCGTTCGACCAGTACGTCAACCTGCGCCCGTCACGCCTCTGGCCGGGCGTGCCCGCGCCGCTGGCCGCCGTGAAGCCGGGCGAGGTCGACCTGGTCGTGGTCCGCGAGGGGACCGAGGGCCTGTACGCCGGTGCCGGCGGTGCGCTGCACCGGGACACCCCGGCCGAGGTGGCCACCGAGGAGAGCCTGAACACCCGGCACGGGGTGGAGCGGGTGATCCGGGACGCCTTCGCCCGGGCCCGCCGCCGGGAGCGCCGCAAGGTCACCCTGGTGCACAAGACCAACGTGCTGACCCACGCCGGCTCGCTGTGGGCGCGGACCTTCGAGGCTGTCGCCGCCGAGCACCCGGATGTGTCCACCGAGTATCAGCACGTCGACGCCGCCGCGATGTTCCTGGTCACCCAGCCCCAGCGGTACGACGTGGTGGTCACCGACAACCTCTTCGGCGACATCCTCACCGACATCGCCGCCGCGGTGACCGGCGGTATCGGGCTGGCGGCCAGCGGCTGCATCAACCCGGAGGGGCGCTACCCGTCGATGTTCGAGCCGGTCCACGGCTCCGCGCCGGACATCGCCGGCCGGGGCGTCGCCGACCCGGTCGCCGCGGTGCTCTCCGCCGCGCTCCTGCTCGACCAGCTCGGCCATGCCGACGCCGCCGCGCGGGTCACCGCCGCCGTCGCCACCGAGCTGTCCGGCCGTACGCCGGGGGCGTCGCTGCGCACCGAGGAGGTCGGCGACCGGCTCGCCGGGCACGCCGTAGGCTGACCGGGCCGCTCGCGTCGGTCCGGGTCCGGGCCGCCAGACCCGTCCGGGCAGCAATGTGTCGGCTACGGCTTCGCCATCACGCGCAGTCGATCTGCCGGGACGTACCTATCCGCTGAACGACCGTTCGGGGTAAGTTTTCTGGCACCAGTGACGCCGGCGTGCGATGGCGCATGCCGTGTAAGGACCCGCAGGGAGGTCAGCGCGATGAGCGGTGGTGACAAGCTCGATTTCGAGATCCGTCCGAATCCCGCGCCGGTATCCGCCGCCGACCGGGCCGCCCTGCTGGCGAACCCCGGGTTCGGCCGGGTGTTCACCGACCACATGGTGACGGTGCGCTACGCCGACGGCAAGGGCTGGTACGACGCCCGGGTGGAGGCGCGGGCGCCGATCCCGATGGACCCGGCCGCCGCGGTCCTGCACTACGCGCAGGAGATCTTCGAAGGGCTGAAGGCGTACCGGACCGCGGACGGCGGTGTGACCCTGTTCCGTCCGGAGGCGAACGCGGCCCGCTTCGTCGCGTCCGCCCGGCGGCTGGCCATGCCCGAGCTGCCGCCGGAGGCGTTCGTCGAGTCGCTGCGCCGGCTGGTCGAGATCGACAAGGACTGGGTCCCGGAGGACGAGGACAGCACCCTCTACATTCGGCCGTTCATGTTCGCCAGCGAGGTCTTCCTCGGCGTCCGGCCGGCGAACGAATACCTCTACGCGGTCATCGCCTCCCCGGCCGGGGCCTACTTCACCGGCGGGGTCAAGCCGATCATGGTCTGGGCCTCCCCGGACTACACGCGTGCGGCGCCGGGTGGCACCGGCGCGGCCAAGTGCGGCGGCAACTACGCCGCCTCGCTGGTCGCCCAGGCCGAGGCGATCGAGGCGGGCTGCGACCAGGTGGTCTTCCTGGACGCGGTGGAGCGGCGCTTCGTCGACGAGCTGGGCGGCATGAACGTCTTCTTCGTCTACGACGACAACACCCTGGTCACCCCGCCGCTCACCGGCACCATCCTGCCGGGCATCACCCGGGACGCGGTCATCACCCTGGCCGCCGAGGCCGGGCGCCGGGTGGAGGAGCGGCCCGTCAGCATCGCCGACTGGCAGGCGGACGCGGCCAGCGGCCGGCTGCGTGAGGTGTTCGCCTGCGGCACCGCCGCCGTGATCACCCCGATCGGTGGGGTGCGCTTCCCCGACGGGGAGTTCCTCGTCGGTGGCGGCGAGCCGGGACGCTTCACGATGGCCCTGCGGCAGCAGTTGGTCGACATCCAGCGCGGCCGGGCCGAGGACCGGCACGGCTGGGTGCAGCGGGTGCTCTGACGCCGCCGATTGACCCGGGTGGCGGCCACGGCTCGGCCGTCACCCAGCGCCGCCGTTCGCCGACGGAACGCTGCCTGTCAAGATCGTGCTGAAACACGGAAGTAGTGGTCTCCACGTGGTGGGAGGCCACTACTTCCTGGGTCGAGCGCGATCGTGCGAGGCGCGCCCCGCGATGTGCGAGGCGCGGCCCGGGCGGGTCAGTTGAGCAGATGGTCGCGGAGCGCGGCCAGTTGTGCGGCGGTCACCCCGGCGTGGCGCAGGTAGCCCTCGATCGATCCGTACCCGTCGCGCAACTCGGTGAGGAAGAGGATCATCGCCTCGGCCGGGGAGGCGAGGAAGGGTGGCGGCAGTTCCTCGGCCTCCGGCATGGTGGCCGCTATCCAGGCGCTGAACCGGGCGGACGCCTCGGTGCTCAGCGCGTAGTCGGCGGCGATGTCGTCGTCGGCGACGCCGAGCACGGCCAGGGTGAGGCCGCAGACGATGCCGGTGCGGTCCTTGCCGGCGACGCAGTGCACCACCGCCGGCGCGTTGACGCTGTCGGCGATCAGGCCGACCGCCTCGGCCAGCCCGGCGGTGCCGGTCCGTGCCAGGTCGGCGTACCGGTCGGCCAGATAGCGGGCCAGGCTGGTGCCCGACGAGTACGGCTGCTCGGCCCAGCCCTGGTGCTCGGGATGGATGTGCCGGTAGGTGAGCCCGTCGTACGCGGGCACCCGGCCGTCGCGGGCCACCTCGGTGGGACGGCGCAGGTCGATCACGGTGCGGATCCCGAGGGCGGTGAACGCCGCCCGGTCGGTCTCGTCGATCCGGTGCAACGAGTCGGAGCGGTAGAGCCGGCGCCGGTGGACGGTCCGTCCGTCATGGCCGGTCAGCCCGCCGACGTCGCGGAAGTTGAACAGGGCGGGAAAGGGGTTCCGGTGCGGAGTGTCGGTGGCATCCACCCCTGACACGGTAACGGCCGGCGGGGCATCGATGTGCCCCGCCGGCCGTCAGGCGCAGGTGCCTTCCGTCACCGGGCGGTACCCGGGGGGATCGACGAGTATGTGTCGTCGTAGTACCCGCCGAGCTTCTCCCGGAACGCCGGATCCGCGTCGGTGGACACGTCGTACTCGGGCGCGGCCTTGATCTGCTCCTTGCTCCGGTCGACGTACACCTTCCGCTCGTCGTGGTCGACGTGGTTGACGGTGCCGGCCGGCAGCATGACCTTCTTGCCGAAGATCCACGGACCGGTGTCGACCACGAGGTAACTGGAGTTCACCTCATGGCTGGCCTGGTCCACCTTGCCGACACCGCCGTCGCTCGCCTCCACCTTGTAGTCGACCAGGTCGACACCGGACACCCCGGCGTCGTCCCGGTAGGTCCACGGATCGAAACGTCCCGCGGGCGTGCCGTCCGCGAAGGCGCCCTGACCGCTTCGGGTCAGCGGGTCCGGCGTCCCGTGGGTCGTTCGAGGGTCGAGCCGCTCCATTGGCGTTCACTCCCTTTCTCGACTTTCTCGGGGGATGTGCCCTGTCGGACCCTTCGTACCCGGTTGTGGAGCTCGCTACACCGGAGGATCAGGCCAGCGCGGCCTCCGCGTCGAGGGCCACCGCGGCGGCGTGCACGACGGCCGCGATGCGCAGCCCCTCGTGCACCTGCTCGCGGGTGAACCCGGTGGCGCGCAGGGTCTTCTCGTGGGATTCCAGGCAGACGCCGCAGCCGGTGATCGCCGAGACGGCGAGGCACCACAGCTCGAAGTCGCCTTTCTCCACGCCCGGCCGGGCGATGATCTGCATCCGCAGCCGGGCCGGCATCGAGGCGTACTGCTCGTCGCCGATCAGGTGCTTGGCCCGGTAGTAGATGTTGTTCATCGCCATGATCGTGGCGGCGCCCTTGGCCGCCTCGACCGCCTCTGGCATGAGGTGACCGGCCGCCTCGGCGGCGATCTCCTTCAGCACCATCGGGTTGCGGGCTGCCACCGCGCAGGCCAGGGCGGTGCCCCACGCCTGCTCCGGCTTGAGCGTCGAGGTGGCGATGGTGGAGCCGAGGTTGAGCTTGATGTCCTTGGCGTACTCCGGCAGCGCCGCCTTGACCGCGTCCAGGCCCATCGTCAGGCCCCGGCGCCGGCGAGCAGCGCGTTGGCGTCCAGGGTCGCGCCGCCCTTGTTCCAGTTGCACGGGCAGAGCTCGTCGGTCTGCAGCGCGTCCAGCACCCGCAGCACCTCGGAGACGTTCCGGCCGACCGAGCCGGCGGTCACCATGGCGAACTGGATCTCGTTGTTCGGGTCGACGATGAAGGTGGCCCGCTGGGCGACCCCGTCCTCGCCGAGCACGCCACAGGCCTCGGTCAGCTCACGCTTGATGTCGCTGAGCATCGGGAAGGGCAGCTCGCGCAGGTCCGGGTGGTCCTTGCGCCACGCGTAGTGGACGAACTCGTTGTCGACGGAGACGCCGAGGACCTGGGCGTCCCGGTCGGCGAACTCGCCGTTGAGGCGGCCGAACTCGGCGATCTCGGTCGGGCAGATGAAGGTGAAGTCCTTCGGCCAGAAGAAGACCACCCGCCACTTGCCCTCGTGGGACTTGTGGTTGATCGTCTCGAACGCCTTGTCGGCGTCCAGCGACACGCAGGCGGTGAGTTCGTACTCGGGGAAGCGGTCACCGACAGTGAGCACAGGTCCTCCTTGACAGCGGCTTCGCCAGCGGCGCGAAGCCGTTAACTGGATCAGTTCCAGATTCTGCCGTAGCCGCGTTTTCGCCGCTGGGCGGTCGGATGACTTGTGAAGTCGATCACCGGTGGCGCGTTCCGCGCGGAAGGTTGTCCCTCGATCGGGTAAGGCCACCCTGCGTTACCGTCCCGAAATGTGGATTGTGCCTCCCAAAACCGCGACCGGAGTGGCAGAGTACCGATCGTGACCAGCCACGTCCTGATTATTGGCAGCTAGCGCGCCGGCCTTCCCTCTCGCCGAGCGCGCAGACCTCCCGCATCCGCGGGGGGTCTTTTTGTTGCCCCCAAAGGTTCGAGAAGAGGACTTCCCATGACCTTCCAGGTGTACGACACGACGCTGCGCGACGGTGCCCAGCGCGAGGGGCTCAGCTACTCGGTGGTCGACAAGCTGGCGGTGGCCCGCCTGCTCGACGACCTCGGGGTCGGCTTCATCGAGGGCGGCTGGCCGGGCGCCGTACCCAAGGACACCGAGTTCTTCCAGCGGGCCCGCACCGAGCTGGACCTCAAGCACGCGATCCTGGTCGCCTTCGGCGCGACGCGCAAGGCCGGGGTGGCGGTCGAGAGCGACCCGCAGGTGCGCGGGCTGCTCGACGCGGAGACCCCGGCGGTGGCGCTGGTCGCCAAGGCGGACATCCGCCACGTCGAGCGGGCACTGCGCACCACCGCCGTGGAGAACCTCGCCATGATCCAGGACACGGTGCGCCACCTGGTACGGCAGGGCCGGCGGGTCTTCGTGGACGGCGAGCACTTCTTCGACGGCTACCGGCACGACCCGGCGTACACCGCCGCGGTGCTGGAGGCGGCGTTGGCCGCGGGGGCCGAGCGGTTCGTGCTCTGCGACACCAACGGCGGGATGTTGCCCTCACAGGTCACCGCCGCCATCGCGGACGTCACCGCGCGCACCGGGGTGGCACCGGAGCTGCTCGGCATGCACGCCCAGAACGACACCGCCTGCGCGGTGGCCAACACCATCGCCGCCGTCGAGGCCGGGGTCCGGCACTTCCAGGGCACCGCCAACGGGTACGGCGAACGCCCCGGCAACGCGGACCTCTTCGCGATCGTCGCCAACCTCCAGCTCAAGCTCGGGCTGCCCGTCCTGCCGGAGGGCTGCCTGGAACAGCTGGTGCGGGTCTCGCACGCCATCGCCGAGATCGCCAACATCGCCCCCGACACCCACCAGGCCTACGTCGGGGCCGCCGCCTTCGCCCACAAGGCGGGGCTGCACGCGAGCGCGATCAAGGTGGACCCGTTGCTCTACAACCACGTGGACCCGTCGGTGGTGGGCAACAGCATGCGGATCCTGGTGACCGAGATGGCCGGACGGGCCAGCGTCGAGCTCAAGAGCCGTGAGCTGGGCCTGGACCTGTCCGGCCATCCCGAGGCCCTGAGCACGGTCACCAACCGGGTCAAGGAGCTGGAGGCCGACGGCTGGTCGTTCGAGGCCGCCGACGCCTCGTTCGAGCTGCTGGTCCGCTCCGAGCTGCCGGACCGGGCCGCGCCCCGGCCGTTCGCCCTGGAGTCGTACCGGGTGCTGGTCGAGCACCGCGAGGACGGCGCGGTGGTCTCCGAGGCCACCGTCAAGATCCGGGTACGCGGCGAGCGGGTGATCGCCACCGCCGAGGGGAACGGCCCGGTCAACGCCCTGGACGAGGCGTTGCGGGTGGCGCTCGTGCGGCACTACCCCGAGCTGCGCGACTTCGAGCTGGCCGACTACAAGGTCCGCATCCTGGAGGGCAGCCACGGCACCGGCGCGGTGACCCGGGTGCTGGTGGAGACCGCCGGGGCGGGCCGGGACTGGACCACCGTCGGCGTGCACCCGAACGTGGTCGAGGCGAGCTGGCACGCCCTGGTCGACGCCCTAACCTACGGCCTCGACCGGGCCCGCGTGTAACGGAGGGGACCCCTCCTTACACCGCGGCGGGCAGGCGTAGCTCGGCGAGGACGGCCCGGTGATCGCTGCCGGGCAGCGCGTACACGGCCGCCGAGCGCACCGCGATGCGCCGGTCGACCAGCACGTGGTCGATGGTGACCGGCGGGATCAGATCGCCGTCGTACGGGCCCCAGGTGCCGACGAGCCCGGCGCCCGCCGCGTCGGCGGCATCGACGTACCCGGTGTCGATCAGGGTCCGCAGCGGGGCGTGGTCGAGGGTGGCGTTGAAGTCCCCGGCCAGGATGCTCAGCCGTCCCCGTGGCGTGGCCGGCGGCTGCCCGCGCAGGTCGGTCCGCCACTCCGGCACCATATGGACGGCGTACGGGGCGGCCGGGTGCGCCGACTCCACGCGTACGGGGGGCGCGCCCGGCACCGCCAGCGTCCCGTACGCCTGGGTGAAGAGGAAGCCCGGGTTGCGCCGGAACCCGCCCTCGCCGAGCGGGAAGCGCGCGTACAGGCCGGAGCCGGTGGTGCCGACCTCCGGGTTCAGCACCCGGTGGGGCAGCAGGGCGTCCAGCCCGAGGCGGTCCAGTTCGGTCGCGATCTCCGGGGTGAACTCCTGCACGGCCAGCACGTCCACCCGGTGCGTACGGACCAGGTCGATCAGCCGGGCCGGATCGGCCTCGCCCTTGAGCAGGTTGGCGGTGAGCAGTCGCAGTGCGGGACCGCCGGCCGCCGGCTGCGGGGCGGCGATCGCGCGCGGGGCGACCGCACCGATCAGCGCCAGCGCCGTGGCCGCCGCGACCACCGCCGCCGCACGCCGCCGCAGGGCGAGGGACAGCGCCAGCGGCAGCAGGGAACCAGCCGCGGCGTACGGCGTGAAGGCGACCGCCTGCACCAGCGGTCCCCGGTCCGACCCGGCCAGCCGGAGCACCGTCCAGGCGGCGGCGGGCGTGACGGCGAGCCAGCACGCCGCCGTCGCGATCCGGCGGTTCCGGCGGTTCCGGGCTGTGCTCCGTTCCTTGTCCGTGATCGTGGTCACGGCCGTCACCGTACCGTTGCGGGACAGTCCCGACCCTCCCGATCGGTCGTCCGGTCTGCCCCGATCTGCGCGGCCAGGCGTCGGTCGTGCGGTTGCGGCCCGGCTGCGGGAGTCGTCCCGGTCCGGTCCTGGAACGGCCTGGCAGGGGCCGATAATCCGACGTTTGTCCGACCGCCCGTACGGGAAGCAAGCACCGTGACGGACATCTCGGACACCCTGGCCAGCGTGCCCAGCCCGGTCGAAGCCGACGCCGGCGGCGTCGAGCTGGAACAGACCCTATTCGAGGTCAAGCGCGTGATCGTGGGGCAGGACCGCCTCGTCGAGCGCCTGCTCACCGCCCTGGTCGCCGACGGTCACTGCCTGCTGGAGGGTGTGCCCGGAGTGGCCAAGACCCTCGCCGCGCAGACCCTCGCCACCGTCGTCGGCGGCACCTTCTCCCGCATCCAGTTCACCCCCGACCTGGTCCCCTCGGACATCGTCGGTACCCGCATCTACCGCGCCTCCACCGAGGCCTTCGACGTCGAGTTGGGCCCGGTCATGGCGAACCTGGTCCTCGCCGACGAGATCAACCGTGCTCCGGCCAAGGTGCAGTCGGCGCTGCTGGAGGCCATGGCCGAGCGGCAGGTCTCCATCGGCGGCCGGAGCTGGCCGGTCCCCGACCCGTTCCTGGTGCTCGCCACGCAGAACCCGATCGAGTCGGAGGGCGTCTACCAGCTTCCCGAGGCGCAGCGTGACCGGTTCCTTATGAAGATCGTGGTCGATTATCCGAGCGATGCCGACGAGCTGGCCATCCTCTACCGCATGAGCAGCGACCGGCCGACGGCCCGGCCGGTGCTCGACGCGGCCCGGCTCCGCGAACTCCAGCGTCGGGCCAGTCAGATCTTCGTCCACCACGCGCTCGCCGAGTACGTCGTCCGGCTCATCCTCTCCACCCGGGACCCGGGCCGGTTCGGGCTGCCCGACCTCGCGCCGCTGCTGGCGTACGGGGCCAGTCCCCGGGCCACCCTCGGCCTGGTCGCCGCCGCCCGTGCCCAGGCGCTGATCCGGGGCCGGGAGTACGTGCTCCCGGAGGACGTCCGGGAGTTGGCGGTGGACGTGCTGTCGCACCGGCTGGTGCTCTCCTTCGACGCGGTGGCCGACGGGGTGTCCGCCGAGGCGGTCGTCCGCCGGTTGATCGAGGCGGTGCCACCGCCCCGGGTCGTCGCCGGTCGTCCCGAGACGGCGTCCGACCTGGCGGCGGCGTGAGGCGCCGGGCCGCCCCGGCCCTGCCCGAGCCCGGCCTGGCGGATCTCGCCCCCGACCAGCGGTTGCGCCGGCTCGAACTGACCGTCACCCGCCGCCTCGACGGGCTCCTGCACGGCCAGTACCGCGGCCTGCTGCCCGGACCGGGCAGCGAGGTTGCCGGCAGCCGGGAGTACCGCCCCGGCGAGGACGAGGTACGCCGGATGGACTGGGCCGTCACCGCGCGGACCACCGTCCCGCACGTCCGCGAGGTCGACGCCGACCGCGAGCTGAGCACCTGGCTGCTGGTCGACGCCAGCCCCAGCATGGAGTACGGCACCGCCACACTGGACAAACGCGAGCTCGCGGTGGCCGCCGTGGCGGCGGTCGGGTTCCTCACCGCGGGCGTCGGCAACCGCCTCGGCGCGCAGGTGCTCAGCCCCGACGGGCTGCGCCGGTTCCCGGCCCGTGGCGGCCGGACCCACCTGCTCGGGCTGCTGCGCACCCTGCTCGACGCCCCCCGCACCGGCGGGTACGAGGAGACCTCGGCACCCGCCCCGCCGAACCTCGCGGACGGGCTGGCCGGCGTCCAGCGGGTGGCCACCCGGCGCGGCCTGGTGGTGGTCGTCTCCGACTTCCTCGACGGGCTGCCCGACGACCCGGATGGCGCCCCGCCCTGGGAGGCGGCGCTGCGCCGGCTCACCGTCCGGCACCAGGTGCTCGCGGTGGAGGTGACCGACCCGCGCGAGCTGGAACTGCCGGACGTCGGCCTGATCACCCTGGTCGACCCGGAGACCGGGCGGCATCGCGAGGTGTGGACCGGCGACCGGACCCTGCGGGAACGGTACGCCCAGGCCGCCGCCGCCCAGCGCGACCAGGTGCACCAGGTGCTGCGCCGAGCCGGGGCGGCCCACCTGGCGCTGCGTACCGACCGGGACTGGGCCGCCGACATCGTGCGGCACGTGCACCACCAGCGCCGGCTGGCCGCCGCGCCCGCCGCGGCCCGGGGAGGTGGCGCGTGATCTGGCAGTCACCCACCCGGCTCTGGCTCCTGCTCGGCGTCGCCGCGCTCGTCGTCGGCTACCTGGCGATGCAGCGCCGGCGGAACCGGTACGCGGTGCGCTTCACCAACCTGCGCCTGCTGGACCGGGTCGCGCCGCGCCGGCCGGTCTGGCGCCGGCACGTGCCGGCGGGGCTCTTCCTCGCCATGCTCGCGCTGCTGGTGGTCGGTTTCGCCCGGCCCAGCGCCGAGGTGCGGGTGCCGCGGGAGCGGGCCACCGTGATGGTGGCGGTGGACGTCTCCACCTCGATGCTCGCCACCGACGTCGACCCGGACCGGCTGACCGCCGCCAAACAGGCCGCCCGCCGGTTCACCGACGGCCTGCCGAAGGAGTTCAACGTCGGGCTGGTCGCCTTCGCCGGCAGCGCGGCGGTGCTGGTCCCGCCGAGCACCGACCGGGACGCCCTGCACGAGGGGATCGGGCGGCTCGCCGAGGGGGTCACCGGCGTGCAGGGCACCGCCATCGGGGAGGCGATCAGCACCTCGCTGGGCGCGGTGAAGAGCCTGGACGCCAAGGCCGCCAAGGACCCGCCGCCGGCCCGGATCATCCTCCTCTCCGACGGCGCGAACACCTCCGGGATGGACCCGATGGAGGCCGCCGCCCAGGCCGTGGCGGCCAAGGTCCCGGTGCACGCCATCTCGTTCGGCACCCCGTCCGGTTTCGTCGACCGGGGCGGGCGGCCCATCCAGGTGCCGGTCGACGGGCAGACCCTCAAGGCGGTCGCCGAGGAGACCGGGGGCGGCTTCCACGAGGCGACCACCAGCGCCGAGCTGCGCGCCGTGTACGAGGACATCGGCACGTCAGTTGGCTACCGCAAGGAACGACAGGACATCTCCGCCCGCTTCATCGGCCTCGGACTGGTCTTCGCCATGGGTGCGGCCGCGGGATCCCTGCGGTGGTTCTCCCGGCTGCCCTGACCCGCACCACCCATCCGGCACGTCGGCACGACACGTGAGGAGCCAGGTATGGCAGTGCAGACCGGACTCGGCGAGCCACGCGGCCCGTGGTTCGTCTCTCCGGAGCTGGATCCGGACGGGCGCGGGCGCTGGGACGGCCCCGGATCGGAGCGGGGCTCGGGGCCCCGGGGCTGGCGCCACCGGCTGCTCAGCGCGGCTGCGGTGCTGGCCCTCTCCACGCTCTCCGGTGCGGCGGCCGGCAGTTGGGTGGCCGGCCATGACGCGTCCGGGCCGGCGGCGGCCTCCGCGGCGCCGGTGCCGGCGGAACTGGTCACCGCCGCCGAGAAGACCGTGCCGGGGGTGGTCTCGGTGATGGTCGCCGGCTCGTCCGGGTCGTCGGCCAGCGGCTCGGGCTTCGCCATCGACCACGAGCAGCACATCGTGACCAACGACCACATCCTGGCCAAGGGCGGCTCCGGACCGGTGACGGTGGAGACCACCGACGGCCGCCAGTTCAACGCCGAGGTGGTCGGGCGGGAGCCGAACAGCGACCTGGCGGTGCTCAAGGTGCCCGCGTCGGCCGGGCTGCCGCCGCTGCCGCTGGCCAAGCCCAACTCCACCCGGGTCGGCGAGCCGGTCCTGGCGGTCGGTTCCCCGCTCGGCCTGGCCGGCACGGTGACGGCAGGCATCGTCAGCGCGCTCAATCGGCAGGTACGTATCGGCAACGGCCGGCACACCGCGGTGCAGACCGACGCCTCGATCAACCCGGGCAACTCGGGTGGCCCGCTGGTCAACGCGCGGGGCGAGGTGGTCGGGGTGAACACCGCCATCGCCACCATCGACGGCAACGGTTCGATCGGCATCGGCTTCGCGATCCCGATCGACCAGGTGCAGCAGACCGCCGACACGATCATCGGCCGGGGTGGCTGACCACCGCCGCGGGCGTGACCTGCGGAGGCCCGCCCGGACCATCCGGCCGGATCGGGTGAACTGTCGGATATCCGGCGCGAGCCCATCGGACCATGGAAATATTACTCTGAGTATGGATACTGGCGTGGGTGGAGCAAGCTGTCATCGCGGCCCTCCTCCTGGTGGGCCTGGGCATCGGTACCGGCGTCGGTGCGGCGTACGCCCGCGCGAAGCGTGGTTGGAATGACTACAGGACCGCCCGGAACACCGTTCCCACCGCCCGGCGGACCGCCTGGCTGGCGATCCGCGCGGTCCTCACCAAGGTGGGCGTGATCGCCCTGCTGCTCGTCGGCGCCGCCGCGTACGCGGCGGTCGGGTCGGACCACGAGCGGGCGGATCCCGCACCCACCCCGACCGTGACAACCCCCGCGCCGGGTCACCCGTCCGGGCGATAGCCTCAGGGCGTGGATGACGGACTGCGGGTGACCGAGCGACTCGTCGTCCCCGCCGCCGAGCTGCGGGAGCGTTTCTCCCGCTCGTCCGGACCGGGCGGGCAGGGGGTCAACACCGCCGACTCGCGGGTGGAGCTCAGTTTCGACCTGGCCGGCTCGCCGAGCGTGCCCGAGCCGCTGCGTGCCCGCGCGCTGGAGCGGCTCGCCGGCCGGCTGGTCGACGGCGTGCTGACGGTGGCCGCCAGCGAGCACCGGGCGCAACTGGCCAACCGGGAGGCCGCCCGGGACCGGATGGCCGCCCTGCTGCGCGAGGCGGTCGCCCCACCGCCGAAACCCCGCCGCCCGACCCGCCCGTCCCGCGGCGCGAAGGAGCGCCGCCTGGCCGACAAGAAACGCCAGTCCCAGCGCAAGCGTGATCGGCGGGTGGACGGCGACTGACGCCGGGCAGCGGAAGTCCGTCACCGGCCGCGCCAGGCCCTAACCCGGTTGGCCCCGGCGGGCGGACCGCCCAGAATTCGCCGCATGCCCGCCGACTTCTCCGACAAGCCCACCCTCACCGGCGACCGGGTCGTGCTGCGCCCGTTCGTGGACGACGACATCGCCGCCTTCGAGGTCGTCCTGGCCGATCCGGAGGTGACCCGGCTCACCGGCAGCCCGCCGGAGCCGTTCGACGCGGCTCGGCTCCGCGCCTGGTACGGCACCCGCAACAGCCAGGCCGACCGGCTCGACCTGGCCGTGGTGGACAAGGCGACCGGGACCTGCGTCGGCGAGGTGGTCCTCAACGAATGGGACTCCCACCACCGCAACTGCAACTTCCGCACGCTGATCGGCCCCGCCGGCCGTGACCGGGGGCTCGGCACCGAGGCGGTGCGGCTGATCGTCGGGTACGGCTTCGAGCAGCTCGGCCTGCACCGGATCTCGTTGGAGGTGTTCGCGTTCAACCCGCGTGCCCGGCGGGTCTACGAGAAGGTCGGCTTCGTCGCCGAGGGCACACTGCGCCAGGTGCTCCACGACGGCGAGCAGTGGGTCGACGCCACCGTCATGTCGATCCTCGCGACGGAGTGGACGGTCCACCGCGGCCACCCGGCGGGCTGAGCCACGCTCGCGGCATGGGACCGGGTTGAGTCAAATCCATCAACCTGATTGAATCCCTGGCGGGAGCAGGGGCCGTCACCGACCACCACGTCACGTGACAGGAGTCCCGTCATCATGCTCCGTGCACCCCTGCGCGCCGCGCTGGCCGCGGTCGCCGCACTCCTTCCCGCCCTCGCCGTCGGGCTGGCCCTCGTCTCGACGGCGCCGCCCGCCGCCGCCGCTGCCACCCCGGTACGCGTCATGCCGCTCGGCGACTCGATCACCGGCTCGCCCGGCTGCTGGCGCGCGCTGCTCTGGAACCGCCTCCAGTCCACCGGCTACACCGACGTCGACTTCGTCGGCACCCTCGGCCCGCAGGGGTGCTCGGTGCCCTACGACGGGGACAACGAGGGCCACGGCGGCGCCCTGGTGACCAACGTCGCAAACCAGAACCAGCTGCCCGGGTGGCTCGCCGCCACGCGCCCGGACGTCGTGCTCATGCACTTCGGCACCAACGACGTGTGGAGCAACATCGCGCCGGCGACCATCCTGGCCGCGTACTCGAAGCTGGTGGACCAGATGCGGGCCAGCAACCCGGCGACGACCGTGATCGTCGCGAAGATCATCCCGATGGCTCCCAGCACCTGCCCCGAGTGCGGCCAGCGGGTGGTGGCGCTCAACGGCGCGATCGACGGCTGGGCGGCGGGAAAGACCACGGCCGCCTCGCCGGTCGTCGTGGTCGACCAGTGGACCGGCTTCAGTACCGCAACCGACACGTACGACGGGGTGCACCCGAACGCGTCCGGGGACCAGAAGATGTCCGACCGCTGGTACCCGGCGCTCACTGCGGCCCTGCGCGGCACCATCCCGACGCCGACCGCATCGCCGACCGGTAGCCCCACACCCTCCAAATCACCCACCAGCAGCCCCACGCCTTCCAAATCACCCACCAGCAGCCCCACGCCGTCGTCGACCCCGACCGGGGCGCCGGGCACGGGCTGCGCCGCCGACTACCGGATCGTGGGTCAGTGGCAGGGCGGCTTCCAGGGCGAGGTGACCGTCCGCAACAGCGGCACCGCGCCGATCGCCGGCTGGACAGTCCGGTTCGGCTACGCCGACGGCCAGCGGATCACCCAGTCCTGGAACGCCGAGCTGACCCAGAACGGCACCCAGGTCACCGCGCGGAACGTGAGCTGGAACGGGTCCCTCGCCCCGGCCGCCCAGGCCACCTTCGGCTTCCTGGCCGACGCCCCCGGCCCAAACCGCACACCACCCCTGACCTGCACCCCAACCTGACCCCCCCAACCTGACCCCCCGACTGGTTGATCATGAGGTTGGCCGGGCGATACGTGCCTTTTACCCCGGCCAACCTCATGATCGGCGGGCTCTACGAGGGGGGTGTGGTGGGGGTTAGGTGAGGGTGGTGAGTAGGCGGGTGCGGAGGGTGGCGGCCTGGTCGGCGAAGCCGCGCTGGGCGGCGGCGTACTCGGCCCGGCCCTCCGGGGTCTCCACCCGCACCGGCGGGTATCCCAGGTCGGCCAGGTCGTACGGAGAGGCCCGCATGTCCAGGGTCCGGATCTCTCTCGCCAGCGCGAAGCAGTCGGCCACGAGCTCCGACGGCACCATTGGCGAGAGCTTGTACGCCCATTTGTAAAGATCCATGTTGGCGTGCAGGCAGCCCGGCTGCTCCAGCGCGTGCTGGGTCTCCCGGGTCGGGGTGAGCACATTCAGCGGCCGGGCCGGCGCGGTGAAGAACCGGTACGCGTCGAAGTGGCTGCACCGGACGCCGCGCTCCTCGACGACGGCGGCGGTGGCTGCCGGGCCGAGCCGCAGCGGCCAGGCGTTGTGCCGCATCTCGTCCTGGGTCTGCCGGTAGACCATCGCCCACTCGTGCATCCCGAAACAGCCGAGGTGGGCCGGGCGGCCGGCGGTCGCCGCGAGCAGCGTACGGATCCAGGCGACCGACTCGGCACGCCGTGCGCGTACCCGATCGGTGTCGAGGGTGAGCCCGGCGGCGGTGGCACGGTAGTCCTCGCCGAACTCGGCCGGGTCCGCGTCGCGCAGCACCACTCCCGCGCCCGGGTGCCAGCGGCGCAGCTGGGCGGGCCGGTGCGAGTAGTAGGTGAAGAGGAAGTCCTCCACCGGGTGCTTCACGCCGCCGCGCCGGCGGGCCAGGTGCGGCGCCAGCCAGGCGTCCACCCGCTCCTCGTGGGCCCGCCGTCGGGCCTGCCAGTCGGCCGCGTCGAGCGCGGCGGCGGGGGCGAGGGCGGCGGTCACGGACCCCAGGGTACGACCGCCGCCCGCCCTCCGGTCAGGGCACGTCCACCCGGACGCCAGCGGAGAAGACGCCGCTGCGCAGCTCCAACTGTTTGGGCTGGTCGGTGCCGTGCAGGCTGAAGACCAGCGGAAGGAGCACCCGGCTGCCCGCGGCGACCGGCTGGGCGAAGATGTCCCGCCCGAGGTTGGCCACCCGGGTGGCGTCCTCGTCGGCGGAGACCCAGTTGCCGCCCGGCACGTACGCCCGTTGCAGTTGGCCATGCCAGGTCTGCTCGTCCGCTGTGACGTTGCGCACCCCGACCGTGGCCAGGCACTGCCGGCCGCCCGCAGAGGTCGAGGGGAGCGACCCGGCGCCGCAGGCCACCCGGTAGACGGTGAACTCGAACGCGGACTCGCGCAGCGGTACCCCGACCTGCCCGGTCACGCTCTTGCCCATCCACGCGCCGCTGGTCGGCTGCTTGGCGGTGTCGATCGCGGCGACCCGCTGGGTGGCCGTCCACACCCCCGCGCCGACCAGGCCGGCCAGCAGCGCCGCGGCGATCGGCACCATCAGCCACATCGGTGGGGTGCCGCGGCGCCGCGTCGGCGAGGGCATCGCCGGGCGTGGGTAGACCGTGCCACGTTCCGCCGGGCCGGCCGCCGCGCCGGCCAGGGCCGGGCCGTCGACGCCCGTCGCCGTCGGGCCGGCCGGAGCCACGCCGGTTCGCTGCCGCCGTCGGCGCCACCACCAGGTGAGCACGCCGGCGGTGAGGACCAGGAGCGCGGCCAGCGCGGCCAACAGCACCGGCGGTCGCTGCCACACCGGTGGCGCCGCCGTCACCTTCGCCGCCGGTGCCGCCGAGGCCGCCCAGGTCGCTGTGGCGCAGTCGTACGGCCGGGTGCCGTCGGTGCCGTACGCGCAGGTGGGTGCGGTCACCGACTTTCCGGGGCCGGCCGTGCCGAGGGCGGTGTTCAGGGTGGTGGTGCTGTGCGCCGGCAGCTTCAGCCGCCAGGTCACCTCGCCGGCCGTGGACGATCCGGCCGGGCTGGTGGCCCGACCACCGGCGGTCACCGTGGTGGCTTTCGAGCCCGCCGGCAACTCCTGCCGTACGATCGCCTCGACCACCTTGTCACCGTCGTTGCGGACCAGGATCTGGTAGCCGGGTGCCGGCGTGTTGGCCGCGGTCATCGCCACGGTGACCGGCGGGGTTGACATCTGGACCGGCGGCGGCTTCGCGGGCGGCACCGCCGGTGGGGACGCCGGCGCTCCGGTCGGGATGGGTGTGGCGCGTTCCACGGGTGCGACCTGTGCCGCTGGCGGGGCCGGTGCCGCAGGCGCGGCAGCCGCCCGGGGTGCCGCGGCGGGCAGGGCTGGTACGGCGGCGATGACCCCGAGGCAGTTCACGATCAGGGCCAGGGACCTGTGGTGTCGTCTCGTTGCAGGCATGTGACCGAACCTCCCGGACCCGAAGCTATGGTCCCTGGCTCGCCGTGCGGGTACGAAGTGGTCATTCCCGCCCCGGTCGGTGCGCGGCGGCGTACGCTGGCCCGTCCGTGCGGCGGGTCGACGTGGCGGGTCGACGTGGCGGGTCGACGTGGCGCGGCCGCGTCCGGCGTGGTCCCGGCGGCGGCGGCGATAGATTGGCCGGGTGCGTATCGCTCGTTTTGCTCATGCCAAGGGAATGTCGTTCGGGGTCGTCGAGGGCGAGCCGGGGTCCGGGCCGCAGGGCCTGACCATCGCCGAGATCGACGGACATCCGTTCGGGCAGATCTCGTTCTCCGGCGCCCGCTGGGCGCTCTCCGACGTCCGGCTGCTCTCACCGATCCTGCCGAGCAAGGTGGTCTGCGTCGGCCGCAACTACGCCGAGCACGCCGCCGAGCACGGCAGCGAGGTGCCCAAGGAGCCGTTGCTCTTCCTCAAACCGTCCACCTCGGTGATCGGCCCGCGGGACGCGATCCGGCTGCCGATCTTCTCCAAGCAGGTCGAGCACGAGGCGGAGCTGGCCGTGGTGATCGGCGCTCCGGGCGCGCGGCGTGCCGACCGGGCCGCCGCCGAGCGCGCCATCTTCGGCTACACCTGTGCCAACGACGTCACCGCGCGGGACCTGCAACGCTCCGACGGGCAGTGGACCCGGGCCAAGGGCTTCGACTCCTTCTGCCCGCTGGGCCCGTGGATCACCACCGGGCTGGACGTGGCCGACCTGGAGATCCGGTGCGAGGTGGGTCGCGACCCGGAGGCGATGGAGGTTCGCCAACTCGGCCGGACCAAGGACATGGTCTTCGACGTGCCGGCCCTGGTGTCGTACATCTCCCACGTGATGACGCTGCTTCCCGGCGACGTGGTGCTGACCGGCACCCCGGCGGGGGTTAGTCCGCTCACCGACGGGGATACGGTCGCGGTGCGGATCGAGGGGATCGGCGAGCTCACCAACCCGGTGGTGCCGGTCGCCTGATGCGTCCGACGTCTCGTTTCCGCTGGTCAGGGGCGGTTCGAGGGGTTGGATTTGGCCTGCCGGCACGGGGAGGGTAAAGTTCATTCCCGGCACCGCAAGGGGCCAATGGGGTATGGGGTAATTGGCAGCCCGACTGATTCTGGTTCAGTTAGTCTAGGTTCGAGTCCTGGTACCCCAGCGCAGCCGCGGATTCGCGAGAATCCCGGACGCTGGATTCTGGTGGAGTTCCGCTCCGTCCCTCGCGCGAGGGACGGCAGATGATCTCTGATAGAGTGCAGCTTCCTCGCCTTCAGGTGAGGAAGCAGATAGTTCTGGCCCCGTCGTCTAGCGGCCCAGGACGCCGCCCTCTCAAGGCGGTAGCGCCGGTTCGAATCCGGTCGGGGCTACCATGCGCACAGCCCGTCCCATCCTGTGGGGCGGGCTGTTTTGTCATGCCCCGGCCTTCCTCTTGGTGCGTCCGGTTTTCGTCCCGCCCGTCCGGTGCTCAGTGCTGTCCTCAGCCCGACACGACGGCTCGCTGATGTCAGGACCCCCGGTCGTGAGGCGCGGACGGATGCCGGTAGACTACTGCCCGCACCGCTCGTCAGGGCGGTGAAGCAGGAAAGTGCCTGGCCCCGTCGTCTAGCGGCCCAGGACGCCGCCCTCTCAAGGCGGTAGCGCCGGTTCGAATCCGGTCGGGGCTACCACACCGAATGGCCCGGTCTCGCTCCGCGAGGCCGGGCCATTCACCGTTCAGTCGCCACTCGCGCTGCCCTCAGCGTTGATCATGAAGTTGTTGTCGCGGACATCGGCGTGGCGTGACGACAACTTCATGATCAACCGGGCTGGACGGAGGGAGAGGGGGCCGGGGGCTAGAGGCCGGAGAGGCGTTGGCCGGCGCGGACGACGGCCATGGCGTGGCGTTCACCGGGGCGGCGGCCGAGGCGTTCGATCGGGCCGGAGATGCTGACCGCCGCGATCACCCGGCCGGTGCGGTCCCGGATCGGGGCCGAGACGCTCGCCACGCCGGCCTCCCGCTCGGCGACGCTCTGCGACCAGCCGCGGCGGCGTACCTCGGCCAGGGTGCGGCCGGTGAACTTCGATCGGGGCAGCAGCGGCATGACCGCCTCCGGCGGCTCCCAGGCGAGCAGGATCTGCGCCGCCGACCCGGCCGTCATCGGCAGCACCGAACCGATCGGTACGGTGTCCCGCAGGCCGCTGGCCCGCTCGGCCGCGGCCACGCAGACGCGCTCGTCGGCGCGGCGCAGATAGAGCTGGGCGCTCTCGCCGGTGGCGTCCCGCAGCGCGGCGAGCAGCGGCTCGGCCGCGGTCAGCAACACGTCCGGCGCGGCGTTGGCCAGTTCGCCGAGCCGGGGCCCGGGACGCCAGCGCCCCTGGGTGTCCCGGACCAGCATCCGATGGATCTCCAACGCCTGTGCCAGCCGGTGCGCGGTCGCCCGGGGCAGCTTGGTGCGTTCAACGAGCTCGGCCAGGCTGGCGCCGTCGACACAGGCGGCCAGGATGACCACTGCCTTGTCGAGAACGCCGACACCGCTCATACTGTGTCCCACAACCCGAAACTTACCTCCCAGAATTTAGGATGTCCAGATGGTGGGAGACACTCAACCGAGGACCCTGGCCGAGAAGGTCTGGGACGCGCACGTCGTCCGCTCCGCCGCCGGCGAGCCGGACCTGCTCTTCATCGACCTGCACCTGCTGCACGAGGTCACCAGCCCGCAGGCGTTCGACGGGCTGCGACTGAGTGGCCGCCGGGTGCGGCGCACCGACCTGACGATCGCGACCGAGGATCACAACACCCCGACCGGGTACGACGATCCGTCATTCCGATCCCGGCGCGGAGACCTGCTGACCATCGCGGACCCCACCTCCCGCACCCAGATCGAGACGCTGCGCCGCAACTGCGCCGAGTTCGGCGTGCGGCTGCACCCGCTGGGCGACGAGAACCAGGGCATCGTGCACGTCATCGGCCCGCAGCTCGGCCTCACCCAGCCGGGCATGACGATCGTCTGCGGCGACTCGCACACCGCCACCCACGGCGCGTTCGGCGCGCTCGCCTTCGGCATCGGCACCAGCGAGGTGGAGCACGTGCTGGCCACCCAGACGCTGCCGCAGGCCCGGCCGAAGACCATGGCGGTGAACGTCACCGGCCGGCTCGCCCCGGGCATCACCGCCAAGGATCTGGTGCTGGCGCTGATTGCGCAGGTGGGCACCGGCGGCGGGCGCGGTCACATCGTGGAGTACCGGGGCGAGGCGATCCGGGAACTCTCCATGGAGGGCCGGATGACCATCGCCAACATGTCCATCGAGTGGGGCGCCAAGGCCGGCATGATCGCGCCGGACGAGACCACCTTCGCGTACCTGAAGGGACGGCCGAACGCGCCGCAGGGCCCGGAGTGGGACGCGGCGGTGGCGTACTGGAGGACGCTGCCCACCGACGAGGGGGCGACCTTCGACGCGGAGGTGACCCTGGACGCGAGCCGGCTCACCCCGTTCGTCACCTGGGGCACCAACCCCGGGCAGGGCGCCCCGCTGGGCTCCGCCGTGCCCGCCCCGGAGGAGTTCGGCACCGAGTCCGAACGGGCCGCCGCCCGCCGGGCGCTGGAATACATGGACCTCACGCCCGGCACCCCGCTGCGCGATCTGGCCGTCGACGTGGTCTTCGTCGGCTCCTGCACCAACGGCCGGCTGGAGGACCTCCGCGCCGCCGCCGACGTGCTGCGCGGCCACCAGGTCGCCGACGGCGTACGCATGCTGGTGGTCCCCGGGTCCGCCGTGGTCCGCGAGGCGGCCGAGGCGGAGGGGCTGGACAAGGTCTTCACGGACGCCGGCGCCGAGTGGCGCTTCGCCGGCTGCTCCATGTGTCTGGGGATGAACCCGGACACCCTCTCGCCGGGCCAGCGCTCGGCCTCGACCTCCAACCGCAACTTCGAGGGCCGCCAGGGCCGGGGCGGGCGTACCCACCTGGTGTCCCCGCCGGTCGCCGCCGCCACCGCCGTGGTCGGCCGGCTGGCCGCCCCCGCCGACCTGTAGAAGGGCAGCCGAGAGATGGACAAGTTCACCACCCACACCGGCACCGCCGTGCCGCTTCGCCGATCCAATGTGGACACCGATCAGATCATTCCCGCCGTGTACCTCAAGCGGGTGACCCGAACCGGTTTCGCCGACGGGCTCTTCAGCGCGTGGCGGGAAGATCCGACATTCGTTCTCAATGATCAATCCCATTCGGGTGCGTCGATTCTCGTCGCCGGCCCCGAGTTCGGTACGGGTTCCTCGCGCGAGCATGCCGTCTGGGCGTTGCGGGACTGGGGCTTCCGCGCCGTGATCGCGCCCCGCTTCGGTGACATCTTCCGTGGCAACGCGCTGAAGGAAGGGCTCCTTCCGGTGGAGCTGGAATTGGCCGCCGTGGAGCAGCTCTGGGATCTGGTGGAAGCGGACCCGGCCACCCCGATCACGGTCGACCTCACCGCCCGCCAGGTCCGCGCCGGGGATGCCAGCTGGGCATTCCCGCTCGACGACCACAGCCGTTGGCGGCTGATGGAGGGCTTGGATGACATTGGACTCACCCTCCGGCACGAGGCCGAGATCGGCGTGTACGAGGCGTCCCGGCCCTCGTTCCTGCCGTCGGTCGCCTGACCGCAGATAGCTATTCGCCCCCGCCGGCCCAGGCCTGCGGGGGCGAATCCGTTACGACACAAGGCCTTTTTTCGACCGAATGTTTGTGTCCCGGCAGCACAGGGCATACCGTGCGCGCAGAATGGCTCGCGTCGAGTCAGTTGCACAATCGGGAGGAAGTCGTGAACAAGGCCGAGCTCATCGAGGCGCTCGCCGTTCGCCTGGGGGACCGGAAGACGGCGACGGCCGCGCTCGACGCGGTTCTCGCTGAGGTCCAGGCGGCGGTCACCAAGGGCGAGAAGGTGGCGATCACCGGATTCGGAGCGTTCGAAAAGCGAATCCGCGGTGCCCGAACAGCGCGCAACCCACGGACAGGTGAGGCGGTGAAGGTCAAGAAGACCTCCGTCCCCAGCTTCCGTCCGGGCGCCGGGTTCAAGGAGATGGTGGCCAGCGGCAAGGTGCCGAAGGCCACGGCCGCCGCCAAGAAGATAGCCGCGGCCGCCGCCAAGGCCACCGGAGCCAAGGCGACCGGAGCCAAGGCGACCGCGGTGAAGAAGACCGCCGCAGTCGGCGCCGCCAAGAAGACCACGGCGGCGAAGGCCACCAAGACTGCCGCCGCCAAGAAGGCCGCGCCGGCGAAGAAGGCCGCCCCTGCCAAGGCCGCGGCGGCCAAGAAGACCACCGCCGCCAAGAAGGCGCCGCCGGCGAAGAAGACCACGGCGGTGAAGAAGACCACGGCCGTCAAGAAGACCGCCGTGGCGAAGAAGAGCACCGCCAAGAAGGCGCCGGCGAAGAAGGCACCGGCCCGGAAGACCGCCGCCCGGCGCTGACCGTCGCGGCCCGAAGGGCGCCCACCGTCGCGGTGGGCGCCCTTTTCGCGGGTACGCGCGGTCCGGTCCCGCCGCCGATCCGGTGTGACGAGACGCAACCTACAGGCGGTCGGCGGCGAGGAGGCGGTCGCCGGTGAAGGCGAGCAGCCAGCCGCCGCCCTTGGCGGTGGTGAAGTCGTCGGTCCGGCCGGTCAGCCGTTCCAGCAGGCCCGGGATCACCTTGCCCTGGCTGCACACGGCGACCGGTTCGCCTTCGACGGCCAGCGCGGTGAGGCACGCCGCGGCCGCGAGGACGCACTCGTCCGGCTGCTGACCGGGCTTCGGCTCGTCCAGGTCGCCGGTCACCTCGATCGGCAGATCCAGCAGGGCGGCGGCCGGATCGAGGGTCTGTACGCAGCGGCGGGCCGAGGCGGCGAGCAGGCGAGCCGGTCGGATCAGGGCCACCAGGTCGGCCAGCTCCCGCGCCTGCGCCCAGCCCTGCACGTCCAGCGGCCGGCCGTTGTCCGGGCCCGTCCAGGTGCCCCGCGTGCCGGCGTGCCCGTGCCTTGCCAGCAGCACGATGCCGGTCACCGGCGGCAGCGCCGCGAACGCGGCGATCACCTCGGCGTCGTGCGGGTAGCTGACCCGGCGTACCGCCTCGTCGACCCCGAGCCAGCGCACCTCGTCGACCTCGGTGTCGGGCTGGAACCCCCCGGTCGTGGCGGCCCGCATGGACCAGAAGTCGACCGCCTTCGGCCGCCCCTCGCTGTGATAGCGGACCGTGGGCAGCCGTACCTGCGGCACCGCCCGGACGTCGGTCTCCTCGGCGACCTCGCGGACGGCGGCCCGCAGCGGGTGCTCCCCGGCGTCCAACTTGCCCTTGGGCAGCGACCAGTCGCCGTACCGGGGGCGGTGCACCAGGCACACCTCGACGCCGTCCGCCCCGGGCCGCCAGGCCACCCCGCCCGCCGCCCGGATCCGTACCGGCTCCTCGTCCGTCACCCGCTCACCGTAAGCCCGCCCCGAGCCGGCCGTGGCCCGCTCACCCCGCCGTCCCGCCCACCCGGCGCAGCAGCAGGTCCTGCAGGTGGGTCAGCGGCTCCTCCGCGGTGCCGGTACGCCGGCTCCAGCTGCCGTCCCCGGCCAGCTCGAACGCGTCCACCTCCGGGCTGAACGCGGCGGTCAGCACGTAGTCGAGTTCGGCCCGGGCCACCGGGTCGCTCACCTGCGCCAGCGCCTCCACCCGGCGGTCCAGGTTGCGGTGCATCAGGTCCGACGAGCCCATCCAGAACTCGGCGTCACCGTTGTTGCCGAACCGGAAGACCCGCGAGTGCTCCAGGAACCGGCCGAGGATCGAGCGGACCCGGATGTTCTCCGACAGCCCAGGCACCCCGGGACGCAGCGTGCACATGCCCCGGATCAGCAGGTCGACGTGTACGCCGGCCTGGGAGGCCCGGTAGAGAGCGTCGGTGATCTCCTCGTCCACCAGGGCGTTCACCTTGAACTGCACCAGGCCCGGCATGCCGAGCCGGACGTGCGCGATCTCCCGTTCGATCCGCTCGATCAGGCCACTGCGGATGCCCTGCGGTGCCACCAGCAGCCGCCGGTACGCGGTCTGCCGGCTGTAGCCGGTGAGCACGTTGAACAG
This sequence comes from Micromonospora sp. NPDC093277, assembly GCF_044765245.1. Taxonomy (NCBI): domain Bacteria; kingdom Bacillati; phylum Actinomycetota; class Actinomycetes; order Micromonosporales; family Micromonosporaceae; genus Micromonospora; species Micromonospora sp. NPDC093277. The sequence continues at coordinate 689,579 of NZ_JBIWJO010000001.1, forward strand.
GTCGGTCAGGTCGGCGCCGATCTCCGGGTCGGCGGTGAGCATGCCGAAGTCCTCGTAGGTCCGGGCGGTCTTCGGGTGGTAGTTGCCGGTGCCGATGTGGCAGTAGCGGCGGATCTGGTTGCCCTCCTGGCGTACCACCAGGGCGGTCTTGCAGTGCGTCTTCAGGCCGACCAGGCCGTAGACGACGTGGCAGCCGGCGCGTTCCAGGGTGCGGGCCCAGCCGATGTTCGCCACCTCGTCGAAGCGCGCCTTCAACTCGACCAGCACCACCACCTGCTTGCCGGCGGCGGCCGCGTCGACCAGCGCGTCGACGATCGGGGAGTCGCCGCTGGTCCGGTAGAGGGTCTGCTTGATGGCCAACACGCCCGGGTCGGCGGCGGCCTGCTCGATGAAGCGCTGCACGCTGGTGGCGAACGAGTGGTACGGGTGGTGCACCAGCACGTCGCCGTCGCGCAGGGTGGCGAAGACACTGCGCGGCACCTCCCCCTCGGTGAGCCGGGGATGGGTGGCCGGCACGAACGGCCGGTCCTTGAGCTCGGGGCGGTCGGACTCGCCGTACACCTGCCAGAGCGCGGAGAGGTCCAGCAGGCCGGGCACCCGGAGCACCTCCTGGTCGTGCATGTCCAGCTCCCGGACGAGCAGCTCCAGCATCCGGTCGGAGATCGAGGCGGCCACCTCCAGCCGGACCGGCGGGCCGAACCGCCGCCGGGCCAGCTCCCGCTCGAGGGCCTGGAGCAGGTCCTCGTCGCGGTCCTCGTCCACCTCCACCTCGGCGTTGCGGGTGACCCGGAACAGGTGGCACTCCACCACCTGCATCCCGGAGAAGAGCTGCCCGAGGTGCACCGAGATGAGGTCCTCCACCGGGATGAACCGGACGCCGGGCGCGTCCCGGGCCACCCGGACGAACCGGGGCACGTTGTTGGGCACCTTCACCCGGGCGAACAGCTCCGAACCGCCGTCCGGGTCACGCACCGAGACGGCGAGGTTCAACGACCGCCCCGAGATGTACGGGAACGGGTGCGCCGGGTCCACCGCGAGCGGGGTGAGCACCGGGAAGATGTGCTCCCGGAACCAGGTGCGCAGCCGCTCCCGTTCCGGGTTGTCCAGCTCGGCCCAGCGCAGGATCCGGATGTCCTCCTCGGCCAGCCTCGGCAGCACGTCGTCGACGAAGCAGTTGGCCTGCCGGGCGACCAGGCCGGCGGCCTGCTCCGCGATCAGCTGCAACTGGGTACGCAGCGGCAGCCGGTCCCCGCCGCGTACCGGCAGGCCGGCGGAGAGCCGGCGCTTCAGCCCGGCCACCCGCACCATGTAGAACTCGTCCAGGTTGCTGCCGAAGATGGCCAGGAACTTCACCCGCTCCAGCAGCGGGGTACGCGGGTCCTCGGCCAGCGCCAGCACCCGGGCGTTGAAGTCGAGCCAGGAGAGTTCCCGGTTGAGGAACCGGTCCTCGGGCAGCGGCTGCGCCGCCGCCCGCTCGGCGTACGGGCCGGGGCCCTCGACCGGGTCGAGGGGCTCCTCCAGGCCGGCGGAGGCGGCCGCGGCGTCCAGGTCGGCCGGGTCGACGGCGAGATCCTCCTCCGGGGCGCGGACCCGGCGGAACCGGCCGTCGGTGCCCCGGGCCGGAATGCCGTTGCGGGGCGATTCCGGGTCGAGGATGTGCTGCGTGTTCTCGGGGTGCTCGCGAGGGGTGCTCACCACCTCATGATTCCCCGATTCCGGTGAACGGAAAATGAACTCGGGGCAGGTTGCTCAGGCCATCGTCGGCAACGTCACGCGGACGATCTCACCCGCCGCGTCCCGTTCGATCCGGACCCGCTGCCCGAGCCGGAGCAGCCGCAGCCCGGAGGCGTCGAAGGCGCGGGCCGGGAAGGCCAGCTCGGTGCCGTCGTCCAGGAGCAGCACACCGCTGCGGGTCGACGCGTCGTAGGTGGCCACCGTGCCCTGCATGCCAGCACCGTACCCGTCGAGCAGCCGCGCCGTGCGCGGGCCCGGCCCCAGCCGTACGGCGGTGACCAGGTCGGCGGCGGTGTCCACGTCCCGGCGCAGGGTCGGCCAGTCGCCGCGCAGCGGCAGCGCCCCGCTCGCCCCGTGCGCCGCCGCCGAGCCCACCCCGAACCGGGGGTCCAACGGCACCCCGGCCGGCGCGGCGAGCAGCACGGTGCCGCTTCCCGGGGCGTCGGCCACGAAGCCGCGTGCCCCGGGCGGGACGGCCCGCAGCGCCGCGGCCAGCTCGGCCGGGCGCAGCGCGGGCAGGTCGGCGGTGAGGCCGGCCACCGCGGCGCGCGGGCCGGCAGCCGCCGCGCCCCGCCGGAACGCGGCGTTCAGCCCGCCGGCCGGGTCCGGCACCACCCGCGCGCCGGCCGCCGTCGCCTCCGCGGCCACCCGCGCGTCGTCGCTGACCACCAGCACCTCGCCGACGGCCGGGCAGGCCCGCACCGCGCGGACCGTGTCGGCCGCCAGCGCCAACGCCAGCTCCTCGTGCGGTACGGCGGGCAGCGCGCCCCGCAGGCGGCTCTTCGCCGCTCCGAGGCGCTTCACCGGCACCACGACGGTCCAGGTCGGCTCGGGCACGTGACCATCCTGCCAGTCGGACGGCGGTACCCTCACTGGCCGGACCCAGGGCGAGCAGGCATGATTTCGTCGCGGGCGTGTGGGGCGGGGCGATACGAGGAGGCAGGGTGGCACCGCGGAGGCTGGGGTTCTGGCAGTGGCTGGCCGTGGTGCTGGTCAAGCCGGTGTTGAACGTCTGGACGCGGCGCACCTGGCGGGGCATGGAACACCTGCGCCACCCCGGCGGCGTCATCATCGTGCCGAACCACATCGGGCACGCCGACCCGCTGGTCGCCGCGCACTTCATCCACGACGCCGGGCGCTGGCCGCAGTTTCTGGGCAAGGCCAGCCTGTTCCGGCTGCCGGTGATCGGCTGGATCCTGTACCGGTGCAAGCAGATCCCGGTGGAACGCGGCACCGTCGAGGCGGCCAAGTCGCTGGACAAGCTGGTCGCCGCGGTGCGGGCGGGCGGCGCGGTGGTGATCTACCCGGAGGGGACCATCACCCGCGAACCGGACCTTTGGCCGATGAGGGGCAAGACCGGGGCGGCCCGGCTGGCGCTGGCCACCGGCGCGCCGGTGATCCCGATCGCGATGTGGGGGCCGGAGAAGATGTTCGAACCCCGTACTTCCCGGCTCAGCCTGCGCCCGCGCATCCCGGTGACCGTGGTGGCCGGGCCGCCGGTCGACCTGAGTCGCTGGGCGGACGCCGCGCCGTCCCGGATCGTGCTGGAGGAGATGACCGACACGATCATGCTGCGGATCCGGGACATGGTCGCCGAGATCCGCGGCGGCACCCCGCCGCCGCTGTGGGAGCGTCCCGCCCGTACCCGCACCCGCGGCGAGGCCGGAGAATGAGCGAGCGAGGCGGCCGAAGCGGCGGGCATGTCGCGGTGCTGGGGGCGGGGTCGTGGGGTACCGCGTTCGCCAAGATCCTCGCGGACGCCGGCCGGGACGTGACGATCCTGGCCCGGCGGCCGTCGGTGGCCGAGGCGATCCGGGCCGAGCGCCGCAATCCGGACTACCTGCCGGGCGTGCGGCTGCCCGACCGGGTCACCGCGACCGGCGACGCCGAGGAGGCGATCGTCGGGGCGGAGGTGGTGGTGCTCTCCGTGCCGTCGCAGACGCTGCGCGGCAACCTCGCCGGGTGGACCCCGTACCTGGACCCCGACGCCACGCTGGTCTCCCTGATGAAGGGCATCGAGCTGGGCACCACCAAGCGCATGAGCCAGGTGATCATGGAGACCGCGGGGGTGCCGGCCGACCGGGTGGTGGTCGTCTCCGGGCCCAACCTGGCCCCGGAGATCGCCGCCGAGCAGCCCGCCGCGACCGTGGTCGCCGGCACCGACAACCGACGGGCCACCCTGGTGCAGTCGTCGATCCGGACGCCGTACTTCCGCCCGTACACCAACGACGACGTGGTCGGCTGCGAGCTGGGTGGGGCGGTGAAGAACGTCATCGCCCTCGCGTACGGGATCGCCACCGCGATGGGCTTCGGCGACAACACCCGGGCCATGCTGATGACCCGTGGCCTGGCCGAGACCGCCCGGCTGGGCGTGGCGCTCGGCGCCGACCCGATCACCTTCGCCGGGCTGGCCGGCATGGGTGACCTGGTCGCCTCCTGCTCCTCCCCGCTGGCCCGCAATCGGACCTTCGGCGAGCACCTGGGCCGGGGGGAGACCCTGGAACAGGCGCAGACCGCCACCCGGCAGACCGCCGAGGGGGTGAAGAGCTGCCTGGCGATCCGGGACCTGGCCCGGGCGCACGGGGTGGAGATGCCGATCACCGAGCAGATCGAGCGAATCTGTCACGAGGGGATGGACCCGCGGCTCGCCGTGGACGCCCTGATGAGCCGGACCGCCAAACCCGAGTCGTACGAGTGAGGTGACCGCATGAGCGAGTGGGGGGACGGCACCCGCAGCGTGCACGCCGGGCTGCCCGCGCCGACGCCGGGCGAGCCGTTCCTGCCCGGGCCGGTCTTCGCCGCGCCGTACCACCTGGATCCGCGGCAGGGGCCGGCGGCGACACCCAACGGGTACGGCCGGCCGGACAACCCGACCCGGCGGCTGCTGGAGGCGGCCATCGGTGAGCTGGAGGGCGGGGACTGCCGGGTCTTCGCGAGCGGCCAGGCGGCCATCACCGGGCTGCTGCTGGCACTGCTGCGCCCCGGCGACACCGTGCTGCTACCCGCCGACGGTTACTTCCCGGTGCGCGCCTTCGCCACCGAGACCCTGGCGGGCAACGGGGTGCGGGTCGGCTTCGTGCCGACCGCCGGCCCGTACCCGTCGTTCTCCGGTGTCCGGCTGGTGTTGCTGGAGACGCCGGCGAACCCCGGCCTGGACGTGGCCGACGTGCCCGCGCTGACCGCTGCGGCGCACGCCGCCGGGGCCCTCGTGGCGGTCGACAACACCACCGCCACGCCGCTCGGGCAGCGCCCGCTGGAACTCGGCGCCGACGTGGTGGTGGCCTCCGCGACCAAGGCGCTCACCGGCCACTCCGACCTGCTGCTCGGGTACGTGGCGACCCGCTCCGCCGAGCTGCTCGACCCGGTGACCGCCTGGCGGACCACCACCGGCGGGGTGCCCGGTGCGTTCGACTGCTGGCTGGCCCACCGCTCGCTGGCCACCATGGACCTGCGGCTGGCCCGACAGACCGCCAACGCGGAGGCGCTCGCCCGGCTGCTCGCCGGCCGTGCCGACGTGACCGGCCTGCGCTGGCCCGGGCTGCCGGGAGACCCGGCATACCCGGTGGCCTCGGTCCAGATGCGACGGATGCCCGGGGTGCTCTCGTTCGACCTGGGCGACGCCGACCGGGTGGCCCGGTTCCTCGACGCGTCGCGCCTGGTCGCCGCCGCCACCTCGTTCGGCGGGGTGCACACCACCGCCGACCGGCGCGCCCAGTGGGGCGACGACACCGCCCCCGGCTTCGTCCGGCTCTCCTGCGGCATCGAGGACACCGTCGACCTGGTGGCCGACGTGGCCGCCGCGCTGGACGCCGTGGCGGCCTGACACCACCGGCCGCGCACCAGGGGCGGCTGACGCAACCGGGGCGGGTACCGGGGCGGCCAGGTGCCGCCGGTTCGGCTATCGTGACGGGCAGCCACGGCCCGAGTGGGCCCCGACCGGAGGAGGTGAGTCCGATCCACCAGACAAGGACCGGCGCTCCCTCCGAGTCCGCGTCGCCCTGGGGCTAGGGCGACGCCGGGAGCGCCGACGAGCGTTCCCGAAAGGCAGCACATGGCACCAATCCTGTTCTCCCCAGACCGTCCCGCCCTCGTCGCCCGGCTGCGCGCCGCCGGTTGCGTCTTCGCCGAGGACGAGGCGGAGCTCCTGATCGCCGCCGCCGACACGGCCGAGGCACTGACCGATCTGGTCGACCGCCGGGTCGCCGGCCTGCCGCTGGAACACCTGCTCGGCTGGGCCGAGTTCTGCGGCCTGCGGGTCGCCGTCGACCCTGGGGTATTCGTGCCGCGGGGGCGTACCGCGCTGCTGGTCGCCGCCGCCACGGCGGCCGCCGGACCGGCCCCCGCCGTGCTCGACCTCTGCTGCGGGTCGGGCGCCGCCGCGCTGGTGCTGCACGGCCGGCTCGGCCCGCGCTGGCTGGCCGCCGCCGACATCGACCCGGTCGCGGTGGCCTGCGCCCGACGCAACCTCGCCCCGCTCGGCGTGCCCGTCTACCAGGGCGACCTGTTCGCGCCGGTCCCGCCCGAGTGGCGGGGCGGACTCGACCTGGTGGTGGCGAACGCCCCGTACGTGCCGAGCGGCGCGGTGGCGCTGCTACCGGCGGAGGCGCGGCTGCACGAGTCGCCGGTGGCCCTGGACGGCGGCGGGGACGGGCTGGCCGTGCTGCGCCGGGTGGCGGCCGGCGCGGCCGAGTGGCTCGCCCCGGGCGGGCACCTGGCGGTCGAGGTGAGCGTCGCGCAGTCCGAGGCGCTCTGCGCGGTGCTGGCCGGAGCGGGCCTGGTGCCGACGGTGGTACACGACGAGGACCTCGACGCCACGGCCGTCACCGCCCGCCGGCCCGCCTGAGCCGCCTACCGCCCGGGCAGGCATTCGTCGACTCCGTGTGCGGCATGTGGGTGGTCTCGCCCTACCGCCCGGGCAGGCATTGGTCGACTCCGTGTGCGGCATGTGGTGGTCTCGCCAGGTTCCGGATGCCGCTGTGTGCGCGGCATGGAGTGGATCACAGCGACCAAGATCGGTATTTGTGAGTTCGGGGGCGAGCGGCGGCATGGCCCGCTCCTCCGCCGCGCGGCCACCCCGGTCCTGCCACCCCGCGGGGTGGCGCCCCAGGAGCGGGTGCTGCGGGCGCAGGTGGTGGGTCAGCCGCGCGGCGGCTCGCCGGTGAAGGCCGCCCAGGCGGCCGGGGAGAAGACCAGCACCGGGCCGGCCGGGTCCTTGGAGTCGCGGACCGCGACCGCGTCGGGCAGCAGTGCCATCTCGACGCACGCGCCCTCGTCGCCGCTGTGGCTGCTCTTGCGCCAGCCGGTGGCCGGGCGGGGGCTGTTCGTGCCGTTCATCGTCGTTCTACCTCTCGTCCAGTAGGCGGAGGAGCTGTTCCCGGGTGGCCGCCGGGCTCAGCGCCACGGTCCGCAGGTGCTCCATGATCTTGGTGCAGGTGCGCAGGTCGCTCGGCCGGTCCAGGACCATCTGCCCGGCGACCGTCTCCACGGAGGCGATGATCGGGTCCTCGGGGTCGACGAACTCCAGGATGTGCAGCGAGCCCCGGGTGCCCCGGTGGTAGCCGGCGGCGAGGGGGATCACCTGCACGGTGATGTTGGGCAGCTCGCCCATCTTCAGCAGGTGCAGTAGCTGCCCCTCCATCACGGACCGGTCGCCGACCGGGCGCAGTAGCGCACTCTCGTCGATGATGGCGTCGAGGATCGGCGGATCGTCGCCCGTGAGCCGCTGCTGCCGGTCGAGTCGCAGGTGGACCCGCTGCTCCACCTGCTCGTCGCTGAGCGTGTGCGGGCCGCCGCGCATCACGCCGCGGATGTAGTCGGCGGTCTGCAGCAGGCCGGGCACCACTGAGGGCTCGAAGTTGGCGATCCCTGTCGCCTCCGCCTCCAGCGCGATGAAGTCGATGGTCCGCCGGTCCAGCAGGTACGAGTAGGAGACCCACCAGCCGGGCTTGCGCGCGTCCTTGGCCAGTTGCACCGCGGCGGCGATTTCGTCCGGGCTCACGCCGTAGAGGGTGAGCAGGGCTCGTACGGTGGCCGGACTGACCAGCGTCTGGGCGTTCTCGTAGCGGGACAGGGTGCTCCGGGTGCTGTTGATCTCGTCTGCCGCGACCTCCAGGGTCAGGCCGGCTGCTTCCCGGTGGGTACGCAGGGCGATGCCGAGCCGTCGGGCCCGGGCGGTCTTCGGCGCCATGCATCGATGGTCGCACATCAAACGGGAAAGGTGGGCATGAGAGAAGGTCGATGAGAGTTGCATTCACTCGTGTCCACCTGTCAATCTGTGACAGCGTCCTCACCACTGGTTGTCGTGGCGACGGCGGTAGTGAGCGACCGGAGGAATGGGGTGCGCGGCGACCGGGATTCTCCCCCCGCCGCCCGATCGCCGCGCGCCCCTTGCCGGGCGCAACAGGCGGGAAGGTGCAGGCATGACGGCGACGGCCGGCCGCCCTCCGGGCCGGCGGTGCACGCCGTGACCCGCTTTCTCGTGGTCCTTACGGACGTCCGGCCGTTCGACGGCGCGGCGCGCGACGAACGGACGAGCCCGGAGCGCCGCCGGCAGGTGGTCGGGGCGAGCAGCCAGGCGGCGGCGGACCGGATAGCCGGAGCTTTCATGGCGCTCGGCATGGTCCGCGCGAGACGGCAGCGGGTCAAGGTCATCGCCGTCGGGCGCCGCCCCTCCGCGCTCCGGAGTGCCTGAGCTGAATCCCGCCCGCCCTGCGGACCTGGCGCGCCGGGTGCCAGTTTGATCCACTCCAAATGCCGCATGTGGTGGTATCCGGCATCCGGGAGACCGCAATGTGCCGCATCCCGAGCCGCCCCGAACGGTCCGGCCGCCCATCGGGCCGCCCCCGATCGGCCCGGCCGCGCCATCGGGCCGCCCCCGAGCGGCCCGGCCACATCCGCCCGGCTAATGGCAGACCGCCCGGGCGACTCCAGCCCGCGCGTGGGTTGGTCCGGGGTCGCCGTCCGGTTACTCACCGTATAAGATTCGTTGCCCGGATCGGTTCGCCCGCCCGTCTCCCCGGGTATCGACCACCCGCGCTCGCCACGCACAGTAAGGTCAACCGGGTGAGCGCCACGGGCGAGCACGGCCAGCCGCAGTCGCGACCGAAGAGGTGACCACCTGTGACCACCCCAGGCAAGACCCGTGTGGCGATCGTATTCGGCGGCCGCAGCCCCGAGCACGGCATCTCGTGCGTCAGCGCGGGCAGCGTGCTGGACGCGCTGGACCCCGACGAGTTCGAGGTGGTGCCGGTCGGCATCACCCGGCGGGGCCAGTGGGTGCTGGCCAGCGGCGACCCGAGCCAGCTCGCGATCCAGGACCGCAAGCTGCCGGAGATCACCTCCAGTTCCGGGGCCGAGCTGGTGCTGCGCGCTGACCCGGCCGTGGGCGGCCTGATGGTGCTCGACCCGACCGAGGGCCCCCGGGCACTGGCCGACGTGGACGTGGTCTTCCCGGTGCTGCACGGCGCGTACGGCGAGGACGGCACCATCCAGGGCATGCTGGAGATGGCCGACATCCCGTACGTCGGGGCGAACGTCTTCGCCTCCGCGGCCGCCATGGACAAGGAGTTCACCAAGAAGCTCTGCGTCGCCGAGGGCATCCCGGTCGGCCCGTACGTGGTGCTGCGCAACGGGATGACGATGACCGAGGAGGACAAGGAGCGGCTGGGGCTGCCGGTCTTCGTCAAGCCGTCCCGGGCCGGCTCCTCCTTCGGCATCACCAAGGTCGACGACTGGTCACGGCTCGACGCGGCGGTCGCCACCGCCCGCGAGATCGACACCAAGGTGCTGGTCGAGGGGGCCATTGTCGGCCGCGAGATCGAGTGCGGCGTGCTGGAGGGGGAAGCTGGCGGCGCCCCGGAGGCGTCGGTGCTGGCCGAGGTGCGGATGGTCGGCGCCCACGACTGGTACGACTTCGAGGCGAAGTACATCTACGCCGACGAGGTCTGCGAGTACGACGTCCCGGCGAACCTGCCCGAGCGGGTCACCCGCCAGGTGCAGGAGTACGCCGCCCGCGCCTTCACCGCCCTGGACTGCTCCGGCCTGGCCCGGGTCGACTTCTTCGTCACCCCCGAGCTGGACGTCTATCTCAACGAGATCAACACCATGCCCGGGTTCACCTCGACCTCGATGTTCCCCCGGATGTGGGCGGCCAGCGGCCTGGAGTATCCCAAGCTCGTCAACCGCCTCATCCGTACCGCCCTGCGCCGCGCGGGCCGCTGACCGGCCGGCCCGCGCGGGCGGCGATCAGCTGGAGCAGCCGGAGGGGGCGGCCTTGGCCGACGGGACCGTGGCGACGATCGTGTCGGAGATCGGGGTGACCCACTTCAGCGGCTGCTCGTACGTCTTGGGCAGCCGGACCCGGACGGGAACCTCCCGGTCGACGGTGGTGAGCACCGCGCCGTCGGCCTCCTCCACCGGGTGCCAGCAGACCCCGTTGACCCGCCACACGTCGCCGGTCGCCGGAAGGCAGTCGCCGGCCGGCTGATCGGTCGACGCGCCCGCGCCGGGCGAGGGGCACGCCTTGATCGGCGGAATGCCGCCGCAGGCGATGGTCAGCGCCGGGTCGCCGTATGCGGCGTTCTGCTCGATGCCGGCGGTGACCGGTCGCTGGTTCAGGTCGCGGACGCTCGGCGGGAGCTGCGACAACAGGGCGCGGCACACCGTCGCCGGCCGTTCCGCCAGGGCCGGGGCCGGCATCTCGACCGGGGTGGTCGACTGCGGCCGGACGGCGGTCGCCGACGCGCTCGGCGTGGCGGCCGGCTCCGCCGGGGCGAGCTTGGCGAAGGTGAATCCGGCCACCGCCGCGGTGACCGGCACCGCGATCAGCGTCGCCCAGAGCGCGGCGCTGCGGGTGCTCCGGTCCCGGCGCGGAGTCTCGCCGGGAGCGGGGGAATCGGGAGCGGGGGAAGAAGTGATCTCGTCCACTTACAGGCGCACCACCGAACACGTGAGGGTGCGGGTGATTCCGGGCACCATCTGCACCTTGCTGACGATGAGTTTGCCAAGCTCGTCGACGGTGTTCGCCTCGGTGAGCACGACCACGTCGTACGGCCCGGTGACGGCGTCGACCCGTACCACGCCGGCAAGGTCCGCGATCTGACCGGCCACGTCACGCGCCCGACCGACCTCGGTCTGGATGAGGATGTACGCCTGTACCACGACTCGACCTCCGTCCGTCGCCGCCTGGGCGACCCGAAGGGTGAAACTACCCTACGGAGCAGGCCCGATCCCGATCGGTGGCCGGCTGGACGCGGTGAGCGAGGACACGCCGGGGGCGTGGTGCGGGAATACAGGTCGGAAGAGCGCGACGAGGGGACGGCATGACGGTCGCGGGTGTCGGGGAGTTCGGGTTGATCGACCGGGTGACCGCCCGGCTGACGTACGGGGAGAGCTGCCTGCTCGGCCCGGGTGACGACGCGGCGGTGGTCGCGGCCCCGGACCGGCGGGTGGTGGCCTCCACCGACGTGCTGGTCGAGGGGCGGCACTTCCGCCGGGACTGGTCCGCGGCGCGGGACATCGGACACCGGGCGGCGGCGGCCAACCTGGCCGACATCGCGGCCATGGGTGCCACCCCGACCGCGCTGCTGGTCGCCCTCTGCATCCCGGCCGAGCTGGACACGAGCTGGGCGGAGGAGTTGGCCGACGGGCTGGGCGCCGAGGCGGCTCTGGTCGGGGCGGGGGTCGTCGGCGGTGACATGTCGGCCAGCCCGATCATCACGATCGCCGTGACCGCCCTGGGCGATCTGGGTGACCGGCCACCGGTGGTCCGCTCGGGAGCGCGCCCGGGCGACGTGGTGGCGCTCGCCGGGCGTACCGGCTGGGCGGGGGCCGGCTACACCGTGCTCTCCCGGGGCTTCCGGACGCCCCGGCTGCTGGTCGAGGCGTACCGCCGTCCCGAGGTGCCCTACGCGGCCGGGCCGGAGGCCGCCCGGCACGGAGCCACCGCCATGATCGACGTGTCCGACGGGCTGCTGGCCGACCTGGGGCACGTGGCGAAGGCCAGCGGGGTGGCGATCGACGTGACGCGGGACGCGTTCGAGGTGCCCCGGCAGATGCGCGACGCGGCACAGGCGCTGGGCGTCGACCCGTACTCGTGGATCCTTGCCGGTGGCGAGGACCATGCCCTGGCGGCGACCTTCCCCCCGGCGGCGGCGCTGCCGGCGGGCTGGCGGCCGATCGGGCGGGTGGCCGAGGGCGCCGGGATGACCGTGGACGGCGCCCCGTACGACGGCCCGACCGGGTGGGACCACTTCCGCTGATCGGCCCCACTGGGGAACATGGCGGTGGGCGGGCGGCAAGTAGGGGTATGACCTTGCCGACGACAGCCGCGACGGGGGCGGATCCCGCCGACCTGGCCGGCCTCTTCGACCGGTACGCCCGGGAGTTGCTGCGCTACTGCACCCGCCGGGTTGGCGAGCAGCTCGCCGAGGACGTGGTGGCGGAGACCTTCCTGGTGGCCTACGAGCACCGGGAGCGATACGACCGGAGTCGGGGCGAAATGCTGCCCTGGCTCTACGGCATCGCCACCAACCTGCTGCGGCGGCACCGGCGGGTGGAGGTCCGTGCGCTGCGAATGGCCGCCCGGGGCGATGCTGCGGCCGAGGGCCCGTCCCGGCGTACCGCCGAGCGGGTGGACGCCGAACGGACCGTGGCCGGGCTGGCCGGGGTGCTGGCCGGGCTGCCCCGGCGCCAGCGCGACGTGCTGCTGCTCTACGCGGTCGCCGAGCTGGAGTACGCCGAGATTGCCGTCGCCCTGGACATCCCGTTGGGCTCGGTCCAGTCCGCCCTGCACCGCGCCCGGACCAAGGTCCGGGCCGCCCTGGCCACCCAAGGAGACGCCCGATGAGCCGCATCGACCCCGACATGCTGGCGGTACGCGACCTGCCGCCCGGACAGCCCGAACCGACCGACGAGTCGGTCAGCCGTACCTGGCACGTCGTCACCCGCCGGCTGGCCACCCACCGGCCGCCGTCTCGTCGCTGGCTGGTCCCGGTGACCGCCGCCGCTGTGGTCGCCGCGCTCGTGGTGGGAGGGGTGACCCTGCTCGCCCCCGACCGGGACCGCGCGGCATCCGCGCCGTTGACCACACCGCAGGTGATGGACCGCCTGATCGACAAGGCGGCCAGCATCGAGCCGGTCCAAGTGCCGAAGGGCCAGCTTCTGTTTGTGCGGACCGTGATGACCGGGAACCCCGACCAGCCTGGCCGGCACACCTCGGAGATCTGGTTCGACGGCGAGACGATCATGCCGCTACGGACCCGGACGGACGGGACGGACACCTCGATCGATGGACCGGACAAGCCGGGCAGCATGGCCGAGGACAACCGGAACATCGTCGCCCGCGGCGGCAGCCTGTACTACCCGACCCCCCGTTTTCTGGCCGATCTGCCGACGGACCCGGCGGCGCTGCAGGCCCGGCTCGAGACGGAGACCCGCGATGCCTTCAGCCGGCCAAAGTTCGGTCCGTTCGGGCCGATCATGCACCTCGCCGCAATGTTCGCCCGGTCGGAGCCCCGACTCTCGCCCGAGCTGCGGGTCGGTCTCTACCGCCTGATCGCCGGGCTCGACGGGCTCGCCGTGGCCGAGGTCACCGTCGACGGGCGTCGCTGCTGGGCGGTAGGGCAGGCCGACGAGCACGGCCGTAGCGTCGACCTGCTCTTCGACGCCGAAACCGGCCATGTGATCGGTGAGCGGTACGTCGGCTGGCGGGACGAGTCGGCGCCGCCCACACCGGAACCCGAGTACGACCCGGAGCGGGATCGGCAGTTGGTCTGGACCTTTGCCGTGGTGTCCGACACCAGCCGGACGGAGTGATCTGCGACCGAACGGGGACAGCCGGCCCCGGTTCGGGGCCGGCTGCGGTCGTACCCTTCATCCGTGAACGAGATCGAGATCCGGGTGCGGCGGTTCGACGCGTCCGAGTCGCAGGCGTTGATCCGGGCGGCCCTGGCCGACCTCGGCGAGCGGTACGGCGGCAGCGGCGACGAGACGCCGGTCGACGCGACGGAGTTCGAGCCGCCGGCAGGCGCCTTCCTGGTCGCCTTCCTGGACGGCCAGCCGGTGGGCTGTGGCGGCTGGCGCAGCCACGGCGACGACGGCGTGACGGCCGAACTGAAGCGGATGTACACCGCGCCGGTCGCCCGGGGGCGCGGCGTCGCCCGGTCGGTCCTCGCGGCCGTCGAGCGGTCGGCGCGGGAGCAGGGTCGCAAGCAGATCATCCTGGAGTGCGGCGACAAGCAGCCCGAGGCGATCGCGATGTACACCTCGGCCGGCTACGAGCGGATCCCGAACTTCGGCTTCTACAAGGACGCCCCGGGCTGCCTCTCCTTCGGCCGTACCCTCTGACGCCGCCGCCCGGCCGGCCCCGGTCCAGGTGGGCCCGGCGACACGCAACCGGTCGGCCCACCCGCCGGCCCGCTTTTCGAACACGACAGAAGCCGGCGGACCCGAAAGGGGCCGCCGGCTACCGACGAATCTGGGGTGGCGTTACCGCGTCAGGCGCGGGTGACCTTGCCAGCCTTGATGCACGACGTGCAGACCTGCATCTTCTTGGTGGTGCCGCCACCGGCCGGGGTACGCACCGACTGGATGTTCGGGTTCCAGCGGCGGTTGGTCCGCCGGTGCGAGTGGGACACGTTGTGGCCGAAGCCCGGCCCCTTGCCACAGACGTCGCACACGCTAGCCACGGGATACTCCTGGGTTTGAAACGTTCATGAGGTCGCCGCCAGGCGCTGCCCGGGCAACCTGGTCAGGTTACCCGATGACCTGCTGGTACGCCCAACCGGGTCCGGCCGGCGGCCGACGGCTCCAGGTCGCGCGGCGTGAAGACGCGCCGAGCTGGAGTTGTCGGGTGGAAACCCGCCCAGCCTACCGGTGGTGCAGGGCGGCCGGTCACCCGCCCCGGACACCTCGGACACGCCGACGCGGGCCGGGCGACCCCGGCGCGTGTCGGCGCACGCCAGTAGGCTTCCGGTCGTGCTGGACACCCTCGATGCCGCCGCGGTACGCCGCTGGTGCGCGAGCGGGCTGGCCACCCTCCAGCGGCACCAGGGCGAGATCGACGATCTCAACGTCTTCCCGGTCCCGGACGGCGACACCGGCACCAACCTGGTGCTCACCCTCACCTCCGCGCAGCAGGCCCTCGCCATGGACCTGGACACCCTTCCCGACGACGGGCACACCCCGCACGGGCACGCGCTGCGACTGATGGCCCAGGGCGCGCTGCTGGGCGCGCGGGGCAATTCCGGGGTGATCCTGTCGCAGATCCTGCGTGGCCTCGCCGACGCGCTGGCCGCCGCCCCGGCGGTCCGCGGCCGGCAGCTCGCCGCCGGGCTGGCCGCCGCCACCACCGCCGCCTACGCGGCGGTCGCCCACCCGGTCGAGGGCACCCTGCTCACCGTGGTCACCGCCGCGGCGCGCGCCGCCGAGCAGGCGGACAGCGACGACCTGTGCGCCGTGGTTCGGGCCGCCGCGGCCGCCGCGGCCCACTCACTCGCGCGTACCCCGGAACAACTGCCCGCGCTGGCCCGCGCCGGCGTGGTCGACGCCGGCGGGCGCGGCCTCTGCCTGCTGCTGGACGCGCTGGTCGAGGTGATCACCGGGGAGAGCCCCGCACCGCCGGCGCCCGCCCCACCCGCGGTCCGCCCGCCCGCCACCGCCGTCCGGGAGACCGGTTCCCCGGCGTACGCCTACGAGGTGCAGTACCTGCTCGACGCCTCCGACGAGGCGGTGGCCCGGCTGCGCGCCGAGCTGGATCCGCTCGGCGACTCGCTCGTCATCGTCGGCGACGGCAGCCCCGGCGTCGGCACCTGGAACGTGCACGTACACGTCAACGACGTCGGCACGGCGATCGAGGCGGGGGTCGCCGCCGGCCGCCCGCACCGGATCACGGTGACCCGGTTCGCCGACCAGGCCGCGCCGCCCGCACCGGTCCCGCTGCCCGACGGCCGGGCGGCCGTGGTGGTGGCCACCGGCGCCGGCATCGCCGAGCTGTTCGCCGCCGAGGGGGCCACCGTGGTGCCGGCCAACCCGTCCACCGGCGAACTGCTCGACGCGATCCGGGCCACCGGGGCGGCCCGGGTGGTGGTGCTGCCCAACGATCCCAACACCCAGTCGGTGGCGAGCGCAGCCGCGCGCGAGGCTCACGGGCTCGGGGTGAAGGTGAGCGTGGTGCCCACCCGCTCCCCGGTGCAGGCCCTCGCCGCCCTCGCCGTGCGCGACCCGTCCCGGCGGTTCGAGGACGACGTCATCGCGATGGCCGAGGCCGCCGGCGCCTGCCGGTACGCCGAGGTCTGCCACGCCGGCAAGGAGGCGCTCACCGTGGCCGGCCCGTGCCGGCCTGGCGACGTGCTGGCACTGGTCGAGGGGGAGGTGCACCTCATCGGCGCCGACCTGCTCGACACCTGCACCGCCGTGGTCGACCGGATGCTCGGCGGCGGCGGGGAGCTGGTCACCCTGCTCCGCGGCGCGGACGCCCCGGACGGGCTGACCGACCGGGTACGCGAGCACGTCGAGCGTTCCTGGCCGTTCGTGGAGGTCCAGGCGTACGAGGGTGGGCAGCCGCACTATCCGCTTCTGGTGGGGGTCGAATGACGAGCGAACCGGCCACGGTGGACACGCCGCTGAAGAAGCTGGTCGGGGAGAAGACGGCCAAGGCGCTGGCCGGCCACCTCGACCTGCACACCGCCGGCGACCTGGTCTACCACTTCCCCCGCCGCTACGACGAGCGCGGCGAGCACACCGACATCCGCTCGCTGGACGTGGGGGAGCAGGTCACCGTGCTGGCCCAGGTGCAGCGCACCGCCGTACGCCCGATGCGTCAACGTCGGGGCAGCCTGCTGGAGGTGACCGTCGGCGACGATTCCGGCGGCGTACTCACCCTCACCTTCTTCGGCAACCAGGCGTGGCGGGAACGGGAGCTGCGGCCCGGCCGGTGGGGGCTGTTCGCCGGCAAGGTCACCGAGTTCCGGGGCAAGCGGCAGCTCAACGGCCCGGAGTACGTCCTGCTCGGCGACGGCGGCGACGCCGAGGCGGCGGCCAACGAGGAGGTCGAGGAGTTCGCCGGGGCGCTGATCCCGGTCTACCCGGCCGCCGCCGCGGTGCCGACCTGGGTGATCGCCCGCTGCGTCCGGGTCGTGCTGGACACCTTCACCCCGCCCGAGGACCCGCTGCCGGCCACCCTCCGGGCCAGCCGGAACCTGGTCGGCATCGGGTCGGCGCTGCGCGAGATCCACCGACCGTCCAGCAAGGAGGACCTGTACCGGTCCCGCCGCCGGCTCAAGTGGGACGAGGCGTTCGCCGTGCAGCTCACCCTGGTGCAGCGCAAGCACCGGGCGGCGGCCTGGCCGGCGCAGGCCCGGCCCGCGAAACCGGGTGGCCTGCTTGACGCGTTCGACGCCCGGCTGCCGTACGAGCTGACCACCGGCCAGCAGGCCGTCGGCCGGGAGATCGCCGCCGACCTGGCCACCGCGCACCCGATGCACCGGCTGCTGCAGGGCGAGGTCGGCTCTGGCAAGACGGTGGTTGCGTTGCGGGCCATGCTCCAGGTGGTCGATGCGGGCGGGCAGGCGGCGCTGCTCGCCCCGACCGAGGTGCTCGCCGCCCAGCACCACCGGGGCATGCTCGACCTGCTCGGCCCGCTCGCGCAGGCCGGCGAGCTGGGCGCGGCCGACGACGCCACCCGGGTGGAGCTGGTCACCGGCTCGCTGGGCGCGGCGGCCCGGCGGCGGGCGCTCGCCGAGGTGGCCGAGGGGCGGGCCGGCATCGTGCTGGGCACCCACGCCCTCCTCTACGAGGGGGTCGACTTCCACGACCTGGGCCTGGTGGTCGTCGACGAGCAGCACCGGTTCGGCGTGGAGCAGCGGGACGCGCTGCGGGCCAAGGCCGACCAGCCGCCGCACGTGCTGGTCATGACCGCGACCCCGATCCCGCGTACGGTCGCGATGACCGTCTACGGCGACCTGGAGACCTCCACCCTCTCCCAACTGCCGCAGGGTCGCTCGCCGATCGCCTCGCACGTGGTACCGGCCGCCGAGAAACCGGCCTTCCTCGACCGGGCCTGGCGCCGGCTGCGCGAGGAGGTCGCCGCCGGCCACCAGGCGTACGTGGTCTGCCCGCGGATCGGCGAAGGACCCGCCTCGGAGGAGGAACCGCCACGTGAGGACGACAACGGGCGGCGCCCGCCCCTCGCGGTGACCGAGATCGCCCCGCTGCTCGCCGAGGGCCCGCTGCATGGGCTGCGCATCGGGGTGCTGCACGGGCGGCTGCCGGCCGACGAGAAGGACGCGGTGATGCGCTCCTTCGCCGCCGGCGACCTGGACGTGCTGGTGGCGACCACTGTGGTCGAGGTGGGCGTGAACGTGCCCAACGCCACCGTGATGATCGTGCTGGACGCCGACCGGTTCGGCGTCTCCCAGCTGCACCAGTTGCGCGGCCGGGTCGGCCGGGGCTCGGCCGCCGGCCTCTGCCTGCTGGTAACCGAGGCGGTGGAGGGCTCGTCGGCCCGGGAACGGTTGGACGCGGTCGCCTCCACCACGGACGGGTTCAAGCTCGCCGAGCTCGACCTGGAGCAGCGCCGCGAGGGCGACGTGCTGGGAGCCACCCAGTCCGGCCGCCGGTCCCACCTGCGGTTGCTGTCGCTGCTGCGGGACACCGACCTGATCCGGGACGCCCGGGCCGAGGCGATCGCCCTGGTCGAGGAGGATCCGGAGCTGGCCCGGCATCCCGCCCTGGCCGCCTCGGTCGCCGCCCTGGTCGACGAGGAACGCGCCGAGTACCTGGAAAAGGGCTGACGCCGCGGCCCCGGTCCATCCCCGCCGCCTGTCCGCGGTCTGGCCGTCGCTCGGCTTGACCGACTCCGTCGGCGCGGCCGGGTTCTGGCCGTCGCCCGGCTCGATCGACTCCGTGTGCAGCATCCGGTGGTCTTCCGCGACCTGGAGACGCCGATGTGCCGCATTTGGAGTCGATCACCCCGCCACTCGGCCCGGAGAGGGCCCGGAAAGCGGGCCGGCGTAGGTACGGGCCGAGGGCGCGCCGACCGGTTGGTCGACGCGCCCTCGGTTCAGCTCAGCGCGAGTGGTTCAGCGCGGATCAGGCGGTGAAGCGGATCCGACGACGGCGAGCCATCACGAAGAACACTGCACCAGCGGCTACCAGCACGGCGGCAACACCGGTGATCACGCCGGCGGCCGGGCCGGTGACCGGCAAGCCACCAGCGTCACACTCGGCCGGCTTCTCCCAGGTGACGGCGTCCTCGGCGTCACCCTTCTCGCCCTCGAAGCTCGGGATGATGGTCAGGCCCTTGTGGGCCTTGAAGGTCACCTCGGTCTTCTTGCCCGGGATCAGCTCCAGCTTCTTCGTCTCACCCTTCTCCGAGGTGAAGACGATGGTCGCCTCGACGCCGTCAGCCGGGTTGTCGGCGGTCACGGTCAGCTCGTCACAGGTGAAGATGATCTCGAAGACCGGTGCGTTCGGCTCCTCCGGCACCAGCGGGCCGGTCGGCTCGCTCGGCTGGGGGGTCGGCTCGGCCGACTCGGACGGCTCGACCGTCGGCTCGACGGACTCGGAGGGCTCGACCGTCGGCTCGACGGACTCGGAGGGCTCCACCGAGGGCTCGGGCGACTGGGACGGCTCGGGCGACTGGGACGGCTCCGGCGAGGCCGGCGGCTGCGACTCGCAGTTCTTCGTCGCCTTCGCGGTGCCCGTCGCGGTGTTCTTGACCAGCTTCCCATCGCGTACCCACGTGGTGCTGACCTTGAGCTCGGCCGCCTTGCCCTTGCTGACGATCTGCTCGCCTTCGAGCTTGCCGTACTCGACCTTGCCGCCTTCCTTCTTGCCGGCGGGCAGTTCGGCATCGGCGTAGATGTTGGTGATCCCGGTAGCGGACGGGGTCCACACCGAGGTGATCTTGCCCTTCAGGTCCCACTCGCTGTTCACCACGGTCCAGTTGACACGCAGCTCACCGTTGGGCAGCTTGCAGGCCTTGCCGGTGATGGTGGTGTGGTGGGCCAGGGCCGGGCTGGCGGCAACCGCCACGCCCGTGAGGCCGATCAGCGCGCCGGCGGCGACCGCCGCGACACGCCGGAGGTTCAGACGGTTCACGTCTACTCCTGATTGGGGGAAGCTAGAGACTGTGCCGGGTTGGGGGAAACTACGCACCACGCACCGCACCCGACACCCGGCTGACCTTAGCGATCCAGGCGCGATGAGTGGAGTCTTCAGCGCCCACTAAGGATCTCGTTGTAAATCTGTGATCTTATATAGGCGAAGAGTCGCCGCGTGGTTGCGTACGGCTTGGGTGCCGGTGTCTGAATGGCGCCCCGCCGTCGCGTAGCGTCATGGACATGTGCGGGAGCAAGCGGTGACTCGGATCGTGGCCGGAACGCTCGGCGGGCGGCGGATCGCCGCGCCGCCCGGTGCCGGCACCCGGCCGACCTCCGACCGGGTGCGGGAGGCGTTGTTCAGCGCGGTGCAGGCCGAGCTCGACCTCGACGGGGCGCGCTTCGCCGACCTGTACGCCGGCTCCGGCGCGGTCGGGCTGGAGGCGCTCTCCCGTGGCGCGGAGCACGTGCTGCTGGTCGAGTCCGACGCCCGGGCGGCCCGGGTGATCCGGGAGAACATCGCCATGCTGCGGGCCGCCCCGGCCGCCCGCCTGGTCACCGGCAAGGTGGCCACCGTGCTCGCGGCCGGGCCGGACGGTGGGCCGTACGACGTGGTCTTCGCCGACCCGCCGTACGCCGTGTCCGACCAGGAGGTCACCGCGCTGCTGGCCGCGCTGGTCGACGGCGGCTGGCTGACCCCGGACGCCCTGGTGATCATCGAGCGGTCCAGCCGCTCCGGGCCTGTCACCTGGGTGGACGGCATCACGTCCGAGCGCAGTCGCCGCTATGGCGAGACCACCCTTTGGTACGGTCGCCGATCATGAGACGTGCGGTCTGCCCGGGCTCCTTCGACCCGGTCACCAACGGACACCTCGACATCATCGGCCGGGCCAGCCGGCTCTTTGACGAGGTGATCGTCGGCGTGCTGGTCAACCAGTCCAAGCAGGGGCTGTTCACGGTCGAGGAGCGCATCGACATGCTCCGTGAGGTGACCGCCTCGTACGACAACGTGCGGGTCGAGTCGTTCCGCGGGCTGCTGGTGGACTTCTGCCGGGCCCAGCGGGCGAGCGTGCTGATCAAGGGCCTGCGTGCGGTCAGCGACTTCGACTACGAACTCCAGATGGCCCAGATGAACATCGGCCTGGCCGGCGTGGAGACGCTCTTCATGCCGACCAACCCGCTCTACTCCTTCCTCTCCTCCAGCCTGGTCAAGGATGTGGCCAAGTGGGGTGGCGACGTCTCGGCGCACGTCCCCGACGTGGTCCGCGAGCAGCTCGTCGCCCGCCTCGGCCCGGACACCCGGGACTGAACCGGGTAGAACGGCCCGACCTCCAGGCCGACCAGCACAGACGCCGCCAGCACACGGACGGGTGGCGGGCGACGCGCCGGGAGGGGCCGTCGGCGTGTGGTGGAGCGGGCGCGACATGATGTGTGCAGCGCCGAACCCGGGCGCAGGCCGCATCATGTAGGTCGGCCGACGAACGACAGGAGTGAGGTACCGGTGGACCCGCTCGATCGCATCGACGAACTGATCGCCATGGTGGAGCAGGCCCGCTCCGTCCCGATGTCGCGCAACAACTGCATGGTCGACCGCGGTGAGATGATCGCCACTCTCGACGAGCTGCGCGCGGAGCTTCCCGCCGACCTGCGCCGGGCCGCCGCGCTGCTGGAGGAGCGGGACAAGATCATGGAGGCCGGCAAGCGCGAGGCCGACCGGATCATCAGCGAGGGTGAGGCGGAACACGCCCGCCTGGTCTCGGTGAACGAGATCACGGTCTCCGCCGAGCACGAGGGCGCCCGGATCATCGCCGAGGCCCGCGCCGAGGCGCAGCGCCTCCGGGACGAGGTGGACGACTACGTCGACACCGCGCTGGCCAACTTCGAGCAGTTCCTCACCCGGGCGCTCGCCTCGATCGAGCGCGGCCGGGACAAGATGCACGCGCTGCGCGAGATCGGCACCTTCGCCGGTGACGAGGCCGACCGGCCGCTACCCTTCTGAGCGGCCCCCGGGCCGGCGGCCGACAGCCGGCACCCGACGGGCCGGGCGAGCGACGCCCCGGTTCGACGGTTCGCCCCTCGCCCAGGTAACCTTCTTTGTCGGCCACTCACCGGCCGGAGTCTGACTATGCCCAAACACTCGTCTTCCTCACTCAACCCCAGGTCGCCGCTGGTCCTCGACACGAGGGAACTGCCGCGTCGGCCTGGCGCGTTGCGTCCGGTCAAGCGGGTCGCGCCGGCACCGGAGGACCTCGGCGTGGAGTTGATCGGCGTGCCGGTGGGCGCGGATCTCGACCTCGACCTGAGGTTGGAGTCGGTGTCCGAGGGCGTGCTCGTCTCCGGGACCGTCACCGGCCCCGTCAAGGGCGAGTGCGGTCGCTGCCTGCGCGAGATCGACGACTCGGTTGCCGTGCGGATCCAGGAGCTGTACGCGTACGAGAACAGCACCACGGACGACACGACGGACGAGGACGAGGTAGGCCGGATGCAGGGCGATCTGATCGACCTGGAGCCGGTGCTGCGGGACGCGGTGGTGCTCGCGCTGCCGACGAACCCGCTCTGCCGGGAGGACTGCCCAGGCTTGTGCCCCGACTGTGGGGTGCAGTGGGACGATCTGCCGGCCGATCACAGCCATCAGCAGATCGACCCGCGTTGGGCGGGCCTGTCGCAACTGACCCGTACAGAGGAGTAAGAACCGTGGCCGTCCCCAAGCGCAAGATGTCGCGCAGCAACACCCGGGCCCGTCGGGCGCAGTGGAAGACCGCGGCGGTCGCGACCGTGGCCTGCCCGCAGTGCAAGTCGGCCAAGCTGCCGCACACCGCCTGCTCCGTCTGCGGCACCTACAACGGCCGCCAGGTCCTCGAGGTCTGACCTGGTAGCCGAGTGACGTCCCCGACCACTGGTCGGGTGGCGCGCACACCCTGGCTCTCGCCCGGTGTCCCGGCTCCCTCCAGCGCTGGCCGATTCCCGGCCGGCGCCCCGATGGAGCCGGGCACCGCGCGGATCGCCGTCGACCTCCTCGGCGGGGACGATGCTCCCGCCGTCGTGGTTGACGGCGCTCTGCGGGCGGTGCGTACCGACCCTGACCTACACCTGCTGCTCGTCGGACCGACCGAGGTCGCCGGCGGGCTGATCGGTGCGCTCGACCCGGAGCAACGCGCCCGGGTCACGGTCCGCCCGGTGCGGACCGCCGTCGGCATGGCCGACCATCCCACCGCCGCGCGCACGGAGAGCACCGTCCACGCGGCCGTCGCCGCCGTCCGTGACGGGCTCGCCGACGCGATCGTTTCCGCCGGCTCGACCGGCGCCACCGTCACCGCCGCCGCGCTCGGCCTCGGCCGGTGGACCGGCATCCGCCGCCCGGCCCTGGTGGCCACCCTGCCCGCCGTCGCCGGCCCGGTGGTGCTGCTGGACGTCGGCGGCACCCTGGAGTCTGGCCCGGCCACCCTCACCCGGCACGCCGTGCTCGGCACCGCGTACGCCGCCGTGGCGCACGCCGTCGCCGCGCCCCGGGTCGGCCTGCTCTCCGTCGGCACCGAGGCGGGCAAGGGCGACCGGCTGCGCCGCGCCGCCGACCCCGCCCTCGCTGCCGTGCCGTTGCCCTGCGGCGGCCGCTACGTGGGCCTCGTGGAGGGGTTCGACATCTCCCTCGGCGCGCGCGCCGATGTCGTGGTCACCGACGGGTTCACCGGTAACGTCCTGCTCAAGGCCATCGAGGGCGCGTACGCGATGGCCGGCGGACCGCCGGCGAGCGGCGGTGCCCCGCGCGCCGCGGCCCTGCTCGGCGTGGCCGGCACGGTGGTCGTCTGCCACGGGGCGGCCCGGCCCGACGACGTCGCCTCCGGCATCGCCCTCGCCGCCCACCTGTGGCGGCGTGGCGCCACCGACACCGTCTCCACCCTGCTCGACGGTGTCCCGCACGATCCCGCACCTGACCGCAACGACACCGAGGTAGCACCATGACCAACGACAAGCGGCGGCGTGCTCCCGTCGGCCACCTGGAGGCGGCCTTCGGGGTGTCGCTCGAGCCGGAACTGCTGGAGCGCGCCCTCACCCACCGCTCCTACGCGTACGAGAACGGTGGCCTGCCCACCAACGAGCGGCTGGAGTTCCTGGGCGACTCGGTCCTCGGCGTGGTGATCACCACGGCGCTGTTCCACAACCATCCGGACCTGCCCGAGGGGCAGCTCGCCAAGCTGCGCGCCAGCGTGGTCAACATGCGCGCCCTCGCCGAGGTGGCGCGCGGCCTCGGTCCGGACGGGCTGGGCGCGTACCTGCTGCTGGGCAAGGGGGAGGAGACCACCGGCGGCCGGGACAAGGCCAGCATCCTGGCCGACACCCTGGAGGCGCTGCTCGGCGCGATCTACCTCCAGTACGGCCTGGACACCGCGGCCGTCGTGATCCATCGCCTCTTCGACCCGCTGATGGCCGAGTCGGCCGGCCGGGGCGCCGCGCTGGACTGGAAGACCAGCCTCCAGGAGTTGACCGCCGCGCTCGGGCTGGGCGTCCCGGAATACCGCATCGAGGGCACCGGCCCGGATCACCTCAAGACCTTCACCGCCTGGGTGGTGGTGGCCGGCAACCGGTACGGCGGCGCCGAGGGGCGCAGCAAGAAGGAGGCGGAGCAGCGGGCCGCCGAGTCGGCCTGGCGGATGCTGACCGAGCAGGCCGAGCGGGAGCAGGGCACGCCAACGGGGGATGCCGCCGCGGCGGGCGACGCCGGCAGCGGATCCACGGCCGACCCGGCCGGAGCGGGTGCTGGCCGTGCCTGAGCTGCCCGAGGTCGAGACGGTCCGGCAGGGCCTGGCCGAGTGGGTCATCGGCCGGACGATCAGCTCCGTCGAGGTGCGTCACCCCCGGGCCGTACGCCGGCACCAGCCGGGCGGGGAGCACTTCGCCGACGTGCTGGCCGGGCGGACCGTCACCGACGTGCGGCGCCGGGGCAAGTACCTGTGGCTGCCGCTGGACAGCGGGGACGCCCTCGTCGGGCATCTCGGCATGTCCGGCCAACTGCTGCTGCAACCGGTCGGGGCGGCCGACGAGCTGCACCTGCGGGTCCGGTTCCGGTTCACCGACGACGGCCTGGAGTTGCGCTTCGTCGACCAGCGCACGTTTGGCGGGCTGTCGGTGTCCGAGGGCGGGGCGGAACTGCCGCAGGAGATCGCGCACATCGCCCGGGATCCGATGGACCCGGAGTTCTCCGACGCCGACTTCGTGGCTGCGTTGCGACGGCGGCGTACCGAGGTCAAGCGGGCGTTGCTGGACCAGACCCTGGTTTCCGGGATCGGCAACATCTACGCCGACGAGGCGCTGTGGCGGGCGAAGCTGCACGGCGTCCGGCCGACCGACGCGCTCACCGGACCGGCTGTCGGCCGGTTGCTCGGGCACGTCCGGGACGTGCTCGCCGAGGCGATCAAGCAGGGCGGCACCAGCTTCGACGAGCTGTACGTCGACGTCAACGGCGAGAGCGGCTACTTCGACCGGTCGCTCAACGCGTACGGCCGAGAGGGGGAACCCTGTGGGCGGTGCGGTGCGCCGATCCGTCGTGAGGCGTTCATGAACCGTTCGTCGTACAGCTGTCCACGCTGCCAACCCCGTCCCCGGGGCGCTCTCCGGGGATGACCCGGAGCAGCCTCGGGGTTGCGCCGGTGTGCCACTCCGGGCGGCTTGCGGCGCGTTCCCCCGGACGTGCCCTGAAAATCCCCTTTTGTACGCTTGGTTGAGCCGTTTCGGGCCGACCGGCCGGGACCGGACGGCTCGGGGACGAGCCGGGGCCGTTCCCGGATGTCCGGGCGTCTCCCGCTTCCTAGCGTCAGCACCGTCGGCACGGGGCCGACGTGTGGAGGGGGAACCCGGGTATGGGCAGGCGACCGGTGACGGTGCGATTGGCGCGGTGGAGTGCGGAGCATCCGTGGCGGGCCATCGCACTGTGGGTGGTGTTCGTGGCGGTGTGCTTCGTCGGGGGCAACGCCGCGGGCCTGAACGAGGCGAGCTCCGCCGACGAGTCGATCGGTGAGGTGGGACGGTCCGAGGCGATCGTCGACCGTGGCGGCTTCCACGAGCCGGCGACCGAGAACGTGTTGATCACGTCCCGCTCGGGGACCCTCGACCAGGCGGCGGCCAAGGCCGCCGCCGACGACGCGGCGGACCGGCTGCGGCAGGTCGTCGGGGTCGCCTCGGTGGGCACCCCGATGCCGTCCCGGGACGGCAGCGCGCTGCTGCTGCCGGTCACCATGTCCGGCGAGCCGGAGACCGCGTCGGACCGGGTACAGCCGCTGCAGGACGCCACCGCCAAGGTGCAGGAGGCGCATCCGGCGCTACGGATCGAGGAGGTCGGTGGCCCCTCGATCAACAAGGCGCTCGACGACACGCTCGGGAAGGACTTCCAGCGGGCGGAGCTGCTCAGCCTGCCGGTCACCCTGGCCATCCTGATCATCGCGTTCGGCGCGCTGATCGCGGCCGGCGTGCCGGTGCTGCTCGCGCTCTCCTCGGTGGCCGCGGCGATGGGTCTCTCCACCCTGGCCTCGCACCTGGTGCCGGCCAACGACACCACGGCCAGCGTGATCCTGCTGATCGGCATGGCAGTCGGCGTCGACTACTCACTGTTCTACGTCCGCCGGGAGCGTGAGGAACGGGCGAAGGGGCGGTCCGGACTCGACGCCGTGGAGATCGCCGCGGAGACCTCCGGGCACGCCGTGGTGGTCTCCGGAACCGCCGTGATCATTTCGATGGCCGGGCTGCTGCTCGCCCAGGACGCCATCTTCTCCTCGCTGGCCGTGGGCTCGATCCTGGTGGTCGCGGTCGCGGTGATCGGCTCGCTGACCGTGCTGCCGGCGCTGCTCGCCAAGCTCGGCCGCTGGGTCGACCGGCCCCGGGTGCCGCTGCTGTGGCGGCTCACCGCCCCGCGTGTCGGCCGGCACGGCCAGCCGGCCCGGCCCCGGTTCTGGCCGGCCGTGCTGAGGCCCGCGCTGCGGGCGCCGCGGACCACCCTGGTCGTCTCGGTCGGGCTGCTGCTCGCCCTGGCCGCCCCGGCGCTGGGCATGAAGATGAAGTTCCCCGGCATGGAGGACGTGCCGCGCACCACGCCGGTCATGCAGGCGTACGACCGGCTCACCGCCGCCTTCCCGAGCAACGGCACCAGTCACACCGTGGCGGTGCGGGCACCGGCCGAGCAGGCCGACCGGGTGCACGCGGCGCTGACCGACCTGGCCGGGCGGGCCGCCGCCGACCCGATCTTCGCGCCGGCCGAGGGGGACGGCGCGAAGATCGAGGTCTCGGCCGACCACCGGGTGTCCGTGCTGGAGGTCGCCACCCCGCACGCCAGCCGCACCGACGAGGCCACCCGCTCGCTGCACAAGCTGCGCGAGGACCTGGCACCGGCCGCGCTGCGCGGCATCCCCGGGATCGAGTACGCGATCGGCGGCGCCGTGGCCGCCAACGAGGACTACGCCCAGCACATCCGGGACAGGCTGCCGATCGTGGTGGCCTTCGTGCTGGCGCTGACCTTCCTGGTGATGGCCTGGACGTTCCGGTCGGTGGTGGTGGCACTCACCTCGATCCTGTTGAACCTGCTCTCCGCCGGGGCCGCGTACGGCCTGCTGGTGCTGGTCTTCCAGGGTGACTGGGCGGCCGGGCCACTGGGCTTCACCTCGATGGACGCGATCGTCACCTGGCTGCCGCTGTTCCTGTTCGTGGTGCTCTTCGGGCTCTCCATGGACTACCACGTCTTCGTGGTCAGCCGGATCCGCGAGGGCGTCCTCGGCGGCCTGCCCAACCGGGACGCGGTGGCGTACGGGATCACCTCGTCGGCGGGCGTGGTGACCAGCGCGGCGATCGTCATGGTCGGGGTCTTCTCGATCTTCGCGACGCTGAGCACCATCGACATGAAGCAGCTCGGCATCGGGCTGGCCGCGGCGATCCTGCTGGACGCCACGATCATCCGGGCCGTGGTCCTGCCGTCCCTGATGACCCTGCTGGGCGACGCCAACTGGTGGGCCCCCCGCTTCCTGCGGGCCCGACCGGCCACCCCACCCGCCGACCCACCCACCCCCACCCCGGAACTGGTCGGCGCCCACTGATCTGCTGACACTTCCGGAGGGTCGGGCCGCGGCGGCGGCCCGACCCTCCGCCCGCCTCCCCTCCCTCCCCTCCCTCCCCCTCCCCTCCCCACCCCGGCGCCCTGGTTGATCATGAAGTTAGCGCCTTTCGCGTCGGCGTGTCGCGCCAGCAACCTCATGATCAACGCCGATGGGGGGTGGGGTGGGGTGGGTGGGGAGGCGGTGGGGCGGGTGGGGTGGGTCAGGGGAGGGGGCAGGGGGTGCGCCAGGCGTCCAGTTTGCGGTCCTTGAGGATCGAGGCGAAGCCGTAGCCGACGGTGGTGACGCAGAAGGCGGTCGGGTCGCCGGTGTATTCCACGTGGAAGACCGGCTTGTGCGCGTCGGCGAAGGGCAGCAGCTTGCCGCACTCCCGCCGGCGTACGCACTCCTGGTTGACGGCGAAGTCGAAGTCGGGGGCGAGCGCGGCCACCTGCGGCACGTCGTCGACCAGCCCGGGCGAGAGGTCTAGCCGGCGGGCCAGGGCGGCCGCCCGGCGGTTGAACACCAGCTGGTCGTCGAAGTCGAGCGGGAAACCGGTGAGCTGCTGGTAACCGTCGGCGTCGTCGACCGCCACCGCGCCGAAGCCCTTACCCCGGCACAGCCGGAACCGGTCGGCGAGTACCGGCTCCAGCGTGGCCCACCGGCGTACGTCCAGCCACTGGCTGCCCGGCCGGCCCGGCACCGCCGCGCCGAGTACGTCGGCCGGGAAGCGGCTGGCGTCCGGGTCGGTGGACGCGTACGTCCCGACGCGCACCTGGCAGACGAGCCTGCGGTTCCGGTCTCTCAGCCCGGCGGTCTCGGCGGAGGTGGTGCCGACCGGGTCGAGCAGGAACACGTCGGCGTCGACCGTGACGTCCACCGGGCCGGTGAGCTGCCACTGCCACTGCCATTGGTGGACCCGGTCGGCCGGCCACCGGGTGGGTGCCCCGGGCGGGACGATCGGGGTGTGGCAGCCGGCCAGCGGGGCGAGCAGCAGCACCGTCACCAGTGCCGCCGCGCCGCGGTGCAGCCCGCGTGGCAGGACGCGGACCGACCGGCCGCGCGGGGCGGGCCACGCCGGCCGCATCCGCATCGACAGCTCCCGGGTCGCGGGGCGGCACGTCGCCGCCCCTGCCGGTACGCCGAGCCGACCCGGGATGCCGGCCGTGCCGGCACGGCGGGACGAACCCTGGCGTATCTCACCCGGTCAAACGAGCGCGGACCCGGTCACGACGCGGTAGCGGCCCGCCGCCGGGGTGTCCGCTCAGCGTGGGGTGCCGAAGTCCTGGGTCCAGTACGGCCCGTTGCTCCGCGCCACACCCACCCCGATCTGGGTGAATGAGCAGTTCAGGATGTTGGCCCGGTGGCCCGAGCTGTTCATCCAGGCGTCCATGACGGCGGCCGGACTCTGCTGGTTCCAGGCCACGTTCTCGCCGTACGCCCGCCAGGCGTAGCCGACCCGGTCGAGCCGCTCGCCGACGTTGCTGCCGTCGCTGCCGTCGT
Source organism: Micromonospora sp. NPDC093277 (assembly GCF_044765245.1). Taxonomy (NCBI): domain Bacteria; kingdom Bacillati; phylum Actinomycetota; class Actinomycetes; order Micromonosporales; family Micromonosporaceae; genus Micromonospora; species Micromonospora sp. NPDC093277. Next base: position 718,986 of record NZ_JBIWJO010000001.1, read on the forward strand.
GCGTCATCGTCTTGTGGTCGGCCTGGTCCTGGCTGTGTCGCTGGGCGGCCAGCGTCAGCTTGTCGTTGACGGTCACCGCCTTGCAGCCGGCCTTGGCCCGTTCCGCGTTGACCAGGTCGACGACCTGCTGCAGCTCGGCGCTCAGCCCGCTGGCCGAGGTGGTCCGGGCGGTGGTGCTGCTCGGCGCGGCGGTGCGCTGCAGTTGGCGGGAGGAGGCGGTGGTCCGGTTCGACTGCGGCGTGGCGGTCCGGGTCGGACTCGGCCGGGCGCTGGACGGGGCGGCGCTGGGGGAGCCGGTCGGCGAGGCGGTGGGCGACGTGCGGGCGAGGGTGTCGCCGGAGGCGTCCGGCGCGACCGGGGCGGCGGCCGCCGCGTCGTCGGCCACGCTCGACCCGGTCTGCTGGCCGTCGCCGGGCAGCAGCAGGCCGGCCACGCCGAGGGTGGCCACCAGCGTCGCCGCGGCGGCGGCCCCGCCGATCAGCAGGGGACGCGGGAAGCGGCGTGACTGCCGGTGCCGCCCCGGCTCGTCGAACGAGCCGTCGGTGGCCGGACGCCAGGTGGACGGCTCCTGCGCCGGCCAGCCGGCGGACTGCTCGAACGGGGCGACCGCCGGCTCGAACGCCGCGTGCTCCGCTGTCCAGTCGGGGTGCCCACCGGGCTGCCACCGGTCGTCCGGGCCGTCCGCCCGCCAGCCGCCCTCTGGGGCATCGGTCCGCCAGGCGTCGCCCGGGTCGCCGGTCCGCCAGGTGTCGTCTGACGTGCCGGTCCGCCAGCCGCCGTCCGGGTCGCCGGTCCGCCAGGCCTCGGTCGCGGTGCCGGCCCAGCCGGCGTCTGCGGCCTCCGGCTCGTCCCCGAAGAGGTACGCCGAGCGCGGCTCCGGCCGGTCGGTGAGCCAGGCCGGTCCGCTGGCGGCCGGCGGCTGCGGGTGTCGGGCAGAGCCATCCGGTTCGATCGGGTCGGTCCAGCGGTACACGCCTGTCCCCTCCACGGGTCGGTTGTCGGCCAGGCTGACGCTAGGTGGTGCCGCGAGCAGCGACAACGTGGCTAAGAAAGAGTTAAGGGGAAGCCGACAGAGAGGGTGAGGTGTTCACGCATTCCAGGGCGTACAGTTATGTCGTCCGGACAGAGCGTGTCCGTGCCTCACGGCAGCCCCCGACAAGTGGACAGGTCGACGTGGAGATGATCTACGGCCTGCGGGAACTTGACGAAGGAGGGGTTTGCGGCTCAATATGTAGGTGTCGCCAGTCGCGCCCAGCCATGCCCGCATTTTGCTGGGATGGCAGCCGCGAACATGATGGGCGCGCGTTGGCCGGCCTTTCCGGCAGCGCATATCAAGGAGTCAGCATGGCGAAGGCCCTCTACGGCCACGTTGGTGCAGCGCCCGACCGGCGCCTGCTCGACGAGGTCACCCGACTGCGTGCCAGGGTTCAGGCACTGGAGTTCGAGATCACGCGCTTGCGCGCCGACAATGATCGGCTGGCGGCGGCAGCGGCGGAGGCTGATGACCTCCTCCGGCTGGCCGAGCCCGCGCTGACCTGATCTCCGGTTTGTCGGAAAACTGAATCGCACCACCCGAAAACGCGCGCCGACACCCCCACGTGCCGGCGCGCCGCTTTGTGCGTACGCCTTTGTTTTCGGGTCGGATCTTCAGATCACGTGAGCGCGAAATTGCGCGGTGGCAACCGGGCCGCGAATAGGATCTTGTGGTTTTCCGCACTCTTCCCGGGGCGCGCCGAAACCGGACACGACGGGCCCCGCGGTGGGTCGCATGCCGTGGTCACCCCGCCCCCGGGTTAGTCTGCGGGTCTACCAGGTCCGCGCAGCCGGCGACGGTACGGCGGCCACCGGACGAGGATCGAGAAGGTGCATCTCAAGAGCCTGACGGTGAAGGGCTTCAAGTCTTTCGCCTCCGCGACGACGCTGAAGCTGGAGCCGGGGATCACCTGCGTGGTCGGCCCGAACGGCTCCGGCAAGTCCAACGTCGTCGACGCCATCGCCTGGGTGCTCGGCGAGCAGGGGGCCAAGGCGCTGCGCGGCGGCAAGATGGAGGACGTCATCTTCGCCGGCACCGCCGGGCGGGCGCCGCTGGGCCGGGCCGAGGTCACCCTCACCATCGACAACACCGACGGCGCGCTGCCGATCGAGTACACCGAGGTCTCCATCACCCGCCGGATGTTCCGCTCCGGCGAGAGCGAGTACGAGATCAACGGCGACACCTGCCGGCTGCTGGACATCCAGGAGTTGCTGTCGGACTCCGGCATCGGCCGGGAGATGCACATCATCGTCGGCCAGGGCCGGCTCGACGGCATGCTGCACGCCAAGCCGGAGGACCGGCGGGCGTTCATCGAGGAGGCGGCCGGCGTCCTCAAGCACCGCAAGCGCAAAGAGAAGGCGCTGCGGAAGCTCGACGCGATGCAGACCAACCTCAACCGGCTCACCGACCTCACCGCCGAGCTGCGCCGCCAGCTCAAGCCGTTGGGCCGGCAGGCCGAGGTGGCCCGCCGTGCCGCGGCCATCCAGGCCAACCTGCGCGACGCCCGGCTGCGGTTGCTCGCCGACGACCTGCACACCCTGCGGACCACGCTGGACAGGGAGATCGCCGACGAGACCGCGCTGCGCGAGCGGCGGGAACAGATCGAGGCGGAACACACCGAGGTGCAGTCCCGCCTCGGCGAACTGGAGGCCGCCCTCGCCGAGGATGCCCCGCTGCTCGCCGCCGCCCAGGACACCTGGTACAAGCTCTCCGCACTCCAGGAGCGGTTCCGGTCCATCGAGCAGCTCGCCCGGGAACGGCTGCGCCACCTCAGCGCCACCCCGGACGACGAGCGCCCCGGCCGCGACCCCGACCAGCTCGAGGCCGAGTCGCAGCGGGTCCGCGAGCAGGAGGAGGAGCTGCGTGCGGCGCTCACCGAGGATCAGATCCGGCTGGCCGAGGCGGTCGAGCACCGGCAGGAGCTGGAACGGCAGCTCGCCGCCGCCGAGCGGGAACTGGTCGCCGCCGCCAAGGCCATCGCCGACCGGCGGGAGGGGTTGGCCCGGCTGACCGGCCAGGTCAACTCGGCCCGGGCCCGGACCACCAGCGCCGGCGAGGAGATCGAACGGCTCGCCACCGCGCACGCCGACGCGCTGGCCCGGGCCGACAAGGCGCAGGCCGAGCTGGACGCGGTCGCCGAGCAGTCCACCGAGGCGGACCGGGACAACGCCGACCTGGACGCCCGGCACGCCGAGACGGTCGCCGTGCACGAGCAGGCGCAGGCGGCCGTCCGCAGCCTCGCCGACGCCGAGCGCGCCGCCGAGAAGGACGCCGCCACCTGGAAGGCCCGTGAGGAGGCGCTCGCCCTCGGCCTGCGTCGCAAGGACGGCGCCGGTGCGCTGCTGGCCCGCGCCGACCAGGTGCCGGGCCTGCTCGGCAGCCTCGCCGGGCTGCTCACCGTCGCGCCCGGCCACGAGGCGGCGCTCGCCGCCGCGCTCGGCGGGCTCGCCGACGCGGTCGCGGTCAGCGGCGTCGACGAGGCCGTCGAGGCGATGCGCCTGCTCAAGATCTCCGACGCCGGCCGGGCCGGCCTGCTGGTCGGCAGCGCCGCCGGGCCGGGCATGGACGGCCCGGCCGACGCGTTGCGCCCGAAGCTGCCCGACGGTGCCCGCTGGGCACCCGACCTGGTGGATTGCTCGGCCGAGATCCGGCCGGCGGTGTACCGGGCGCTGCGCGACGTGACGCTGGTCGACGACCTCGCCGCCGCGGCCGAGCTGGTCGCCGGAAACCCGGAGCTGCGCGCGGTCACCCCGGACGGCGACATCGTCGGGGCGTACGCGGCGGCCGGCGGGTCGGCCAAGGCGCCCAGCTTCATCGAGGTGCAGGCGGCCGTCGAGGAGGCCCGGACCAACCGGTCCGCCGCCGAGCGGAGCAGTGCCGAGCTGCGCGAGCGGCTGGTCGAGGCGCGTGCCGAGGTGGACACGGCGAAGGAGGCCGTACAGCACGCCGCCGCCGCCAAGCGTGAGGCGGAGAGCCACCGCAACGCCGCCGCCCGCCGGCTGGCCGAGCTGGGCGCTGCGGCCCGGTCGGCCAGGGCGGAGACCGACCGGCTCGGTGAGTCCCGAGCCCGCGCCGAGGCGGCCCGGGAACGTGACCTTCAGGCGCTCGCCGAGCTGGCGGAGCGGCTGCGGCTGGCCGAGGCCACACCGGTCGACGCGGAACCGTCCACCGAGGAACGCGACCAGCTCGCCGCGATGGTGCCGCAGGCCCGGCAGAACGAGATGGAGGTCCGGCTCGCGGTGCGTACCGCCGAGGAGCGGGTCTCCTCGATCGCCGGCCGGGCCGACTCGCTGGCGCGGCAGGCGAACGCCGAGCGGGCCGCGCGGGAACGCGCCGCGGCCCGCCGGGCGGCCCGCACCCGCGGCGCGGAGATCGCCCGGGCCGTGGTCGGCGGCGCCCGCGAGGCGTTGACCCGGCTCACCGTTTCCATCGCCCGGGCCGAGGAGCACCGCGACGCCGTGGCCCGCGAGCGCGCCGCCCGCGAGGCCGAGCTCTCCGAGGTACGCGGCGCAGCGAAGCGGCTCGGCGCCGAGCTGGACCGGCTGACCAGCCAGGTGCACCGGGACGAGGTGGCCCGCGCCGAGCAGCGGCTGCGCATCGAGCAGCTGGAGGCCAAGGCCGCCGAGGACTTCGGCCTCGACGTGGCGACGCTGATCGCCGAGTACGGCCCGGATCAGCTCGTCCCGCCCACCGACGCGGACGTGGCGGCGGCCGAGAAGGAGAGCATCCCGGTGCCCGAACCGGTCCGCTACGAGCGGCCGGTGCAGGAGAAGCGGGCCGCCAAGGCGGAACGGGAACTGGCCCTGCTCGGTAAGGTCAACCCGCTCGCGCTGGAGGAGTTCGCCGCGCTGGAGGAGCGTTACAAGTTCCTCTCCGAGCAGCTGGAGGACCTCAAGGCCACCCGGCGGGACCTGCTCACCGTGGTCAAGGATGTCGACGAGCGGATCCTGGAGGTCTTCGCCAGCGCGTTCGAGGACACCGCGCGGGAGTTCGAGCAGGTCTTCACCGTGCTCTTCCCCGGTGGCGAGGGACGGCTGGTGCTCACCGACCCGGAGGACCTGCTCACCACCGGCGTCGAGGTGGAGGCCCGGCCGCCGGGCAAGAAGATCAAGCGGCTGTCGCTGCTCTCCGGCGGGGAGCGGTCGCTGACCGCGGTGGCCATGCTGGTGGCGATCTTCCGTGCCCGGCCCAGCCCGTTCTACATCATGGATGAGGTGGAGGCGGCCCTCGACGACGTGAACCTGGGCCGGTTGATCACGCTGCTGGCCCAGTTGCGGGAGAAGAGCCAGCTGATCGTGATCACCCACCAGAAGCGGACCATGGAGATCGCCGACGCGCTGTACGGCGTGACGATGCGCAGCGGCGTGACCCAGGTGATCAGCCAACGGCTCAACCGGGCCGACGACGACGGGCAGGAGAAGGACGAGTGAGTCGGGAACGGGCGACCGCGCTGCTGGTGGACTTCGACGGCGTTTTGCGCCGCTGGGACCCGGCGGTGGCCGCCGGCGTCGAGCGGGAGTACGGGCTCACCGAGGGCGTCCTGGGCGAGATCGCGATGTCCTGGGGGCTGCTCCAGCCGGTGCTCACCGGGCAGGTCAGCCATGACCAGTGGATGACCAGCGTGGCCGAGGCGCTCGCCCCGTCGGTGGGCGAAGCCCGGGCCCGCGCCGCGGTCGAGGAGTGGCAGCGCTACCGCGGCGAGGTCGACCAGAACGTGCTCGCGTTCGTCCGCGAGGTGCGGGCCGCCGGCGTACGGGTCGGGCTGGGCACCAACGCCACCGACCTGCTGGACGCCGATCTGGCCGCGCTGGGCCTGACCGACGAGCTGGACGTGGTGGTCAACTCCTCGGTCGTCGGGGTGCACAAGCCGGCGAAGGAGTACTTCCAGGCGGCCTGCGAGGCGCTGGAGACCCCGCCGGCGCGGGTGCTCTTCGTCGACGACGATGACCGGGCGGTCGCCGGCGCCCGGGTGTCCGGGCTCTCCGCGCACCGCTGGACCGGCCCGGACGACCTGCGCTACCTGCGCGCCGCGCTGGCGTACTGAACCGTATCGCCGAGGTGGCGGGCTCCGGTCCGCCGGGACACCGCCACCTCACGGAGCCGGGGCAGGTCAGTCGCCGGTGACGCCGTCGATCCGTTCACGGATCAGGTCGGCGTGGCCGTTGTGCCGGGCGTACTCCTCGATCATGTGCACGTACACCCAGCGGACGTTCATCTCGTCGCCGCCGCCGTCGCGACGGCGGCGAATGAACGTCCGGTCCAGGGAGAGGTTGGCGGCGGCTTTTCGGGCCGCCTCGACCTCGGCGGCGTAGGTGGCGAAGTCGGCCTCCGGGTCGGCGTCGGCGATGTCGTCCAGGTCACCGTCAGGGCTGGCCTCGGTGCAGTAGAGGTCGTCGAGCTGCTGGCCGGCGGCCCGGATGCGGAACCACCAGCGCTCCACCTCGGCCATGTGCCGGACCAGGCCGAGCAGGGTCAGGGAGGACGGCTCGACGCTCGGGGTCTTGAGCTGCGCCGCGGTGAGGCCGGCGCATTTGAGCAGCAGGGTGTCGCGGTGGTAGTCGAGCCAGCCTTCGAGCATGGTGCGCTCGTCACCGAGGTAGGGCTCGTGCTTACGGTCGATCGTGGGTGCTGTCCAGGTCATCCGGCGATGTTAGGAGGGGCCCCCTGTACAACGCGAGGCGTTAACGAGGGGCCCTTCCTTCCGCTTCAGGGCACCACGACGACGGGCCAGCGGCCGGTGCGGACCAGCCGCGTGGCGACCGAGCCGACCAGGCGGTGCCCGGCCTGCTCGGACGATCCGACCACGACCAGGTCCGCGCGGTGCTCGTCGGCCGCCTTGCACAGCTCGGCGTACGCGTCGCCGCGCCGGCACAGGAAGGTCACCGGCAAGCCCAGTTCCTCGGCCCCGCGCCGGCATTCCTGGCGCAGTTCGGCGGCCAGCTCGTCGTGGGTCTGCTGCACCGCACCGGCTACCACACCGGAGATCATCCCGGTGTAGGGGGCCGGTGAGCTGACGAAGACCACCACCAGCCCGGCCCCCTGCCGGCGGGCCAGCCCGGCCGCGTACGCGGCGGCCCGCAGCGAGGTGCGGCTGCCGTCCACCCCGACGAGGACCACCCGGGGCCCGTCCGTGCCGCGTTCGAACGGCAGCGGACGGTGCTCCGGGCCGTACCTCTCACGCTCGACCGATGCGCTCATGCCGTCGCCTCCCTGTGGTCGCACCGACCCGGCCGGTTCGCTCGCTCAAGGGTCAGTCCTGCCCGCCGGTCGTCCGTACCGCCGCGGCCCCGCCGCCCGCGGCGACGGTCGACTCCCGCTCGACCTCGGCGGAGGTCGCGTCGCCGGTGTGCCGGCGCAGCGGCACCTCCTTGATGAGGACGACCGCGATCAGGGCGATCAGCCCGAACGGGGCGGCGGCCAGGAAGATGTCCCCGGCGCCGTGCCCGTACGCGGACTCGACCACCGTGCGGATCGGGGCGGGCAGGGTGTGCACGTCGGGCAGGGTGCCGCCGTTGCCGGCGTCGGAGGCCCGGATGCCGAGCCCGGCCAGCCCCTCTGCCAGGTAGTCCTTGACCTTGTGGCCGAGCACCGCGCCGAGGGCGCTCACGCCGATCGCGCCGCCGAGGCTGCGGAAGAACGCGACCGTCGAGCTGGCCGCGCCGAGCTCGTGCGTGCCGACGGTGTTCTGCACGGCGAGGACCAGGTTCTGCATGGTCATGCCGAGGCCGAGGCCGATCAGCGCCATGAAGATGGCGACCCGCCAGTACGGGGTGTCCGCGCGCAGCGTGCCCATCAGCGCGAAGCCGACCGTGAGCAGGGCCGAGCCGGCGACCAGGTAGCGCTTCCAGCGGCCGGTGCTGGTGATGATCCGGCCGACCACCGTGGAGGCGACCAGCAGACCGCCGATCATCGGCAGGGTCATCAGCCCGGACATGGTCGGGCTCTCGCCGCGGCTGATCTGGAAGTACTGGCCGAGGAAGACCGAGGCGCCGAACATGCCCACGCCGACCGCGATGCTGGCGACCACGGCGAGGGCGATGGTGCGGTTGCGGAACAGGCGCGGCGGGATCATCGGCTCGTCGGCCCGCTGCTCCACCCGGATGGCGAGTGCGCCGAGCAGCACCGCACCGACCACCATGACGGCGGTCTGCCAGGAGATCCACTCGTACTGGTCGCCGGCCAGGGTGACCCAGATCAGCAGCAGTGACACGGCCGCGGTGATCAGCGTGGCACCCCACCAGTCGATCTTCGCCGGGCGCCGGACCACCGGCAGGTGCAGGGTCTTCTGGAGCACGATCAGGGCGAGGATCGCGAACGGCACGCCGACGTAGAAGCACCAGCGCCAGCCGAGCCAGTCGGTGTCGACGATGACGCCACCGATCAGCGGGCCGCCGATGGTGCCGACGGCCATCACCGCGCCGAGGTAGCCGCTGTACCGGCCGCGCTCGCGCGGGGCGATCATCGTTGCCATGATCACCTGGGCGAGGGCGGTCAGGCCGCCCGCGCCGACGCCCTGCAGCACCCGGCAGGCGATCAGTTCGCCGGTGGACTGGGACTGCCCGGCCAGCACCGAGCCCAGTACGAAGATCCCGAGAGCGAGCTGGACCAGGAGCTTCTTGCTGGCCAGGTCGGCGAGCTTGCCCCAGATCGGGGTGGTCGCGGTGGTTGCCAGCAGCGTCGAGGTGACCACCCAGGTGTACGCGGACTGGCCGCCGTGCAGGTCGGTGATGATCCGCGGCAGCGCGTTGGAGACGACCGTGGAGGAGAGGATCGCGACGAACATGCCCAACAGCAGGCCGGAGAGGGCCTCCAGGATCTGCCGGTGGGTCATGCCGACGGCGGTCGCCCGGGTGGGCGCTGTCGCCTGTGTCATCGTGGAACGCCTCCGGAAGAACGAGGGGGAGTCTGACTTGGTTGCCTAAAGCAACAACCGGAGGTGGCGCAACTCTTATTCCCGGCTCAGAAGGTCTCGGTCAGCTTCTCGGCCCTGCAAGGGCGAGATTGCAGATCGTGTTCGGTGCTGGCTGCATCGGTCACGCCGCGTTTGGCAGGCTGACTGCTGCCCAGCCCGCGGCACCGCGTGTGGCGATGTTGCGAGCCGCGTTGACGTCGGCGTGCTCAGCGAAGCCGCACGACGTGCATCGGAAAGTGGATTGGTTGGGGCGGTTGGCTTTGGCGATGTGCCCGCAGGCGGAGCAGCCCTGCGAGGTGTATGCGGGGTCGACGTGGACGAGCGCCAGCCCGGCTCGGGCTGCTTTGTAGGCGATGAATTGGCCGAGTTGGTGGAATGCCCATGAGTGCAGGGTGACCCGCTGGGGCCGTCGGAGCCGTACCCGGTCGCGGATGCCCGTGAGGTTCTCCAGGGCAATCCCACGTCCGGTGCGTTCGGCCTCGGTCACGATCTGCTTGGCGGTGCGATGGTTCGTGTCGGCCGCGAACCGAGCTTCCTTACGGCGGCGGGCTTTCAACAGCCGCTTGGCCGATTTGGTGCCGATGCGCTGAAGTTTGGCCCGTAGTCGCTGGTTGCGGTGGCGCACCCGGTTCAGGCCGTTGCCGCTGTGTCGGGTGCCGTCGTTGGTGGTGGCGATGTTCGCGATACCCAGGTCAACGCCGAGGAACCCGTCAGGCTCTTTCACCTCGATGTCGGGGATGTCGCAGGTGGCGTACAGGAACCACTTGCCGTCACGGTGCACCAGGTCGGACTCGCCCTTGCGGTGGGCGGACAGCACCGCGTACTGCGCGTCAGAGCAGCCGAACCGAATACCGCGTAGTCGGCCCGCAGTCGTCCAGATCGACACAGTGAGGGCCTGCATCTGCCAGGACAGGCAGCGGTCGTCGAACGGCTGGGCCGCATCCCGGCGAAAGCCGATCGGCTTCCCCTCAGCCTTGCGGCGGCGCTTCGACCCCGATTTGCCGAGGTGGCCGGTGCCGATGTTGGCCTGGAGGGTGGCGTACGCGTCGGCAACCTTGCGGGCGACGTGGATTGCCGGCTGAGAGGACAACCCCATCGCCTTCAGCCGCCCGTAGGTGAGCCGCTGCAACGCCTGCTTCCCGAACGCCCGCGTCCGGTAGGCCTCGACGGAGACGACGTTCGCGGCCTCGTTGCACAGTCTCAACGTATCCCGCAGCGCCGCCTCCTGGCTGGCGTCGGGAAACAGGCGCACCTGTACAACGAGCTTCATCGTCCACAATATACCGTTTGGTCAATGTCGCCGTGATGGTCCTCGGATCCCGATGTCCGGCGAGGTAGAAGCCTTGTCCACGACCTGCACGTGCATCTGGTCTCCCTCAGCAAGCGTTTCGCAGGACAGGTCAACCGGCCCCTCGTATACGGCACCTGTGGTCGCCGTCCTACGCCAACCAGAAGCCTCCGGGTCCGTGACGCGATTCCCCCCGGCCCCAACTAAACGGCCGGGATTCGCTAGATCTCGTTGAACCGGTGCAGCAGGCGAGCGAAGTCCTCCACGTCCTGTTTCGGCCAGTTCTTCATCGCGTGGCGGATCTGTTCCAGCCGGGCCGCCCGCGCCGCGTCGAACCGGCGGCTGCCCTCCTCGGTGAGGCTGAGCTGCGCCGCCCGCCGGTCGCCCGGATCCGGGTCGCGGCGGACCAGCCCCAGCCCTTCGAGCCCGGCGATCTGCCGGCTGAGCGTGCCCTTGCCGATGCCCAGCCGCGCGGCCAGGTCGGTCAGCCGGATCGAGCCCGAACGGCGCAGCCAGAGCAGCAGGCCGTACGTGTTCGGCTCCACGTTGGGATGGACCTCCCGGGCGACCTCCCAGGACAGCGCCCGACCACGGCGCAGCAGCGCGGTCAGCTCGTCCTCCACCGCGCGCAGGGTCTCCGGAAGGTGCTCGTCCACGGGCCGAGCGTACTCACGCACCGTCGCTGAGAAGCTGCCGTGCCACCTCGCGGAGCCGGCCGTCGGCGGAGGTGCCCTCGATCACCACCTCGGCCGACCGGCCCCGGTGGATCAGCGTGGCCACCGCGTTGCCGAAGTACGGTCCGGCCAGCCGCTGCCAGCGCACGCCCGGCCGGACCACCCCGGCGGAACGCGCGAGGGCCCGGGTGGCGGCGGCCGGCCCCGGGTTCCAGCCCAACCGCATCAGCGGGCGCATCGCCGCCGGCACCTGGTTGTGGATCGGCGAGCAGGTGAGCTGGTGCACCGGGGTGTGTACGGCCCGGTCGGCGAACCGCGCCCGCGCCACGTACGAGTGGTGCACATCACCGGAGAGCACGCTGATCGAGGCCGGTGGCGCGTACGCCGGACCGGCGCCGACCCGCGCCCCGGAGCCGGCCGGGGTGCCGCTGCCCAGCCGGGCGAAGAGCTCGCCGAGGGCGTCGAAGGAGCGCCGGAACGACGCCCAGTGCTCCAGGTCCAGGCCCCGGCGCAGCCGCTCGGAGAGCTTCGCCACCCAGGGGCGGCGGGAATCGGCGAGCTTCTCGTTCCATGCCTCGACATGGTGGATGCCGGGCGGCAGCAGCCACGGCAGCGAGGCGCCGACCACCAGGTGGTCGTAGACGCCGTGGGCGCGGTCGAGGAACCAGGACCACTCGCCGGGCGGCAGCATCGCCCGGTTGCCCGACTCCAGCATCCGGCTGGACCGGTTGTCCAGCATCACCAGCCGGGTACGTCCCAGGTCCAGGGCGTAGCTCCACTGGTACTGCACCGCGCGCCAGCGCTCGGTGTCGTGCGCGACGTCGGCCTCCCCGTCGACCCGCTCGCCGAACTCGTGCAGCACGGCGGTGGCGTCCTCGGCGGCGGCGACCTTGCCGTACACCGGGTCGGCGGCGATCTCGTCGGGGGAGAGGTTGCCCAGATGCTGGTAGACCCAGTAGGAGGCGAGACCGCTGCGGATCCGTTCCGCCCACCACGGCTGCCCGCGCATGTCCGCCCGCCACGACGCCGAGGTGTTCCAGTCGTCGATCACCTCGTGGTCGTCGAAGATCATCACGCTGGGCACGGTGGAGAGCAGCCACCGGATCTCCGGGTCGCGCCAGGACTCCAGATAGAGCCTGGTGTACTCGTCGAAGCTGACCACCTGGGTGGCCGGGGCACCCGCCGGCCGGTGCCGGCGCCGCCTGAGCAGCCTGCGCACGGTCGGCGAGGTGACGTCGGCGTAGACCTGGTCGCCGAGCAGTACCAGCAGGTCGGGCAGGCCGCCGGGCTCAGGGGCGGCGATCAACCGCCGGGCGTACGCGTCCAGCGCGTCCGGGGGCAGCCTGCGGGCGGTGGAGCGCTGGGTGGTCTCCCGGCACGAGCCGAAGACCAACGTCACCGGCTGGTCCCGGTCGTCCGCCGCCCGGGTACGGATCACGCTGGGCGGGAAGCCGCTCTCCGGCACCGGCCAGGCGAGCTCGTCGTCGATCAGCACCTGGTACGTCGTGGCGCTGTCCGGGGTGAGCCCCGCCACCACCACGATCGCATAGTGGTGGTCGTACGCCGAGAAGGTCGGCGCGGTGCCGGTGGCGCCGTCGGCCGTGCGGACGGTGACCACCGCGGGTCCGCTGGTCTCCACCCAGACCGTCGCCCGCGTGCCGACGACCCGGCGCAGCAACGGGCCGATGAGCAGGCGGGAACTGGGCACGGGGCACCTCCGAGGGGTTCGTACCCGGACTGCGTGTTCGGCACGCTGGCTGCGGCGAGCGTACCGGCGGCTCGCTCGCGGGTACGGAGGCGGTGAGTGGGACGCCGTCGCCGCCATCTGACAGGATTTCGGGCATGAAGGAATACCTCCTCATCGCACTCGCCCTGCTCGGCGTGCTGATCCTCGGCGGCCTCAGTCTCGTGGTGCCCCGGCTGCGCCGGCGTGCCGAGGAAGTGGAGGCCGAGACCCGCGCCGAGGAGGAGCTGGCCGCTCCGCCGGTCGAGGCGGCACCGGAGGTCTCCACCGGCGTGCTGGTCGAGCCGCCGGTGGTCGAGGCGCCGGCGATCACCATCGAGGTGCCCGAGCCCACCGCGGGCCGGCTGGTCCGGCTGCGCTCCCGGCTGTCCCGCTCGCAGAACGCCTTCGGCCGGGGCCTGCTCGGCCTGCTCACCCGCGAGCACCTGGACGAGGACGCGTGGGAGGAGATCGAGGACAGCCTGATCACCGCCGACGTCGGCATCGACGCCACCCGGGAGATCGTCGACCGGCTCCGCGAGCGGACCCGGGTGCTCGGCACCCGCTCCACCACCGAGCTGCGTGCCCTGCTCGCCGCCGAGCTGGTCAACGCCCTCGACCCGACCCTGGACCGGTCGCTGAAGACCAACCCCAAGGTGGACGTGCCGGCCGTGCTGCTGGTCGTCGGGGTCAACGGCGCCGGCAAGACCACCACCTGCGGGAAGATCGCCCGGGTGCTGATCGCCGACGGGCGTACCGTGCTGCTCGGCGCGGCCGACACCTTCCGGGCCGCCGCCGCCGACCAGTTGGAGACCTGGGGCAGCCGGGTCGGCGCCGAGACGGTGCGCGGGCCGGAGGCCGCGGACCCGGCCAGCGTCGCCTTCGACGCGGTCCGGCGGGGCATCGACACCAAGGTCGACACGGTGCTGGTGGACACCGCCGGCCGCCTGCAGAACAAGATCGGCCTGATGGATGAGCTGGGCAAGGTCAAGCGGGTGGTGGAGAAGCACGGCCCGATCGACGAGACCCTGCTGGTGCTCGACGCCACCACCGGCCAGAACGGCCTGGAGCAGGCCCGGGTCTTCACCGAGGTGGTGAACGTGACCGGCGTGGTGCTGACCAAGCTCGACGGGACCGCCAAGGGCGGCATCGTGATCGCCGTGCAGCGCAAGCTCGGCATCCCGGTCAAGCTGGTCGGCCTCGGCGAGGGCCCCGACGACCTGGCCCCGTTCGACCCGGCGCAGTTCGTCGACGCGTTGCTGGGCACCGAGCCGCTCGCCCGGGACGCGTAGCCTCGACGTGACGACTGACGATCGCGCCTACGCGGGGTGGCGCGACCCCAGCCACCCGTCGCCGCGCCTCGGGAGACCGTACGTGACCTCACAGGAGATCCCGCTGCACGGCGGGAACGTCAGCACCGTGGTCCGGGTGGGCGACACGGTCCGGCGCAACGCCGGCCCCTGGACCCCCTCGGTGCACGCGCTGCTGCGGCATCTGGAGTACGTCGGCTTCACCGGCGCCCCCCGCGCCCTCGGCATGGACGAGCGCAACCGGGAGGTCCTGTCGTACCTGGAGGGGGAGTGCGGGGAATATCCGCTGGCTCCGCACTGGGTCACCGACGAGGCGCTGGTGACCGTGGCCACCATGCTGCGCATGTTCCACGACGCCCAGTACGGCTTCACCCCGCCGCCCGGTGCGGTCTGGCGTTCGTTCGGCCCGCCCCCGCCGGACACCGAGGTGATCTGCCACCACGACGCCGCCCCGCACAACGTGATCTGGCGGCCGGACGGCACCCTCGGCCTGATCGACTTCGACCTGGCCTCACCGGGCGCGCGGATCTACGACGTGGCGTACGCGGCCTGGACCTGGGTGCCGATCTTCTCCGACCGGGACTCGATCACTCTGGGCTGGAAGCGGCCGGACCGGCCACGTCGGCTTCGGCTCTTCGCCGACGCGTACGGGCTGATCCCGCGCGACCGGCACCGGCTGGTCCGGACCATCCGCAAGCGGGTCGTGGACCACGTCGAGGGCATCCGCCGGATGGCCGCGGCCGGGGAGCCGGCGTTCGTCCGGATCGTGCACAAGGGCCACCTGCGCCGCCCGATGCGTGACCTGCGGCTGCTCGACTACGAGCGGCACGCCCTGGAGTACGCGCTGCGCTGACTCCGGCGGGTAGAAGTGGTCGACTCCTCCCGGAGCGGCCACTTTTTCCTTTACGGCGCCAAGATCGGCGTTCTTCACACGCCGGAAACAACCCGTCACCCGCTGGAAATCGAGCGGTGTCGGTGCAGGAAACAGCCGGCGAGCAAGCTTCCGCGCAGCCGGCTGACGGGCGACGCTGCCACATCTCAGCCGGAGGGAGGACATCCACCCCGAGAGGAGGCAGCGTGGAGATCAACACCGGCAACACCGCCTGGTTGCTCCTTTCGTCTGCGCTCGTGCTGCTCATGACGCCCGGTCTGGCCCTGTTCTACGGCGGGCTGAACCGGTCCAAGGGCGTACTCAACATGATGATGATGAGCTTCTCGTCCATCGGGCTCGTCAGCATCCTGTGGCTTTTCTACGGCTTCACCGTCGCCTTCGGCGAGGGTGGCAGGTTCATCGGCGACCTGGGCCAGTACCTCGGCACCAGGACGTTCGTCGGGGAGAGCGACCTGTGGGGCGAGACCGGGATTCCGATCTACGTCTTCATCGCCTTCCAGATGATGTTCGCCGTCATCACCGTCGCGCTGATCAGCGGCGCGCTCTCCGACCGGACCAGGTTCGCCGGCTGGCTGGTGTTCGCCTTCGGCTGGGCGACCCTGGTCTACTTCCCGGTCGCCCACATGGTCTGGGGCGGCGGCCTCATCGGCGGCGACATCGGCGCCCTGGACTTCGCCGGTGGAACCGCGGTGCACATCAACGCCGGCGCCGCGGCGCTGGCCCTGGCGCTGGTTCTCGGCAAACGGGTCGGCTGGCCCCGGGAGAGCGCCAAGCCGCACAACGTCCCGTTCGTCGCGCTCGGTGCCGCGCTGCTCTGGTTCGGCTGGTTCGGCTTCAACGCCGGCTCCGAGCTGACCGTCGACGGGGTCACCGCGCTGGCCTTCATCAACACCCAGGTGGCCACGGCCGCCGCGCTGCTCGGCTGGATCGTCGTGGAGTGGGTGCGCGACGGCAGGCCGACCCTGGTCGGTGCCTCCTCGGGCGCGGTGGCCGGCCTCGTCGCGATCACCCCGGCGTGTGCGTTCATCACCCCGGCCGCGTCGGTGCTGCTGGGCCTCGTCGCCGGTGCGGCCTGCGCCCTCGCGGTGGGCCTGAAGTACCGGTTCGGCTACGACGACTCCCTGGACGTGGTCGGTGTGCACTTCGTCGGCGGGTGGATCGGCTGCCTCTGGATCGGCCTCTTCGGCACCGCCTCGGTCAGCTCGCTGGTGGCCAGCGACGGCCTGCTGGTCGGCGGCAACGCCACCCTGCTCGGCAAGCAGGCGCTGGGCGCGCTGATCGTGACGGTCTACTCCTTCGCGATCGCCTACGCCCTCGGCTTCGTGATCGACAAGACGATCGGGTTCCGGGTCTCCAGCGAGGCGGAGGTCGAGGGCATCGACGTCGCCGAGCACGCGGAGAGCGCGTACGACCTCTCGCCGACCACCGGCGGCGGCGCCGGTGGCGCGTTCGCGATGGCCGGGATCGGCGCCGCCAAGCCGGCCCCGGCAACCACCGACGAGGTGGACGAGCCCGCCGAGCCGGTCAGCGAGAAGGTCGCCGGTTAACGTTCCTGGGATGGAGGGGATGGACATGAAGCTGGTGACCGCGGTCATCAAGCCGTACCAGCTGGACGCGGTGAAGGAGGCGCTGCACGCCCTCGGCGTGGCCGGCCTGACCGTCAGCGAGGTCCAGGGCTACGGGCGGCAGAAGGGGCACACCGAGGTCTACCGGGGTGCCGAGTACACGGTCGAGTTCCTGCCCAAGATCCGGGTCGAGGTGCTCACCGACGAGATGGACGTGGACAAGGTCGTCGACGCCATCGTGGCCGCCGCGCGGACCGGCAAGATCGGCGACGGCAAGGTCTGGGTGACCGGCGTCGAGGAGGTCGTCCGGGTCCGTACCGGCGAACGCGGCCTGGACGCGCTGTAAGGAGGAACGCCTCGATGACCTCGTTGACCAAGGGGAATGCGTCCGGAAAACCTGGCAACAGCGACGCAAACTTCTTGATCAACGAGGTCGTCGGTGTACCCGGCGGGGTGGGGGAGGACGCGCGGGGGGCGCGGGCGGAGGCGATCGGGGGGTGGTTGGGGTCCGTTCTTCCCCGGCGGGACGGGGTCGCGCTGGTCGCCGTGGGGGGACTGGGGCGGCGGGAGTGCGCGCCCTACGGGGATGTCGACCTGGTGCTGCTGCATGCGGGGGTGCCCGGCATCGAGGAACTGGCCGGCTCGCTCTGGTATCCGGTCTGGGACGCCGGACTGCGGCTCGACCACTCCGTCCGCACCGTCGCCGAGGCGCTTTCCGTCGCCCAGGACGACGTGAAGGTCGCCCTCGGCCTGCTCGACGCCCGCTACCTCGCCGGCGACCGGGCGCTCGCCGACCAGCTCATCCGTACCGCCACCGACCACTGGCGGCGTACCGCCGTCCGGCGGCTGCCGCAGCTGCGCGAGATCACCACCGCGCGCTGGGCGACCCACGGCGAGCTGGCCTTCCTGCTCGAGGGCGACCTGAAGGAGGCCGCCGGCGGGTTGCGTGACGTGGGCATCCTGCGCGCCATCGCCACCGCCGGCGTCACCGACGCGCTGCGCCCGGCCGTCCTCGCCGCCCACCGGCGGCTGCTCGACACCCGCGACGCGCTGCACCAGCAGGCCGGCCGCCGCGTCGACCGGCTCGTCGCCCAGGAGCGCGACGGCGTCGGCAAGCTGCTCCTGCTGGAAGACGGGGACGCGCTGCTGCGCCGGGTCGCCGGGGACGCCCGGACCATCAGCCACGCCCTCGACGACGCCTGGCGGGCCGCCGACCGGCTCCGCGCCGGCCGCCGCCGAGGCACCGACGGCCGGCCGGTACGCCGCCCGGTCGCCCGGGACGTCGTCGAACACGACGGCGAGCTGGTGCTCGCCCGCACCGCCATCGGCGCCCGGCCCGACCCCAGCCTGTCGCTGCGGGTCGCCGCGGCGGCGGCCGTCACCCGGCTCCCGATCGCCCGAGCCACCTGCGAATGGCTGGCCGCCTACTGCCCGCCGCTGCCCGCACCCTGGCCGCCGGCCGCCCTGGCCGCGCTGATCACCCTCCTCGGCGCCGGTCCCGGCCTGGTGCCCGCCTGGGAGACCTGCGACCGGTACGGCCTGGTCGACCGCTGGCTGCCCGAGTGGACCCGGCTGCGCAGCCTGCCCCAACACAACCCCGTGCACCGGTTCACCCTCGACCGGCACCTGGTGCAGACCGCGTACGAGGCGAGCCGGCACACCCGCGACGTGGACCGCCCCGACCTGCTGCTGCTCGGCGCGCTCCTGCACGACATCGGCAAGGGACTGCCCGCCGACGATGCCACCGGGCGGGCCGACAGCCGCGCGGACCACAGCACGCTCGGCGCGCCGCTGGCCGAGGCGGTGGCCACCCGGATCGGACTCGCCGAGACCGAGGCGGCGCTGATCGGCACGCTGGTCCGGCTGCACCTGCTGCTGCCCGACGTGGCGACGCGGCGCGACCTGTCCGACCCGAAGACCGTTGCCGGTGTCGCCGAGCAGGTCGGCGACACCACCACCCTGGACCTGCTGCACGCCCTGGTCCGCGCCGACGCCGCCGCCACCGGGCCGGCCGCCTGGTCGGACTGGAAGGGCCGGCTCATCGCCGAGCTGGTCGCCCGGGCGCGTACCGCCCTGGACACCGGCGTGGTGCCGGCACCACCCGCCCCGGACCCGGCGCTGGTCGCGGGGCCACTGCCGGTCGTACACCTGGGGGAGGACCGGGTGTCGGTGGCCGCGTCGGACCGGCGGGGCCTGCTCGCCACGGTGGCCGGCTGCCTGGCCCTGCACCGGCTGGAAGTGATCTCCGCGGACGCCGCCACGGTCGACGGCCGGGCCCTGGTCGAGTGCCGGGTCCAGCCCCGCTACGGCCTGGCGCCCGACCCCGTCGCGCTCGCCGCCGACCTGCGTCGCGCGGTCAGCGGCGACGTCTCGGTCACCCAGCGGCTGCGCGGCCGGGCCCTCGCCGCCCGCGGCCAGGGCACCGCCGCACCGCGGGTGGTCTGGCACCGCGAGGCGGCCACCGACGCGGTGCTGCTGGAACTGCGCGCCGCCGACGCGGCTGGCCTGCTCTACCGGGTCACCTGCGCCCTCGACGAGGCCGGCGCCCAGGTACGGGCGGCCCGGATCTCCACCCTCGGCGGCGACGTGGTGGACGCGTTCTACCTGGTCGGCGGCTGGCCCTCCGACGCCGACCGGCACCGCATCGAGGCCGCCGTCCTCGCCGCGGTGTAAGGAAGGGCCCCTTGTTGACGCCTCCGGTGGAGAAAGGCCCCCATCTCACCATCGGCGCAGAGGTACGTTGCGGGGCGTAGACGGGGTGTCGCTTGCGGGGGGATGGTGGGCGGGCCGGCGGGCGGCAGGCTCGGGGGCATGAACCTGCCAGTGCACACCGAACGGCTCACCAAACGGTACGGCGGCCTGACCGCCGTACGGGACCTCGACCTGACCGTCCGCTCCGGCGAGGTGTACGGCTTCCTCGGCCCGAACGGCGCCGGCAAGACCACCACCCTGCGCATGCTGCTCGGGCTGGTCCGCCCCACCGCCGGCACGGTACGGCTGCTCGGCCGGCCACCCGGGGCCGGACGGCTCACCGGGGTCGGGGCGCTGATCGAGGGGCCAGCCTTCTACCCGTACCTGTCCGGACGGGACAACCTGCGGGTGCTCGCCCGCTACGCCGGGGTCGGCGCCGACCGGGTCGCGCTGGTGCTCGACCTGGTCGACCTCACCGACCGGGCCGGCGACCGGTACACCGGTTACTCGTTGGGCATGAAACAGCGGCTCGGCGTGGCCGCCGCCCTGCTCAAGGACCCGCGCCTGCTGATCCTCGACGAGCCGACCAACGGCCTCGACCCGGCCGGCATGGCGGACATGCGCACGCTGATCCGCCGGCTCGGCGCGTCCGGGTGCACGGTGCTGGTCTCCAGCCACCTGCTCGGCGAGGTCGAGCAGATCTGTGACCGCGTCGGGGTGATCTCCCAGGGGCGGCTGATCGCCGAGGGCAGCGTCGCCGACCTGCGCGGCGCGGCCGTGCTGAGGGTGCTCGCCGACCCGCTCGACCAGGCGGCGGCGCGGGCCCGGGAACTGGTCGGCGCCGAACGGGTACGGGTGGTCGACGGCGGGCTGGAGCTCTCCGTCGAGCCGGACCGGGCCGCCTGGCTCAACGCCGAGCTGGTCGGCGACGGGGTGGCGGTGCGGGAGCTGCGTACCCGGGAGCGGGATCTGGAACAGGTCTTCTTCGACCTCATCGAGAAGGGAACGGCCGATGTCGCGTAGCTTCCGGGCCGAGGCGGTCAAGCTGGTCCACCGGCCGGCGGCGTGGCTGCTGCTGGCCATCACGCTGGTACTCGCCCTGATCTTCACCTACGTCTTCCCGTACGCGAGCATCGCCGGCGGGACCAGCGGTCCGAACACCGACCGGACCCTGCCGATGCTGCTGCCCGACCGCCTGGTCGGGAACTCGCTCGGTGGGCTGCCGGTCTTCCTGGGCTCGCTCGTGCTGATCCTCGGCGTGCTCACCGTCGGTGGCGAGTACGCCTGGGGCACCTGGAAGACCGTGCTCACCCAGGGGCCGACCCGGCTGGAGGTGTACGCGGGCAAGCTGTTCGTCCTGGCCGCCGCCGCCCTCGCCGTGGTGCTCTCGGTCTTCGCCGTCGGCGCGCTGGCGAGCGTGCTGATCGCGGTCGCCGAGTCGCAGCCGGTCCACTGGCCTTCGCTCGGCGACCTGCTCACCGGGATCGGCGCGGGGTGGCTCGTCGCGATGATGTGGGCCATGCTCGGTGCGGTGCTCGCCGTCGCGCTGCGGGCGGTGGCGCTGCCGGTCGGATTGGGGCTGGTGTGGATGCTCGCGGTGCAGAACCTGCTCGCCGCGCTCGCCGCGCCCCTGCTCGACTGGGTGGCTCAGCTCCAGAAGGGGCTGCCCGGCCCGAACGCCGGGTCGCTGGTGGCGGCGCTCGGTGCCACCGCGGACACGCCCGGGGTGGCGGCGACCGTCGGCGGCGGGCAGGCTGCGGTGGTGGTGGCGGCCTATCTCGTCGTGTTCGCGGCGGTCGGCGGGGTGCTGCTGCGCCGGCGGGACATCGGCTGAGGCCGGCGGGGAGGGACGAGGTGGACCGGAACCGGGGCGGCTGGGGCGACGGCGTCTTCGACGCCCTGTTCGCCCTGGCCCTGGTCGTCTTCGGCCTGTTCGGCACCGGGCCGGCCGGCCTCAACCAGGGGGTGGGCACCGGCCGGGCGACGTACCCGCTGGTCGTGGTGGCCGCGCTCGCCCTGGCCGGACGGCGACGGTGGCCGCTGGCCACCCTGGCCGTGGTCACCGCGACCACCACGGCGTACCTGGTGCTCGGCTACCCGTACGGGCCGATCCTGGTCTCGTTCTTCGTCGCGGTCTACACGGTGGCCGCGTACCGGCCGCTGCGGACCGCGGCGCTGGCCGGCGCGGCCGCGCTGGTGGCACTGCTGGCGCACGTCTTCGTCGGGGCGCGCCCGACGGGCCTGGACGGCCTGATGGGGGTCGCCGCCTGGTTGGTGGTGCCGTTCGCGGTCGGGACCACGGTCCGCCTGGGTCGGGAGAGCGCGGCCCGGAACCGGGTCGACGACGCCCGCCGGCTGGCCGACACCGAGCGGCTGCGGGTCGCCCGGGAGGTGCACGACGTGGTCGGGCACGGGCTCGCCGCCATCCACATGCAGGCGGAGATCGCCCTGCACCTGCTGGGCAAGCGGCCCGAGCAGGCCGAGACGGCGTTGACCGCGATCAGCCGGACCAGCAAGGAGGCCCTGGACGAGCTGCGGGTGACGCTCACCGTGGTCCGGCGGGACGAGGCGGTCGACGAGCGGTCTCCGGCACCAGGGTTGGACCAGTTGCCGCAGTTGCGCGATCGGCTGGCCGGGGCCGGGGTGCCGCTGACCGTCGAGGTCGACGGGGAGCCGCGCCCGCTTCCGATCGCCGTGGACCTGGCCGCCTACCGGGTCGTGCAGGAGTCGCTGACCAACGTGCTGCGCCACGCCGGTCCGGCGACCGCCACCGTCCGGCTGCGGTACGCGCCCGACGAGGTCACCATCGAGATCACCGACACCGGGCGCGGCCCGGCCGCCGGGCCGGAGTGGGCCGGCGGGTACGGCCTGGCCGGCATGCGGGAGCGGGTCACCGTGCTGGGCGGGTCGTTCACCGCCGGCCCCGGCCCCGGTGGCGGCTTTCGGGTGTACGTCACGCTGCCGGCGAAGGAGGTCGCATGATCAGGGTGTTGCTCGCCGACGACCAGGATCTGGTCCGGATCGGGCTGCGTGCCCTGCTGGAGAGCGAGGACGACCTGACGGTGGTGGGCGAGGCGGCCGACGGTCTCGGCGCGGTCGAGCTGGCCCGGCGGGAACGCCCCGACGTGGTGCTGATGGACGTCCGGATGCCGGGCGTCGACGGCATCGAGGCGACCCGGCGGATCGTCGCCGATCCCGGGCTGGCCGGCACCCGGGTGATCGTGCTGACCACCTTCGAACTGGACGAGTACGTCTTCGACGCGCTCCGGCACGGGGCCAGCGGCTTCCTCACCAAGGACACCCGCCCGGCCGAGCTGCTGCGGGCAGTCCGGCTGGTCGCCGAGGGAGAGGCGCTGCTGACGCCGTCGGTGACCCGGCGGGTGGTCCAGGAGTTCGCCACCCGGCCGGCCCGGGTGCCCCGACCCCACCCGCGGCTCGGCACCCTCACCGACCGGGAGCGGGAGGTGGTGGGGCTGGTCGGCGAGGGGCTGAGCAACGCCGAGATCGCGGAGCGGCTGGTGGTCAGCCCGGCCACCGCGCGTACCCACGTCAGCCGGGCCATGGTCAAACTGGGTGCCCGGGACCGGGCGCAGCTGGTGGTCTTCGCGTACCAGTCGGGGCTGGTGGCCTCCTGATCTCCCGACGGCGGTCCGGCCGGCGGGAAGCAGTGGGCGGGTGGGACCGTTACCCTTGCGGGTAGCCGGCCTTGTACGCGCCGGCCGACTTGTGCCCGCCGAAAACGACAAACGGGATGTTCGCGTGTTTGACACCTTGAGTGACCGCCTGTCCGGGATCTTCACCAAGCTCCGCGGCAAGGGCCGGCTCACCGACGCCGACATCGACGCCACCGCGCGCGAGATCCGGATGGCGTTGCTGGAGGCCGACGTCGCCCTGCCGGTGGTCAAGGGCTTCATCGCGAACGTCAAGGAGCGGGCCCGCAGCGCCGAGGTCTCCCAGGCGCTGAACCCGGCGCAGCAGATCATCAAGATCGTCAACGAGGAACTGGTCGCGGTCCTCGGTGGCGAGGGGCGGCGGCTCCAGTTCGCCAAGCACCCGCCGACCGTGATCATGCTGGCCGGTCTCCAGGGTTCCGGTAAGACCACCCTCGCCGGCAAGCTGGCCCGCTGGCTCAAGGCCCAGGGCCACCAGCCGCTGCTGGTCGCCGCCGACCTGCAGCGTCCCAACGCGGTCGGGCAGCTCCAGGTGCTCGGCGGCCGGGCCGGCGTCGAGGTGTACGCCCCGGAGCCCGGCAACGG
Source organism: Micromonospora sp. NPDC093277 (assembly GCF_044765245.1). Classification (NCBI taxonomy): domain Bacteria; kingdom Bacillati; phylum Actinomycetota; class Actinomycetes; order Micromonosporales; family Micromonosporaceae; genus Micromonospora; species Micromonospora sp. NPDC093277. Next base: position 742,330 of record NZ_JBIWJO010000001.1, read on the forward strand.
CGTCGGCGACCCGGTCCAGGTGGCGCGCGCCTCGATCGAGCACGCCAGGCGTTCCGCCCGGGACATCGTGATCGTCGACACCGCCGGCCGGCTCGGTATCGACGCCGAGATGATGCAGCAGGCCGCGAACATCCGCGACGCGGTCCAGCCCGACGAGGTCATCTTCGTCATCGACGCGATGGTCGGTCAGGACGCGGTACGCACCGCCGAGGCGTTCCGCGACGGCGTGGGCATCACCGGTGTGGTCCTCTCCAAGCTCGACGGCGACGCCCGCGGTGGTGCCGCGCTGTCGGTCCGCGAGGTCACCGGGCAGCCGATCCTCTTCGCCTCCACCGGCGAGAAGCTGGAGGACTTCGACGTCTTCCACCCCGACCGGATGGCCAGCCGGATCCTCGGCATGGGCGACGTCCTCACCCTGATCGAGCAGGCCGAGGCGGCCTTCGACGCCGATCAGAAGGAGAAGATGACCGCCAAGCTGGTGGGCGGTGAGACCTTCACCCTGGAGGACTTCCTCGACCAGCTCATCGCGGTGCGCCGGATGGGCCCGATCGCCAACGTGCTGTCCATGATGCCCGGCATGGGGCAGATGAAGGACCAGCTCGCCGAGCTGGACGACAAGCACTTCGACCGGGTCACCGCGATCATCCGGTCGATGACCCCGGGCGAACGCACCAACCCGAAGATCATCAACGGCTCCCGGCGGGCCCGGATCGCCAACGGCTCCGGCGTCACCGTGATGGACGTCAACCAGCTGCTCAACCGCTTCGCCGACGCGCAGAAGATGATGAAGCAGATGGGCGGCATGATGGGCCTGCCCGGCGCCGGCCGGCGCAAGGCGACCAAGAGCCCCAAGAACAAGCGAAAGAATGCGAAGGGCTCGCAGCGTTCGCGGGGCGCCGGGCAGAGTGGTGCCGCTGGGCGGATCGGTGCCGGTGGGATGCCGGGCGGCTTCCCGGGCGGCATGCCGCAGCTCCCGCCGGGCATGGACCCAAGCGACCTGGCCGGCGCCCAGGGCCTGCCGCCGGGCTTCAAGCTCCCGAAGATCGATTTCAACAAGCTCGGCAAGGGCGGCGACAAGCACCCCCGCTGACGCGTGTCGGTGACGGCGGGCGACGATCGGCGTCGTCGACCCGTCCGCCCTCACCGCCCGGCGGAACGACCTGCTCGCCAGCGACGCGGAGTGATCCGGTAGGACTGTGCGCATGGCTCTGCATGTGCGCGGTGTGCTTCTGCCGGACGACGAGGTCCGGGACCTGTGGTTGGTCGGGGACCGGGTCACCTTCGAACCAGTGCCCGGCGCGGAGACCGTCGCCGACGGCGGCTTCGTCCTCCCCGGCCTGACCGACGCCCACTGCCACATCGGCATCGCCCGCGGCGGCGCCCCGATCACCTCCCTCGACGAGGCCCGCGAGCTGGCCCGGGTCGACCGGGACGCCGGGGTGCTCGCCATCCGGGACGCCGGCTCGCCATACCCGTACCGGGAGCTCGACGACGACCCGGAACTGCCGCGACTGGCCCGCGCCGGCCGGCACGTCGCGCCGCCCAAGCGCTACCTGCGCGACATCGGGGTGGAGATCGGCGCGGCCGAGGTGGCCGCGACGGTGACCGAGCAGGCCGCCGCCGGCAACGGCTGGGTCAAGCTGGTCGGCGACTGGATCGACCGCGACGTGGGCGACCTCGCGCCGGCCTGGGACGCGGACACCATGACCGCCGCCGTCGCCGCCGCGCACGCCGCCGGGGTACGCGCCGCCGTGCACACCTTCAGCGAGTCGGCCGTGGAGATCATGGTGCGGGCCGGGGTGGACTCGGTGGAGCACGGCACCGGCCTCAGCCTCGACCTGATCGACCTGATGGCCCGGCAGGGCACCGCGCTGGTCCCCACGATGATCAACATCCAGACCTTCGGGCACATCGCCGACCAGGCCCGCTCGAAATTCCCCGGGTACGCCGACCACATGCTCGCCCTGCGGGACCGATTCCCCGACGTGGTCCGGGCCGCGCACGAGGCGGGCGTGCCGATCTACGTCGGTACCGACGCCGGTGGGGGCATCGACCACGGGCTGGCCGCCGAGGAGATGCTGCTGCTGCACGAGCGCGCCGGCATGTCCGCCGAGGACGTCCTCGCCGCCGCCTCCTGGCGGGCCCGGGAGTGGCTCGGCTTCCCCGGCATGGTCGAGGGCGGCCTCGCAGACCTGGTCGTCTACCCCGAGGACCCCCGCCACGACCTCCGCGTGGTCCGCACCCCCTCCCGCATCGTCCTCCGCGGCCGCATCATCCGCTGACCCCACCCCGCGCGCCCCCGCGCCGGGCCCTTGTGCGCCGCGCGTGGGCGGCGGGCGGCGCTCCCGGGCGCACCGACAGGGTGGGCGGAGCATAGGATGTGCGGTCATGGCACGCGTGCTCACTCCCCGCGCGGAGGACTTTCCCCGCTGGTACCAGGACCTGATCGCCAAGGCGAAGCTGGCCGACAACGGCCCGGTGCGGGGCACCATGGTCATTCGACCGGCCGGTTACGCCATCTGGGAGCGGATGCAGGCCGAGATGGACGCCCGGATCAAGACGGCCGGGGCGGAGAACGCGTACTTCCCGCTCTTCATCCCGGAGAGCTACCTCAAGCGCGAGGCCGAGCACGTCGAGGGCTTCTCGCCGGAGCTGGCCGTGGTCACCCACGGCGGTGGCAAGCAGCTCGCCGAGCCGGTGGTGGTCCGCCCCACCAGCGAGACGGTGATCGGCGAGTTCATGGCCAAGTGGATCGACTCGTACCGGGACCTGCCGCTGCTGCTCAACCAGTGGGCGAACGTGGTCCGGTGGGAGCTGCGGCCCCGGATCTTCCTGCGTACCAGCGAGTTCCTCTGGCAGGAGGGGCACACCGCGCACGCCACCCGTTCCGACGCCCGGGAATACGCCCGCAAGATCCTGCACGAGGCGTACGAGGACCTGATGGTCAACGTGCTCGGCATTCCGGTGGTGGTCGGCCTGAAGACCGCCCGCGAGCGGTTCGCCGGCGCCACCGCCACCTACACCTGCGAAGGCATGATGGGCGACGGCAAGGCGCTCCAGCTGGGCACCAGCCACGAGCTGGGCCAGAACTTCGCCAAGGCCTTCGACATCAGCTTCTCCTCCGCCGAGGGCGGCCGGGAACACGCCTGGACCACCTCCTGGGGCACCTCGACTCGGATGCTCGGCGGCCTGATCATGTGCCACGGCGACGACAACGGCCTGCGGGTGCCGCCGCGGCTCGCGCCGGTCCAGGCGTACGTGATGATCGTCAAGGACGGCGAGGGCGTGAGCGAGGTGGCGGCCAAGCTCCGCGACTCGCTGCGCGACGCCGGGGTCCGGGTCGCGCTGGACGACCGCACCGACACCGCGTTCGGCCGCCGGGCCGTCGACGCCGAGCTGCGCGGCTACCCGGTACGCGTCGAGGTCGGCCCCCGCGACCTGGCCGCCGGCAACGCGGTGGTGGTCCGGCGTACGGACGGCTCGAAGGCCCCGACGCCGGTGGCCGACGTGGTCGGCGCGGTCCTGGCCGCGCTGGAGGCCGACCAGCAGGCGCTGCACGACCAGGCGCTGGCGTTCCGGCAGTCCCGCACCGTCGAGGTCGCCACCCAGGCCGAGGCGATCGAGGCGGCGGCCACCGGCTGGGCCAAGGTGCCGTGGTCGGCGGTCGGTGTCGAGGGCGAGGCCGAGGCGAACGCCCAGGGCGTCACCGTCCGGTGCCTGCTGCGCGCCGACGGCTCGGTGCCGGACTCCGAAACCGAGCCGGACCTCGTCGCCGTCCTCGCCCGCGCCTACTGAGGTGTAAGAAAGGGCCCCTTCTTGACGCCTGCGGTAGAGGAAGGGGCCCCGGCTAACCACTGGGGTGGTGACGTGCGCTTCGAGCCGGGTCGGCTGATCATGCACCGGAACGTCCGTAACGGCCGGATCGGCTGGGTGCGGCCGGCCCGGGTGGTCGTCGATGACGACCGGGGGCTGCTGCTCTGGATCGCCCGGGACACGCCGGTGGCCAGCGAGGTGACCGAGGCGGGGCTGGGCATGCGGGCCATGCCGTACGCGGAGTGGATCACCTTCCGCTACCGGCTCGCCGAGGGCCGCTGGAACGGGCCGCCGCTGCTCAAGTTCCTGCCCCCCGGCGCGGCGCATTCGGTCTGGTGGTTCCGGGACGCCCAGGGCGGGTTCCGCAACTGGTACGTCAACCTGGAGGAACCGGGCGTCCGCTGGGACGACGGTCCGGTGGCCGGGGTCGACGTGGTGGACCAAGACCTCGACGTGGTGGTCCATCCGGATCTGAGCTGGGAGTGGAAGGACGAGGAGGAGTTCGTCGAACGACTCGCCTTCCCGGAGCACTACTGGGTGGCCGACGAGCAGGCGGTCCGCGCCGAAGGGAAGCGGGTGATCCGGCTCGCCGAGGCGGGGCGGTTCCCGTTCGACGGCACCTGGTGCGACTTCGTGCCGCCCGCCGATTGGGACGCGCCGGACAAGCTTCCGCCCGGCTGGGATCGGCCGCCGGTCCGCTGAATTCGTGTCGTACGTCACCCGGAGGCTGACTCCGGGGCTTCGGGTGCGGGTCCGGTGTGAGAGATCGGGACCGGATCTGGCAGAATGGGTCGCTGGTATCCGGCGCGCGTCCGGCGCCCTCTAACCCGGGCGCGTCGCCAGTTGACCGAGCAGTCTCCGGCCCAACCCCACTGTGCCGGTCGGCGCTCACCCGCCACACCGCCCGTACCGGGCCGGTGAGATCGCAACAGGAGCGAAACAACTGTGGCCGTAAAGATCCGGCTCCTGCGGATGGGCAAGATCCGCAACCCGCAGTACCGCATCGTCGTCGCCGACTCGCGCACCAAGCGTGACGGCCGGGCGATCGAGTTCGTCGGTGTGTACCAGCCGAAGGAGGACCCTTCGGTGATCGAGGTCAAGTCGGAGCGGGTCCAGTACTGGCTGTCCGTCGGCGCCCAGCCGAGCGAGGCGGTGCAGCGGCTGCTGGAGCTGACCGGCGACTGGCAGAAGTTCAAGGGCCTGCCGGCCCCGCCGCCGCTGAAGGTCGCGGCGGAGCGGGCCGACCGCAAGGCGGCGTACGAGGCCGAGGCGAAGGCCGCCGCCGGCCTGGCGGAGGCCCCGGCCAAGCCGGCCAAGAAGGCCGCGAAGCCGGAGGCCGCGAAGCCGGAGGCCGAGGCGCCGAAGGCCGAGGAGCAGACCGGTGCCGAGTCCGGCGAGCAGGCCTGACATGGCGCTGCGTCCCGCCCTGGAGCATCTGGTCAAGGGGATCGTCGACCACCCGGACGACGTCCGGGTGCGGATGGTCGACTCCCGCCGGGGCAAGCGGCTCGAGGTCCGCGTGCACCCGGAGGACCTCGGCACGGTGATCGGGCGGTCCGGCCGGACCGCCAAGGCGCTGCGCCAGGTGATCGGCTCCATCGGCGGGCGCGGGGTACGCGTCGACATTGTCGACTCGTACTGATGCTTCTCGTCGTCGGCAGGATCGGTAAGCCGCACGGGATCCGCGGTGAGGTCACCGTGGAGGTGCGGACCGACGAGCCCGAAGCACGGTTCGCCCCAGGCATGGTGCTGCGCACCATGCCTGGGGCGGTCGCGCCCGCGGCGCCCGGCGCCTACCGGGTGCCGGCGGAGCTGACCATCGAGTCCGCCCGGTTGCACCAGGGCCGGATGCTGGTCGCGTTCGAGGGCGTGCTGGACCGCGACGTGGCCGAGGCGCTGCGCGGCACTCTGGTCGGGGTGGACAGCGCCGACGTCGCCTCGCCGGAGGACCCGGAGGAGTTCCACGACCACCAGCTGGTCGGCCTCGCCGTGGTCACCCTGGCCGGCGAACAATTGGGCGAGGTGGCCCGCATCGACCATGCCCCCGCCTCCGACCTGCTGGTGCTGCGGCGCCCCGAGGGGCGTATCGCGCTGATCCCGTTCGTCAAGGCGATCGTGCCCGAGGTGGATCTCGCCGGCGGTCGCGTCGTCGTCGACCCGCCCGGTGGCCTGCTCGACCTGTAGTTGGAGTCAGCCCCTCATGCGCGTCGACATCGTGTCGATCTTTCCCGAGTACTTCGCCCCGCTGGACCTGTCGCTGATCGGCAAGGCCCGGGCGAACGGCACGCTGCGGCTGGCCGTACACGACCTGCGGACCTGGACGCACGACGTGCACCGCACGGTCGACGACACGCCGTACGGCGGCGGGCCGGGCATGGTGATGCGGCCGGAGCCCTGGGGCGAGGCGCTGGACGCCCTTGTCCCGGGCGAGGACGGCGAGCCGGAGCCCCGGCTGCTGGTGCCCTCCCCGGTCGGTGTCCGGTTCACCCAGGCCATGGCGCACGAGCTGGCCGCCGAGTCGCACCTGCTCTTCGCCTGCGGCCGGTACGAGGGCATCGACCAGCGGGTGCTCGACCACGCGGCGACCCGGATGCGGGTGACCGAGGTCTCCCTCGGCGACTACGTGCTCTTCGGTGGCGAGGTGGCCGTGCTGGTGATCCTGGAGGCGGTCACCCGGCTGCTGCCCGGGGTGCTCGGCAACGCCGGCTCGTTGGACGAGGAGTCGCACGCCCACGGGCTGCTGGAGGCGCCGATGTACACCAAGCCGGCGACCTGGCGTGGGCACGAGGTGCCGGAGGTGCTCCGCTCCGGCGACCACGGGCGGATCGCCCGCTGGCGGCGTGACGAGTCGCTGCTGCGTACGGCCGCCCGCCGCCCCGAGATGATCGACGCGCTGCCCCCGGAGAGCCTGGACAAACGGGACCGGGCGGCCCTGGACCGGGGTGGATTTCAGCCGCCGTCGGGGGATGTGGCAAAGTAGGGGGGTTGCCGCATCCGTCCACGCCGTGGGCGGCTGCGAGGACCCTCGACCGGGGCCGGCATCACCGGCCGCCACCCGGGGGTCAGAATCACCCATTCGCGCATCGACTGACGGTGCGCCGTGAGCCTTACGAGGACGCAGCGATGAACATCCTGGACGCCCTTGACGCCCAGTCGAAGCGCGTTGACATCCCCGACTTCCGGGCCGGTGACACCGTCAAGGTGCACGCCCGCGTCGTCGAGGGCAACCGGTCCCGGGTCCAGATCTTCCAGGGCGTCGTCATCCGCCGCCAGGGTGACGGTCTGCGCGAGACCTTCTCGGTCCGCAAGGTCAGCTTCGGCGTGGGTGTGGAGCGGACCTACCCGCTGAACAGCCCGGCGATCGACCGGATCGAGATCGTGACCCGCGGTGACGTGCGCCGCGCCAAGCTCTACTACCTGCGCGAGCTGCGCGGCAAGAAGGCCAAGATCAAGGAGCTGCGCGAGAAGCAGCCGGCGAGCTGAACCTCCGCTCGCCACGCCGCCTGAACTGCGCGGATGTCGTATCGATCGGAGCGCATTACCCTGGTCGTACGGGCGCAGTGGTACGACGCGCCGCGCTCGCTCGCGGTGGCACAGCGGTCCACTACCGCCCGTGGGGTCTCTGCCGAGACTCCCGGGCGGTAGTGGCGTTTGTGTGGACCGGAGAATGGCATGGTGCAGATGCTTGACGAGGACGGCGCCGCCGTCGATCCGTGGCGCCGACGGCCCCGGCGCGGCCGCCGGCAACTGCCCCTCTGGCAGGAACTGCCGCTGCTGCTGGTCGTTGCGTTCTGCCTGGCGGTGCTGATCCGCACCTTCCTGCTCCAGGCGTTCTTCATCCCTTCCGGGTCGATGGAGAACACCCTGCTCATCGGCGACCGGGTGCTGGTCAACAAGGTCGTCTACGACGTTCGCGACCCGGCCCGCGGCGAGGTGGTGGTCTTCCGGGGCACCGACAGGTGGGTGGCCCAGGAGGCCCCGGCGCCGCCGACCAACTGGGTCGGTCGGGTCGGCCGCACCCTCGGCGACCTGGTCGGGATCAGCCGCCCCGGTGAGAAGGACTTCATCAAGCGGGTCATCGGCGTGCCCGGCGACCGGATCTCCTGCTGCGACCCGGAGACGGGCCGGGTCATGGTCAACGGCGTACCCCTGGACGAGTCGGCGTACGTGTCGGAGGACTCACCCCCCGAGCTGCCGCCGAACGCGAGGGAGTGCCGCTCCCGGCAGTTCACCGAGGTCGTCGTACCGCCGGGGCAGATCTTCGTGATGGGTGATCACCGGCTGGTCTCCCAGGACGCCCGGTGCCAGGGGCCGGTGCCGATCAGCAACGTGATCGGCCGGGCCTTCATGGTCGTGTGGCCGTCGCAGCGATGGACCACCCTGCCCGTCCCGCAGGCGTTCGCCGACCTGCCGCAAGCCAACGCGGCTCCGGCCCGGCCGGTCCCGGTGGATCCCGACCCGGTGGGCGGTGTGGTCTTGCTCATCCCGGTCACGGCCGCGCTCTCCGTTCTCGCGCGTTCGGGGCGACCACGCCTTGCCCGGCAACGTAGGCTCCTCCCGTGATCGACGAGCAGACCGAAAAGCCGCGCAGCTCCTTCTGGAAGGAGTTGCCCATCCTCCTGGGCGTGGCGATCCTGGTCGCAGTGCTGGTACGTGCCTTCGTGCTGCAGACCTTCTTCATCCCGTCGCCGTCCATGGAGAACACTCTCAAGATCGACGATCGGGTGCTGGTCAACAAGCTGGTCTACGACTTCCGCTCGCCGCACCGGGGCGAAGTGATCGTCTTCAAGGCGCCCACCACCTGGAGCGGCAACCCGCAGGGCGAGGACTTCATCAAGCGGGTGATCGGCGTCGGCGGTGACCACGTGGTCTACGACGCCGGTCAGGATTCCCGGCTGGTCATCAACGGCAAGCCGCTCGACGAGCCCTTCATCTTCCCGGGCAACAAGGCGGCCGACCAGGACTTCGACATCACCGTGCCGCAGGGGCGGCTCTGGGTGATGGGCGACCACCGGGAGGCCTCCGGCGACTCCCTGGAGCACTGGCAGCAGTCCGGCGAGGACATCAACGAGGCGACCATCCCCGAGGACCAGGTGGTCGGCCGGGCCTTCACGATCTTCTGGCCGCCCAGCCGGGCGACCTGGCTCACGGTGCCGAAGCAGTTCGACGGGATCCCCAATTCCTGACCCCGAAGCGCGTGGGCGTTCGTCGGACACGTCTGGCAGGCTGGGGCGGTGACCGTCTACACCCCTCGTCGCGCGGCTCGTGTTCTGCTCGTTGACGCGTCCGACCGGGTGCTGCTCTTCGCCGGCACCGACCCGGGCCGGCCGGGGCACGCCTACTGGTTCACCCCCGGCGGCGGCCTGCGCCCGGGAGAGAGCCCCGTCGAGGGCGCGGCCCGGGAACTGGCCGAGGAGACCGGGCTGCGGCTGGCCCCGGACGCGTTGGGCGTGCCCGTCTGGGCGGAGACGGTCGAGTTCCCGTTCGACGGCGTCTGGTACCGCCAGGAGCAGGAGTTCTTCCTGGTCCGGGTGCCGTCCTGGGAGGTCGACACGGCGGGCTTCGACGAGATCGAGCGGGCCAGCGTGTCCGGCCACCGGTGGTGGTCGGTGGCGGAGCTGGCCGCGACCGCCGAGCGCTACTACCCGCCGGACCTGCCGGACCGGCTCACCCGGCTGCTCGCCGGAGGCGTGCCGTGCTGACGCCCCCGCGCACGGTGGTGCGCCGCGACGGTGGCCTGTACGCCCTGGAGCGGGCCCTGCAACGGCGGGGCTTCCGGCACGTGGCCGGCGCCGACGAGGCCGGCCGGGGCGCCTGCGCCGGCCCGCTGGTGGCCGCCGCGGCGGTGCTGCCCGAGGGGCGGCGTGGCGAGATCGAGGGGTTGGCCGACTCCAAGCTGCTCACCCCGGCCAGCCGGGAGCGCATCCACGATGAGGTGGTGGCCCGGGCCCTGGCGTACGCGGTGGTGGTCATCCCCGCCGACGAGGTCGACGCGCGGGGGCTGCACGTGTGCAACCTGGCCGCGATGCGCCGGGCGCTCGCCTCGCTGACCACCCGCCCCGAGTACGTGCTGACCGACGGTTTCGGCGTCGACGGGCTGGACGTGCCCGGGCTGGCGGTCTGGAAGGGGGACCGGGTGGCGGCCTGCGTGGCGGCGGCCAGCGTGCTGGCCAAGGTCACCCGGGACCGGATCATGGTCGAGCTGGACGAGCGGTATCCGGGCTACGGCTTCGGCGAGCACAAGGGGTACATCACGCCGGAGCACACCGCCGCGCTGCGGGAGCTCGGGCCGTGCCGGGAGCATCGCTTCTCGTACGTCAACGTCGCGACCGTGTCCGGGCGGGTCGGCCGGCCACCGCGCTCCCGGCGCCCGGCGAGCCGCGGCCCGGAGGAGGCGCTGTTCGGCGGCCCGGAGGAGGCGCTGTTCGGCCGCCCGGACGAGCCGATGGAGCGCGCGGGCGCGCCAGGGGGTACCGTCGGCGTGGCGTTGGGCGAGCAGCCGCGACCTCCGGCGCCGGTGGGGGAAGATGTGGTCATGGAAGGCGGAGAGCGATGAGCGCCGAAGATCTCGAAAAGTACGAGACCGAGATGGAGCTGCAGCTCTACCGGGAGTACCGCGACATTGTCCGCCAGTTCTCCTACGTGGTGGAGACCGAGCGCCGCTTCTACCTGGCCAACCAGGTCGACCTGCACGTGCGTAACTCTGACGGCGAGGTCTACTTCGAGGTCGAGATGCACGACGCGTGGGTGTGGGACATGTACCGTCCTGCCCGGTTTGTCAAGAACGTTCGGGTGATGACGTTCAAGGACGTCAATGTGGAAGAGCTGGAAAAGCCCGACATCTCGCTTCCCGCAGATTCCGGATTCGGCGGCTGACCCGGCCGGACACCGGGCTGGCCCGATCCGCCACCCCTCGCTGGCGGATCACTCCGCCAGCACCACCACCTCGACCCGCTGCACCAGGTTGTTCGCGAAGCCACCCCGGTTCCACGGCTGCTCGACCGGCTGGGTCCGCCCCGAGGCGTCCGTCGCCCGCGCACCCAGCACGTGACGCCCCGGCGTCGGGTGCCACTCGACGTGCCAGCGCCGCCACGCCCACGTACCCCCGGTCGGCTCCTCCAGGGTCGCCGGCGCCCACGTCGCACCGCCGTCGAAGGTCACCTCGACAGCGGTGACCGGCGCGTGACCCGACCAGGCCCGACCGTCCACCGTGCATGGCCCTGGCCGCAGCAGCCGGGTACGCGACATGAAGTCCGGGAAGCCCGGCGGGCGGACGAGGGCACGCGGCTCGATCCGGGTCACCGGCACACCCGGGTCCTCGGCGTCCTGCCGCAGCCGGTACGCCACCGCGTTCTGGTAGCCCTCGAACGGCTCGGTCAGCACCCGGATGCCGCGCAGCCACTTCACGTGCGCCATGCCGTACCAGCCGGGCACGATCAGGCGCAGCGGCGCGCCGTGCTGCGGCAGCAGGGGAGCGCCGTTCATCTCGTACGCCAGCAGCACCTCCTCGCGCAACGCGTCCGCGACCGGCAGCGCCCGCTGGTAGTCCTGCTCCACGCCGCGCTCGATTCCGTGATCGGCGCCGGTGAAGACCACGTCGACGGCGTCGGCGGCGAGCCCGGCCTCCCGCAGCAGGGGCGCCAGCGGGGTGCCGGTCCACTCGGCGTTGCCCACCGCGTCCACCAGCCACGGCTGGCTGACCGGGCGTGGGTGCAGCAGCGCCCGACCGTTGCCGGCGCACTCGAGCGTCACCCGGTGGGTGACCCGGGGCCGCTCCCGCAGCGCGGCCAGGTCGAGGCTGAGCGGCCGATCCACCGCGCCGTCGACGGTCAGCGTGTGCGCGGCCGGGTCGACGTCCGGGATGTCGTAGTGGATGAGCAGGTAGTGCAGGCCGGCCGGGGTCACGTCGTAGCGGAGCGCCTCCAGCGGAATCCCGTGGTTGCGCGCGGCCAGCTGGAGTTCCTCGGCGCTGATCGCCTCGTCCGGACCGGCGACCCGGGAGGGCCCGCTAAGTTCGTCCACAGTGGTCATCGACTGCTCCCGCGATCGGTCAGGGGTGGGTGAGGCGGTGGTGGCCGACGAATTCGAACATCGTCACCCCGGGCGCCAGCGGGCGCGGCGTACCGGTGAAGCGGTGCACGCCGACCCCCACCCCGTCGGCCGGGCTGCTCACGGCCACCGGCGTGAAGCCCTCCTCGGCGAACCAGCCGCACAGGGTGGGGACCAGGTCCGGCTCGCGGCGGTGCCGGGTCCAGAGGACCGTGCCCCCGGTGGCGCAGAGCGCCGCGCAGTGCCCGACCACGGCCCGGATGTCCGCGTCGACGATGTTGCCGAACACCCCGCAGACCAGGACCAGGTCCGCGGGCACGAGATCGGCGTAACGGTCGGTGAGCGCCGCGTCGCCGACCACCACTTCGACGCCGGTGAGGCCGGCCTCGGCGGTGGCCTTGCGGGCCACCTCCGCGTTGCGCGGGTCCAACTCGACCAGGCGGGCGGTGACGTCGTCCCGCCGGGGATGGGCGGCGAGCACCGGGATCAGGTCGTGCCCCTGACCCGCGCAGAGGCTGATCGCCCGCAACGGGCCCGACGGCGCCGCGTCCAGCGCCTCCCGGATCCGGACCCGCACCTCGGCGAGGCGCCGGGACAGGGCGGAGCCGGGCTGCTCGTAGTCGGCGTGCCAGGCGTACCAGTCCTTCGTCACGCGGCCAGCATAGGCGGCGGCGCCTTAGCAGATCGTCCCCGCGCGCGGGGCCCGTCCACAGCCCCGACCGTTGTCCACAGTGCCCGACCTGGTGCTGGCCCGAACCCGCCGACGGCGACAGCGTGCCTGGAATGCGGACCTTTCTGCGACGGGCCGGCACGGCCCTCGGCACCCTGCTGCTCGTGCTCCCCGCGCCCGGCCCGGCCGGCGCCCTGCTGCTCGTGATCCCTTCGCCCGGCGCGGTCGGCGTCTCGCCGCTCGTGCTCCCCGCGCCGGGCGCGGTCGGTGTCTCGTCCCGACCCGGTGTGGCCGTCCGGTCGGCGGCTCCCGTCCACACCCTGGCGCCATCGGCGACGGCCACCGGGCCGCCGGCGACTCCCGCGGGTGGGTCGGTCACCGTCTCCGGTGGCGCGAGAGCAGCCAGGGCGGCCGCCGGATCCGAGTCGCGGTTCGACTGGCCGCTGACCGGCACGCCCCGACTGGTACGCCGGTTCGACCCACCGCCGCAGCCGTGGCTGCCCGGCCACCGGGGCGTCGACCTGGCCGCCGCACCGGGCGCCGAGGTCCGTGCCGCCGGCACCGGGATCGTCCTCTTCGCGGGCCCGGTGGCCGGGCGTCCGGTGATGACCGTCGGGCACGCCGACGGGCTACGCACCACGTACGAACCGGTACAACCGGGCCTGCCGGTCGGCACCGCGGTCACGACCGGCACGCCGATCGGCGCGCTCCTCGCCGGCCATCCGGGCTGCCCGGCCGACGCGTGCCTGCACTGGGGGCTGCGCCGGGGCGAGGAGTACCTGGACCCGCTCGCCCTGCTCGGCCTCGGCCCGGTCCGGCTGCTCCCGCTCGACGTCCGGGCCGCCGACGCCGCTCAGCCCTGGGCGAGCAGCGTGGGCAGGCGGACGGCCAAGCGGTGGTACTCGTCCGGAGTGTTGTAGACCTGGCCGCAGAGACGCAGCCAGCCGCGGCCGTTCCAGGCCGCCACCGCCACCTCGACGGCGAGCCGTTCCGCGATCTGGGCCCGCAGCGCCCGCGCCGCGTCCATCGTCGTGGCGACGCCGGGCGGCAGCGGGATGAGCCGCATGGCCACCGTCGGCCCGCCGGGCTCCGGCAGGTGGGTCGGCGCCACCCCGAGCGCGTCCCCGACCACCCGCTGCCCGTACGCGGCCAGCGCGGCGTTGTGCGCGCGTACCCGGTCCAGCCCCAGGCTGCGCAGGGTGAACGGGCCCGCCGGGGCGGCCAACCACGGCGTGTAGTCCAGCGTCGCCTGCCACTCGACCCGGGTGGGAAAGCCGCTGTCCTGCTCCCACGACACGACCAGCGGTTGGATCCGCTCCCGCCACGGCTCGGCCACCACCAGCGCGGCGGTGCCCCGCGGCGTGTACGCCCACTTGTGTAGGTTGCCGACCCAGAAGTCGGCGCCGATCGAGGCCACCGTGGCCGGCAGCATGCCCGGCGCGTGCGCCCCGTCGACCAGGACCGGGATGCCCTGTTCGCGGGCCACCCCGACGATCGCCGCCGTCGGGAAGAGCCGGGCGGTGGGCGAGGTGATCTGGTCGACGATCAGCAGCCGGGTACGCCCCGGGCGCAAGCCGGTCCGGACGATCTCGACCACCTCTTCGTCGGTGGCGTTCAGCGGCACCGACAGCGTCCGGCACACCGCCCCGGTCCGTTGGCACTCCCGAGCCACCGACATGGCGACCGCCCCGTACCCGTGGTCGGTGGTCAGGACCTCCTCGCCGGGGCGCAGGCCGAGCGACTGGAGCACCACCGCCACGCCGGTGGTCGCGTTGCCCACCAGCGCGGTGCCGTCCGGGTCGGCCCCGAGGAACCCGGCCAGGTGTCGCCGCGTGTGAGCGAGCCGGTCGACCAGGCCCTGGGTGAAGAAGCGGAGCGGATTCGCCTCCATCTCGTCACGCAGTAGCTGCTGCGCCCGCTGCACACCGATCGGGACCGCGCCGAACGATCCGTGGTTGAGGTGGCAGACCGACGGGTCGAGGGAGAAGAGCAGCCGAGCCCCGGGGATCGGCTCGGGCGGCTGCGGGACCGTCATAGGCCGATCGTAGCCCGCCGTGGATCATCAACTCGCGGTTCTGCCACGTCCCGCCGTGGTTTGCCGGCGCCCCGCCGCGAGCACGCCGCGTGCCCGAGGATCAGGCCCGCGGGTGCGCCTGCCGGTACGCCGCCCGCAGCCGCTCCACCGACACGTGCGTGTAAATCTGGGTGCTGGCCAGCGAGGAGTGGCCCAGCAACTCCTGAACGGCCCGCAGATCCGCGCCGCCCTCCAGCAGATGGGTGGCCGCGGAGTGCCGCAGTTCGTGCGGGGTCGTGCGGGGCAGGCCGGCGGCCTCGGCGTAGCCGGCGACTACCCGGCGTCCCGTGGTCGGGTTGAGCCGTCCGCCCCGCGCGCCCAGTAGCAGTGCCGCCCCCGAGGCGGGACCGGCCAGGGCGGGCCGGCCCCGGCTCAGCCAGGCGTCCAGGGCGCGCTGCGCCGGCACCCCGTACGGCACGGCCCGTTCCCGCCCGCCCTTGCCCAGGACCCGGACCACCCGGCGGGCGTGGTCGACGTCGGAGACGTCCAGCCCGCACGCCTCGCTGATCCGTACGCCGGTGCCGTAGAGCAGTTCAAGCAGCATCCGGTCGCGCAGCAGCACCGCGTCATCGGTTCCGGCCCCGTCGTCCGCCCGCCCCGCGCCCGGGTGGGGCGCGTCCATCAGGGCGGCGGCCTGGTCGGCCCGCAGGACCGTGGGCAACTCCCGGTGGGCTCGGGGGCTGGCCAGTGGGGCGGCCACGTCGGCGGTGAGCCGGCCCGCCCGGTGCGCCCACGCGCTGAACGTGCGCGCGGAGGCGGCCCGGCGTGCCAACGACGTGCGGGCCGCACCCATCGTCCGCTGCTTCGCCAACCAGCTCCGCAGCACGGTCAGGTCCAGTTCCGACGGGTCGGCACAGCCCATCCGTACCGCGTGGTCGAGCAGGGAGACCAGGTCGGTCACGTACGCCCGCACGGTGTGCGCGGACCGGTTACGCACCCGGGCGAGGTGCTCGGCGAACGCGTCCACCGCCTCCCGCATCTCCACGGGCAGCGCCTCGTGGACCGCCCGCGTGCCGCGTCGCTCGGCGCTCACCGATGTCTCCCGTGTCGCCCGTCGACCGCGTGCCCGGCCAAGCCCCGGGTCGCGCTGCTGGCGGCCGTGCCGATGCGCCGGGCCAGCGTCTGGGCTACGGCCCGGGTCAAAGCCCTCGGTCGAGGCGGGGCGGGGTCGTGGACCCACCGCAGGCCGGCCAGGGACTTTGACGCAGGCTCTCTGCGGCGGGGCCTGCCGCTGGAGCAGGACTGCCGGGGGGCGTCGTTCGGAGGCGTCCCACAGCCGGTGCGGACGCTGCTGTCGGCGGGCACCGGCCCAGCCTACGGGCCGTGCCGCCGCGCGACGCCCTGCGGCGCACCCGCCCGCGTCACGGCCCAGCCTTCGGGGGACCGCCCTTCTCGGGTGGTGGTGCGAGCGCGTAGCCGTCGTCGCGGCGGACCACCATGGCCAGCTCCTCCAACATGGACAACTTGCGCATCGCGGTGCGCAGGTCCACCCCGGCGCGGGCCGCGACGCTCTCCAGGGCCAGCGTCTTGCGTCGGGGTAGCGCCTCCAGCACCTGGACAGCCTCGTCGTCGAGCCGGTCCCGGAGCCGTTCCGGCGCCCGGATCGGCGGGGCCAGGTCGTCGCCGATCCGTCCCACTTCCTCCAGCACGTGCGCGACGCCGGTGACCAGCCGGGCCTTGGGCTGCTCGCGCAGCAGCTCGTGCGCGCCCACCGACATCGCCGAGGTGACCGGGCCCGGCACCACCATGCCCGGCCGGCTGACCCCGATCGCCCGATTCAACGTCTGGGTGGCCCCGCTGCGGGCCGCCGCCTCCACCAGCACCGTCCCGAGCGTGCCGGCCGCGATGACCCGGTTGCGGATGAGGAACCGGGGCCGCAGCGGGTCGGCGCCCGGCAACCACTCACTGACCAGCAGGCCGGTCTCCGCTATCCGGTCGAAGAGCGCCGCGTTGCCCGACGGGTACGGGCGGTCCACCCCGCAGGCCAGCACGGCGATGGTGATCCCGTCGGCGGTCAACGCGCCCCGGTGTGCGGCGGAGTCGATGCCGAAGGCACCACCGGAGACCACCGTCCAGCCCCGGTCGGCCAGCCCGTAACCGAGTTCGGTGGCGACGTGCGTGCCGTACGAGGTTGCGGCCCGAGCGCCGACGACGGCGACGGATCGGTCGAACGCCTCCCCGAGGGGCCAGGCACCGCGTACCCAGAAGCAGAGCGGTGGCGCCGTCTCCAGGTCGACCCGGCGTTCCGCCCCGGGCAAGACCAGCTGTCGCAGGTGCTCAACCCGGATCGGCCACTCGTCGTCCTCGGGGGTGACCACCCGTGCGCCGAGCCGCTCGGTGCGCGCCAGGGCATGCTCCGCCACCGCCCTGGCGTCGCCGCCGGCCGACCGGGCGACCACCAGGGACCTGAGCGCCCGGTCCGGGGCGCCACCGTCGAGCAGCAGGTCCAGCGTGGCGATCGGGCCGAGCTGGTCGACCAACCGGTGCACCGACCGGGTCCCCGGCTCGGTCAGCCAGGTCAGCGCCACCCGCGCCAGCCGTCTTTCAGTCATCGTGCTGCTGACGGCACTGGACCTGACGACTCGCTCGCTCATGACGGCGCTCCGCTTCGCTCCGTGCCGTCATGAGGCACCACCGCGCTGTGCCTGATGATTCGCTCGCTGCGTTCGCTCATGACGGCGCTCCGCTTCGCTCCGTGCCGTCATGAGGCACCCACGCACCGCATTGATCATTCGCTCGCTGGCGCTCGCTCATGCGACCTCTCCTGTCCTTAGGTGAATGGCCTCCGCGATGTCCCCGCCGTCCGGGCGGTCCCGCCCGTCCAGGTCGGCGATGCTCCAGGCGAGCCGAATGACCCGATCGAACCCACGGGCGGAGAGCGAACCGGAGTCGAGCCGCCTGCGCAGCTCGCGGGTGTCCGGCCCGGGCAGCCGCCACGGTGGGCGGCGCAGGTACGGGCCGGGGATCTCGGCGTTCACGCGGCGGCCGGTGGACGCCCACCGGTCGGCGGCGGCCCGACGCGCGGCGGCGACCCGGGCAGCCACCTTCTGGGACGGCTCGTTCGGCGTGCCCGTCTCCAGCAGCTCCGCCGCCCGTACGGCCTGCAGCCGGACCTGCACGTCGACCCGGTCGAGGAGGGGACCGGAAAGCCGGCCCAGATAGCGTCGCCGGGCCAGCGGGGTGCACTCGCAGTCCACGTCCCCGGACGGCTTCGCGCAGGGGCAGGGGTTGGCCGCCAGCACCAGTTGCGCGCGGGCCGGGTACTCGGTGGCGCCCCGGGTCCGGGCGACCCGTACCCGGCCGCTCTCCAACGGCTGGCGCAGCGCCTCCAGCGTCCCCTTGCTGAACTCGGGTGCCTCGTCGAGGAAGAGCACCCCGCGATGGGCCAGTGACACCGCGCCGGGCCGGACCACCCCCGACCCACCGCCGACCAGGGCGGGGACCGTGGCGGTGTGATGAGGCGCCTGGAACGGCGGCCGGCGGAGCAGCCGCCCGCCGGGCGGCAGGAGCCCGGCGATGGAATGCAGGGCGGTGACCTCCAGCGCGGCGTCGTCGTCCAGCTCCGGCAGGATCGACGGAAGGCGCTCGGCGAGCATGGTCTTGCCAGCCCCCGGAGGCCCGAGCAGCGCCAGATGGTGCCCGCCCGCCGCGGCCACCTCCAGCGCCCGCCGGCCGAGCTGCTGCCCGGCCACCTCGGCGAGGTCCAAACCCTCCTCGCCGGTGGCCGGCGCGAGCGCCGGCGGTGGGAGCAACGGCGAGCCGTCCCGGACGAAGGCGACCAGCCGGTGCAGGTTGTCGACCGCGCGTACCTGGACGCCGGGGATCACCGATGCCTCGGCGGCGTTGCCGGCGGGCACCACCACCCGCGGGAAACCGGCTCGGGCCGCGGCGGCGACCATCGGCAGTACGCCCCGCACCGGGCGGACAGTGCCGTCCAGGCCGAGTTCGCCGAGGACCACCGTCCGCTCCAGCGGCAGCAGTGGCAGCTCACCCGAGCCGCCGAGCACCGCCGCCGCGATGGCCAGGTCGAACGCGGACCCGTACTTCGGCAGGGTGGCCGGGAGCAGGTTGATGGTGATCCGCCGATTCGGCCACTTCTGCCCGGAGTTGACGATGGCCGCGCGGACTCGGTCCCTGGCCTCGTGCAGGGCCGTGTCGGGCAAGCCGGAGATCGCGATGCCCGGCAGCCCGGGGGTCAGGTCGGCCTCCACCTCCACCACGTGCCCGGCCACCCCGACCAGGCCCACGCAGAGCACCTTGGCGTAGCTCATTTCTAGAAAGCTCCTTTTACGTGCTCGACCCGGGCCGGGCCGGCGACCGGGAGCCGGACGGCCAGCACGTCGAAGCGGACCTCGTCGGCGACGGTGCCCGTCTCGGCGAGCCAACGGGCGGCCAGACCGCGCAGCCGGCGTGCCTTCGCCGGCACGACCGCCTCGGCCGGGGTGCCGAATTCCTCCGTACGGCGGGTCTTCACCTCGCAGATGGCGAGCACCACGCCGTCCCAGGCGATGATGTCGATCTCCCCGTCGGGGCAGCGCCAGTTCCGGGCCACCGGGCGCAGCCCCGCCTCGATCAGGTGCCGGACGGCGCACCGCTCCCCGTACGCGCCGACGGCCTGGTTCCGCTTCGTCATGCCGGTCACGGTGCGCCTCCGGCGGCCCCGTGGTGGTGTCTCGTCCCGGCGTCCTGTGGACAACGGCGCCCTGTGGACGTGCCGACGATCATGCCCCGACTGTGCTAGCGGGCCACCGTTCGACTGCGGTTGATCACCCGGCGTGTCTACGGCGGATCGGTCGGACCGCGGTGTGAGCTGGCGCGGGGGCGGATGGCGCGCGTGGAGCCGGTCGCATACGGTGCCGATCGTGGACGGACGACGGAGCTTTCCCGAGGACCAGCAGGGGTCGCACTGGAACGACCCTGGATACGCCGAGCCGGACTGGCGCGCCGCTAGCGAGCCGCGCTACCGCGACGACGACTACCGTGCCCCGGAGCAGCGCACCGGCGGCGAGACCCGGTACGGCGAACCGGGACGGTTCGACCCGCTGGGCGACGACACCGACAGCTACCGGGGGGCGCGCCGGCTGGGCAACCCGGAGATCTCCGGGGAACTGCCGGGCGAACGCGGTGGCCGCCGGGCGGCGCGCGAGACCGGCGACCTCGGCGGGGGCGTGCGCGAGGTCGACCCGATCGACCTGGACCGTACGGGCGACGCGCTGCGCCCCGGCCCGCTGGGCGGCTATCCGATCGTCGAGCCATCCCAGCCGGCCGAACCGGTCGCCGCCGCGCCGTTGACCGTCGGGGACCGGCCGCTGCACGGCATGCCCACGCCGCTGACCGTCGGGGAACGGCCCGCCGCGCCCGTGACCGAGGCGGTGGGTGCCCACATGCCGCACCCGTTGGACCTGCCGACCGGCCCGATGCCCTCGGTCGCGCCGCGGCTGGACGGTCCGCCGCCGGGGGACGGCGTCTACCGGACCCGCCGGCCGGCACTCGCGGTGCTGCTGGCGGTGGTGGTGCTGGCCCTGGAGGCCCCGGCGCTGCGGGTGTTCCTGCGTGGCCTGGTGGGTGACCCGGTCTCGACCTCGCACGTCGTGGTGGGCTCGTTCCTCGTGCTGGGGCTGCCGATCTTCGGCACGGGGCTGTACGGGCTGCGCACCGGCGGGCTGGCGCTCGCGGACGGCAGCCGTGGCTGGCTCCGACCGCCGACGGCGTACCTCACCGTCGGGCTCGTGCTCTTCCTCGCGGCGGCGCTCGCCGCCCGCTGACCGGCTGCGGTGCTGGCCGCCCGCGTCGCTCGCCGGCCAGGGGTCCCGGCCGCGGGTGTGGCCGCCCGCGTCGCCCGTCGCCCAGGGGTCCCGGCTGCGGTGCTGGCCGCCCGCGTCGCTCGCCGGCCAGGGGTCCCGGCCGCGGGTGTGGCCGCCCGCGTCGCTCGCCGGACCAGGGAGACCTTGCGGGTGGGTCCTGGGGTAACGGCGGAACACGAGACCGAGGCGTGGGTAACGCGGGTGCGGGCGGTGAGGGTGACTGGAAGCGCATGAACCGGACAAAACCCGCGGCGGGTGGTCCCGAACCTCGGGTGATCCACTCCATGTTCCGCAAACGGTGGCATCCGGCCACGCTCGACACCGCCACATCCCGCCCGTGGAGTCGATCAAGGCGCCCGCGCCCGCGGCATGGGCCGGGGTGCCGCCGAATTGCGTCCACGTCCGGGGGCCTGGCAGGGAGCGTCGCATTCGCGTCCGCGCATCCTCGGAAAACGTGCGGAGTCCGGGGACGCGCCCGGGCGACGGCGCGACGGCAGGCGTCGGGCTCAGGCGTAGGGCGAGCACAGCGCGCGGCGGCTCAGCGAGCGCAGCCGCGTGGCGGCTCGGCGAGCACGGCCGCGCGGCGGCTCGCGGGCAGCGGGGGTGGCTCGCCCGGAACGGGACCCCGTGGGCGTTCCCGCACCCCGGGGCGGGCGTACGGGGAAGGGGCGTACACTGGTCGACTGGCGACCGCCGTGTGCGGTCGACCTCGCGCGCCCTCTCCGCGACCAGTTCGTGGGGCGACGGCCTCCCTGGTCCCGATTCTGAATCGGGTCCGTCACGGCCGGCGACCGGGTGCCAGGCGTCCGGCCGCCGGCCGGACGGGACAACCAGGGATAACTAGGAGTAAAGCCATGGCCGTCGTGACCATGCGTCAGCTGCTTGAGAGCGGTGTCCACTTCGGGCACCAGACCCGGCGCTGGAACCCGAAGATGAAGCGCTTCATCTTCACCGAGCGCAACGGCATCTACATCATCGACCTGCGCCAGACCCTCGACTACATCGAGAAGGCGTACGACTTCGTCCGCAACACGGTCGCCGAGGGTGGCAGCATCCTTTTCGTCGGCACCAAGAAGCAGGCCCAGGAGGCCATCGCCGAGCAGGCGACCCGGGTCGGCCAGCCGTTCGTGAACCACCGCTGGCTCGGCGGCATGCTGACCAACTTCCAGACGGTGTACAAGCGGCTTCAGCGGATGAAGGAGCTGGAGGCTCTCGGTGACCTGAGCGGCACCGCCGCCGGTTACACCAAGAAGGAGACCCTGCAGCTCTCCCGCGAGAAGATCAAGCTGACCAAGACCCTCGGCGGTCTGCGGGACATGCAGAAGCTCCCGGCCGCGGTCTGGGTGGTCGACACCAAGAAGGAGCACATCGCCGTCGACGAGGCCCGCAAGCTGGGCATCCCGGTGATCGCCGTGCTCGACACCAACTGCGACCCGGACGAGGTCGACTTCCCGATCCCGGGCAACGACGACGCCATTCGCTCGGCCGAACTGCTGACCAAGGTTGTCGCCGCCGCGGTCGCCGACGGCCTGATCGCCCGTTCCGGCCGCCGCCGTGGCACCGACGAGAAGCCCGAGGCGGGCCAGGTCGGCGCCGACGAGCCGCTGGCCGAGTGGGAGCGTGAGCTGCTCGAGGAGCCGAAGAAGACCGAGGAGCAGCCGGCGGCCACCGCCGCGGAGTGATCGAACCGTCGCGTCCCCACTGCCCGATTTTCCGGCCGGTGGGGACGCGACGGGCCCCCGGGCACAACCGGCCCGGATCCGGGTAACCGACCCCCAGACCATCCCACCGCAGCCTCAAGACCCGAAGAGAGAGCCATGTCCAACTTCACCGCCGCGGACGTCAAGAAGCTCCGCGACCTCACCGGCGCCGGCATGATGGACTGCAAGAAGGCGCTGACCGAGGCCGAGGGCGACTTCGACAAGGCCGTCGAGATCCTGCGTGTCAAGGGCGCCAAGGATGTCGGCAAGCGGGCCGGTCGTACCGCCGCCAACGGCCTCATCGCGCACGCCGGCCAGGCGCTGCTCGAGCTCAACTGCGAGACCGACTTCGTCGCCAAGAACGACGCCTTCATCGCGCTGGCCCAGCAGCTGGTCGAGCACGGCGTGGCCAGCGGCGTGAGCACCGCCGAGGAGCTGCTCGCCAGCACCCTCGACGGCAAGCCCGTCGCCGACCTGATCCAGGAGCAGTCGGCCAAGATCGGCGAGAAGCTGGTCCTCAACCGCTTCGGCAAGCTCGACGGCACCACCGCCGTCTACCTGCACCGCAAGAGCCAGGACCTGCCGCCGGCCGTCGGCGTGCTGGTGCAGTTCACCGGCAAGAGCGACGAGGCTGCCGACGCGGACGCCCGGGGCGTGGCCATGCAGATCGCCGCCATGCGGCCGAAGTACCTCACCCGCGACGAGGTCCCGGCCGAGGTCATCGACTCGGAGCGGCGCATCGCCGAGCAGACCGCCCGCGAGGAGAACAAGCCCGAGGCGGCGCTGCCGAAGATCGTCGAGGGCCGGGTCAACGCCTTCTTCAAGGACTTTGTGCTGCTGGAGCAGTCTTCGGTCGCCGACAACAAGAAGACGGTGAAGCAGCTGCTGGCCGAGGCCGGCATCGAGGCCACCGGCTTCCTGCGGTTCGAGGTCGGCCAGGCCTGAGCCGCCGCCCCGGGCGCACGACGCGTCCGTGGCCAGGAAACGTCAACGAGGAGGCCGCCGGTGTACGTGACAGGCACCGCGGCCTCCTCGTCGCATAAGGTCGGCAACGGCAGGTACGCGGTATGCACGCGCACCCGGGTGCGCGACGGAAGGGGCGGGGCGGATGACGCAGGTTGTGAGTGACCGGAGCCTGGCGGCGGATGATCCGACCGCCCCACCACCCGGCCGGGCCCGACGGGTGGTGCTGAAACTCTCCGGCGAGGTCTTCGGTGGTGGCGCGATCGGCGTCGACCCGGACGTCGTGCAGGGCATCGCCCGGCAGATCGCGACGGTGGTTCGCCGCGGCGTACAGGTCTCCGTGGTGGTCGGGGGCGGCAACTTCTTCCGCGGCGCCGAGCTGCAGAAGCGCGGCATGGACCGGGCCCGGGCCGACTACATGGGCATGCTCGGCACGGTGATGAACTGCCTGGCCCTCCAGGATTTCCTGGAGAAGGAGGGTGTCGAGACGCGGGTGCAGAGCGCGATCACCATGGCCCAGGTCGCCGAGCCGTACATCCCGCTGCGGGCGATCCGGCACCTGGAGAAGGGCCGGGTGGTCATCTTCGGCGCGGGCGCCGGGATGCCGTACTTCTCCACTGACACGGTCGCCGCCCAGCGGGCGCTGGAGATCCGCGCCGACGTGGTGCTGATGAGCAAGAACGGCGTGGACGCGGTCTACACCGCCGACCCCCGGATCGACCCCACCGCGAGCAAGCTCGATTCGATCACCTTCTCCGAGGTGCTGCGCCGCAACCTGCGGGTGGCCGATGCCGCGGCGTTCAGCCTCTGCATGGAGAACGGCCTGCCGATGCTGGTCTTCGGCGCCCAGGGCGACGACACGATCGTCCGCGCCGTCGGCGGTGAGAAGATCGGAACCCTGATCACCGCCTGAGCGGCCCGCCGCGCCGGCAGCGGTCCTCCGATACGACACAGTTCACGACGAGCAACAGAAGGAGGCGAGGAGACCGGTGATCGACGACACCCTCCTCGAGGCCGAGGAGAAGATGGAGCGTGCCATCGAGCACGCCAAGGAGGAGTTCGGCGGCATCCGCACCGGTCGTGCCAACGCCGCCATGTTCTCCCGGATCGTCATCGACTACTACGGCAGCCCCACCCCGCTGCCCCAGATGGCGTCCATCGGGGTCCCCGAGCCACGTATGGTGATCATCAAGCCGTACGACAACTCGCAGCTCAACGCCATGGAGAAGGCGATCCGCGACTCCGACCTCGGGGTGAACCCGAACAACGAGGGCAACCAGCTGCGCATCCTGCTCCCGCAGATGACCGAGGAGCGGCGCCGCGAGATGATCAAGGTCGCCCGGCACAAGGGCGAGGAGGCCAAGGTGGCCGTCCGCAACGTCCGCCGCAAGGGCAAGGAAGAGCTGGACCGTCTGGTCAAGGACGGCGAGGTCGGCGAGGACGATGGCCGGCGCGCCGAGAAGGAGCTGGACGACCTGACTCAGCGGTTCGTCGCCAACATCGACGAGCTGATCAAGCACAAGGAGAACGAGCTGCTCGAGGTCTGAGCGGTCCGCCACCCGCTGCGGCACCGGTGCGCCGCCGCCCATCTCGGGTGGCGGACCCGGTGCCGTCGTCGTGGTGGGCCATCGTCCGCCGTCCCGGGTTCGCGAGTGCAGTAGGCTCGGCAGGACTCCCGACCACCACTGGGTGAACGGCGGGGATCTCCCGGCCGTCGGGTCGGTCAACCGGAACAGTCACGCCTGTAGGGGATGGTCTTGGTCTTGCGTCATGTGGTGGCTCTCGTACCGCTTCCGCTCGGTACGTGATGTCCCGCCCCGACCCCTACGGCGCCGCCGAGCCACGCGGCTGGGACCAGCCGGCCCCGCTGCCGTGGCCCGAGACCGACCTCGAACCGCAGTCCTGGCATCGGCCGGGTGGCCCTGAGGCGTACGCGGAATCGCCCGGAGGCAGCCGTTCCGCCACCGATCCGTACGCCCGGCCCTGGCCGGACGACGACCGGTACGACGCGGCGAGCGGCCGCCGGCGGTACGAGGAACGCCCGGACCACGCCGGGGACGACCGGAGGTACCGCGAGGCGGACCGCGGTTGGCACGACCAGACCGGCTACCGCGACGATCTGGACCGCCCGGCCGAGGGCCGCGAGGAACGCGACCGGTGGGACGGCGGTCCGGCGTACCACGAGGAGCGCCGGTGGGAGCGCGGCCCGGCGTACCCCGATGACCGCGACCGCTGGGACGGCGGTCCGGGCTACCGGGACGATCCCCGGTACCGGGACGCGGACCATGGTCCGCGTGACCGGGGCTACGACGAGCCGGTTCGGGGTGGCCGCCCCTACCTGCCGGACGACGAGTACGCGACCGCCCAGATCGCCCCGGTACGCGACGAGCCCGACCAGGTTGCCGCGGGACCGGACGACCCGACCGGCCAACTCGCGGCGGTACGGGACGAGCCGCCCCCGGGCCGGCGCGGGCGGGGTCGCCGCCGGGCCAGTGTCGACCGGCCCGCCACCGCGCAGTCGGCGACCGGCCGGGCCGGCCGCAACCTGCCGGCGGCGATCGGCGTCGGCCTGGCTCTCGGCGCGGCGATCCTGGTGCCGCTCTTCTTCTACCCGCTCGCGTTCCTCGTCGTGGTCGCCACCGCGATGGCGATCGGCAGCTGGGAGATGGCCCGGGCGGTGCGCCGCGGCGGTGCCCACCCACCGCTGGTGCCGCTGATCGCCGGTGGCGTGATCACCGTCGGGCTGGCCTGGTTCGCCGGCCCGGACGCGCAGAGTCTCGGCCTGCTGGTCACCGTCCTCGGCACGATGGTCTGGCGGTTGGGCGACGGCCCCCGTAACTATCAGCGTGACGTGACCGCGGCCACCCTGATCGCGGTCTACGTGCCCTTCCTCGGTGGTTTCGCGGCCATGCTCGCGGCCGCTCCCGGCGACGGGCATCTGCGGGTGCTGGTCACCCTGGTCGCTGTGGTGCTCTCCGACACCGGCGGGTACGCGGCCGGCGTCGCCTTCGGCAAGCACCCGATGGCGCCCAGGATCAGCCCGAAGAAGTCCTGGGAGGGCTTCGCCGGCTCGCTGACCGCCGCCGCGGCGGGCAGCGCCCTGCTGCTCTGGCTGCTGTTCGAGGTGACCCCGTGGTGGGGTGCGCTGTTCGGGGTGGCGATCTCCTGCGCGGCGGTCGTCGGCGACCTGGCCGAGTCGATGATCAAGCGGGATCTCGGGGTGAAGGACATGAGCAACCTGCTACCCGGGCACGGTGGCCTGATGGACCGGCTCGACTCGATCCTCTTCGCGGTGCCGGCGGCGTATCTGCTGTTGACGGTTCTGGTGCCGACGGTGGGCTGAGGGATGAATCATGCGGGCGGAGCCGAATCCACCGGCCGGTCAAGGCCGATTCGGGACCTACGGACGGGTACGACCCGCCGCTGGCGTGTCAGACTGGACCCGCCATGACGAGCCTCCCCCTGATCCCCGTGGACCCCGACGCTCGCGGCCGCCGGCCCGCGCTGCCGCCCCGCCACCTCGCCGACTTGGACCTGCCCGGCCGGCAGGCGCTGGTCGCCGAGCTGGGGGAGCCCGCCTTCCGAGCCAAGCAGGTCTCCAACCACTACTTCGGTCGCCTGGTGCGCGACCCCGCGCTGATGACCGACCTGCCGGCGACCGCCCGGGAGCGGCTGGCCGGGACACTGCTGCCCACCCTGCTCACCCCGGTGCGCGAGCTGGCCTGCGACGACGGTGCCACCCGGAAGGCGCTCTGGCGGCTGCACGACGGCTCGCTGGTGGAGAGCGTGCTGATGGGCTACCCGGACCGGGTCACCGTCTGCATCTCCAGTCAGGCCGGCTGTGGCATGGCCTGCCCGTTCTGCGCCACCGGCCAGGCCGGGCTGACCCGTAACCTGTCGACCGCGGAGATCGTCGACCAGGCTGTCTACCTCGCCGGGGTGGCCGCCTCGGGGGTGGTGGCCGGCTCCCCGCCGCGCCTGTCGCACGTCGTCTTCATGGGCATGGGCGAGCCGCTGGCCAACTACTCGCGGGTGGTCGCGGCGATCCGCCGGCTGGTGGCGCCGGCCCCGGAGGGGCTCGGCCTGTCCCAGCGGCACATCACCGTCTCCACGGTCGGCCTGGTGCCGGCGATCCGCCGACTGGCCAGCGAAGACCTCTCCGTGACTCTTGCGCTGTCGCTGCACGCCCCCGATGATGAGCTGCGCGACGAACTCGTCCCGGTCAACCAGCGCTGGAAGGTGTCCGAGGTGCTGGACGCGGCGTGGGACTACGCGACCACGACGGGGCGTCGCGTGTCGATCGAGTACGCGATGATCAAGGACGTGAACGACCAGCCGTGGAGAGCCGATCTGCTCGGGCGGCTGCTGGCCGGCAAGCTGGCACATGTGAATCTCATCCCGCTCAACCCGACTCCGGGCAGCCGCTGGGACGCCAGCCCGAAGCCGGTCGAGCGGGAGTTCGTCCGGCGGTTGCGCGACGCCGGGGTGTCGACCACGGTGCGGGACACCCGGGGGCGCGAGATCGACGGCGCGTGTGGGCAGCTCGCCGCCGCCGAGGACAGGGACACCGAGGCGCCGGGCGAAGAACGGCGTGACCGGGCGTAGCGAACGAGACCAGGAGACATAGTGGCGAGTCAGGGTCAGCGTTTCCGGCGTAAGGCGCTTCGCCGGGGATACAAGGTGGACGAGGTGGACGCCTTCCTGGATCGGGTGGAGGCGACCCTCGACGGTCAGCCGGTCGGCGCGCCCGTCGCCTCCCAGGAGGTCCACGACGTCGTCTTCCGGGTCCGGTTCAACGGCTACGACGAGTGGCAGGTCGACCTGCACCTCGACCGGGTGGAGCGGCAGCTGGCCGAGCTGGAGGAGCGGGGCGGCGCCCCGGGCGGGCGCGGTGCCGATCCCCGGATGGCCGACCGGCACGGTCCGCCGATGCGCGACGACCGCGGCCTCTCGCCGGTGCCGCAGCCGCCGATGCCGCCCCGACCGATGCCCGCGCAGCCCGGCCCGCCCGCCGACCGCTACGGCAACCGCTACGACGATCCGACCGGGGGCAACCGTTACGACGAGCCGACCGGGGGTGGTCGGTACGACGACCCGACCGGTGGTGGCCGCTACGACGAGCCGACCGGTGCCTTCGCCGGTGGGTACGACGGCCCACGCGGCGGGTACGACGGGCCCCGCGGCCCGGCCGGACCTGGCCCGATGGGACCCGGTCCGATGGGTCCGGGTGGCCCGATGGGTCCGGGTGCCCCGATGGGGCACGGCGGTCCGCCGCCGCCCCGCGGCCTTCCGCAGGGGCCCGGTGGGTTCGGCCCCGATGACCGGTTCGACGGGTTCGAGGCCGGTCGGCGTGGCCGCCCCGACATGACGGCCGAGATCCGGATGCCGGAGCGGGATCTGCGTGGCCGTGGTCCGGCCGGACCGCCTCCCGTGCCCCAGCAGGGTTTCGGGGGTGGCCCGATGGGTGGCCCGCCGATGGCCGGCCCGCCCGCCGGTGGCCCGCCGATGGGTGGCCCGCCCGCCGTCGGTCCGCCGATGGCCGGCCCACCCGGCAGCGACCTCTACCGGGTGGACCAGATCCGCCGCAGCTTCCAGGTGCGCCGCTTCGGCAGCGGGTACGACCCGGACCAGGTCGACCGGTTCTTCGACACCCTGCTCGGCGGCATGCAGGGCCGCAACCAGATGCCGGTGAATCCGAAGGACCTGGACACCCTGCGCTTCGGGCTGGTACCGGGCGGCTACTTCGAGGCCGAGGTCGACGCCGCGCTCAAGGACGTACAGGACATCCTGCTCGGCCACTGATCCGTTGACGACGAGGGCGCCCGCCCCGACCAGACGACGAGGGCCCGCCCCCGAACAGGGGCGGGCCCTCGCGCGTACAGGTCGAACGCGTGAGCGTCGGGTCAGGACCGCAGGCCGCTGCGGCGCAGCACCGCGTCGCCGATCACGATGGCCAGCAGCAGCGCGGCGACCCCGATCAGCCAGATGTCCTCGACCTTGCCCTCGTGGTTGCCGCACAGCGCCATGACCACCAACAATGCCGCCGACAGCACCGCTCCGATCCGTCCGGCCTTGCGGTTCCCGGGCTTGTGCTGATCTGGCGCGGTTACCGGCTCGCTTCCTGCCACTGTCGGTCCTTCCCTCGCGATCGGATCTCCGGTTAGTCTGGCACGCCTCGTGCCGGGCCCGGCGCAGGGTCCGACCTGATGGGGGACGCATGGCTCGCGCGGAGGATCGCGAACTGCTCAAGGCGGCGTATCAGGCGTGGGACGCGCAGGACTGGGTGGTCGCCGGGGAGTCCCTGGAGCGCCTGGCGCGACGCCTTCCCGATCACCGCCGCGCCGGCGTCTGGTGGTACGACGCGGCGCTGGCGTACAAGTTCGTGCGCAACTGGGCGAAGGCGTACGAGCTGGGCCGGGAGGCGGCCGCGCGGGCGAAGCGGGGCGCGGAGGACCCGGCGTTCTGGAACCTCGGCATCGCCGCGACGATCATGGAGGACTGGGCGACGGCCCGGGACGCCTGGCAGGGGTACGGGCTGACCGTGCCGGCCGGCGACGGTGAGATCGTGGCGGACTTCGGGCCGACGCCGATCCGGCTGACCGTGGGGCAGGGCGGCGGCGAGGTGGTCTGGGCGCAGCGGCTCTGCCCGACCCGGGCGCGGGTGCTCAACGTGCCGACGCCGGAGTCGGGCCGCCGGTACGGCGAGATCGTGGTGCACGACGGCGCTCCGAACGGGGAGCGGGAGGTCGGCGGCCAGAAGTTCCCGGTCTTCGACGAGTTGCTGCTGTTTCGGGCCTCCGAGCTGCCCACCACGATCGTCGAGGTGGCCGCCGGCGGACCGGCGGACGTCCAGGCCCTGGCCGAGCTCTTCGACGAGCACGGGTACGCGGCGGAGCCGGCCAGCGGGGTCCGGATGATCTGCGCGTGCTGCAGTGAGGGGAACGTGTCCCATGACCGGGACCACCAGGTCGCGGGCGGGCAGCGGGTGCACGTCGCGGCACCGGTCGATCGGATTTCCGCCCTGATGGACGCCTGGTGCGCCGCCGCGCCGGAGCGCCGGAGTTGGACGGGGCCGGTGCTGGGCTGAGCGCCCGGGTCGTTGGACCCGTCCCGGCGGGGCGGATGGGCACTACCGGCGTCGCGGGACGGCGACCACACTGCCTCCGGTAGCGTCTTGACGTACACCTGATTGTCTTTCGAGGGGGACTGCGGTGCGAGTGACCGGTACGGGACATGCCAGCATGCGGATCGACACGGCCGCGGGCAGCATCCTGTGCGACCCGTGGGTCAATCCCGCCTATTTCGCCTCGTGGTTCCCATTCCCGGACAATTCACAGCTCGACTGGGACGCCCTGGGTCAGGTCGACTACCTGTACGTGTCGCACCTGCACCGCGACCACTTCGACGCGAAGCACCTGCGCGACTACATCTCCAAGGA
Source organism: Micromonospora sp. NPDC093277 (assembly GCF_044765245.1). Classification (NCBI taxonomy): domain Bacteria; kingdom Bacillati; phylum Actinomycetota; class Actinomycetes; order Micromonosporales; family Micromonosporaceae; genus Micromonospora; species Micromonospora sp. NPDC093277. The sequence continues at coordinate 772,841 of NZ_JBIWJO010000001.1, forward strand.
CGTCACCGTCCTGCTGCCCGAGTTCCCCACCTCCGAGATGGAGGACGAGCTGCGGGAGCTGGGCTTCACCAAGTTCCTCAAGGCCCCGAACGAGCAGGTCGTGGAGCTGCCCGGCGGCCTGAAGATCATGATCCAGGCGTTGACCAGCCCGACCGACGGCCCGATCGGCGACTCCTCGCTCTGGGTGGAGTACGACGGTGTCCGGCTGCTCAACCAGAACGACGCCCGCCCGACCGACCTGACCGTCTTCACCGAGCTGGGCCACGTGCACGCGCACATGCTGCAGTTCTCCGGCGCGATCTGGTACCCGATGGTCTACGAGCTGCCGCAGGCGGCCAAGACCGCGTTCGGCAAGCAGAAGCGGGACCGGCAGTTCGACCGCACCTGGCGCTACATCGACGACCTGAAGGCCGACCACGTCTTCCCGATCGCCGGACCGCCCTGCTTCCTCGACGACGAGCTGTGGCAGTTCAACGACATCTTCGGCGACGAGGGCAACATCTTCCCCGACCAGTCGGTCTTCCTGGCGGAGTACGCCAAGGTCGGCGGCACCAACGGGATCGTGCTGCTGCCGGGCAGCGTCACCGAGATCACCACCGAGGGTGCGACCACCACCCACCCGATGCCGATCGAGGAGTTCTTCGCCAACAAGGTCGCCCACCTGGAGGAGATGCGGGAGCGCAAGCGCCCGGTCATCGAGGCCGAGAAGGCGTCCTGGCGGCACCCCGAGGTCGACCTGCTGGGCGAGATGAAGCGCCGGATCGAGCCGCTGCTCGACGAGTCGATCTACCTGGCCAAGGGCGTCGGCGGCCCGGTCCGCTTCGACCTCGTGGGCTACGACGGTGACAGCGTCGAGTCCATCGTGGTGGACTTCCCGGGCAAGGAGGTCCGGCCGTACGCGGACGAGAAGGTCCGCTACCGGTTCCGTACCGAGCGGGCGCTGATCGAGCACCTGCTGCACATCGGCGAGGTGGACTGGGTCAACTCGCTCTTCCTCTCCTGCCGCTTCTCCGCGGCTCGGATCGGCCAGTACAACGAGTTCGTCTACGCGTTCTTCAAGTGCCTCTCGGAGGAGCGTCTCCAGTACGCGGAGGGCTGGTACGACGAGCACGAGCGGGCCGTCGACGCCGAGGACATCACGCTGGACGGCTGGGTGGTGCAGCGCCGCTGCCCGCACCTGAAGGCGGACCTGAGCCGGTTCGGCATCGTCGACGGCGACCAGCTCACCTGCCAGCTGCACGGTTGGCGGTTCGACCTGGCCAGCGGCCGCTGCCTGACCAGCGTCGGCCACAAGATCCGCGCCGAGCGCGCCGAGACCGGCAACTGACGCCCACCCGCCCCACCCGATCCGTCCTCGCCCCGCTCTGATCAACTCCGCGTGCCGCAATCGGTGGTCTCGTCGGCGGATATGACCGCAACTTGCCGCACACGGAGTTGATCAAGAGCCGGGCTCAGCAGTTGATCAAGAGGTGGTAGGGCGGTCAGCGGCCCAGGTCGGTGAGGATACGGCGGGCGGCGTTGTGGCCGGCGGCGCCGATGACGCTGCCGGCGGGGTGGCAGCCGGCGCTGCCGGCGTACACGCCGTCGACGCCGGTGGCGTACGGCATCCGGTCGGTGAACGAGACGGTGTTGTCGACGTGGTGGATGTGCCCGCCGGTGATGCCGAAATGCCTCTCGATGCCGGGCGGGGCCAGCGGCACCGCGTCGGCGATCAGGTCGCCGGTGCCGGGGGCGTACCGCTCGCAGATGTCGACCAGCCGGGAGATGTAGCCGGGCAGCGCCGCTTCCCAGGTGGTGCCGGCCAGCTCGTACGGGACGGACTGCACGAACAGCGCCGACGAGTGGTGCCCGGCCTCGTCGGCCAGCGACGGGTCGACAGTGGTGTGCAGGTACCACTCGATGGTCGGTTCCGCCGGCAGCCGCCCGGCCCGCACGTCCGCCCACATGCCGCGCAGTGCGGTCATCGGCGACTCGCCGCCCTGCTCGACCAGCGACGCCGAGCCGGGCAACAGGTGGATGGTGGAGCCGAACGGGCTGGGCGCGTGCGCCGGCAGGCAGGAGAACCGGGGCAGGCCGCGTAGCGCCAGGTTGAGCTTGAGCGTGCTGCCGGTGCGGCGGACGGCCGCCATCCGCTCGCCCAGCGCCGTCGGGACCGCGCCGTCGGGCAGCAGCTCCAGCAACCGGTACGGATCGCAGGCCCCGAGCACCACCGAGGCGGCCACCTCCCGCCCGTCGGCCAGCACCACACCGGACGCCGCGCCGCCGTCCAGGGTGATCGCGGTGACCGGCGTACCGGTCAGGACGGTCGCCCCGGCGGCGCGGGCGGCCTCGGCGAAGGTCCGGGAGACGGTGCCCATGCCGCCCTGGGCGATCATCCAGGTGCCACCGGAGCCCGGCAGGCGGCACATGTTGTGCACCAGGAAGTTGTGCCCGGTGCCCGGGTCGTCCGGGCCGGCGTTGAGCCCGGAGAGGCCGTCGGTTACCGCGTACATGCTGACCAGCAGTTCGGAGCGGAAGTCGAACCGGGCCAGGTAGTCGGCGACCGAGCCGCGGACCAGGTCGACGAAGACCTGCCGGAGGGCCGGGCGGACGTACCGCTCGGCGGTCTCCTCCACCGGCAGCGGCCCGGTCAGCCAGGCCGGGGCCAGGTCCTCGCGGAGCTGGGCCAGCTCGGCCTGGAGCGCGTCGTCGGCCGCCGCGTCGGCGGGGGAGAACATCTCCGCGAGCTGCCGCCGGCTGGCCGCCGCGTCGCTGCCGAAGAGCAGGTACGGCGACCCGGGCCCGCCCGGGGTGGGCAGGAAGTAGTGCGGGTCGCGGCGCAGCACCGGGATGCGTACGTCCAGCGTGGCGAGCAGCTCCGGCGGCATCAGCCCGAGCAGATACGAGCCGGTGGAGTGCCGCAGGCCCGGAACCTTGGGGAAGGGGTTCTCGGTGCGGGTGGCTCCGCCGATCACCTCGGCCGCCTCCAGCACCAGCACGTCGAGGCCGGCGCGGGCCAGCAGGATCGCCGAGACCAGACCGTTGTGCCCGGAGCCGACCACGACGACGTCGGCGCGGGACGGAAGACTCTCGCTCATGCGGCCACCTCGCTTCGCTCGGCGGTCGCATGAGGCTCCACGGCACTGCGCCTGATGATTCGCTCGCTGCGCTCGCTCATGCGGCCACCTCGCTTCGCTCGGCGGTCGCATGAGGCTCCACGGCACTGCGCCTGATGATTCGCTCGCTGCGCTCGCTCATGTCGGGGGAGCCTAGTGGCGCGTGCCGCCCTGGGGGAGGGTCTCGCCGGGGTCGGCCGGACGCAACTGGGCGAGCTGGCTGATCAACTCGGTCTCGAAGAGCGCTTCCGGCTCGTCGACCGCCCAGCCGAGGTGACCGAAGACCTCCATGGCGACGAGGCCGTAGAGCCGGGTCCAGGCGGAGAGAAAGGCGTACGCGACCTCGATCGGCAGCGGGCCCTGCTCGGTCGCCAGCGGGGTGAGGTGCCCGCCGAGCCGTTCCTGGAGCAGCTCCGCCGGTGGGGTGGGCAGCCGACTGCCCCGGGTGAGTTCCACGAACGGGGTGAGGAAGACCGCGCACAGGTGCGCCCCCGGATGGTCCGGTTCGGCGCAGTGACTGGCGAGCCCGCCCACCCCGGGCACCGGGTTGCCGAAGATCAGGGTGAACTCGGCGGGATGGCCGACGGCCCAGCGCCGCATCGCCCGGCACATCTCGCGGAGCTGGCCCGCCGGATCCGGGCCGGCCGCGTCCCGGGCCGCCTCGATTCCCTGGCGCAGCTCGTCGTAGAGGTCCCCGGCCAGCCCGGCGACCAGCGCCTCCAGGCTGGGGAAGTATCGATAGATGGCCGGGGCGGTCATGCCCATGTCCCGGGCGATCGCGCGCAGCGAGACCGCCTCGATCCCGCCGGTCACCAACAGCCGCCGCGCCCCGTCCTTGATCTCGGCGAGAGCCGCCGTACGCAGGCGTTCCCGCCGGGTGGGTGCGGTCATCCGTCAGCCCCCTTGACCGGAGCTAACGGCGTTGTAATAGTAAACGCCGTTCACTCAGCTGATGCATGGTTACCGGCTACGACCCTAACTGCCGGTGAGGGGGAATGGCGATGTTCACCTGGTGGGGGCGACTGGTGGTACGCGCCCGGTGGGCGGTGCTGGCTGCCGCCGTGGCGCTCGTCGTGCTCGGCTCCACCTGGGGCGCGGGCGTCTTCGGCGAGCTGACCGGGGGCGGCTACCAGGACCCGGCCAGCGAGTCCAGCCGGACCGCCGAGCGGATCACCGCCGAACTGGGCCGGCAGGACGCCGACGTGATCGTCCTCTGGTCCAGCGACACCGCCACGGTCGACCAGCCGGCCTTCCGCGACCCGGTCACCGCCACCGTCACCGGGCTGCGCGGGCGGCCCGAGGTGACCAGCCTGACCACCTGGTACGACAGTCCCGCCCCGGCCCTGGTCGCCGCCGACCGCCGGGCCACGTACGCCCTCATCCGGCTCGGCGGCGCGGACGAGGACGCTCGGTCGACGCAGTTCGAGGCGCTGCGCCCCGCGCTCGACGCCCCCGGGCTGAAGACCGAGGTGGGCGGCCTCGTCGCCTTCCAGCACTACGCCAACACCCAGACCACCAAGGACATCACCCGCGCCGAGACGCTCTCCATGCCGGTGCTGCTGGTGCTCCTCGTGCTGATCTTCGGCGGGCTGGTCGCCGCCACCACCCCGCTGCTCATCGGCGGGCTGGCCATCCTCGGCGCCTTCGTCGCCGTACGGGTGGTGAACCTCTTCACCGACGTGTCGATCTTCGCGATCAACATCATCACGCTGGTCGGCCTCGGCATGGCCGTCGACTACGCCCTCTTCGTGGTGAGCCGGTTCCGGGAGGAACTCGCCGCCGGGCACGACACCGGCGAGGCGATCCGGCGCACCATGGCCACCGCGGGCCGGACCGTGCTGGTCTCCGGGCTCACCGTGGCGCTCGCCCTGTCCAGTCTGCTGATCTTCCCGCAGCCGTTCCTGCGCTCGATGGGGCTCGGCGGGGTGGCCGCCGTCCTGGTCGCCATGCTGGCCGCGCTGACCGTGCTGCCGGCCCTGCTGGCGGTGCTCGGCCACCGGATCGACGCGGTGCGCGTACCCCTGCCGTGGCGGCGTGGGACGCGGCGCGCCGGTCCGGGGGCAGCCGGTGGGGGTGGCGCCTGGGCCCGGATCGCGCGGAGCGTGATGCGCCGCCCGGTGCGCTACCTGGTCGGGGTCGTGGTGCTGCTCGGCCTGCTGGCCACCCCCTTCCTGCGGGTCACCTTCGGCGGCTTCGACGAGCGGGTGCTGCCGACGGACGCCGCGCCCCGGGTGGTCTCCGAACGGATCGCCGCCGAGTTCCCCGGCGGCCAGGTCGCCCCGATCGACGTGCTGGTCTCCGGCGCGCCGGCCGAGGCGGCGCGCGGGTTCGCCGACCAGGTCGCGGCCGTGCCGGGGGTGACCGGGGTACGGGTAGCCGCCGAGGCTGGGCGGACCACGCTGCTCTCGGTGAGCTACCCCGGCGAACCGACCGGCGACGTCGCCCAGCGGGTGGTCCGCGAGCTGCGCGGGCTGCCCGGACCGGCCGGGGCCGAGGTGCTGGTCGGCGGGCGGCCCGGCGCCGACCGGGACCTGTTGGACAGCCTCGGCGACCGGCTGCCGTGGATGGCGCTGCTGATGGCCGTCGCCACCCTGCTGCTGCTCTTCCTCGCCTTCGGCTCGGTGGTGCTGCCGGTCAAGGCGGTGCTGATGAACCTGGTCTCGATCGGCGCGTCGTTCGGCGTGGTGGTCTGGATCTTCCAGGACGGTCACCTGGCCGGGCTGCTCGGCTTCACCTCGACCGGCTTCATCGAGCCGAGCAACCCGATCCTCATGCTCGCGGTGCTCTTCGGACTGGCCACCGACTACGAGGTGTTCCTGCTGTCCCGGGTCCGGGAGGAGTGGGACCGCACCGGCGACAACACCGCCGCGGTGGCCGGCGGGCTGCAGCACACCGGCCGGATCATCACCGCCGCCGCGCTGCTGCTGATCATTGTGGTGGCCGGCTTCACCACCGGCGGCATGTCGTACATCAAGCTCATCGGGGTCGGCATGATCGTGGCGATCGTGGTCGACGCGACGCTGGTCCGGGCCCTGCTGGTGCCGGCGACCATGCGGCTGCTCGGTCGCTGGAACTGGTGGGCCCCCGGCCCGCTGGCCCGGGTCTACCGCCGCTACGGCATCCGCGAGTCCGACCAGCCTGTCCCCGCCCCGCACGCCACCGTCCCGGTCCCGTGAGGCGGTGGCCCGGCGGCTCGGCATGACGTATCTCGGCGTCCGCACCGACTGGTACGGCGGCATCGAACTGGAGCCCTTCGTCCGGCACCACGGTTCTGCGTGATCGTTGGCAGCTCAGCTGCTCAACACGCGGCGTGTCGGACAGCTCCAGCGTCAACGATCAAGGGCGGCCGGGCGGCCTGCCTGAGGAACCGGACAGCGGGAACCGAGGCTCCCAGTAAGCGCCCAGCCGGGCTGAGGAAGAATGTCCGGGTGACATCTCCCCGAGACCTAGTTCTGCTCGGCTCGACCGGCTCGATCGGTACCCAGGCCATCGACATCGTCCGGCGTAACCCGGACCGGTTCCGGGTGGTGGCGCTCGGTGCCGGCGGCGGCAACGTGGAGCTGCTCGCCGCGCAGGCCCTCGAACTCGAGGTCGAGGTGGTCGGCGTGGCCAGGGCGTCCGCCGCCCAGGATCTCCAGCTCGCGTTCTACGCCGAGGCGAGCCGGCGCGGCTGGGCCACCGGCGACTTCAAGCTGCCCAAGATCGTGGCCGGCCCGGACGCGATGACCGAGCTGGCCGGGTGGCCGTGCGACGTGGTGCTCAACGGCGTGGTCGGCTCGCTCGGGCTGGCGCCGACGCTGGCCGCGCTGCGCGCCGGACGTACACTCGCCCTGGCGAACAAGGAGTCCCTGGTGGCCGGCGGCCCCCTGGTCAAGGCCGCGGTGACGCGGCCGGGGCAGATCGTCCCCGTCGATTCCGAGCACTCGGCGCTGGCGCAGTGCCTGCGGGGCGGCACCCGGGGCGAGGTACGCCGGCTCGTGGTCACCGCCAGCGGCGGGCCGTTCCGGGGCCGCCGCCGGGACGAGTTGACCGAGGTCACGCCGGAACAGGCCCTGGCCCATCCGACCTGGAACATGGGGCCGGTGGTCACGATCAACTCCGCCACGATGGTGAACAAGGCGCTGGAGGTGATCGAGGCGCACGAGCTGTTCGACGTGCCGTACGCCGACATCGAGGTGATGGTCCACCCCCAGTCGGTGATCCACTCGATGGTCGAGTTCGTCGACGGCTCCACCCTCGCCCAGGCCAGCCCGCCGGACATGCGGCTGCCCATCGCCCTCGGTCTCGGCTGGCCGGACCGGGTGCCCGAGGCCGCTGCCGCGGTCGACTGGACCAGGGCCCACACCTGGGAGTTCTTCCCGCTCGACGACGCCGCCTTTCCGGCGGTCGCCCTGGCGAAGGCGGCCGGGGAGGCCGGGCGCTGCCGGCCGGCCATCTACAACGCGGCGAACGAGGAGTGCGTGGCGGCCTTCGTCGCCGGGCGGCTGCCGTTTCTCGGCATCGTCGACACCCTGCGGCGTGTGCTGGACGGCGCTCCCGACTTCGACGAACCAGGTACCGTCGAGGACGTGCTCGCCGCCGAATCGTGGGCACGGGCGTGCGCCCAGGAGATCATCGCCGGTTCGGTGGAAGGAGCTTGATGAGTTACCTGCTCGGGGTGGTGCTCTTCGCCGCGGCGATCCTCATCTCGGTGAGCCTGCACGAGGCGGGGCACATGCTCACCGCCAAGGCCTTCGGGATGAAGGTGACGCGCTACTTCGTCGGCTTCGGCCCGACGCTGTGGTCCTTCAAGCGCGGCGAGACCGAGTACGGCGTCAAGGGCATCCCGCTCGGCGGCTTCTGCAAGATCGTCGGGATGACCCCGCAGGACGACGACGTCGAACCGGGCGACGAGAAGCGCGCGATGTGGCGGTACCCGGTCTGGAAGCGGACGATCGTGATGTCCGCCGGCTCCATCACCCACTTCATGCTGGCCCTGGTGACGCTCTGGCTCATCGCGGTCACCGCCGGCCTGCCCAACCCGAAGTTCCCGAACACAGACGAAGGGTTCAAGGCCGAGCCCGCGGTGGTCGCCCTGGCGCCGTGCGTGGTGGTGGAGAACGCCAACCGGGCCTGCCAGGCCGGCGACCCTGCCAGCCCGGCCGCGAGCGCGCAGCTCAAGGACGGCGACCGCATCACCGCCGTCAACGGCAAGCCGATCTCCACCTGGGGGCAGATGCTCGACGTGGTCCGTGCCACGAAGCCCGGCCCCGCCACCCTTGACTACGTCCGCGACGGCGTCCCGGCCACCGCCACCGTCGACCTCGCCGCGGTGCAGCGCCCGCCACTGGACGACCCGAAGGGCGCTGCCTCGTCGGTCTCCGCGCTCGGCGTCGCCCTGCGGCCCAGCACCCCCACCCTGGTGCACTACGGCCCGGGTGCCGCGTTCGGCGCCACCGCCGACTTCACCGGCAACATGGCGGTGCAGACCGCGCACGCCATGCAGCGGATCCCGCAGAAGGTCCCCGCCCTCTGGACCGCCGTCACCGGTGGCGAGCGCGACATGGACACCCCGATCAGCGTGGTCGGTGCCAGCCGGCTCGGCGGCGAGGCCGTGGAGAACAGCGCCTGGCTGGTGTTCTTCATGCTCTTCGTCTCGCTGAACTTCTTCATCGGGGTGTTCAACCTGCTGCCGCTGCTGCCGCTGGACGGCGGGCACATCGCGATCGCCTGGTTCGAGCGGGTCCGCTCCTGGCTCTACGCCCGCCTGCGCCGCCCCGACCCGGGCCGCGTCGACTACCTCAAGCTCATGCCCATCACGTACGCGGTGATCCTGATCGGTGGCGTGTTCACGTTGCTGACCGTCACGGCGGACGTCGTCAATCCGATCACGCTCTTCTCAAGGTGAGTGCCTGAAGTGACCGCTGTCAGTCTCGGGATGCCTCCCGTACCACCGCCGCCGCTCGCCCCCCGCCGGACCAGCCGCCAGATCATGGTCGGCTCGGTACCGGTCGGTGGGGGTGCGCCGGTCTCGGTGCAGTCGATGACCACCACCCTGACCGCCGATGTCAACGCGACGCTCCAGCAGATCGCCGAGCTGACCGCGTCCGGCTGCCAGATCGTCCGGGTCGCCGTGCCGTCCCAGGACGACGTTGAGGCGCTGCCGGCGATCGCGAAGAAGTCGCAGATCCCGGTGATCGCCGACATCCACTTCCAACCGAAGTACGTCTTCGCCGCCATCGAGGCCGGCTGTGCGGCGGTCCGGGTGAACCCGGGCAACATCCGGCAGTTCGACGACAAGGTCAAGGAGATCGCGAAGGCCGCCGGTGACGCCGGCGTGCCGATCCGGATCGGCGTCAACGCCGGTTCGCTGGACAAGCGGCTCCTGACCAAGTACGGCAAGGCCACCGCCGAGGCGCTGGTCGAGTCGGCGCTCTGGGAGTGCTCGCTGTTCGAGGAACACGGCTTCCGGGACATCAAGATCTCGGTCAAGCACAACGACCCGGTGGTGATGATCCGGGCGTACCGACAGCTCGCCGAGAAGTGCGACTACCCGCTGCACCTGGGCGTGACCGAGGCCGGCCCGGCCTTCCAGGGCACCATCAAGTCGGCCGTGGCGTTCGGCGCGCTGCTGGCCGAGGGCATCGGTGACACCATCCGGGTCTCGCTCTCCGCCCCGCCGGTCGAGGAGATCAAGGTCGGCAACCAGATCCTGGAGTCGCTGGGCCTGCGCGAGCGGGGCCTGGAGATCGTCTCCTGCCCGTCCTGCGGTCGCGCCCAGGTCGATGTCTACAAGCTGGCCGAGGAGGTCACCGCCGGTCTGGAGGGGCTGCCGGTGCCGCTGCGCGTCGCCGTCATGGGCTGCGTGGTGAACGGCCCGGGCGAGGCCCGCGAGGCCGACCTCGGGGTGGCCTCCGGCAACGGCAAGGGCCAGATCTTCGTCAAGGGCCAGGTCATCAAGACCGTGCCCGAGAGCCAGATCGTGGAGACGCTGATCGAGGAGGCGCTGCGGCTCGCCGACGAGATGGGCGCGGAGATCCCCGAGGATCTGCGTGACCTGGTCCCCGGCGCCACGGTCACCGTGCACTGACCGAAGAACCGCCACGGCGTGCGGCTGCCCGCTCGGGGCAGCCGCACGTGTCGTTTCGGTCGGGTCCGGGATCACACCGGCGTTGCCGGCCTGGGCACCGCGGCGAACTCGGAGAGCGTGAACCACCGGGGCAGGGCCCGCCGGAGCGCCTCCGGGCCGGCAACCTCGACCGCGCCGCCGCGCAGTGCCGCCGGCCAGCTCAGGTCGCCCAGCCAGACCTGCACCAGGGCCCGCAGGTCGGCGTGCACCGCCACCGTCACGCCGTGGCCGGGGTCCACGTCGCAGACGTCGGCCTCCCCGCTGTCGATGACGAGCCACCAGTCCCGCAAGCCGGCCGGCACGTCACGGAAGCGGAAGTGGACGACCGTCCGTTCCTGCGGGACGGCGCGGTGGTCGACGTGGCGGTGCATGTCCCACAACAGCAGCTTCGGGTCCAGGTCCGCCTCGCCCAGCTCGCCGATCCAGCGGACCCCCCACGCGCCGAGCGCCTCGAGCACCGGCCGTAGCTCCCGTCCCGCCTGGGTCGGGACGTACCGTACGTCGGCGCCGTCGACGTGCCGCTCCACGACGCCGGCCCGGACGAGCTGGTGCAGCCGCCGGGACAGCAGGGTGGGCGACATCCGGGGCAGGCCGCGGCGCAGCTCGTTGAACCGCTCGGACCCGCTCACCAGTTCCCGGACGACGAGCAGCGTCCAGCGCTCGTCGAGCAGCTCCATGGCCTTCGCGACCGGGCAGAACTGATGGTAGGAGGCCCCCATGGCCGGCACGCTACGCCGCCGCGGTGGGCCGGACCACGAGCTTGTCGGGTCCGGTACAGATCTCGTACTAGGGCGCTGGTTCGCCGCTGCCTACCGTCCGTTTCAAAGGGACGAGGCAGAGGAGCAGTCATGATTGACGTGGAGCGGGACGGGGCCGTGAAGGCCAGGCACCGGCAGATGTGGGCGCTGGGCAGCTACGCCGCGGTCGCCGCGGAGGTCATTCCGGAGCTGGGCGCGACCCTGGTACGGGCGGCCGGCGTCGGCCCCGGCGACCGGGTGTTGGACGTGGCCGCCGGCACCGGCAACGCGGCCATCCCGGCGGCCCTGGCCGGGGCCAGCGTGGTGGCCAGTGACCTGACCCCGGAACTGCTGGAGATCGGGCGAGCGCTCGCCGTGGAGCGCGGCGCCCAACTGGAATGGCAGCAGGCCGACGCCGAGGCGCTCCCGTACGCGGACGGTGAGTTTGACCGGGTCCTTTCCTGCGTGGGCGTGATGTTCGCGCCCCGGCATCAGGCCGGCGCCGATGAACTGGTCCGGGTCTGCCGGCCGGGCGGCACGGTCGGCCTGGTCAACTGGACGCCCGAGGGATTCATCGGGCAGATGTTCGCCAGCATGAGGCCGTACGCCCCACCGCCGCCGCCCGGCGCGCAGCCCCCGCCGCTCTGGGGCAGTGAGGAGCACGTCCGCGCGCTGCTCGGGAACCGGGTCACCGACGTCGTCACCCGCCGTCAGACGGTCACGGTGGACCGCTTCACCAGCCCGGAGGCGTTCCGCGACTTCTTCAAGGCCCACTACGGGCCGACGATCGCGGCGTACCGGGCGATCGCCGGTGACCCCGAGCGGGTCGCCGCCCTCGATCGGGACCTGGCCGACCTGGCGCGGCGGTATCTCGAGGCCGGGGTGATGCGGTGGGAGTATCTGCTCGTCACCGCCCGCCGGTGCGGCTGATGTTCGCCCGACCCATCCAGGCGCTGATGGCCGGCTGACCGCGCGCCGGTGCCGGCAGGGAGGCCCGTGGGCCACCCTGCCGGGCGTACCGGGCAGGTTGGACTGTGTTCACTCGGATTCGGCGAGGATGGCGTAGAGCTTGCGGCGGGTCTCGTCGAGCACCTGGGCGGCGCGTTCCCGCTGGTCGTCCGTGCCGGTCATCATCACCTGGCGCAGCGCGTGCATGGCCTGGGCGCCGGCGTCGCGGATGTCGTGCCAGCTGTTCACGGTCGTCTCGGCGAATGCCGCCCACGGCGGGTTCTGTGCCGCCGTGGCCGCCTCGTCGCGGCCCTGCTCGGTGAGGGCGAACCGCTTCCGCCCGCCGTCGGAGTCCGCGGCGGCGGCGATGACGCCCTCGTCCTCCAGCAGTTGCAGGGTGGGGTAGACCGACCCGGGGCTGGGCCGCCAGGCCCCGCCGGTCCGGGAGTCGATCTCCTGGATCATCTCGTAGCCGTGCATCGGCCGCTCGGTGAGCAGGGCCAGCACCGCGCCGCGCACGTTGGGCCGGCGTCCGCGCCCGCGACCCCGACCACCCCGGCCGTGACCGTGGCCGTGCGGGCCACCGGGCGGGAACGGCGGTACGGGCGGGAAGCCGAAGCCGCGCATCCGTTGCTCGTGCATCTCGTGCAGTCGTCGATGGAAACCCATCGGTCCTCCTTGGTTGTCCTATCACTGATACGTCGACGATATATCGGAAATGCATCGTCGACAAGGCGGCGGGCGGAGCGGGGCAACAAACCGTACGTACGTCTTGCTATGGTGTCGGCGTGCGCCTACTTCCCGAACCGGGTCCGGCCCGGATTCTCGCCATCTCCACGCTGGTCAACACCGTCGGCCGGGGCACCTGGCTGACCGTCAGCGCGCTCTTCCTGACCCGTTCGGTGGGGCTGACCGTGACCCAGGTCGGCGTCGCCCTCACCGTCACCGCCCTGGTCAGCCTGGTGGCGAGCACTCCGATGGGCTACCTCGCCGACCGGTACGGCCCGCGCGGGATGCAGCTCGCCGCGCTGCTCGCCTCCGCCGTGTTCACCGCCGCCCTGGTGGCCGTCCGGTCCTTCGCGGCGTTCCTCGCGGTCGGCGTGCTGATGGCGGTCGCCGACGCGGTCACCCGAGGCGCCCGGGGCGCCCTGATCGCCGGGGCGGTCCCGCCCGACCAGCGGGTCCGGACCCGGGCCTGGCTGCGCGCGGTCACCAATGTCGGGATCTCCGTCGGGGCGGTGGCCGCCGGCATCGGCATCGCCGCCGACACCCGCCCGGCCTATGTGACGCTGATCCTGCTCGACGCGGTGAGCTACCTGGGCGCCGCCGCGATCCTGTTCCGGCTGCCCGCGCTGCCGCCGGTGGCCGCGCCAGCGCACGGCCCGCGCCTGATCGCGCTGCGGGACCACCCGTTCCTCGCCTTCACCGTGCTCGACGGGCTGATGTCCATGCACTTCGGGCTGATCAACATCGCCCTGCCGCTGTGGATCGCCGAGCACACCGCCGCGCCGCGCTGGCTGATCTCGGGCTGCCTGCTCGTCAACACCGTGATGGTCGTGCTCTTCCAGGTCCGTGCCTCGCGGGGCACCGAGGAACTGGCCGGGGCGGCCCGCGCCGCTCGGCGGGCCGGCGCAGTGATCGCGGTCGCCTGCCTGCTCTTCGCGGCCAGCGGCGGGGTGCCCGCCCCGGTCGCCGTCGCGCTGCTGCTGGCCGGGTCGCTGGTGCACGTGGTGGGAGAACTGTGGCACGCCGCGGCCGGCTGGGGCGTCTCGTTCGGGCTCGCCCCCGCCCACGCGCAAGGCCAGTACCAGGGCGCGTACGCGATGGGCATGCAGCTCGGCTCGATGGTGGCGCCGGTGGTGCTGACCACTTTGGCGGTTGGCTGGGGCGTACCGGGCTGGGTGCTGCTCGGGGTCCTGTTTCTCCTGCTCGGGGCGTTGGTGCCGCCGGTGGTGGCGTGGGCCGGACGGACCCGTCCGGCCGAGATGTCCGCTCCGGTTCCGGTCGGCTGAGTCGCCACTCGGTAACCGGTCCGCGATCCCCGTCGGGGTCCGCAGGTCGGCCCGCGCGCCGTGGGTCGCATCTGGCAGGCTGGTATCCGTGCTCACCGTGCCCGTACGCCAACTGGGGGAGTCCGAGCGCCGCGCGGTCGAACGGCTGCTCGACCTCGACCCGTTCGGCGGTGCGCAGGTCGCGGAGCGGGTGGCCGCCCGAGGGCTGGCCTGGTGGCGGGCCGAGGGGCGGATTCTGGGCTATGGCGCGCGGCGCAACCTGGAGTCGATCTGCTGGCTGGGCGGCAACCTGACCCCGGTGCTCGCCACGGAACCCGCGGTGGCCGCCTTCGCCGACCTGCTGAGCACCGAGGAACGGCTCTGCTCCTCGATCGTCGGGCGGGCCGACGCGGTGCTCGGGCTCTGGGACCGCCTCTCCGCGTACTGGGGGCCGGCCCGGGACGTACGCCCCAACCAGCCGCTGCTGGCCACGGACGCGCTGCCCGCCGTGGCGGCCGACCCGGAGGTGCGCCGGGTGCGTGGCGGTGAGGTCGACCGGTTGTTCCCGGCCGCGGTGGCGATGTACACCGAGGAGGTCGGGGTCTCGCCACTGGCCGAGGACGGCGGGCGCGGCTACCGGCGGCGGGTGGCCGACCTGGTCCGCGCGGGCCGGGCCTACGCCCGGTTCGTGGACGGCAAGGTGATCTTCAAGGCCGAGCTGGCAGTGGTGACCCGGCGGACCGCCCAGGTGCAGGGGGTGTGGGTGGCGCCGGAGTGGCGGGGTCGGGGGATCGCCACCGCGGCGATGGCGGCGGTGGTACGCGACGCCCTGGTCCAGGTCGCCCCCACGGTCAGCCTCTACGTCAACGACTTCAACCTGCCCGCCCGGCGGGTCTACGAGCGCTGCGGGTTCCGCCCGGTCGGCACCCTCGCCACCGTGCTCTTCTGAGTCGGTCGACCGGCGGCATGGCCGGGATTACGCCCTGCTGAATTGCGCCGAACCGGACGGCCGGCTCGCCGCCCTCGCCCTGCTGAGCGGCGACCTCCCCGCCGACCTGGACGTGCGCACGGCCAGCTCGGCGCTGTTCGGCGTGGGCCTGGTGGTGGCCGTGGACTGGCTGGTCTTCCAGCCGGACCGGCCGATCGAGGAGGTGCGGGAGGTGCTGCTCGGCATCGTTCGCCGGGTCGCCCAGGCGTGAACCGCGGGTAAATCGTTTGAGCCGTCGCGGCCGGAGCGGAAGGCTGGAGGCACCGCCCCCATGCCGACCCGAGTCCGGAGGACTGTCCATGCGCCTGCTCCGCGACCTCTGGGCCACCGCACCGCGTCGGATGGCGGTAGTCCTCCTGCTCATCGCGCTCGGCGCCGGCGGCCAGGCGGCCGCGTCCGCGCTGGCCGGGCCGGTGCTGGTGCACCGTTCGAGCGGCTGGTTCACCGCCCTGGCCGTGGCGCTGGTCGCGGTCGTGGCCAGCGACCTGCTCATCGGGCTGCTGATGGCCGGCCTCACCGCCGACTGGTCCGCCGACGTACGCCGCCGGCTGTGCCGGGTGGCGCTCGGGCAGGATCTGCCCACCCTGGAGACCACGCCGGTCGGTGAGCTGCTCGACCGGATCGACAACGACGTCTACCAGGTCGCCGCCGAGATGCGGAACACCGGCGTACGCCTGGCCCAGGGGCTCGCCGTCTGCCTGCTCGCCACGGTCAGCGCCCTGTTCGTCTGGTGGCCGGCCGGCGTAGGGATGGTCCTGGTGACCGCCCTGCTCGGCGTGGTGCTGCGCCGGCCCACCGCCCGGATCGCCCCGGCCCGGATGGCCGAGGAGGAGGCGTGGTCCGACCTGGCCGCCGTGATGGAGGAGGCGGTGCACGGCCAGGACGACGTGCGGACCAGCCTGGCCCGGCCGTACGTGCTGCGGCTGTACGCCCGCCGGGCCGCCGAGGTGATCGCCCGGGGCGGCCGGGTGTTCCGGCTGTCCGCCAAGGTGACCGCCCTCGCCGCCGGCGGGATCCGGGTCGGCATCGCCGCCGTCGTCCTCGCCGGGGCCTGGGCGCTCACCACCGGCCGGGTCGACGGCGCCCGGCTCACCGCCATCTGGCTGCTCGCCCTCGCCTTCGGCGCGACCGTCGAGCACATCGCCCGCTGGGTGCCGCACCTGCAGTACGCGCTCGGCGCCTGGGCCCGGGTGCAACTGCTCTCCGGTGCCCGGCAGGAACCCGCCGGCGGGGCCACCCCGGACGACGGGGACCTGACCGTACGCGGGCTCACCTTCCGCTACCCCGCCACGGGGGACGATCGCGGGCCGGCGCTGCGCGACGTCCGGCTCACCTTCGCCCGGGGCCGGTCGTACGCCCTGGTCGGGCGGACCGGGTCGGGCAAGTCGACCCTGGCCAAGGTGCTCACCCGGGCCGTGGACGTGCCGCGCGGCACGGTCTTCCTCGGCGACACCGACCTGGTCGACCTGGACGTCGAGGCGCTGCGCCGGTGGATCGCGGTGGTTCCCCAACGCACCGAGATCCTCGCCGGCACGCTGGCCGAGAACGTCGCGCTCTTCGACCCGGACCTGCTCGACGACGCCACCCGGGCGCTGGAGGAGCTGGGCCTGGCCGGCTGGATCGCCGAACTGCCCGACGGGGTGCACACGAAGCTGGGCGAGGGCGGGCAGGCGCTCTCCGCCGGCCAGGAACAGCTCGTGGCGTTCGCGCGGATCCTGGTCCGGGACCCGCACGTGGTGATCCTCGACGAGGCCACCGCCCGGCTCGACCCGGTCACCGAGACCCGGGTACGCGAGGCGACCGAACGCCTGCTCGCCGACCGGATCGGCATCGTCATCGCGCACCGGCTCTCCTCGGTGCGCCGCTGCGACGAGGTCGTGGTGATGGCCGACGGGGCGGTGCTGGAGGCGGGCCCGCTGCGCGAGTCGACCCGCTTCGCCGAACTGCTCGCGACCAGCCACGCCAGCGCGTACGCCGGTGCCGGTGGCCGGCGCGGTGGAGTGGAGCTGCTGGACGGGCCCGGCGAGGCCTGGCCCGACGGGCCGCCGGAACCGACCGCGCCGACCACCGTCCCGCGCCAGGCCGCGGTGCCGCCGGCCGAGCCGCCACCGGTGCCCCCCGCGCCCGCCGTGCGGACCCTGCGGGAGATCCTCCGGCTGGGCACCAACGACCCCCGGTACGGCCTGGTCTCCGTCACGTTCTTCATCGTGATGACCCTGCTCGGGCTGGACGGCTCGGTGCTGCCCTGGCTCTGGGCCGAGGTGATCGGCGGGGGCGACCCGTGGCTGCCGGCGCTCGGCATTGTCGTCGCACTGCTGGTCGTGCTGCCGCTGCCGTACCTGACCAACCTGTGGTTCCCGCAGTGGTGGATCCGGCAGATGCTGCGGATCAGCCTGCGGCTGGTGCACGGGCAGACCGGAGCCCGGCGGGTCAGCAAGCACACCCCCGCCGAGGTGGTGGCTCAGGGCGGCGACACCGATCGGGTGGTGCAGCTCGCCGACAACCTGATGGACCAGTTCATCTCGCTGGCCATCATGATCACGATGACCCTGGTGACCGGCAGCTTCGTGCCCGCGCTGTTCTTCCTCGGCACCATGGTGGTCTCCGGGCTGGCGGCCATGCTGTTCGCGTCCCGCCTGGAACGCACCGCCCGCGGCACCGTCAAGGCCCGGGCAGCGTTCGCCACCGCGCTGGTCTCCTCGCTCTCCGCCGCCCGTACGGTGAAGCTCGCCGGCGCCACCCGGCCGGTGCTGGACCACCTCGCGACACTGGACACGGTCCGCAGCGACCGGCAGCGGCGGGAGATCGTCATGCAGGTGTGGGCGCGGTCCACCCCGTCGATGGCCAGCGGGCTGCTGCCGATCGGGGCGTGGGCGCTCTACCTGGCCGGCGGGCTCTCCGCCGGGGCGGCCCTGGTGGCGGTCTCGACGCTCGGTGCGGCCCGCTGGTTTGCCTGGACCACCGCGGCGCTGGTCTCGCAGTATCCGTCGGCGCAGGTGTGGACCCGGCGGACCGTGGCGATGACCGGGGTGGCCACGTACTCGGCGGAGGTAGCCGGGGTGGACCTGGCCGCGGGCCACGCCCCGGCGCCCGAGCCGCCGGTCCGGCACCCGTTGCGCAGGCTGGAACTGGCCGGATTCGGCGCGCTGCACTCCGACGGCGTTCACGCGGTCCGGGACGTCGACCTCACCGTCGAGCGGGGACAACTGGTGCTCGTGGTGGGTCCGGTCGGCTCGGGCAAGTCGTCGCTGCTGCGCGCCCTGGCCGGGATCGTCCACCACACCGGCACGCTGCACTGGAACGGCGAGCCGGTCACCGAGCCGGAGCTGTTCCTCCGCCCCAACCAGGTCGGGTACGTCGGCCAGTTGCCCCGGGTCCTCTCCGGCACGGTCGCCGACAACATCGCGCTCGGGCACCAGGTGGATGCCGCCGGCGCGGTGTCGACCGCCCAACTCGACCACGATCTGGCCACTGCGGGCGGCGGGCTCGGGCTGCTCATCGGGCACAAGGGCACCCGACTCTCCGGCGGACAGCTCCAGCGGCTGGCGCTGGCCCGGGCGCTGGCGCCGCGTACCGAGCTGCTGGTCGCCGACGACGTGTCGTCCGCGCTGGACGTCACCACCGAGCTGGCGCTCTGGGCGGCGCTGCGCGAGCACGGGGTGACGGTGGTCGGGTCGACCTCCAAGCGGGCCGCGCTGGTCCGGGCGGACCACGTGGTGGTGCTGGTCGACGGGGCGGTGGCCGCGCAGGGCCCGTGGCGCGACCTGGAGGCCGACTGGACCCACCTGGCCGGCTGACCCACCCCCTGTCCGCCCCCGCACCCCTCCCCGCCACCCCGGGGACGACAGTGGTTGATCATGAGGTTAGCGCCGCGACACGCCGACGCGGAGGGGTGCCAACCTCATGATCAACACCGCCGGCCGATGGGGCCCGGTGGGGGGGTGGGGGGGTGGTCAGGAGGCGCGGGTGTATTGGTTGGGCCAGTGGGGGGTGGCGCCGAGCTTGGCGGCGGCGCGGCGCGGCCAGTACGGGTCGCGCAGCAGTTCCCGGCCGAGCAGCACCAGGTCGGCCTCGCCGCCGGCGACGATCTGCTCGGCCTGCTCCGGCTCCACGATCAGGCCGACCGCGCCGGTCGGCACGCCCGTCTCGCGGCGGATCCGCGCGGCCAGCGGCACCTGGTAGCCGGGGCCGACCGGGATGCTCGCCCCGGCCGAGGCGCCGCCGGAGGAGGTGTCCACCAGGTCCACACCGGCTGCGGCCAGCTCGCCGGCGAGCACCACGCTGTCCTCGACGGTCCAGCCGCCGTCCACCCAGTCGGTGGCGGAGATCCGGGTGAGCACCGGCACCGCCTCGCCGACGGTGGCGCGGACCGCGCGGGCCACCTCCAGGGTGAGCCGCATCCGGCCGGTCCGGTCGCCGCCGTACGTGTCGGTGCGGCGGTTGGTCAACGGGGAGAGGAACTCGTGCAGCAGGTAACCGTGCGCGGCGTGGATCTCGACCGCCTGGAAGCCGGCGTCCAACGCCCGCCCGGCGGCGACGGTGAACGCCTCGACCACCCCGGCGATTCCGGCCCCGTCGAGTGCGGTCGGCCGCCGGTGGTCGGGCTGGAACGGCTCGCTACCGGGGCCGACCGGCGTCCAGCCGCCCTCGGCGTCCGGCACGCCGCCCCGGTGCCCGGCCCACGGCCGGTACGTCGACGCCTTGAACCCGGCGTGCGCGAGCTGCACGGCCGGCACCGCCCCCTGAGCGGCGACGAACGCGGTGATCGGCCGCCACGCGTCGACGTGCGCGCCCGACCAGAGCCCGGTGTCCTGCGGGCTGATCCGCCCCTCGGGGACCACCGCGGTGGCCTCGGTGATGATCAGCCCGGTCCCGCCGACCGCGCGGGAGCCGAGGTGGATCCGGTGCCAGTCGGTGGGCAGGCCGTCGGGGCCGGCGCTGTACTGGCACATCGGTGCCAGCGCGACCCGGTTGGGCAGGGTGACGTCGCGCAGGGCGAGCGGGGTGAACAGGGCACTCATGAGGTGATCCTCCAGGCGGGGGCGACGAGAAGCTCATGGACGTGCTTCGGGTGCGTCTCCGGTCGTCGGAGCGACCGGAAACGCACCCGAAGGGGGGCTCAGGCCGGGACCGGTGCCAGCTCGTCGGAGCGGGTCGGCCGGGGCTCGTCGACGTCGACCAGGTCGCGCTTTCCGGCCGAGTCGTACGCGGACCGGTCGAGGGTGCCCTCGCGGGCGGCGACGATGGTCGGCACGAGCGCCTGGCCGGCCACGTTGGTGGCGGTGCGGATCATGTCGAGGATCGGGTCGATCGCGAGCAGCAGGCCGGCGCCGGCCAGCGGCAGGCCCAGCGTGCTCAGGGTCAGGGTGAGCATCACGATCGCGCCGGTCAGGCCGGCGGTGGCCGCCGAGCCGACCACCGAGACGAAGGCGATCAGCAGATAGTCGGTGACGCCCAGGTGCACCCCGAAGACCTGCGCCACGAAGATCGCCGCCAGGGCCGGGTAGATCGCGGCGCAGCCGTCCATCTTCGTGGTGGCGCCGAACGGCACCGCGAAGGAGGCGTACTCGCGGGGGACGCCGAGCCGCTCGACCGAGCGCTGGGTCACCGGCATGGTGCCCACCGAGGAGCGCGAGACGAAGGCCAGCTCGATGGCGGGCCAGGCGCCGGCGAAGAAGCGCACCGGGTTGAGCCGGCCGGCGGCCACCAGCAGCAGCGGGTAGACCACGAAGAGGACGATCGCGCAGCCGACGTAGACGGCGGTGGTGAACTTGGCGAGCGGTGCCAGCAGGTCCCAGCCGTACGAGGCGACGGCGTTGCCGATCAGGCCGAGCGTGCCGATCGGGGCGAGCCGGATGACCCACCAGAGGGCCTTCTGCACGATGGCCAGCAGCGAGCGGTTGAGCGCCACGAATGGCTCGGCGGCCTCGCCGATCAGCATGGCGGCGGCACCCACCACCAGGGCGAGGAAGACGATCTGGAGGACGTTGCCCTCCACGAACGCGCCGACCGGGTTGGTCGGGACGATGCCGGTGAGGAAGTCGGTCCAGGAGCCGGCCTTCTTCGGCGCGCTGGCGCCGGCCAGGTCGAGCGTGACGCCCTTGCCGGGGTCGGTGAGCAGGCCGACGCCGATGCCGATGCTCACCGCGATCAGCGCGGTGATGCCGAACCAGAGCAGCGTCTTCAGCGCCAGCCGGGCGGCGTTGGCCACGCCGCGCAGGCTGACCACGCTGACCACGATGGCGGTGAAGACGAGCGGCGGCACGGCCAGCTTGAGGAGCTGGACGAAGAGGTGGCCGACGGTGTCGAGGGTGCTGGTCAGCCAGGCGATGTCGTTGGCGCGGGCGAGGAAGCCGAGCGCGACGCCGAGTACGAGGCCGAGCAGGATCTGCAGGGAGAAGGGAGACTTGCGCAGGGCGGAAGCCATGAGGACGTCCAAGTCTGGTGGAGGTGAACGGGGCAGCGTCAGGAGAGCGGCTGCGCCGGACAGATGCCGCTGGCCTGCCGTCGAAGGTCGACGTACAGGCGAACGGTGAGGTTCCAGACATTGGTCATCGCCCGGTGAGGATACCCCCGACCGATGCCCGGGTGGAAGGAGCGATGCCCGTGACGATCCTTACAAGGCCGGTTCACCGGCCGGTGAACCGATCGTCACGATCGGCGGGCCAGGCCGAGGACAGTCGCGGTGGCCAGGCCCCAACCGGCGGCGACCAGCAGCAGCAACCGTTCCAGCACCCCCACCACGCTGCCGCGCCCCACCATCAGCATGGCCAGGGCGATCGCCGCGGACAGCGGCAGGGCCAGCGCCGCGCCGACCCGGGCCGCCCGGCGCAGCGGCGGGCCCGCCGCCGGGATGACGACGAGGACCAGCATCGCGAAGACCACCGCGGCGGTGGCCGCCACGCTCGACCCGCCGTGCACCAGGTCGGCCACGGTGGCCGCCTCGAACGGCGGCAGCGGGCAGCCGGCGCTGCACGTCACCGCGCCGGAGAGCGCCGTGCAGCCACCGCCGACGGCGAGCAGCGCCGCCGCCGGTTCCAGCACCTGGGGCAGCGCCACCGCGAGCAGCAGCAGCGCCGCCGCCAGCGCGAACACCCCGATCCGGTACGCCCCGGCGTACCCGCTGTCGGTGATGCCGGCCTCGCTGACGTACCCGGTCAGACCCGGACCTGGACCGGCGACCACGGCGAACGTCACCGCGGCCGTGCCGCCCACCACGCAGCCGGCGGCGGCCGACGCCGCGACGGCCCGGCCGACGCCCGGCTCAGCCACGCCCGTGCGGCGTGGTCCAACCGTCCAGGTCCGGACCGAGCGGCACGATCCGGGTCGGGTTGATCATCTCGTGGGTGGCGTAGTAGTGCCGCTTGATGTGGTCGAAGTCCACGGTCTCGCCGAAGCCGGGGGTCTGGAACAGATCCCGGGCGTACGCCCAGAGCACCGGCATCTCGGTGAGCTTCTGCCGGTTGCACTTGAAGTGCCCGTGGTACGCCACGTCGAAGCGGACCAGCGTGGTGAAGAGCCGCACGTCGGCCTCGGTGATCGAGTCGCCCATCAGGAAGCGCCGCCCGGACAACCGCTCCGACAGCGCGTCCAGCCGGGCGAAGAGCGTCGTGTACGCCTCGTCGTACGCCTCCTGGGAGGTGGCGAAGCCGCACCGGTACACCCCGTTGTTGACGTCCCGGTGGACCTCCGCCATCAGCGCGTCCATCTCCGGACGTAGCTCGACCGGGTAGAGGTCCGGCGCGCCCGGCTTGTGGAACCGCCGCCACTCGGTGATCAGGTCCAGGGTGAGCTGCGGATAGTCGTTGGTCACCACCCGCCCCGTCCGGGTGTCGACCAGCGCCGGCACGGTCACCCGCCCCTGGTAGTCCGGGTCGGTCGCCAGATACGCCTCGGAAAGGAAGCTGATCCCCAGCACCGGGTCGAAGCCGTCCTCGTCGAGGGCGAACCGCCAGCCCCGCTCGTCGCGGATCGGATCGACGGTGCCCAGCGAGATCACGTCCTCCAGGCCGAGCAGGCTGCGCACGATCCGGGCCCGGTGCGCCCACGGGCAGGCCCGGCACCAGATCAGCCGGTACCGGCCGGCCTCCAGCGGCCAGCGGTCCTGCTCGTCGGGGCCGCCGCCCTCGGGCGAGGTGGAGTGCGGGGTGACCCGACCGGTGAACCGGTTGGGCTGGCGGACGAACGCGCCGCCGCCGGAGTTCTCTGCGCCGAACTGAGCCCGAGCCATGCCGACAACCTATCCGCTCCGGGCGTGGATATCCTGGCGCCGGACGTCCCCGTGACCCGGCGGACGCCGCCAGCCCCTTCCCACCCCCGGAGGATGCGCGCCGATGACCGTGGCATATCTCGTGGCCGGAGTCCGTACCCCGATCGGCCGCTACGCCGGCGCCCTCGCCGGGGTGCGCCCCGACGATCTGGCCGCGCACGTGATCCGCGAACTGGTCGCCCGCCACCCGGCGGTCGACTGGGCCCGTACCGACGACGTCATCCTCGGCTGCGCCAACCAGGCCGGCGAGGACAACCGCAACGTGGCCCGGATGGCGGCGCTGCTCGGCGGGCTGCCCGAGGAGGTGCCGGGCACCACGGTCAACCGGCTCTGCGGCTCCGGCCTGGACGCCCTCGCCATGGCCGCCCGGTCGATCGTGGCCGGCGAGGCCGACCTGATGGTGGCCGGCGGAGTGGAGAGCATGAGCCGCGCCCCCTTCGTCATGCCGAAGGCGACCAGCGCGTTCTCCCGCACCGCCGAGGTCTACGACACCACCATCGGCTGGCGGCTGGTCAACCCGCTGATGAAGCGGAGCTGGGGCATCGACTCGATGCCGGAGACGGCGGAGAACGTCGCCGCCGACTTCGGCGTCGACCGGGCGGCGCAGGACGAGTTCGCGTACCGCTCCCAGCAGCGTGCCGCCAAGGCGCAGGCCGACGGCCGGCTGGCCGAGGAGATCGTGCCGGTGACCGTGCCGGCCGGCCGGCGCGAGACGAAGCTGGTCGAGGTCGACGAGCACCCCCGGGAGACCTCGCTGGAGAAGCTCGCCGCGTTGTCCACCCCGTTCCGCGAGGGTGGCACGGTGACCGCCGGCAACTCCTCCGGCGTCAACGACGGCGCGGTGGCGCTGCTGGTCGCCTCCGAGGCGGCCGTCTCCCGCTACGGCCTCACCCCGCTCGCCCGGGTGACCGGCGCGGCGGCGGCCGGCGTACCGCCCCGGATCATGGGGATCGGCCCGGTGCCGGCCACCCGCAAGCTGCTCGACCGGTACGGCCTCGGCCTGTCCGACCTCGACGTGATCGAGCTGAACGAGGCGTTCGCCGCCCAGTCCGTCGCAGTGCTGCGTGAGCTGGGGCTGCCCGAGGACGCCGAGCACGTCAACCCGAACGGCGGCGCGATCGCGCTCGGCCACCCGCTCGGCGCCAGCGGCGCCCGGCTGGCGCTCACCGCCGCGCTGGAACTGCGCCGCCGAGGCGGCCGGCGGGCCCTGGCCACCATGTGCATCGGCGTCGGGCAGGGCATCTCCCTGCTGCTGGAGGCGTAAGGAAGGGCCCCCTGTTAACGCTCGCGGTAGAGAAGGGTTCCCTTCTCACACCTGCATACGGGACCGGTGGGACGGGCGGGGTGCGGTGATGCTGGCGCAGACCCCGGGACGTGGTGGTGGCGCTGGGCTTGGCCGGGCGTCGTCGCACGCTTGCTGGTGTGAGCTTCCGCCGGTCTGTCCTTGATGGAGCGTCGGCGCGGGGTGTCCGGAGGGTACGGCGAACCGCCGTATCAGTGAGAGAGAGGTGGACACCCCGCGCCGTCGCAGGCCGGGCGTTGCCGAGCGCCCGGTGGTGGGCCCGTCGCGATCGGGCCTGGTCACTGGCTCAAGGATGCGGCCGGCGCACCCGGTGCGGCAACGTAATTAGCCGCGGTGACGTGACGCCCGGTCAGCACATGGGCGGAAGCTCTCCTCAGCGCCCTCACAGGCGGGATCGTGAACACTTCGGGTGTGGCGAATGCGTCGCGGGGGACCAGTCTGGGCGGCGGGCCTGTTGATCCGGCCGTCGGCTCAGGCTCGGGGTGGTGGCACCGGTGGCCGTCCTGGGTGGGCTGGGCCGCGAGCATGTCCAGCGCGCTGTACGGCTGTGCGGTGCTGGCGGCCGCGATCACGGGGCATCACGCCTTCATTGGCTTGGCGTACGCCGGATGGCCGGCGGCGGTCGTTCTGCTCGCTGGCGCGGTCGCCGCGGCTCTCACCATCACCGCACCGCGACAACGAAATCTCGGTCGCGCGGTATCCGTGGCCGCGTGGACGGTGGCTGGGCTCGCGTTGGCGGGCAGCTGCTGGGTGCTGCTCAGCATGATCGAGCTGGTGCTGACCGGCACGGTGCGCGATCGCGATGGACATAGCGACTGGTTGGTGTTCGGCGAACGGTTGGGCCTGGCTGTCGTCGGTGCGTTGTTCGTCGCCACCGCGTTGGCGTGGCAGCGGCGCCGGGCGGGGGTATGTCCTCGCTGCGGCAGGGCACACCCGCCACATTCGTCAGCTCGGTGGTACCCCGAACCGCATGCCGCGTCGCCGCGCGTACGCCGGATCGCCCTTGCGGGTTGTGGGGTCTTCCTGCCCTACCTGGTCCTCCACGGCCTGGGCGCGGCAGGTGTCGCCGGGATCGAGCCGGGCGGGTTCCGACCGACCTGGCAGGCGGTCGCCGGCGGGGTCGCCGGGGTCGGGCTCGCCATCTTTCTCCTGCTCGGACTTGTCCGGCCCTGGGGCATGGTCTTCCCACGCTGGACGCTCTGGCTGGCCGGCCGCCGGGTCCCGCGGTTCCTGCCGCTGACTCCGGTATGGCTCATCGCACCGACCTTGGCGCTCTACGGCACCGGGAGTCTCATCTACGCATTTTTCACCGAGTACGGCGTGCTGAGCCTGGGCGGAGCCGCCTCGATCGCGTTCGGCGGGTACGGCTGGGCGCTCGTTGTCGCGGCCGTCTCCTACCAGATCCGGACCAGGCCGTCCTGCGCACCGCGCCCCGTGGCACAGGGTGCCGACTGAGGTGGAGTGAACTTACCGATGTCGCTGCAACCGCGTACGGTGACGACCATGCCGCGATTCACCCGGGCGCGTCCAGTACCCGCTATGCCTGTTGCACGCAGAGAAGCAGTGGCTCGCCATGCGAACCCAGGTACCAGATGACGAACAAGGTTGACTTCAAGAAGACCCTCGACACCTACCAGGCGCCGCGGGGCCGGTTCCGGATCGTTGACGTGCCCGACATGCGATACCTCATGATCGATGGCCACGGCGACCCCAACACATCGCCCGCCTTCACGACGGCGGTCGAAGCGCTTTATCCGGTCGCGTACAAGCTGAAGTTCGCCAGCAAGACAGACCTCGGGCGCGACTACGTCGTTCCGCCCCTGGAGGGCCTGTGGCGGGCCGAGGACATGGATTCCTTCACGACGGCGCGGGACAAGTCGCGGTGGAACTGGACGTTGCTGCTCATGGTCCCGGACTGGATCGACCAGGCCATGTTCACCACCGCCGTCGAGCAAGCCGGGGTGAAGAACAAGTCAGCGCGTCTCGATGACGTCCGCCTGAAGACGCTGTCCGAGGGGAGGTGCGTGCAGACACTGCACGTCGGCTCCTTCGACGACGAAGCTGACGTACTCGCGCAAATGCATCACGAGTTCATCCCCGGCCAAGGGCTTCAGATGGTCGGCGATCACCACGAGATCTATCTCAGTGACTTCCGCAGAGTCGCCCCCGACAAGCAGCGCACCATTCTCAGACAGCCCGTCACCACCGAGGCCCCACCCGCGACAACCGCGTCGGCAGCGGCCAGCGGCGACCAAGCCTCTCGGATCGGCCTTGCCGACGTTACGTAGGCGGAGGCCAGTCCAGATCGGGAACTGACGGTGCCGATGCCTACTACAACCGGGAGTCCAGTGAGTCCACTGCCGGGCCAGATCGCCGCCGGTCGTAGCGCCAGCCCGGATGTCACCATCGGCAAGGTGCCCGAG
This sequence comes from Micromonospora sp. NPDC093277, assembly GCF_044765245.1. Lineage (NCBI taxonomy): Bacteria > Bacillati > Actinomycetota > Actinomycetes > Micromonosporales > Micromonosporaceae > Micromonospora > Micromonospora sp. NPDC093277. The sequence continues at coordinate 799,703 of NZ_JBIWJO010000001.1, forward strand.
CCACAGTACGGTCAGTGACGGCCCGTCGGCAGGGCCCCGCGTCCTATCGGGAAAGATCGATCGGGAGGTGACTCACGTGCGAACTCGACTACGGCAGTTGCGTATCGACGCGCGGACCTTCGTGTGGTGCGCGGAGATTGGTCACGTGCAGGGCAGCGGTGATTGCCACCGGTACATTCGTCTACGGGCCTGGGGCGGCGGGAAGACGAGCCAGGCCCTCCAGGCGGACCTGCTGTCGGCCGCGTGGGGATTGCCGTGGGGATGCGCGACCGACGTCTCCTATCCGACACCGGCCAACGTGCGAGCCGTTATCGGCTACGCCCTACGGCACGGGTGGCAGCCTGAGACGCGGGGTGGAACGTTCGTGTTGTCCGAGCACGAGCACGCAGCGGGATTCGCCTTGCCCGGTTTCCTGCTGACCGATCGGCTACGCACGCCGGAGAGCGGGGATCCTACGCTTCGAGTTGTCCGCGCCTACGAACGTCGTCAACAAGGATGATCATCCTTCACGCGGCTTCGCTACTGCGACGATTCCCGATAGGCCGAGTATCGGACCGTCCGCGACCACTGCGGCCAAAGGGGTAATGGAATACAGCCGACCGGTGCCTCGTAACCCGTTTCCACCTGCCTCTGACCATCGGACAGGAAAACAATCACGCGCGAACGCCCGGCGGCAAGGGTCTCGGTAACCCTGCCAGCGACAACAGATCGCACGATGGCCTCCAGAAGAAGAAGATCTTCGTCTTCGGACCCAAGCTCCCAACGGCCTCCGAACTCGCCAACCTGAAGGATGACCTCATCCCCGAAGTCTGCCCAGCCAACGGACCGGGCACCGGGACGACGCGGCCGTACGGCAACGTTTACGCCCCACCGCTCCTGGTCGATCGACACTTCGGCCACGTCTGCCAGTTCGTCGACGAGAGCTGACGCAAATCCCAAGGTCCGAGCCAACCTGACCGTCCCCCATCCAAGAAGTTGAATTGCTGGACGGTATCGCGTACGGTGACGAGCTCCCTGCGTCTGATCTCGCCTGGCGAACGGCGGTCATCGACGTTTCTGTTGTGGCCGAGAAGATGAGCGAGCTCTACCGTCCTGGATGACGTCTCCACCCTGACGACGGGCGCGTGATAACGGAATGGTCAGGTCCTCCTCCCTCGGGCGGGAGGACCTGATCGAGTGCTGCCGGGTGTCAGCCCACGGGGCCGATCTGCTTCGCCAGATCGACGAACGACCGCCACGAAGAGGGGTTGAACTGGAGGGCGCCGCCTTCCCGATCCTTGGTGTCGCGCACCAGCACCACATCCGGCAGGTTGTCGGCGACCTCTACGCATGACCCGCCGTTGCCGCCGGACCTGGTCGACTTCCGCCACTGCGGGGCCATCACGTCCATGACTTCGCCACTTCCTTGATCAACTCGAATGACTGCCGGCGGGGGAGCGCCTCGCTGCGCACGATCTCCCACGTCTTGGCCAGCTTAGCGATGTCGGCTTGTGCATCGACGATCTGCGCGCTGAGCTGGTTGTCCGCATGAGCCACGCGCGCGCCGTCGGGCAACTCGGCGATGATGAACTGCCCGGCCAGGCCCAGGTACATCCCAGCATCCACGGGCACCACGTGCACCTGGATATGTTCCCGCCTCGCCTGCGCAAGGAGATGTTCAAGCTGTTCGGCCATCAGTCCCGGCTGGTCGAGCACCGGTCGGCGGAGTATTGCTTCATCCAGGACGGCGATGAACTGTGGGGGGCGCTCGCGCTCCAGGACCGCCTGGCGATCGAGCCGGGAAGCCACCGCCTGGTCGACATCCTTCGGGCCGAACCGGCCGCCAGCCAGTGTGGCGCGAGCGTAGCGTTCGGTCTGAAGTAGGCCGGGGATATAGGCCAGCTCAAACCAGCGCAGCGTGGCTGCTTCGCGCTCGAACTCGATCCACTCGCGTAACCAGGCGGGCGTGGTGTCAAGCTTTCCGAGCTCACGCAGCATGCGGCCGAAGCGTCCCCCGGTTTGGTGGCTGTCGTCGACAGCCTTCATGTACTCGCTGGTCGGCGGCCGGCCGCCGGTTTCCACCGAGCTGACATGGGACCCGGAGTAGCCGATCGTCCTGCCGAAGTCGTCCTGGCTCAGACCGAGGGCGGCCCGGAACAGACGTAGTTCACCCAATACGTAGTTGGTAGCGGTTCCCATCGATCCCCCAACTCCTGCTCAGTTCTGCCCGGCGGTTGCTCATAGCCGCCCATCTGCTGGCTCGACCTGCGCGGATGAGCCGAGCGCATATCGACGGTAGTGGCGTCCTAACCAGACTGTCACCTAAGCGGACCGGCTCGGCGCAGAAAGGCGTGGGGTGGGTCCCAGCGCGGGGTCGCCCCGCACCCGATCGTGGGGCGGCCCCCTCCAAAGGACGAGGAGGACGATGTGCGTACCCGTTGGTTCTGGTGCCGCACCAGGGCGCTGCCGATGCTGCCGAAGCGCGAGCCGGGCAACAACCTGCCGGCGTGGATGCGGGAGCCGACCCGGGTGTTTCCCACGCTCCAGCCTGGCCGCCCGGGCCGGTTGACGCCGGGCCAGGAGTGGCGGGGCGAACGGGGGCCGCTGGTGACCGGCGAGGGGGCCTGCGCCGCTGCCCGGGGGATGCGGTGATGGGCCGCCGGGTGATCCCGCACCTGCCGACGCGTCCGCTCTGGCGGTGCCGCAACTGTGGCGCGGAGTGGCCGTGCCAGCCGGCCCGGTTGTCGCTGCTCGTCGAGTATCGGGGAAACCGGACGGCGTTGTTGCTCTACCTCGGTGGGTTGATGGCCGAGGCTCGGGAACAGCTTGCGCAGCTCAGCCCGGACCACGCCCCGGATCTGCACCACCGTTTCATCGCTTGGGCGCGGGCCCGCGACTGATGGTGTCGACGTCCGAACGAGTGATCGGCTGGCCGGGTCAATGGTCTGGTCCTGGCCGGATTTTCGGCCGATCTGCATTGACCTCGATCAGGGTGTGGGCTCATCATCCCGTCAGGCGGTGACGCAGGTCACAGTCTTCACCCCCGCCCAAGGGAGACACCGATGAGCTCAACGATCGAGGACGGAGTAACCCCATCTTCCGCTGTGTCTGACGAGGAACGGCTCGCGCAGCTGGGATACAAGCAGGAGCTACGCCGCAAACTGTCCGGCTTCTCCAACTTTGCGGTCTCGTTCTCCATCATTTCCATCCTGGCCGGCGCGATCACGTCGTACGGCATCGCCATGACGGCGGGCGGTCCGCTGGCGATCACCCTGGGCTGGCTCTTCGTCGGCGTCATGGTGATCTTCGTCGCGCTGGCCATGGCCGAGATCTGCTCGGTCTATCCCACCGCCGGGGCCCTCTACTGGTGGGCCGCCGCGCTCGCCAGACGTAACAAGGCGGTCTGGGCGTGGTTCGTCGGCTGGTTCAACTTCCTGGGCGAGGTGGCGGTGACCGCCGCCATCGACTTCGGTGCGGCGATCACCACCTCCGCCTTCCTGAGCCTCGCCTTCGACCTGGAGGTGACCGCGGGACGCACCTTCCTGATCTTCCTGGCGATCATCGTCGCGCACGGCCTGCTCAACACCTTCGGCGTCAACCTCGTACGGCTGCTCTCCGACATCAGCGCCTGGTGGCATCTCGTCGGCGTGGCGGTCATCGTCGTCGCCCTCGCGTTCGTGCCCGACCAGCACAAGCCGATCTCCGAGGTCTTCCTGGAAGTGCGCAACGAGACCGGCTTCAGCTTCGCCGGCGCGGCCGGCTACGCGGTGCTCATCGGTCTGCTGATGGCGCAGTACACCTACACCGGCTACGACGCCAGCGCCCACGTGGCGGAGGAGACCCACGACGCGGCCCGCTCCGCGCCCCGCGGCATCGTGGCGTCGGTCGTGGTCTCGGTCATCGCCGGCTTCGTGCTCCTCTTCGCCATCACCTGGTCCATCCAGGACTATGACGCCGAGCGGACGACCGCGCTGGGCCTGCCCCCGGCGCAGATCTTCATCGACGCGGTGGGCCACGACCTCGGTACGTTCCTGCTCTTCATCTGCGTGGTCGCCCAATTCTTCTGCGGCATGGCCTCGGTAACGGCGAACTCCCGGATGACCTACGCGTTCAGCCGGGACGGCGCGCTACCCGGTTCCCGGATCTGGAAGCGGGTCAACCCGCGTACGGGCACGCCGACCAACTCGATCTGGCTCTGCGTCACCTGCTCGACGGTGCTCGTCCTGCCGTCGCTCTGGAACACCACCGCATACCTGGCGGCCACCTCCATCGCGGTGATCGGCCTCTACATCGCGTACGTGGCCCCGGTGTTCCTGCGCCGGCGTACGCCGGACTTCCAGGTCGGGCCGTGGAACCTGGGTCGGTGGAGCGCGCCGGTCGGGTGGATCGCCGTCGTCTGGGTCCTGGTCATCTGCGTGCTGTTCGTGCTGCCGACCGGCAGCCCCATCACCGCCAGCACGTTCAACTACACGATCGTCGCGGTCGGCGTCGTGCTCGGCGGAGCCTGGCTCTGGTGGGTGCTCAGCGCCCGGCGCTGGTTCACCGGCCCCCGCCACAACGTGCCGGACCCGGCGATCCCGAAGCCGGCGACGGGCGCGGAGCCCGTCACCGAGCCGGCCGCCGAGTAGGTTGCCCGGGAGGCGGGTGCTCCGATGGGTGCCCGCCATCCGGACGGACGGTGGGAAGGGAACGGTCGATGCCGAACGATGCCGGGACTGCCGTGCGGGGCGCCGCCGCCGGAGGGCCGAGCGGTGCCGGGGCATCGACGCCGGACGCCGTACCGGCCTTCCCGGTGTGGCGCCCGGTGCGCGGCGGCAACGCCTTCGAGATCACCGTCGCCCGGCTCGTCCAGGCGATCAAGCTGGGCCTGGTACGGGTCGGCGAGCGGCTGCCCGCGGAGCGGGAACTGGCCGAGCGGCTGCGGGTCAGCCGGGTGACCCTGCGGGAGGCGATAGCGGCGTTACGCGACGCCGGCTACCTGGAATCGCGGCGCGGTCGTACCGGTGGGACCTTCGTCCGCTCGGCGCTGCCGGTCTCCGGTGCCGGCGGACGTCCCGACGCGGGCGAGTTGGCTCGCGAGATGGGCGACCGGCTGCCCGACGCGCTCGACTTCCGGCGCGTACTCGAATCGGGTGCGGCCGGGCTGGCCGCCAACCGCAGCCTGCCGGCGGTCGAGCGGCAGGCCCTGGTCGCCGCCCTGGCCGCCTCCCGCGACCGCGATCCGGCCAACCGCCGGGTCGCGGACTCCCGGCTGCACCTGGCGGTCGCCGCGGCCAGCGGCTGCCCGTCGCTGGCCGCGGCCGTGGCCGACGTGCAGCTGACCCTCGACCGGCTGCTCGCCGCCATCCCGGTGATCCCCCGAAACCTCGACCACTCCGACGTCCAGCACACCCGGGTCGTCGACGCGATCCTGGCCGGCGATCCGAACGCCGCCCGGCTGGTGATGGAGGAGCACTGCGACGCCACGGCGGAACTGCTGCGCGGTCTGCTCGGGTGAGCCGGTCCACCCATTGACGGATTCAAAGGTTCGGTAGTAGACCTTTCCCATGGAGGGCGCGCCGATGAGGACAGCACCACTCACGCTGGAACAGCTCCGGGTCGCCGTCGGCGACGGCGAGATCGACACGGTGGTGCTGGCCCTGACCGACATGCAGGGCCGGCTCCAGGGCAAGCGGTTCCACGCGCCCTACTTCCTCGACCAGGTGGTCGCGCACGGCAGCGAGGGCTGCAACTACCTGCTCGCCGTCGACGTGGACATGAACACCGTCGACGGGTACGCGATGTCGAGCTGGGCCCGCGGCTACGGCGACTTCGCGATGAGGCCCGACCTGGTGACCCTGCGCCCGGTGCCGTGGCAGCCGGGGACCGCGCTGCTCCTCGCCGACCTGGAGTGGCTGGACGGCACCGGCCCGGTCGTCGCCTCGCCCCGGCAGATCCTGCGCCGGCAGCTCGACCGGCTCGCCGGGCACGGACTCACCGCGTACGCCGGGACCGAGCTGGAGTTCGTGCTCTACCGCGACTCGTACGAGGAGGCGTGGCGGCGCGGCTACCGCGACCTGACCCCGGCCAACCAGTACAACGTGGACTACTCGCTGCTCGGCACCGCCCGGGTGGAGCCGCTGCTACGCCGGATCCGCACCGAGATGGCCGGCGCGGGACTGACCCCGGAGAGCGCCAAGGGCGAATGCAACCTCGGCCAGCACGAGATCGCCTTCCGCTACGACGAGGCACTGGCCTGCGCCGACCACCACGTGATCTACAAGAACGGGGCGAAGGAGATCGCCGCCCAGGAGGGCATGTCGATCACCTTCATGGCCAAGCCGAACGCGCGGGAGGGCAACTCCTGCCACATCCACTTCTCGCTGCGCGACGCGTCCGGGGCGTCCGCCATCCTCGGCGACGGGCCGGCGCAGCTCAGCGTCACCGGGCAGCGGGTGGCGGCCGGGCTGCTCGCCACCATGCGCGAGTTCAGCCTCTTCTCCGCCCCGAACGTCAACTCCTACAAGCGCTACCAGCCCGGCTCGTTCGCCCCGACCGCGCTGCGCTGGGGCATCGACAACCGCACCTGCGCGCTGCGGCTGGTCGGGCACGGCCAGGGCATGCGGGTGGAGAACCGGGCGCCCGGCGCGGACGTCAACCCGTACCTGGCGATCGCCGCGCTGGTCGCCGGGGCGGTGCACGGCATCGAGCGGGAGCTGCCCCTGGAGCCGGAGTGCACCGGCAACGCGTACGACGACGGGGCGGCGGCGCGTGTGCCGGGGACGCTGCGCGACGCGCTCGCCCTCTGGGAGTCCTCCGAACTGGCCAAGGAAGCCTTCACCCCCGAGGTCGTCACCCACTACGCCAACCAGGCCCGCGTCGAGCTGACCGCCTTCGACGCCGCCGTCACCGACTGGGAACTGACCCGTGGCTTCGAACGCCTCTAACCCGTCATCGCGCCGTCGATCATGGACTTGTGGCGCCTGGTTCGCAGCGGTTTGGGTGCTTTGTGCGGTGCCACAACTCCATGATCGGCGAGAAGGAGGGGAGGGGTCGTGACGGAGGTGCGGAACCCGGCTACCGGGGAGGTGCTGGGGGAGATTGCGGGCACCCCGCTCGCAGAGGTGGATGCGGCGATTGGGCGGGCGGCCGGGGCGTATGAGGGGTGGCGGAACGTCGCGGCGGGGGAGCGCGGGCGGGTGTTGCGGCGGTTCGCGGCGGTGGTGGACGCGCACATCGAGGAGCTGGCGCTGCTGGAGGTGCGCAACTCCGGGCACACCATCGGCAACGCGCGCTGGGAGGCGGGCAACGTCCGGGACGTCCTGGACTACTACGCGGGCGCGCCGGAGCGGCTGACCGGACGGCAGATCCCGGTGCCCGGCGGACTCGACGTCACCTTCCACGAGCCGCTCGGCGTGGTCGGGGTGATCGTGCCGTGGAACTTCCCGATGCCCATCGCCGGCTGGGGCTTCGCGCCCGCGCTGGCGGCCGGCAACACCGTGGTGCTCAAGCCGGCCGAGCTGACCCCGCTCACCGCGCTGCGCCTGGCCGAGCTGGCCCTGGAGGCCGGGCTGCCCGAGGGCGTGTTCACCGTGCTGCCCGGCAAGGGGAGCGTGGTGGGGGAACGGTTCGTCACCCACCCGGCGGTGCGCAAGGTCTGCTTCACCGGCTCCACTGAGGTCGGTACCCGGATCATGGCGGGCTGCGCGGCCCAGGTGAAGCGGGTGACCCTGGAGCTGGGCGGCAAGTCCGCGAACCTGGTCTTCGCCGACGCCGACCTCCAGAAGGCGGCGGCCACCGCGCCGTACGCGGTCTTCGACAACGCCGGCCAGGACTGCTGCGCCCGCTCCCGGATCCTGGTCCAGCGCCCGGTGTACGACCGCTTCCTCGAACTGCTCGAACCGGCCGTGCGCGCGTTCCGGGTCGAGAACCCGGCCGCCGAGACCGCCGAGATGGGCCCGCTGATCTCCGCCGGGCACCGGGACCGGGTCGCCGGGTACGTCGACGGGGCGAAGGTGGCCTTCACCGGCTCCCACCCCGACGGCCCCGGCTTCTGGTATGCCCCGACGGTGCTGCTCGCCGGCTCCCCGGCCGACCGGCACTGGCGCGAGGAGATCTTCGGCCCGGTCGTCTCGGTGCTGCCGTTCGACGACGAGGCGGACGCGATCCGGCTCGCCAACGACACCGAGTACGGCCTCTCCGGCTCGATCTGGACCCGGGACGTCGGCCGGGCGGTCCGGGTGGCCCGAGGGGTGGAGTCGGGCAACCTCAGCGTCAACTCGCACTCCTCGGTGCGCTACTGGACCCCGTTCGGCGGGATGAAGCGTTCCGGCCTCGGCCGGGAGCTGGGCCCGGACGCGCTGCACGCCTTCACCGATGTCAAGAACGTGTTCATCAGCACGGAGGAGTGAGATGCAGGGTCGTTTGACGGACCGGGTGGCCGTGGTGACCGGGGCGGGCAGCGGGATCGGGCTGGCCACCGTACGGCGGTTCGCCGCCGAGGGGGCCAGGGTGGTCTGCGTCGACATCGACGCCGATGCCGGGCGGCGGGCCGCCGACGAGGTGGGCGGTGAGTTCGTCGCCTGCGACGTGGCCGACGAGGCGTCGGTGCGGGACCTCTTCGACGGGGTGGCCGAGCGGCACGGCCGGGTCGACGTGGCGTTCAACAACGCCGGCATCTCCCCGCCGGACGACGACTCCATCCTGGACACCGGCCTGGACGCCTGGGAGCGGGTGCTGCGGGTCAACACGACCAGCGTCTACCTCTGCTGCAAGCACGCCATCCCGCACATGCGCCGGCAGGGCAAGGGCTCGATCATCAACACCGCCTCGTTCGTCGCGCTGATGGGGGCGGCGACGTCGCAGATCGCGTACACGGCGAGCAAGGGCGGGGTGCTGGCGATGACCCGGGAGCTGGGCGTGCAGTTCGCCCGGGAGGGCATCCGGGTCAACGCGCTCTGCCCCGGCCCGGTCGCCACGCCCCTGCTGCTGGAGCTGTTCGCCAAGGACCCGGAGCGGGCCGCCCGCCGCCTCGTGCACGTGCCGATGGGCCGGTTCGGCAACCCGGAGGAGATCGCCGCCGCGGTGGCCTTCCTGGCCAGCGACGACGCCTCCTTCATGACCGCCGCGCAGTTCGTGGTCGACGGCGGCATCACCGCCGCCTACGTCACACCACTGTGAGCGTGAGGAGTGAGCCGGGTCTGCGAGCCCCGCAGTCGCGAACGGAGACTGGCTCGGTGAGCGTGAGGAGCGAGCCGGGTCTGCGAGCCCCGCAGTCGCGAACGGAGACTGGCTCGGTGAGCGTGAGGAGTGAGCCGGGTCTGCGAGCCCTGCAGTCGCGAACGGAGAGTGGCCCGGTGAGGCGGCCGGTGATCGGAATCACCGCGTACGTCGAGCCGGCCGGCTGGGCGGTGTGGCGGGACGTCCCGGCGGCGCTGGTGCCGCAGGCGTACGTCCGGGCGGTGACCGCCTCCGGCGGCCGGGCCGTGGTGCTGCCCCCGGACGACACGGACGCGGACGTGGTGCGGATCCTCGACGGGCTGCTGCTGGCCGGCGGTGCCGACGTCGGACCGGAGCGGTACGGCCAGCCGCCCGGCCCGCGTACCCGGAGCCGGCCGGACCGGGACGCCGGCGAGCTCGCCCTGCTGGCCGCCGCGCTCGCCGCCGACCTGCCGGTGCTCGGGGTGTGCCGCGGGATGCAGCTCCTCGCGGTCGCGCACGGCGGCACGCTGCACCAGCACCTGCCGGAGGTGGTCGGCCACGAGGGGCACTGCCCGTCCCCCGGGGAGTACGGCGCCCACCCGGTCCGGTTCGCCGCGGGCAGCCTGGCCGGGACGGTGCTGGCCGGGGTGGACCGGGTCAACTCGTACCACCATCAGGGGGTGGCCGACCCGGGGAGGCTGACCGCCTCCGGCTGGGCCGACGACGGGGTGCTGGAGGCGGTCGAGGACCCTGGGCGGCGCTTCCTGCTCGGGGTGCAGTGGCATCCGGAGAACGACGCCGATCCCCGCCCGATCACGGCACTGGTCCGGGCCGCCGGCCGGCCGGGCCGTGGCGGGGATCACCCGGTGGGCGGCGATAGGCTGTGGTCATGACTGTCCGTGCGCCGCTGACCCCAGGCACGCTCTCCCCGTGGCGAGCGGTGCCCGCCCACATCCCGCGCCCCGAGTACGTGGGCAAGAAGCGTCCGCAGGAGTGGCGGGGCTCGCACGTGCAGACCCCCGAGACCATCGAGAAGATGCGGATCGCCGGCCGGCTCGCGGCCCAGGCCACCCAGCTCGCCGGTGAGCACTGCAAGCCGGGGGTGACCACCGACGAGATCGACAAGGTGGTCCACGAGTTCCTCTGCGACCACGGCGCCTACCCGTCGACGCTGGGCTACAAGGGCTTCCCGAAGTCCTGCTGCACCAGCCTCAACGAGGTTGTCTGCCACGGCATCCCGGACACCACGGTGCTTGAGGACGGCGACATCATCAACGTCGACGTGACCGCGTACATCGGCGGGGTGCACGGCGACACCGACGCCACGTTCTGCGTGGGCGAGGCGAGCGAGGAGGCCCGCCTGCTGGTCGAGCGGACCCACACGGCGATGATGCGCGGCATCAAGTCGGTCGCCCCGGGCCGGCAGATCAACGTGATCGGCCGGGTCATCGAGTCGTACGCCAAGCGGTTCGGCTACGGGGTGGTCCGCGACTTCACCGGCCACGGCATCGGCGAGTCCTTCCACAGTGGCCTCTACGTGCCGCACTACGACAGCCCCCGCCCGACCGACGTGATGGAGCCGGGCATGACGTTCACCATCGAGCCGATGATCACCCTCGGCACCTACCAGTACGACATGTGGGACGACGGCTGGACGGTGGTGACGAAGGACCGCAAATGGACGGCCCAGTTCGAGCACACCATCGTCGTGACCGACGACGGCTACGAGATCCTGACCCTGCCGTGACCGACACCCCCGCCGCGCTCCGTGAGGCCCACCACGCGGACGTGTCCGGCGGCTGGCTGCGGCCGGCCGTGTTCGGCGCGATGGACGGCCTGGTCACCAACATCGCCCTGATCGCCGGCGTCGGCGGCGGTGGCGTCTCGCCGCGCAGCATCGTGCTCACCGGCGCCGCCGGGCTGGTCGCCGGCGCCATCTCCATGGGGCTGGGGGAGTACACCAGCGTCCGGTCCGCCAACGAGCAGGTGGCCGCGGAGGTGGCCAAGGAACGGCGCGAGCTGGAACGGCACCCGGAGGCGGAGGCCCGCGAGCTGGCCGAGGCGTGGGTCCGCCGGGGGCTGCCCCGGGACCTGGCCGTGCAGGTGGCCGAGGCGGTACGGGCCAACCCGGAGGAGGCGCTGCGGATGCACGTACGGGAGGAGCTGGGCGTCGACCTCGACGACCAGCCGAGCCCGTGGGCGGCGGCGATATCCTCGTTCGTCTGTTTCTCTGTTGGCGCGCTGGTGCCGCTGCTGACGTACCTGCTCGGCTTCACCAGCCTCTGGCTGGCGCTCGGCGTCGGCGGGGTGGGGCTCTTCGCGGCCGGTGCGATCGTGGCCCGGTTCACCTACCGCGCCTGGTGGTCCAGCGGCCTGCGGCAGCTTCTGCTCGGTGGTCTGGCCGCCGTCGCGACCTACTTCATCGGCTCGCTGATCGGGGTGTCCGGCCTCGGCTGACAGTCGGTGGCGTCAGGTGGTGAGGAGGTCGTCGACGGTGCCGTCGACCGGGCGGCCCCGGGCGGCCAGTTCCTCGGCCTGGCGGGCCAGCACCGTGCCCACCTCGGTCATGTCCGCGCCGGCCAGCCCGGTACGCCGTACCGCGTCCCCCGGGTTGCGGAAGTAGGTGCGGCTGAGCAGCCCCTGCACCGTGGCCGCGGCCAGCCGCGCCTCGCCGAGCATGAGCAGCGCCTGATCGGTCTCGTACCACTCGGCGAGCCGGAGCGCCCGGGCGTGCGCCGCGCTGCCCCGGTACCACGCCCGCCGGGCGGCGGTGCTGAACTCGGCGGGCCGGGCCCGGGCCAGCCGGGCCAGGTGCTCGTCGCGCAGGGAGCGCAGCCAACCGGTCGGGTCGTGCAGTGCCCGGGTGGTGACGTACCGGTCGGCGGTCAGCGGCCAGAGCGGGCCGATCGTGCGGGCCTGCCCCAGGTAGTCGTCCGCCCCGGCGACGGTGAGGTCGACCAGCACCCCGTCCACCCGCCGGGTCGCCGGTGGCGGCCCGCCGCCCGGCCGGTACGTGACCAGCAGCAGCCCCACCTCGCTGTCTCCGCCGCCGTCGTCGTCGCCGTGTGCGAGGGGCCCGTGCACCGCGACCGCGAGGATGTCGGCCGGAAACCGGCGCAGCGCCGCGTCGCGTACCCGCTCGGCGACCCGCCATCGCGGATCGTCGCGATATCGCTCGGTCTCCGCGTAGGCGTCACTGGCGTCCACGGTCCACCTCCGTTCCACCCGTCGCTCCCCGATGAGTGGAACTCCCGCAAGCGTGGATAGTTACCGTTCGGGTGGAACGGCAACTGTCGTGGCACCGAGCGGGGGCTCAGTCGAGGCGGCGTTCGATCGGGAGTCGGGAGCGGGTGAGCAGGCCCGCGCCGAGCATGGCCACCAGCGGGACGACAACCAGCACCGCGAGGGTCAGGCCGGGCACCGCGAACGGGTACGGGTCCTGGACCGGCCATGACTGCGCGTACCGGCGGTTCAGGGAGGTCAGGATGATGACCGCCGAGCCGAGGCCGGCCAGGATGCCGAGCACCGAGCCGAGCCCGGCGATCACCCCCGCCTGGCAGAGCGACAACACCCGGCGTACCCGGGGGTCGGCGCCGACCGCGGCCAGGGTGGACAGGTCCCGGCGGCCCTCGGCGGCGGCGAGGCCGGTGGCCACCCCGGCCGCGCCCACGGTGATCACGCCGGAGGCGCCCGCCAGCAGGAGCAGCAGGGGCCGCTGGTCACCGCTCGGCGGCCCGTTCTCCACCAGGACCGTGAGCCGGGCCTGGGACAGCTCGGCGATGAGCCGCTTCTGCTGGTCGGCGGTGGGCGGGGTCGGCGTGTCGACCAGGTAGCCGAACTGCTCGCCGACGAGGCCGACCGCGGCCGCCGCCGGCGCGGAGAGGACGAGCCGGTCGACGGGGAGCCCGCCGCGCAGCACGTAACCGGGCAGCGTGGCGCTGGCCGCCGGGCTGCCGGCGCTGTGGGTGACGGTGATCGTCACTCGACCGTCCACCACCTGACGCGGATCGGTGACCACCGCCCCGCCCGCCCGGAGCACCCGGGTCGCGGCGGCGATCTCCTCCGCCGGTGCCCCGGTGAGCCCGGGCAGCGCCGCTCCGTCGTCCAGTAACGGTGGCAGATAGAGGTTGGTCGGATTGCGGAACGGCGTGGCGCAACGTGGGTCGGCCCGCGCCTCGGCCTGGGCGGCGCCGACCGTCTCCGCCGGCTCGTACGGGCAGCGCAGCTCCGGCGGCAGCACGGTGGTCGGGGCGCAGTAGTCCTCCGGGGACGCGGGCCGGGCGCAGACCAGGTCGGCGAGCGGGACGACCGCGGTGGCCGGCAGCACGGCCCGGATCCGCCGCGCGATCTCGTCAACCGACGGTTGGGGGCTGGTTCCCGGCGCGTCCATGCCTGCCAGCAGGACCTGCCCCGGCGGGAGGCCCGGTTGCCACTGCGTGTGCTGCCGGGCGTCCGCGCTGGCCAGGTAGGCACCGATGGCCACGCTGCCGGCGACCGCCGCCATCACGGCGGAGATGGCCGGCGCGGCCGAGGAACGGTTGCGGCTGGCGTCGCGCAACGCGAGCCGGGGCGCCAGCGGCAGCAGCCGTCCCGCCCGGGCGAGCAGCCCGATCAGCGTCGGGGTGCAGAAGACCAGGCCCAGTTCGCCGAGGACGATCCCGGCCAGGACGACGGTCGGGCTGGCCCGGGTGGCGCCGAACGCGGCGAGGGCGGTGCCGGTCCCGGTGAGCAGCACCCCGAGCACCAGCCAGCGGGGGCGGTGCCTGGGCGGATTGCGCCGACCGGCGAGGCCGGCCACCACGTCCTGCCGGGCGGCGGTCCACGCCGGGGCCAGCGCGGCCAGCAGCCCGGCCAGCACCGCCACCGCGGCGATCGCGGCGAGGGCGGCCGGGAAGACCCGGTATCCGCCGAGGCGGGAGTGCACCAGGTAGTGCTCGACGAGCGGCCGGCCGGCGAACGCCGCGCCGACCCCGAGCAGCATCCCGAGCGCCGCCCCGCCGGCGCCGAGCACCACGCCGTCGGCGAGCACGATCCGGCGCAGGTGACCGGCGTCCCCGCCGGCCGCCGCGACCAGGGCCAGGTCCCGGCGACGCCGGCGTACGCCGACCGCGAAGGCCGGGCCGACCAGCAGCACCACCTCCAGCAGACCGAGCCCGCCGACCAGCAGCATGTTGCCGGCCTCTTCCGGGTCGGGCAGCCCCGGGCCGGTGGCGATCTCGTCCCGCCCGGGCAGCGGGGCTCGGGCGGTCACCACGATCCCGTGCTCGTTGAGCCGGTCCACCAGCGCCCCGTCCACCGGCCCGGGCAGGTCCACCAGCCAGCTCTCGTCGGGCGGGTCGGTCGGCCCGGCCGGCGTGTCCGGGTGCAGCGCCACCACCTCGTTCAGGTTGTCCGGGAACTCCACCACGCCGACCACCGTGTACGTCGCGCCGTCGACCGTGTGCACCGGTTCGCCGAGGCGTACGCCGAGCCGGCGGAGCGCCGCCGGGCTGACCGCGATCTCGTCGGGGGCGGTGGGCCGCCGGCCGCCGCGCAGTGCCGCGAGGGGGCGGGTGAGCGGGTCGGTGAGGTCGACGGCCCGCGTCTCGAACGAGACGAACCGGCCGTCGATCCGTACCTGGAACTGAACCCACCGGCGGAGCCGGGTGACCCGGCTGCCGGCGGGCAGCAGCGCGCGGACCTCGTCGGCGGTCACCGGCCGGGTCCGTGTCACCGGGTCGCCCCCGACCGACCAGGAGTTGTCCCCCCACGCGTCCTGCTGGATCGCGTTCACATCCGTCCAGCGCAGCTCGGCGTCGGCCGCGCCGAGCCGGCGGTCCAGCTGTTCCGCCTGGCTGAGCTCCGCCATGTCCCAGGTCGCCGCGGTGCAGCTCAGCACCAGCACGGGCAGCGCGATCGTCGCCAGCACCAGCGCGGTACGACCGCGCGCCCGGCGGGCCTCACGGTGGGCGATCCGCAGCGCGGCCCGCCACGAGCCGACCGTGGCGGCCAGCCGGCCCCGGCTCACCGCCCGCTGCCGGCGAGCAGCTGCTCGACGCCGGGCAGCGGCGCCGTCGAGTCCACCAGCACCCCGTCCCGGAGGAACACCACCCGGTCCGCCCAGCCGGCGTGCCGCGCCTCGTGGGTGACCAGCACCCCCGCCGCGCCGGCGTCGACCCGGCGGCGCAGCAGGTGCAGCACCGCCTCGCCGGCCTGGGAGTCGAGCGCCCCGGTGGGTTCGTCGGCGAGGACCAGCCGGCGCTCGCCGACCAGCGCCCGGGCGATCGCCACCCGCTGCTGCTGGCCGCCGGACATCTGGTCCGGGAACCGGCCGCCCAGCGCGGCCACCCCCACCTCGTCCAGTGCGGCCCCGGCCGCCCTGCGGGCCGTACGGACCCCGGCGCCGTCGAGTTCCAGGGGCAATGCCACGTTCTCCAGCGCGGTGAGACTGCCGAGCAGGTTCAGATCCTGGAAGACGTACCCGATCCGGCGGCGGCGCAGCCGGGCCAGCTCTCGCGCGGTGAGGCCGCCGAACGATTCCCCCTCGACCAGCACCTCACCCGTGGTGGGGCGGTCCAGCCCGCCGGCGAGTGCCAGCAGCGTCGACTTGCCGGAGCCCGACGGGCCCATCACCGCCACCAGTTCGCCGGCCCGGACGGTGAGGCTGACCCCGCACAGCGCGTGCACGGCCGCCTCGCCGGCACCGTGGGTGCGGGACACGTCCCGCAGCTCCAGCACCTCGCTCACGGCACCATCTTTGTTCGCGGCTGCGGGGCTCGCAGACCCGGCTCACTCCTCGCGCTCACCGGTGGGCCTCCTCGTCGGCCCGGTCCACCGCCCCGCCGGGTACGGGTGGCCGGCTCGGGGCGGGGCGGTAGCGGACCAGGCTGGTCTCGCAGTGGTCCAGCCAGCGGATCTCTGCCTCGGCCTGGAAGATCATCGCGTCCAGCACCAGGCGCCAGGGCAGGTCCTCCGGCTTGTCGCTGGCGTACTTCAACCGGGTCAACTCCTGCAGCCCGCGCATGGTCGCGCTGCGTTGGGTCTGCACCACCGTGCGGACGTCCACTCCGGGGGTGGTGAGGGCCAGCGCCAGCTTGATCGACAGTTCGTCCCGGGGGCGGTCGGCGTGGCTGATCGGGGTGGCGAACCAGAGGGCCAGGTCCGTCCGCCCGGCGTCGGTGATCTCGTACGGCCGCTGCCCGCCGTCGCTCTCCGGCAGCGAGCGGACCAGGCCGTCGCGTTCCAGTCGGGCGAGGGTGGTGTAGACCTGCCCGATGTTCAGCGGCCAGGTCGAGCCGGTCGACTCCTCGAACGCGGCGCGCAGTTGGTAGCCGTACATCTGGCCGCGTTCGAGCAACGCGAGCAGGCCGTGACGGATGGACATGGCGAGGAGTATGCATACCTGGTATGCGGGCCGCAACCGCAGTGCTGCGCCGAGTGACCGATACCTCGGCTCAGGCCGGCCGACCGGGGAACGGGACGGTGATCGGAGTCACCCCGGCGGTGCGCCGCCAGCGGGTGGCGCGTAGCGCGCAGTCGGTCAGCGCCGCCAGGGCCTGGTTCCGGTCCGCCCCGGTGGTGTGCGGCAGGGCCGCCCGCCAGTGACCGGCCGTCCGCTCCTCGATCTCCACCGCCAGCTTGAGCGCGCTCGCCTTGTCGGTCACCGGGTACGGCAGCGCGTACCCGGCCTGGTCGGCGGGGACCGGGGTGCCGCCCTCGCTCAGCTGCAGCACGAGGGCGTCCCGGCGGGTCCGGTGGGCCGCCTCGGCGGAGCGGGCGGCGGTCTGGGCCGCGTTGGCGAGGTGCACGCCGATCACCCCGTACGCCCAGATGGCGGCGTACTCGGCGGCGAGCGCGTCGGTCAGCGCCTGGGCCGGCCCGGTCGATGCGGTACGGGGGGTCACTTCAGCGCCTCCAGGTGGGTCGCCCGGGCGGCGGCGATCGAGCCGAGCAGCGCGGCCCGCTCGCCCGGCGCGGCGGCGCACGCCTTGGCGGCGTTCTCCCGGGCCGGCTGCTCCGCCTGCCGCAGCTCGGCCAGCAGGCCCTGCGGATCGGTGGCCGTCACGGTCGGGCTGCCGGCGGGCGTACCCGACGGGGCGGGCCGGCCGATCACCTTGCGCAGCTCGGCGGCGTGCGCCTGGTGGGCGTCGGCGATCGGGGTGAGCCGGTCGGCCAGCGTCGAGGCGGCGGCGATGGCGGCCCGGTACCGGCCCTCCAGCTCGGCGGCCTCGGCCGCGAGCGGCTCCAGGGGGTCCGGCGCCGGCGTCTTGTCGTCGAAAAGACCACAGCCGGCCAGCGGTACGGCGGCGCCGCCGAGGGTCACCAGCGCTCCGGCGCGCAGCAGGTTTCGCCGGGAATGTCCCGGTGCTCCGGTGCGCTGTGTTGTTCTGCCTGTCCCCACTCGGACAAGTCAACACCATCTCCGTCGGCTTGTGGGCCAGTGGCGTCGGTGCGCCGCCCGGCCCGTCGTCCGGGCCGCGCGTTACGCTCTGCACAGCCACCGGGCGCGTCCGCCCCGGTGGCGTGCCGGCATGGCGGGCCGAACGGCCCGTTTGACAGCGAAAGGGTGCACCAGATGACGCAGCGTGGCCGTGCCACCAGGCCGACGGGGCCCTCCGGGCGACCCCGCCGGGCCGACGGGCCCCGTGTCGGGGACCGGGTCGGCGCGCCCCGCGGCGACCTGGGCGCGCGTCGGGCCCGGCTGCGTGAGGTGATCGAGCCGGTGGTCACCGCCGCCGGGTACGACCTGGAGGACCTCTCCGTCTCCCGCGCCGGCCGGCGGCACGTGGTCCGCGTGATCGTGGACGCCGACGGCGGGATCAGCCTGGACGCCGTCGCGGACGTCTCCCGGGCGGTCTCCGCCGCGCTCGACGCGGCCGAGGAGGCCGGCGGTGACATCGTCGCCGGCGAGTACCAGCTCGAGGTCAGCTCGCCGGGGGTGGACCGGCCGCTCACCCTGCCCCGGCACTGGCGGCGTAACGTCGGCCGGCTGGTCAAGGTGACCGTGCGCGGCGGGGCGGGCGTGCCCGAGCAGCGGACCACGGCGGACCGCCAGCTCACCGGCCGGGTGGTCGAGGCCGACGACGAGCGCGTGGTGCTGGAGACCGACGCCGGCCGCACGGCACACCCGTACGCCGAGCTCGCACCCGGCCGGGTCCAGGTGGAGTTCAGCCGCCTGGACGAACTGGCCGGCGACGAGGCCGGCGAGGACATCGACGACATCGACGACGAAGATGATGTGGAGGACGAGGAGAGGTGAACATCGACCTCGCGGCGCTGCGCGCACTCGAGCGCGAGCGGGAGATCCCGTTCGACACGATCCTCGCGGCGATCGAGACCGCGCTGCTGACCGCCTACCGGCACACCGACGGCGCCGAGCCGCACGCCCGGGTGGAGATCGACCGCAAGACCGGGGCCGCCTCGGTGTACGCCCAGGAGCAGGACGCCGAGGGCGCGGTGCTGCGGGAGTGGGACGACACCCCGCACGACTTCGGCCGGATCGCGGCCATGACCGCCAAGCAGGTGATCCTCCAGCGGCTGCGGGAGGCCACCGACGAGGTGCACTTCGGCGAGTACGTGGGCCGCGACGGCGACCTGGTCACCGGCGTGGTGCAGGCGCACGAGGCCCGCAAGGAGAAGGGCATCGTCAGCGTCGACCTGGGCAAGCTGGAGGGCGTCCTGCCCCAGTCCGAGCAGGTCCCGGGCGAGCGGTACGACCACGGCGAGCGGATCCGCTGCGTCGTGGTGCACGTGGCCAAGGGAATGCGCGGGCCGCAGATCACGTTGTCCCGGTCGCACCCGGCGCTGGTGAAGAAGCTCTTCGCGCTGGAGGTGCCGGAGATCGCCGACGGCACGGTGGAGATCGGCGCGATCGCCCGTGAGGCAGGTCACCGTACGAAGATCGCGGTGCGTTCGACCGCGCCGGGGGTCAACGCCAAGGGCGCCTGCATCGGCCCGATGGGCCAGCGGGTCCGCGCGGTGATGAGCGAGCTGCACGGTGAGAAGATCGACATCATCGACTGGTCGGACGACCCGGCCACGTTCGTCGGCAACGCGCTCTCCCCGGCCAAGGCGCTGCGGGTCGAGGTGGTCGACCTGGCCAGCCGGACCGCGCGGGTGACCGTGCCGGACTTCCAGCTCTCGCTCGCCATCGGCCGGGAAGGGCAGAACGCCCGGCTCGCGGCCCGGTTGACCGGTTGGCGGATCGACATCCGTTCCGACGCGGAGCAGGCCGACACGGGTGGCCGGAGCGGGGCTGATCACGTACCCGAGCCGGGCGGCGCGATCTCAAGCAGCTAGGGGTAGACTTCCTCCAGTGGCACGACGCGCGCTGCCGGAGCGCACCTGTGTGGGCTGCCGGAATCGAGCGCCAGCCAGCGAGTTGTTGCGGATTGTCGCGGTCGGTGACGGAGCTGATCACTTCAGCCTTCGGCCCGATGCGGCCCGCAGACTGCCGGGTCGGGGAGCAAACATGCACCCGGATCCGGCCTGCTTCGCGCAAGCGGTGCGGCGCCGCGCCTTCGGGCGGGCACTGCGCATCGCCGGGGTCATCGATCACGGCATGCTGGCGGAGCACGTTGACGCCGCCAAACCCGACGACCGGTCAACCCGACCGGTCGCGGTCGCTAGCAAGGTAGGACGACCGACATGAGCACACGATGAAGTCCCAGAAATGACCAGGCTTCAAGTGCACGAGTGAGGTCGCTGCGGGTGCTGCCCGCACGACCTCGGAGTGAGGAGTGCAGTGGCAGGAAAGGCCCGCGTACACGAGCTCGCCAAGGAGCTCGGGGTCGAAAGTAAGACCGTTCTCGCCAAGCTCAAGGAGATGGGCGAGTTCGTTAAGTCCGCGTCCAGCACCGTCGAGGCGCCCGTCGCCCGACGGCTGCGTGGCGCCTTCGTCGCGTCCGCCGGTGGCACCTCGGCACCGGCCGCGCCGGCGCCGGCCGCCCCAGCGGCGGCAGCCCCGAGCCAGACCCCGACCCCGACCCCGACGCCGTCCCCGACCCCGGGCGCTCCCCGGGTCTCGGCCAAGCCGATGCCGCCCCGGCGCCCGGCTGCGCCGACCCCTGGACCGAAGCCCAAGGGTCCGGTCCCCGGCCCGCCGCAGCCGGCGACCCCGGCCGCCAAGCCGGCGAGCGCGCACGACATCGAGGTGGCGGCCGCCGAGGCGCGCGCCGCCGCCCTCAAGGCTGAGCAGGAGGCCGCGGTCAAGGCCGCGCAGGCCGCCCGCCAGCAGCAGCGGGAGAACGTTCGCCGGGAGCCCCCGGCGGAGGGTGGTCCCCGTCCGGGTCCGCGTCCGGCTCCGAACGCGGTGCCGCCGCGTCCGGGTAGCCCGGCCGCCGGCCGTCCCGGTGGCCCGACCCCAGGCCCGGGTGCCCGGCCGGGCGGTCGTCCGCCGGCGCGCGGCGCCGGCAACAACCCGTTCGGCATCCAGGGTGGCCAGCAGCAGCGGCCGCCGGCCGCCGGTGCCGGCGGTCCCCGTCCGAGCCCGGCCGGCATGCCGCCGCGGCCCAGCCCGGCCTCCATGCCGCCGCGGCCCAGCCCGGCCTCCATGCCGAGCCAGCGCCCCACCACGGGTCGCCCTGGCGGCCCCGGTGGCGGTCGTGGCGGTCCCGGTGGCGGCGCGGGTCGCCCCGGCGGCGGTGGCGGTGGCTACCGCGGCGGCCCCGGTGGTGGCGGCGGTGGCGGTGGCGGTGGCTACCGCGGCGGCCCCGGTGGTGGCGGCGGTGGCGGTGGCGGTGGCTACCGCGGCGGTCCCGGTGGCGGTGGCGGCGGTGGTGCTCCCGGCGGTGGTTTCCGTCCGGGCGCCCCGGCCGGCGGTGGTGGTCGTCCGGGTGGCGGCGGTCGTGGCCGTGGCGGCGGCGCCGCGGGTGCCTTCGGGCGTCCGGGTGGCCGGCCGACCCGAGGCCGCAAGTCCAAGAAGCAGCGCAGACAGGAGTTCGACAACCTGTCGGCCCCGACCATGTCCTCGGGTGCTCCCCGGGGCCAGGGTCAGGTCATCCGGTTGTCCCGTGGCGCCTCGCTGTCGGACTTCGCCGACAAGATCAACGCCAACCCGGGTTCGCTGGTCCAGGAGATGTTCAACCTGGGCGAGATGGTGACCGCGACCCAGTCGTGCTCCGACGACACCCTGCTGCTGCTGGGTGAGCACCTCGGCTTCGACGTGCAGATCGTCAGCCCGGAGGACGAGGATCGCGAGCTGCTCGCGCAGTTCAACATCGACCTCGACGCGGAGGTCTCGGAGGACCGCCTGGTCAGCCGGCCGCCGGTGGTGACCGTCATGGGTCACGTCGACCACGGTAAGACCAAGCTGCTCGACGCGATCCGCAAGGCGAACGTCGTGGCCGGCGAGGCGGGTGGCATCACCCAGCACATCGGCGCGTACCAGGTCCGCGTTCCGCACGACGGCGTGGACCGGGCGATCACCTTCATCGACACCCCGGGTCACGAGGCGTTCACCGCCATGCGTGCCCGTGGTGCCCAGGTCACGGACATCGTGATCCTGGTGGTCGCGGCCGACGACGGCGTGATGCCTCAGACCATCGAGGCGCTCAACCACGCCAAGGCGGCGGACGTGCCGATCGTGGTCGCGGTCAACAAGGTCGACAAGCCGGAGGCCAACCCGGACAAGGTCCGCCAGCAGCTGACCGAGTACGGCCTGGTCGCCGAGGAGTACGGCGGCGAGACCATGTTCGTCAACGTGGCCGCGAAGCCCGGCATCGGCATCGAGGAACTCCTCGAGGCCGTGCTGCTGACCGCCGACGCGTCGCTGGAGCTGACCGCTCCGATCGACGGGCCGGCGCAGGGTGTCGCGATCGAGGCGCACCTCGACAAGGGGCGCGGTTCGGTGGCGACGGTGCTGGTGCAGAAGGGCACCCTGCGGGCCGGCGACTCGATCGTCGCCGGTGGGGCGCACGGCCGGGTCCGGGCCATGCTGGACGAGAACGGCAAGCCGGTCGACGAGGCCGGCCCGGCGCGTCCGGTCATGGTGCTGGGTCTGACCACGGTGCCGGGTGCGGGTGACACCTTCCTGGCCGCCGAGGACGACCGGACCGTGCGGCAGATCGCCGAGCAGCGGCAGGCGCGACGGCGGGCGGCGGCGTTCGCCAACTCCCGTGGCCGGGCCACCCTCGAGACGCTCATGGAGCAGCTCAAGGAGGGCGAGAAGACCTCGCTCAACCTGGTGCTCAAGGGCGACGGCTCCGGTTCCGTGGAGGCCCTCGAGGACGCGCTGTTCAACCTCGACATCCCGGAGGAGGTCCAGCTTCGGATCATCCACCGGGGCGTGGGTGCGATCACCGAGAGCGACGTCATGCTCGCGAGCGCCTCGTCCGAGGCGGTCACGATCATCGGCTTCAACGTGCGGGCCGCCAACAAGGTTCGCGAGATCGCCGACCGCGAGGGCGTGGAGATCCGGTACTACACCGTCATCTACCAGGCCATCGAGGAGATCGACGCCGCGCTCAAGGGCCTGCTCAAGCCGGAGTACGAGGAGGTCGAGCTGGGGAGCGCGGAGATCCGCGACATCTTCCGCTCGTCCAAGATCGGCAACATCTCCGGTTGTATCGTCCGGTCCGGCATCATGCGCCGCAACGCCAAGGCGCGGCTGCTGCGGGACGGGGCGGTCGTGGCGGACAACCTCACGATCAGCTCGCTCAAGCGGTTCAAGGACGACGCGACGGAGGTCCGCGAGGGCTTCGAGTGTGGTCTGACGCTGGCCGGTTTCAACAACGTCCAGGTCGGCGACATCATCGAGACCTTCGAGATGCGGGAGAAGCCGCGCACCTGAGCGGCATGAACGACCGACGGCCGGGGCCCCTGGGTCCCGGCCGTCGCCGTCCGCGCGTACTGCGACAATCTCCGGCGTGCTCAGGTACGCGCTGCTCCTCGCCCCCTCCACCAACCGGGTCTACGCCGACGCGGCCGGCCGGCTGGCCCGCGCCGAACTGGCGGCCTTCGCCGGCTCGGGGGTGCTCGCCGCGGCACCCGGCGACATCGGGGTGGAGCGGATCGGCGGGGTGGAGTACCTGACCTTCACCGCGGCCGAGCCGGGGCCTCGCACCCGGGACCTGGCGTACCTGGCCAACCTGTCGGCGGCGTACGCGCTGTTCGAGAGGGTGGGCGACGACCTGCTCCGGCCGGTGCCGCTGCACCCCCTCGCCCGGTACGACTCCGACCTGATCACCATCCCGAAGTACGCCGGCAAGACCAACGAGCAGTTCACCCGACTGCTGCTCAACGTCACCCTGCTGGCCTCCGCCTCGGCCGGCGACATGCTGGACCGGCAGCTCGTGGTGCTGGACCCGCTCTGCGGCCGGGGCACCACGCTCAACCAGGCGCTGATGTACGGCTACGACGGCATCGGCGTCGAGCACGACGGTAGGGACGTCGACGCGTACGCGGCGTTTCTGCGTACCTGGCTGCGCCGCAAGCGGCTCAAGCACACCGCGGAGACGGTGCCGGTACGCCGGGACCGCAAGCTCGTCGCCCGGCGGTTCGAGGCGGTGCTCGCGCCGTCCCGGGACGAGCACCGGGCCGGGGCGACCCAGCGGGTCACCGTGCTGCACACCGACACCACCCGGGCCCGGGAGGTGCTCCGGCCGGCCTGCGCCGACGTGATCGTCGCCGACGCCCCCTACGGGGTGGCACACGGCAGCCGTACCGGTCACGGGCTGTCCCGCAGCCCGCTGGACCTGCTCGGCGCGGCCGTGCCGGTCTGGCGGGAGCTGCTGCGCCCCGGCGGAGCGCTGGGCCTGTCCTGGAACACCCTGGTGGCCCCGCGGGCGGCGGCCGAGGCGGTGCTGGCCGGGGCCGGCCTGCGGGTGGTGGACGGGCCCGGCTACCGGGATCTCGCGCACCGGGTCGATCAGGCGATCGACCGGGACATCCTGGTGGCGGTGGCAACAGAAAGCGGGTGACCGGGGCGCGGCTCTGCCGTACCGTTGCTCGCCGTGTACACGGGAACCGCGCACTTCGACCTGTTGCTGCCGGGGGACTCGCGGTCCCTGAAGGCCAAGCGTTCGTACGTCCGGCCGATCGTCGCCGCGCTGCGCCGGTTCGAGGTGTCGGCCGCCGAGGTCGGGGCGCTCGACCTGCACGGGCGGGCTGAGATCGGGGTGGCCGTGGTGGCCGCCGAGGCGGCCCACGTCCGCGAGGTGCTCGACTCCTGCGAGCGCCTGGTGGCCGCCCGCCCGGAGACCGAACTGCTGTCGGTCCGCCGCCGCCTCCACGGCCCCGAGGACTGAGCGCCGCACGTCGCATTCGGGCAGGCTGTTAGGAAGGGGCCCTTTATCCGCACGAGGCGTTAACAGGGGGCCCTTCCTTGCACCGGCGGCGCTGAGCGGCTGGCCGGGGCACGCGGGTAGTGTTCGAAGACGTTGGGGGGTCCGGACCCGGCGGCGCCCGCGCCGTCGTCTCCGGCCGAAAGTGGGAAGCCCTGGAGGTGGGGGACATGACGGATCCGGCCAAGGTACGCCGGCACGCGGAGCGTATCCGTGAACTGGTCGCGTCGGTGGTGCGGAGCCAGATCAAGGACCCCAGGCTCGGGATGATCACCATCACCGACGCCCGGATCACCGCCGATCTGCGCGACGCCACCGTCTTCTACACGGTGCTCGGGGACGCGGCGGCCCAGGCCAGCACCGCCGCCGCGCTGGAGAGCGCCAAGGGCATGCTGCGCAGCACGGTCGGCAAGGCCCTCGGGCTGCGCCACTCGCCGACCCTGACGTTCGTCCTGGACGACGTGCAGGACCAGGTCAAGCACATCGACGACCTGCTCGCGGCGGCCCGTAACGCCGACGCCGAGGTGCAGCGGCTGGCGGCCAAGGCCCAGTACGCGGGCGAGGCGCAGCCGTACCGGGTGGAGGACGAGGACGAGGACGCGGACGTCGAGGACGCCGAGTCCGGCGACGACGAGCCGCGCGGCGGCGACCGCCGGTGACCTCACCCGCCGTGGGCGGTACGCCGGCCGGTGCCGGCCCCACCGACACCGACTGGGCAGCCGCTCTCGCGGCGGTACGCGGGCTCTCCGCCGACGCGCGGGTGCTGCTGATCTGCCACGTCAACCCGGACGGGGACGCGCTGGGCAGCATGCTCGGCTTCGGGCTGGGCCTGCGCCGGTGGGGCGTACGGCACCTCCAGGCGACCTTTCCCGGGCCGCCGGAGGTGCCCGAGCCGTTCCGCTGGCTGCCCGGGCTCGACCTGCTGGTGCCGCAGGACGACGCGTACCCGGATCCGGACCTGGTGATCTGCTTCGACGTGGCGAGCGAGTCCCGGCTGGGCGACCTGGTCGACCGGCTGGACAAGGCCGGCGTGGCGCTGGTGCTGGATCACCACGCCTCGAACACCCGGTTCGGCGGCATCCACCTGGTGGACCCGCACGCGGCGGCCACCTCGGTGGTCGCCGAGGGGTTGCTGGAACGGCTCGGGGTATCGCTGGACGCGGAGATCGCCACCTGCCTCTACGTCGCGCTGAGCACGGATACCGGCTCGTTCCGCTTCGAGGCGACCACGCCCGAGGTGCACCGGATGGCGGCCCGGCTGCTGGCCACCGGCATCCGCCCGGGGGACATCTCCCGGCGGATCTTCGACACCCGCCCGTTCGGCGCGGTCCGGCTCTTCGGTGAGGTGCTGGGCCGGGCCCGGCTGGAACCGGCCGCCGCCGCCGGGCGCGGGCTGGTCTGGACGTACGCCACGCGGGACGACCTGGCCCGGTACGACCAGCCGGCGTACGTGCTGGAGGCGCTGATCGACTCGGTGCGCTGCACGGCCGAGGCGGACGTGAGCTGCGTGGTCAAGCAGGTTGGCTCGGGCGAGTGGGCGGTCTCGCTGCGCAGCAAGGGCGCGGTGGACGTGAGTCGGGTGGCGGTGGCGCTCGGCGGCGGCGGGCACCGGTTCGCGGCCGGCTTCACCGGGCGGGGCACGGTCGACGAGGTGCTGGGCCGGATCCGCGCCGAGTTGGGCGCTGCGCTGCTGACGGTCTGAGATCAGGGACGTTTCCGGGGCGTGCTGGTCTTCCCGCGCTCCGTGACGGTGAGGACAATCGGGTGATGGATCATTCCCGAGAGCTCACCGCCGAGGCGCCCCGAGCCTGGGACCGTCCGGCGGTCTCCGTGCCGGTGCTGATCTGTCTCTCCCTCGTGGGCGGCCAGCTACCGTCCTTCTCCGCCCAGGCCAACCTCTACACCCTGGGTACCGGTGGCGCGTTGATCTGGATCGGCCTGAGCAACCGGACGCCCCGGCGGCCCGCGCCGGGCCGGTTGCCGCCCGGAGCGGTCTGGTGGTTGCTGCCGGTCACCATCTTCGGGGTCTTCGAAGGGACGACCTTTGTGCTGAACGTCGGCGACGAGTTTCCCACCTTCTCCCGGCTGGCCGACCCGTTGCTGGAGGACCCCCTGGTTCGTTCCGCGGCCTGGTTCGCCTGGCTGTCCGCGTTCTGGGGGCTGGTCCGCCGATGATGCGAACCCTGGCGATCGGCGGTTTCCTGACCGCGCTGCTGCTCTTCGCGGCCATCGAGTGGGCCGCCCGGCGGGAGGATTCACGGATCCCGTCGCTCGCCGACGTGTGCGCCTTCGTCATGCGCTACGAGGTCGGCCCGGTGCCGGTCGGCCGGATCGGCTTCTTCGGCTTCTGGTGGTGGCTCGGGTGGCACTTCCTGGCCCGCTGACGACGGCTCCGGTGACAGCTTCGGACGCGGTCAGCGGGCCGCGCCCGGACTCCGTGCCCAGCGTGATCCACTCCGTGTCCCGCAAACGGCGGTATCCGCCGCCCGCTGTGACCACCACATCCCGCACCTGGAGTCGATCAAGGGCGGTTGTCCGTATCGCGGGAACAGGGGGCAGCATGTGGAAAGTAAACGTTAACTTAGGAGAGGTTCAGCGCTTCGGCGCTGGTCATGGGCGGTGGCGCCACACCCGGTGCCGCCTCCCGCCAGGGTCAGGCCGACCCGCGTTCACGCTGTCAGGCGAGCTGCCCCGGTGATCCCGGACCGCCGCCCCGGCGCCCAGCAGAACCGATGGCTCCAGCCGGCGAATTGCGCCGAGCCGGAGTCTGTCGGCCCATCGGGCCACCGGGCACCTGTGGTCCCGCACCCGGGAAGGGAACTCCCATGGCGACCAAGCGCAAGCCGCAGACCGAGACCACCACCGACGAGGCGCGCGAGCAGATGCGCCGCGCGCTGCAGACCTCGATGGACACCCGTCAGTGACGGTTGCCGCCCGGCGCTGACGCCGCAGCCACGGCGTCACCGCCGGCCCGCAATCCGTGCTGCGGATGAAGTGCCCCTGGCGGCCCGCAGTCTGTGCTGCGGATGAAGTGCCCCTGGCGGCCCGCAGTCTGTGCTGCGGATGAAGTGCCCCTGGCGGCCCGCAGTCCGTGCTGAGCATGAAGTGCCCCTGGACCTCCCGATCGTCCGGTGCGCCGCACCCTGATCATCCCCAGCGCCTGGGCCGGCACGAGCCCCCTCGCCCGCGAGACCACCATGCCCACCTGCCCCCGCGCCGAGCCACGCCACGTGCGGTAAGTGGTGTAGTGGGTTGTGTTCCTT
The DNA here is from genome assembly GCF_044765245.1 of Micromonospora sp. NPDC093277. Taxonomy (NCBI): domain Bacteria; kingdom Bacillati; phylum Actinomycetota; class Actinomycetes; order Micromonosporales; family Micromonosporaceae; genus Micromonospora; species Micromonospora sp. NPDC093277. Next base: position 827,385 of record NZ_JBIWJO010000001.1, read on the forward strand.
ACGGGGGGCGTGTCAGGATCGGGCGCGATGAGTCAGACCCTTCCCGCCACCGATGCCGCGTCGCCGCGCCGGATCGCCGCGCTCGCCCTGCCGGCGCTCGTGGTGCTCGCCGCCGAACCGCTCTACGTCCTCGTCGACACGGCGGTGGTCGGCCACCTGGGCCGTGTTCCGCTCGCCGCGCTCGCCGTCGGCGGCACGGTGCTGACCCTGACCGCCTGGCTCGGCACCGTCGTCGCGTACGGCACCACGGGGCGGTCCGCCCGGCGGTTCGGCTCCGGGGACCGGGCCGCGGCGGTCGCCGAGGGAGTCCAGGCGTCCTGGCTCGCCCTCTCCGTCGGGGTGCTGGTGGCGCTCGCCATCCAGATCGGCGGTGGATGGCTGGCGCGTACCCTCGTCGGCGGTTCGGGCGAGGTGGCCGACGCCGCCGCGAACTGGCTGCGGATCGCGGCGCTCGGCGCGCCCGGCCTGCTGGTGGCCGCCGCCGGCAACGGCTGGCTGCGCGGCGTCCAGGACACCCGCCGCCCGCTGCTCTTCGTGCTCGCCCCCAACCTGCTCTCCGCGCTGCTCTGCCCGCTGCTGGTCTACCCGGTCGGACTCGGCCTGGTCGGCTCGGCGGTGGCGAACTCGGTCGCGCAGACCATCTCCGGCGGCCTGTTCGCGGCGGCGCTGGTGCGCGAGCGGATCTCCCTGCGTCCCCGGCCGCGGCTGATCCGCCAGCAACTAGTGCTCAGCCGCGACCTGCTGATCCGGGGCGTCGCCTTCCAGGCGAGCTTCCTCTCCGCCACCGCCGTCGCCGCCCGGTTCGGCGCCGCCGCGGTCGGCGCCCACCAGATCGCCGTACAGCTGTGGTTCTTCACGGCGCTGGTGCTGGACGCCCTCGCGATCGCCGCGCAGTCGCTGATCGGCGCGGCGCTCGGCGCCGGCGACGCGGCCGGCGCCCGCGCCCTGGCCCGCCGGATCGCGCTGCTCGGCGGGGCCTGCGGCGTGGCCTTCGCGGTGCTGATCGCCGCCGGCGCCGGCCTGGTGCCATCCTGGTTCAGCTCCGATCCACAGGTACGCGAGCAGGCGATGGTCGCCTGGCCGTGGTTCGTCGCGCTCCAGCCGATCGGCGGGGTGGTCTTCGCGCTCGACGGGGTGCTGATCGGTGCCGGCGACGTCGGCTACCTGCGCAACCTCACCATCGTGGCGGCGGTGGGAGGCTTCCTGCCCGCCATCTGGCTGGCCTACGGGCTCGACCTCGGGCTGGGCGGCATCTGGGCCGGGCTGACGCTGTTCGTGGCGCTCCGGCTGGTCGCCCTGCTGCTGCGGCTGCGCTCCGGCGGCTGGGCGGTGGTCGGCGCGATCCGCTGACCACCGTTGCAGTCAACAGGATTCGCCGTCGCCCGGCTGCCAGCCCGGATCGTAGATGTCGCCGGTCGGCCCCGGCTTCGGACGCCGGAGCGGGGCAAAGCGGTCGTAATCCAGGGCGAGGTAGCCCTTCTCCAACGCGTCGCACGGCGCGTTCGCGACGTTCACCGCGACCGAGCCGATCCAGAGGCCCCGGGACGAGGCGCGTACGTCGTCCGGGTGGGGGAACTGCCATACCACTTCGTCGCGCACGGTTACCAACTCGGCGCCGGGCGGGTACTTCTGCGCCTGGAACAGGTCGAACGAGTAGACCCAGATGAACCGGGTGGTGATGGCCAGCACGCGAATGCCGTCGTCGAGGGTCATGACGGTGTATTCGATGGTGCCACGGGCGCGGATCCCGTTCTTGGGCACGAAGTCGGGGTCGGCGTCACGGCGGATCCGGGTGGCGTAGCCGAGGCTGGCGCCCTGGGCCACGTCATCGGTGACCCCGGCCCGCGCGTCGGGGGCGAGCCGGGCGAGGAACGCCTTCGGGTCGCCGTAGAGCATGTCCTTGTCAAGGCGGCCCTCGACCAGCGCCGCCCGGACGCCGGACAGCGCGTCCGCGACCTGCTGCTGAGTGAACGGGCCCGTCGCCCGGGCGGCCGGTAGGACGATGGCCTTCTCGCCCTCGGCGAAATGCTCGGCGGGCGTGTCGAGGTACACGCCCAGGGTGTTGCCGTCCGCGTCGACCGGCCTTGGCGCAGCCTCGGTCGAGGCGGGTCCGCCGAGTACCACCTCGCCCCGGTGGACCTTGTCCACGAAGCGCCAGCCTGTGGTGCCGGCGAAGCCGAGGAGGCCGACGATCAGCAACAGGCCGACGCCGCCGAGCAGCTTCCCGCTGTGTCGCTCCCAACCGAGGTGCAGCCGTTCCCGCCGGGTCAGTTCGTGCTCCTGAACCGGATGGCGCATCCAGTCGGGGACCTTGACCGCCTCGACGGAGGCGAACATCTCGTCGAAGCGGCGCGACGGCTCGGGATTCTGCTGGTCGTCGGTCATTCCGGTTCCTGTGGTGGCGCGTCGAGTGGGCGGATGATCTTCGCGCGCGAGCCGTCGGCAGGACATGCCGGCGCCGTGAGCGGTTCGGCGTCAGAGCATGCGTTGGGTGATCATGTAGAACAGGTACCACGTGCCGACCACCAGGCACGTGGCCACCACCAGGACGACGAAGAACGACACGATCGCGGAGACCACCGGGTGGCGCTCGCTGAACCGGCTGCGGTCCCGCCACCTCCAGAGCCGGTGCCGGGCCGCCCGCAGGGCCGGCACCCCGTCCACGAATCCGGAGAGACGGCGGCCGAGAGTGCGGCGCGGCGGCTCCGGATTGCGCATCCATTCGGGTAGCTCGACCCGCGCCCGGTGCGCCTGCGACGACGATCGGGTGGGCGAGGAGTCCCCGACGGGGCGACGCGGCGGTTCGGACATGACGGTTCCCTGGACGGAGGCAGCGAGGGCGGTTGATCTTCGCACGTCGTCGCGCGCTGTGCCATCCCGTTCCAGGCCGAGGACCGGCGTCTGGCAGGCTTGGCGGTCGTGAGCACAGACGGTCTGATCGTGGTCGACAAGCCCGGCGGGATGACGTCGCACGACGTGGTGGCACGGATCCGGCGGCTGGCGCGTACCCGGCGGGTGGGGCACGGCGGCACGCTGGACCCGATGGCCACCGGGGTGCTGGTGATCGGCGTGGGGCGGGCCACCCGCCTGCTCACCTATGTGATCGGTGCCGGCAAGAGCTACACCGCGACGATCCGGCTCGGCCAGGCCACGGTCACCGACGACGCCGAGGGCGACGTGATCGCCACCACGGCGACCGCCGGTGTGACCGACGACGCGATCCGGGCCGCGCTCGCCGCCCAGACCGGCGAGATCGACCAGGTGCCGAGCGCGGTCAGCGCCATCAAGATCAATGGACAGCGGGCGTACAAGCGGGTCCGCGAGGGAGAGAGCGTCGAGCTGCCCGCCCGACGGGTCACCATCTCCCGGCTGGACGTCCTGGCGGTCCGCCGGGAGACCCCGGACGTGGTGGACGTGGACGTGGACGTGACCTGCTCGTCCGGGACGTACATCCGGGCCATCGCCCGGGACGCGGGCCTGACGCTCGGGGTCGGCGGCCACCTGACCGCGCTGCGCCGCACCGCCGTGGGCGGCTTCGCCCTCGCCGAGGCGGCCACCCTGGACACGCTCGAGGAACGCGCCCCCGACGTGGTCAACCTTCCGCTGGCCGCGGCCGCCGAGCGGTTCTTCCCGCGCCGGGACGCCAGCGGCGACGAGGCGAAGATCCTCGCCCACGGCGGCCCGCTCGACGCGGCCGGCATCACCGGCCCGTACGCCGTCTTCGGACCCGACGGCGGGTTGATCGCTATCGTCAGCGAGCGGGACGGGCGGGCCCGCGCGGAGATCGTGCTGGCCCCGGCCTGAGAACGTAGGACGGGAAGCGCGGCGGAACAGGGGGAGGTCTGCATGCAGCGGTGGCGCGGGTACGAGGCGGCACCCGGGGGCTGGGGGCGCTCGGTGGTCACCATCGGCGTCTTCGACGGGGTGCACAAGGGACACCAGGCCACCATCGGCCACGCCGTGGCACACGCCCGTGAGCTGGGAGTCAAGTCGGTGGTGGTGACCTTCGACCCGCACCCGGCCGAGGTGGTCCGCCCCGGCTCGCATCCCGCGGTGCTCACCGAACCGGCCCGCAAGGCGGAACTGATCGAGGCGCTCGGCGTCGACGTGCTCTGCGTGGTGCCGTTCACCCCGGAGTTCTCCCGGCTGCCGGCCGAGGCGTTCGTGCACGACATCCTGGTCGAGCACCTGCACGCGGCGCAGGTGGTGGTCGGCGACAACTTCCGGTTCGGGCACAAGGCGGCCGGCGACGTGGCCCTGCTGGAGCGGCTGGGCCGCACCTTCGGCTTCGGGGTGGAGGGCGCGCCGCTGGTGGCCGAGGCGGGGACGGTCTTCTCCTCCACGTACATCCGGTCCTGCGTCGACGCGGGCGACGTGGCCGCGGCGGCCGTCGCGCTCGGTCGCCCGCACCGGGTCGAGGGCGTGGTGGTCCGCGGTGACCAGCGCGGACGCGAGCTGGGCTACCCGACGGCCAACCTGCTGACCCACCGGTACGCCGCGGTCCCCGCCGACGGCGTGTACGCCGCCCGGCTGGTGCGTCGCGGGCGGGAGCCGCTCGCGGCAGCCGTCTCCATCGGCACCAACCCGACCTTCTCCGGCCGGGAGCGCCGGGTGGAGGCGTACGTGCTCGACTTCTCCGGCGACCTCTACGGCGAGCGACTGGCCCTGGACTTCGTGGCGCACCTACGGGAACAACGGACGTACGACTCGATCGAGCCGTTGCTGGCCCAGATCGCCGAGGACGTCGAGCGGACCCGCCTGGTGCTCGGCTGAGCCCGCCGGCCACCCCCCGGCGCGGCCCTTCACCGGCCGCCGCGCGGCCCTTCACCGGCCCGGCGCGCGGCCCTTCACCGGGTGGTTCCCGACCGGGCTGGTAGTCTGGCGGGGACGTCGGCTGACCGACGTGGGGCCTCGCGTGCCTGCACGACGCCGCGGGTGCGAGGACCGGTCCGTTCCCCGGTCGCCCCGAGCGACCCGACGGACCTCATCGAATGACCCACGAAACAGGGAGAACATGGCGCTCGACCAGGAGTCCAAGGCCAAGATCCGCGCGGAGTACGCGACCGTCGAGGGCGACACCGGCTCGCCCGAGGTGCAGGTCGCGGTCCTCACCAAGCGGATCGCCGAGCTCACCGAGCACCTGAAGGTGCACAAGCACGACCACCACAGCCGCCGCGGGCTGCTGCTGCTGGTCGGCCGTCGCCGTCGGCTGCTCAACTACGTTCAGAAGAAGGACATCAACCGCTACCGGTCGCTCATCGAGCGACTCGGCCTGCGCCGGTGACCTGACGGGGGAGTGGCCGCACGGCCGCTCCCCCGCTCCGGTACCACTGAGAGAACCGGGCCACGCGACCACCCGAGAGGGAGCCGGTCGGCGTACCGGTCTCCGGTAGTGGCCTCCGGGCACCCCGGCATCCGCCGGTCACCCGGGCGCTTCGATCGAAGACCGGCCGTCTGAGCAGCTCCCGCGTCGTGGGCCCCCGATGCGAAGGAGCATTGCCGCACCATGACCGAGAACCGACTCGGCACCGAATCCCGCACCGCCACGATCGACAACGGGGCCTTCGGCACCCGTGAGATCACCTTCTCCACCGGCCGGCTGGCTCGTCAGGCCGCCGGCTCCGTCATCGCCCAGCTCGGCGAGACGGTCGTCCTCTCCGCCACCACGGCCAGCAAGCAGCCGCGGGAGCAGTTCGACTTCTTCCCGCTGACGGTGGACGTCGAGGAGCGGATGTACGCCGCGGGCCGCATCCCCGGCTCGTTCTTCCGCCGCGAGGGCCGGCCCAGCGAGGACGCGATCCTCACCTGCCGGCTGATCGACCGGCCGCTGCGCCCGTCCTTCGTCAAGGGCCTGCGCAACGAGGTCCAGGTCGTCGAGACCGTCCTCGCGCTCGACCCGCAGCACCCGTACGACGTCGTGGCCATCAACGCCGCCTCGATGTCGACCAAGCTCTCCGGCCTGCCGTTCTCCGGCCCGATCGGGGCCACCCGGATGGCGCACGTCGACGGCCAGTGGGTCGCCTTCCCGACCTACGAGGAGCTGGAGCGGGCCACCTTCGACATGGTGGTGGCCGGCCGAGCCCTGCCGGACGGCGACGTCGCGATCATGATGGTCGAGGCCGAGGCCACCGAGCACACCGTGAAGCTGGTCGCCGGCGGGGCCACCGCCCCGACCGAGGAGGTCGTCGCCAGCGGCCTGGAGGCCGCCAAGCCGGCCATCCGGGAGCTGTGCCGGGCGCAGAGCGAGCTGGCCGAGGTGGCCGCCAAGCCGGTCGCCGAGTTCCCGATCTTCCTGGAATACCTGGACGACGCGTACGAGGCGGTCGCCGAGGTGGCCCGTGGCGAGGTCGCCGAGGCCCTGAAGATCGCCGGCAAGCACGACCGCGAGGAGGCCCTCGACCGGGTCAAGGCCAAGGTCGTCGAGGAGGTCGGCCCGCGCTTCGAGGGCCGGGAGAAGGAGCTCTCCGCCGCTTTCCGGTCGCTGACCAAGTCCGAGGTCCGCAGCCGGGTGCTGCGCGAGCAGGTCCGCATCGACGGTCGTGGCCCGCGTGACATCCGCCCGCTGACCGCCGAGGTCGGCGTGCTGCCGCGGGTGCACGGTTCGGCGCTCTTCGAGCGCGGCGAGACCCAGATCCTGGGCGTCACCACGCTGAACATGCTGCGCATGGAGCAGTCGCTGGACACCCTCTCCCCGGAGAAGTCCAAGCGCTACATGCACAACTACAACTTCCCGCCGTACTCGACGGGTGAGACCGGCCGGGTCGGTTCGCCGAAGCGGCGCGAGATCGGCCACGGTGCCCTCGCGGAGCGGGCGCTCATCCCGGTGCTGCCGTCGCGCGAGGAGTTCCCGTACGCGATCCGGCAGGTCTCCGAGGCGCTGGGCTCCAACGGGTCCACCTCGATGGGTTCGGTCTGCGCCTCGACGCTGGGCCTGCTGTCGGCCGGTGTGCCGCTGAAGGCCCCGGTCGCCGGCATCGCCATGGGCCTCATCTCCGACGAGGTCGAGGGCAAGACCCAGTACGTGACGCTGACCGACATCCTCGGTGCCGAGGACGCGTTCGGTGACATGGACTTCAAGGTCGCCGGCACCCGGGAGTTCGTCACCGCGCTCCAGCTCGACACCAAGCTCGACGGCATCCCGTCGGACGTGCTGGCCGCCGCGCTTCAGCAGGCGCACGAGGCCCGGCAGACCATCCTCGACGTGATGCAGTCGGCGATCGAGGCCCCGGCCGCGATGAGCGACTACGCGCCGCGGGTCACCACCGTCAAGATCCCGGTCGACAAGATCGGCATGGTGATCGGCCCGAAGGGCCAGACCATCAACGCCATCCAGGACGAGACCGGCGCCGAGATCTCCATCGAGGACGACGGCACGATCTACGTCGGCGCGACCAACGGCCCCTCGGCCCAGGCCGCGGTCGAGCGGATCAACGCGATCGCCAACCCGACCCTGCCGAAGGTCGGCGACCGGTTCCTCGGCACCGTGGTGAAGACCGCCGCGTTCGGCGCCTTCATCTCGCTGCTCCCGGGCCGCGACGGCCTGCTGCACATCTCCAAGGTGGGCGACGGCAAGCGGGTCGAGAAGGTCGAGGACTTCCTCAACGTCGGCGACAAGGTCGAGGTGGAGATCGCCGACATCGACCAGCGCGGCAAGATCTACCTGGACAAGGTCCGCCCGGAGGGCGCCGAGGCGCCGGCCGAAGGTGAGGCCGCCGCCGAGCGTCCGGCCGGCCGGGACCGGGGCGACCGTGGTCCGCGCGACCGGGGTGACCGCGAGCGCGGCAGCCGTGGCCCGGAGCGGGGCGAGGGCGGCGAGGGCGGCGAGGGCGGCGGCGACTCCCGTCCGCGTCGCCGGACCCGGCACAGCTGATGCACGACGGCCGGGGCGACGCCGACGGTGTCGCCCCGGCCGTCGACAACTCCGGCCCGGCGCGCTCGACGCCGCGCCGTGGCCCGGAGCCGGCACCCCTGATCTGAGCCGTCGGTCCTGATCAAAGCACCACCCACCCCTCGTCAAACTGGAAGCAGGTTTTCGTGAGTCGGACCCGGCGTGCGTCTTCTCCTGCGGGCCGACGGGGGGTGGTGCCGCCCGGTGCCGTCCGGCACGCCGCCGGGGGCACCCGGTCCGTCGGCGGGTCGGCCCGCGCGGTCACCCGTACGCTCAGCGACGACCCGCTGGGCGGGACCGTACGCCGTACCGTGCTGCCCAGCGGGCTGCGGGTGCTCACCGAGGCGATCCCCGCGATGCGCAGCGTCTCGTTCGGCATCTGGGTGGCCGTCGGCTCCCGCGACGAGACGGGGCCGCAGGGAGGCGCCGCGCACTTCCTGGAGCACCTGCTCTTCAAGGGCACCCAGAAGCGCAGCGCGCTGGACATCTCCTCGGCGATCGAGGCGGTGGGCGGTGAGACCAACGCCTTCACCACCAAGGAATACACCTGCTACTACGCCCGCGTGCTGGACGAGGACCTGCCGCTGGCCATCGACGTCATGTGCGACCTGGTCGCCGACTCGGTGCTCTACGACGCCGACGTGGAGACCGAGCGTGGCGTGATCCTCGAAGAGATCGCCATGCACGACGACGAGCCGGGCGACGAGGTGCACGACCTGTTCGCCCGCGCCATCTACGGCGACCACCCCCTCGGCCGGTTGATCTCCGGCACCGAGGAGACGGTCACCCCGATGACCCGCCGGCAGATCCAGAGCTTCTACCGCCGCCGGTACACCCCGCCGCAGATCGTCATCGCCGCCGCCGGCAACCTCGACCACGCCGCCGTGGTCAAGCTGGTCCGGCAGGCGCTGCGCGGCAGCCCGCTGGACACCGACCCGGCGGTGCCGGCCCCGCACCGTCCGGCCGCCCCGGCGGTACGCACCAAGCCGGCCACCACCCTGGTCGAACCGAAGGAGACCGAGCAGGCACACGTGATCCTCGGCTGCCCCGGCATCGACCGTATTGACGATCGACGTTTCGCCCTCGGGGTGCTCAACAACGTCCTCGGCGGTGGCATGTCGAGCCGGCTGTTCCAGGAGATCCGCGAGCAGCGCGGCCTCGCGTACTCGGTCTACTCGTACGCCAGCCAGTACGCCGACAGCGGCCTGTTCGCCGTCTACGCCGGCTGCGCGCCGGGCAAGGTGGACGAGGTGCTGGAGCTGACCCGGGCGGAGCTGCGCCGGGTGGCCGCCGAGGGGATCACCGAGGCCGAGTTGGCCCGGGGCAAGGGGATGAGCAAGGGCTCGTTCGTCCTCGGCCTGGAGGACACCGGGTCCCGGATGAGCCGGCTGGCCAAGGGTGAGCTGCTCTACGGTGACCTGATGCCGGTGGACGAGCTGCTCGCCCGGGTCGACGCGGTGACCCTGGACGATGTGAACGGCCTCGCCGCCGACCTGCTCGGCCGGCCGATGTCCCTCGCGGTCGTCGGCCCCTTCGAGGAGTCCGCCTTCTCGGCCTGACCCGACCCCGCCCGGCGTGGCTGGCCCCGCCCGGCGTGGCTGGCCTGCCCGGTCCGGCCCGGCTGGGGTGCGCGGGTTGCGGCAAGTGGTGGTCTCCGGCGCCGCCGAGACCACACGTTGCCGCATACCGCGTCGATCATGGACTCCTGGTGGGACAGCGCCGGTCCCGCCGGAGGACCGCGTCCCGATTGGGATAGGTTGTGCCCCGTGACTGACGAGCAGGAGACGAGTCCGACCGAGCCGATCCGGGTCGGCGTGCTGGGCGCCCGGGGCCGGATGGGCGTGGAGGTCTGCAAGGCGGTCGACGCGGCTGCCGACCTGGACCTGGTGGCGATGATCGACCAGGGGGACGGGCTGTTCGCCGCCTCCGACGCCGGTGCCGAGGTGGTCGTCGACTTCACCACCCCCGACGTCGTCATGGACAACCTGCGCTGGTGCATCGACCAGGGCATCAGCGCGGTGGTGGGCACCACCGGCTTCACCGGGCAGCGGCTCGATCAGGTGCGTGGCTGGCTGGCGCGTAAGCCCGGGGTGGGTGTGGTGATCGCCCCCAACTTCGGTATCGGCGCGGTGCTGATGATGCAGTTCGCCGCCCGCGCGGCCCGGCACTTCGAGTCGGTCGAGATCGTCGAGCAGCACCACCCGCGCAAGCTGGACGCGCCCAGCGGCACCGCCACGCACACCGCGCGGCTGATCGCCCAGGCCAGGGCCGAGGCCGGTCTCGGGCCCGCGCCCGACGCCACCCGGGACGAGGTGCCGGGTGCCCGCGGCGCCGACATCGACGGGGTACGCGTGCACGCCGTCCGTGCCACCGGTCTGGTCGCCCATCAGGAGGTGCTGTTCGGCACCACCGGCGAGACGCTGACCATCCGACACGACTCGTACGACCGGGTTTCGTTCATGCCGGGCGTGCTGCTCGCCGTGCGTGAGGTGCGCAACCGTCCGGGCCTCACCGTCGGCCTGGACGCCCTGCTCGACTGAACCTTCCCGGCTGCCGCGGCGGGCTGACCGGCCGTGCGGTGCGGTGAACTGTGTCGCCGGGTGAGCGGCGCGGGCCTAACGTGGCCTGTGTGATCGAATCTGCGCTCCACGACCGTGCCGGCCGGCGGGTGACCCTGCGGCCGGTCGACGACGACAACTGGCGGGGCGTGGCCGACGTCGCACCCCGCGACGACCAGCGTGTCTGGGTGCCCGCCCTCGCCGCCCGCTACCTGGTGCTGACCATGCGCTCGGATGTCTGGACCTCGCTGGCCGTGTACGCGGACGAGACGGTGGTCGGGCACGTCATGTGGGGCGTGGATGACGACGGTTCCCGGTGGATCGGCGGCATGGTGATCGACGCCGCCGAACAGGACCGGGGCGTCGGCCGGGCCGCCGTGCGTACCCTCGCCGACTGGCTGGCCGCCCAGGGCGCCCCGGTCCGGCTCAGCTACCACCCCGACAACACCCCCGCCGCCGCCCTCTACACCTCCCTGGGCTTCCACCCCACCGGCGCCATGGACGACGACGAACTCATCGCCGAACTAACCCCCACCCACCCCGCCTAACCCCACCCAGCCAGCCCCACCCACCCTCCCCACCCCGCCGGCCTGCGGTGATCAAGGAGTTTGCGTCGCGGAGGAGCGATCTCCTGACGCAAACTCCTTGATCAACCAGGTGAGCGGCGGGGTGGGGAGGGTGGGGGTGGGTGGGGGTCAGGGGTTTGTGGGGGTGGGGGAGAGGGGGGTGTGGGTGCCGCGGCGGGGGGCTGGGATGGGGAGGGTGGTTGTCACGGTCAGGTCGGCGGGGATGCCGGTGACCGTCGGGTGGCCGGCGCGGTCGACGTCCACGGTGACCGGGGCGCCGGCGATCCGCAGGCCGCCAGCGGCGAGCGCGCCCAGCTCCGGGCCGGCCAGCGGGCGGATCTCCACCCGGCCGCCGGGCACGTCCGGGTAGAGGCCGACGCCGGCCTGGAGCAGGGCCACGGCGGCCGCCGCCGACCACGCCTGCGGCCGGCACGCCGCCGGGTAATCCACGGGGCGGCCGAGCAGCGCCCGATCGTCGCCGCCGTACAGCTCGGGGAGGCGGTAGTCGAACGCCTCGGCGGCGCCGAGCAGGCCGTCGGCGAGGCGCAGCGCGGCCTCGGCGAAGCCGGCCCGGGCCAGCCCGCCGAGGACGATCGCGGTGTCGTGCGCCCAGATCGAACCGCAGTGGTACGACAGCGGGCTGAACCCGGCGTCGTCGCTGGACATGGTGCGCAGCCCGAAGCCGCCGGCCAGTGCCTCCGTGGACAGCAGCGCCGCGACCTGCGCCGACTCGCTGTCCGACAGCAGCCCGGTGCCGAGCAGGTGGCCGATGTTGCTGGTCAGCGAGTCGACCGGCCGCTTGTCCCGGTCGAGCGCGAGCGCGGGCTGTGGGCCGTACCGGCCGTCGACCCAGAACGCGGCGCGGAACCGCCGGGCGAGCTGGTCGGCGTGTTCCCGCCAGCGGTCGGCGCCGGGGCGCTGGAAGGCGTCGAGCAGGTCGGCCCCGTTCGCCGCCGCCTGGTACGCGTACCCCTGCACCTCGGCCAGCACGATGGGCGGCTGGGCCAACCGGCCGTCCCGGAAGCGGACCGCGTCGCCGGAGTCCTTCCAGCCCTGGTTGGCCAGGCCCCGGCCGGTGGTGTCGACGTACTCGACGAAGCCGTCGCCGTCGGCGTCGGCGTGCTCGCCGAGCCAGTGCAGCGCCGCCTCCAGGTGCGGGAGCAGGGGCTCGACCTGGTCGGCCGGCAGACCCCAGCGCCAGGCGTCGTGCAGCAGGTTGACCCAGAGCATGGTGGCGTCGACCGTGCCGTAGTACGCGGGCGGCAGGCGTAGCTCGTGGGCCGGCAGGGCGAACTCGTGCCGGCGCAGCTCGTGCAGGATCTTGCCGGGCGCCTCACCGGTGTCCGGGTCGAGCCGGGTGCCCTGCCGGCGGGCGAGGACCCGCAGCGTTCCGGCGGCCAGTTCGGTGCCGAGCGGCAGCATCATCCGGGCGGCCCAGAGGCTGTCCCGGCCGAACAGGGTGAGGAACCAGGGCACGCCGGCGCCGAGGAAGACGTCCTCGGGGTGCGCGGGGTCGGTCAGCCGCAGCCCGCGCAGGTCGGCCAGGGAGCGGTCGAGCAGGCGGACCAGGCGGCGGTCGTCGGCGTGGACCTCGGGTACGGACCAGTCCGGGCCGACCGGCGGGGCGGCCACGACTGCCTTCGGGTCGGTGACGGCGAGCCGCCAGCGCAGCGTGACGGACCCGCGGGGGGCCAGCTCGACCGGCCAGCTGAGTCGGGGCGCGGCGGCGCGGTCGCCGGCCGCGTCCACGGTGGCCGCCTCGCCGGTCACCGTCACGACGAGGCCCTCGGCGGCCCACTCGACGCGGCCGGGTTCGCCGGCCTTCGCCTCCAGCGGTGATCCGCCGCCGCCGGACTTGACCAGCTCGATCGGGGCGAGGTCGCAGCCGAGGTCGACGCTGACCGTGGCCCGGACCGGGACGGCGGCGGTGGACGTGACGTGCAGTTCCTCGGTGAGGCCGGACGGGCCGGCCTGCCGGGTCCGGTCGATCCGGACGGTCGGGTCGGCTCCGGGGTCGCCGAGCCAGCGGACCAGGCTGACGAAGCGGGCTCCGTGCGGGCCGTCGGCGCCGCGGGTCACCGCCTCCGGTTCCCGGTCGTCGACGCGCAGCTCGGCCCGGGACAGCACCCGGGCGTCGGCGTGGAAGACGCCCTGGACACCGCTCGGCCGGATCTGACCCGCCGTGTCGCCCAGCGCGCTGGTCGGGGCGTGCACCACTCCGACCAGGTCATGCAGCAGGGGTTGGAGTTGGCGTTCGGACAAGAGGAACTCCTGGTGCTGATCGGTGGCCGGGACGTCTTGACAGAAGCCGTCGGCCGGGTGCAAAGTGCGAAACATTCCAGAAACTTGAACGATCTAATCCTGCCCCATCGGAGTTGGATCGTTCAAGGTGGCGAGAGGGATTTCGTGGCTGAAAAGGTGACCATCGCGACGGTGGCCCGGCACGCCCAGGTGAGCCGGCAGACGGTCTCCAACGTGCTCAACGCGCCGCACATCGTCCGCGAGGAAACCCGCCAGCGGGTGCAGGAGGCGATCTCCGTCCTCGGCTACCGCGCGAACCAGGCCGCCCGGCAGATGCGGACCGGGCGCTCCCGACTCATCGCGGTCCGGATCGAGCCCACCCAGGACGGGATCAACGGCTCGGTGCTCGACCGGTTCCTGCACGGGCTCACCGAGACCGCCGACGCCGCCGGCTACCGGGTCCTGCTCTACTCCGCCACCGGCGACGACCACGAGATCGCCACCTTCGACGACCTGCTCGGCGCGTACGACCTGGACGGGTTCGTGCTCACCGGCACCGACCACGGCGATCCGCGTACCGCCTGGCTGGCCGAACGGGGCGTGCCGTTCGTCACTTTCGGCCGCCCCTGGGACGCCCCCGACGCCCACCCCTGGGTCGACGTCGACGGCGCCGCCGGCACCGCGCAGGCCACCCGGCGGCTCCTCGACACCGGCCACCGCCGAGTCGCCTTCATCGGCTGGCCGGAAGGCTCCGGCGTCGGCGACGACCGGCGCGCCGGCTGGCGTACCGCGATGACGGCGGCCGGCCTCGACGGCGCCGCGGCGCACCGCGCGACGGAGGACGGCATCGACCAGGGCGAACGGGAGACGCGCGAGCTGCTCGCCGCCGACGAACCGCCGACCGCGGTCGTCTGCGTCAGCGACTCCCTCGCACTCGGCGCCCTCCGCGCCGTCCGCGACACCGCGATCCCGGTCGCCGTCACCGGTTTCGACGACACCCCGGTGGCCGCCGCGATCGGGCTGACCAGCGTCAGCCAGCCGCTCGCGGCCGCCGCCGCCCGCTGCGTCGAGCTGCTCACCGGAGTGCTCGACGGCCAGCCCACCGACCCACATGCGCTGCTCAGCCCCACGCTCGTGCTCCGGCACACCGCGTGATCAACATCCCCCACCAGGAGAATGAGATGACACCTCGGACCCTCACCCGGGCCACGGTGGCCGGCCTCGCCGCCGTCGCCCTCTTCGGCTCCGCCGCCTGCGGCAGCGGCTTCGACGACTCCGGCAAGGACACCAAGCAGTCCAGCGGCCCGGCCAACCTCCAGATCATGATCGGCTCCTCGGGTGACGCCGAGACCAAGGCCGTGCAGGACGCCGCCGCGAAGTGGGCCTCCTCGTCCGGCAACAGCGCGACCGTCACGCCGGCCCAGGACCTCACCCAGCAGCTCGGCCAGGCGCTCGCCGGTGGCACCCCGCCGGACGTCTTCTACGTCGACGCGACCCGGTTCGCCGACTACGCCAGCGTCGGCGCCCTCGAGCCCTACGGCGACAAGGTGAGCAACAAGGACGATTTCTACGAGAGCCTGCGCAGCACCTTCACCTACGACGGCAAGCTCTACTGCGCGCCGAAGGACTTCTCCACCCTCGCCCTCGAGATCAACACCGACCTGTGGGCGAAGGCCGGCCTGACCGACGCCGACGTGCCGACCACCTGGGACCAGCTCACCGCGGCCAGCCAGAAGATCAAGGCGAAGGGCATGGTGGCGCTGGCCCTCGGCGACACCCGGGACCGGATCGGCGCGTTCATGGTGCAGAACGGCGGCTGGCTGATGAGCAAGGACGGCAAGCAGCCCACCGCGGACACCCCGGAGAACGTCGAGGCCCTCGAGTACGTGAAGACCCTGCTCACCAGCGGCTACGCGAAGTTCCCGAAGCAGCTCGACGCCGGCTGGTCCGGTGAGGCGTTCGGCAAGGGCAAGGCCGTGATGACCATCGAGGGCAACTGGATCAAGGGTGCCCTGCAGAACGACTTCCCGAACGTGAAGTACAAGGTCGTCCCGCTGCCGGCCGGCCCGAAGGGGCAGGGCAC
This sequence comes from Micromonospora sp. NPDC093277, assembly GCF_044765245.1. NCBI lineage: Bacteria > Bacillati > Actinomycetota > Actinomycetes > Micromonosporales > Micromonosporaceae > Micromonospora > Micromonospora sp. NPDC093277. The sequence continues at coordinate 842,721 of NZ_JBIWJO010000001.1, forward strand.
CCTCTCCTTCACCCAGTGCTGGGGCATCGCGGCCAAGTCGCAGTACAAGGAGCAGGCCATCAAGTTCGTCGAGGCGATGACCGCCGGTGACCAGCAGATCGCCTTCGCCAAGGCGTTCGGGGTCATGCCGTCCCGGCAGTCTGTCCGCGACCAGTACACCAGCGAGTTCCCGGCGGACACCCCGTTCATCGAGGGTGCCGCGTACGGCCAGGGCCCGGTGAACGCCCCGAAGATGGACAGCGTCCTGCGCGACCTTGAGGCCGGCCTGCAGGGCCTGGCCAGCGGCGACCCGAAGGCGATCCTGGGCAACTTCGACAAGAACGCCAAGGCGGCGCTCGGCGGCTGAGGTGAAAGGAGGGCCCCTTGTTGACCCTGTGCGTTAATAGGGGGCCCTTCCTTACACCTCCCCCGGAAGAGGAGGGGAGATGGCAACGGAGGCGCTCGCCGCCCAGGCCAGCACGCCGTCTGGCCCGTCGCGCCGCCTTGGCGGTGGCGGCATCCGCGGCAACGAGAACATCGCCGGCTGGCTGTTCGTCACGCCGGTGATCGTGATTCTCGGGCTCTTCCTGCTGCTGCCGATCCTGATGGCGCTCTTTGTGAGCCTCACCGACTGGAACGGCCAGGGCAGCCCGTTCACCGGCGACGTGCCGTTCGTCGGCAGCAGGAACTACACCCGGCTGTTCGCCGAGGACGGGCTCGCCCGCCGGGACCTGATGACCAGCATCCGCAACAACATCTACTACGTCGCGATCGTGGTGCCGGCGCAGACCGTGCTCGCCCTTGGTCTCGCGCTGGTGGTGAACAACCGGATGCTCAAGGGGAAGGGCTTCTTCCGCAGCGCCTTCTACTTCCCCTCGGTCACCAGCTCGGTGGCGATCAGCGTGGTGTTCCTGTTCCTGTTCGCCAACTCCGGCGCGGTCAACAACCTGCTCGGCCTGTTCGGCATCGACGGGCCGGAGTGGTTCGCCGACTCCCGCGGGGTGCTGCACCTGCTGCTCGGCAAGGTCGGGGTGGACTCGGCGCCCGCCGCGCTCACCTCCGGCGGCCCGCTCGGCCTGACCTGGTGGGACTGGCTCTCCGGACCGAGCGTCGCGATGACCTCGATCATCTGCCTGGTGATCTGGACCACCTCGGGCACCTTCATGCTGATGTTCCTCGCCGCGCTGCAGAACGTGCCGGAGGCGCTGGACGAGGCCAGCATGATCGACGGGGCCAACCGCTGGCAGCGGTTCCGTCACGTCACCCTGCCGCTGATCAAGCCGACCACCTTCCTGGTGCTCACCCTCGGCCTGATCGGCTCCTGGCAGGTCTTCGACCAGGTGTACGTGATGAGCCAGGGCGATCCGGCCAAGACCACGCTCACCCCGGCGTACCTGTCGTACCGGACCGCCTTCGTGGACTTCAACTACGGCCCCGGCGCGGCGATCTCGTTCGTGTTGTTCCTGATCATCATCGTGCTCACCCTGTTCCAACGCCGGGTGCTGGCCGAGCGGGACGAGTCCCGACGCGGCCGGTGGCGGCGGCGACGCGTACCGGAGGGGTCCTGACATGGCCGTGCTGACCGACCGGCCGGCAGCGCCCGTCGCGCGCCGCGCCGGCAGCGCGCCGCGCACCCTGGTCAACCGCATCCTGGGGTACGCGGTCCTGATCTTCTTCGGGCTGGTCTTCCTCTACCCGTTCGTCATCCAGCTCGGCAACTCGTTCAAGACCGAGCCGGACGCGGCGGCCAACCCGCTCTCGCCGGTACCCGATCCGGTGACGCTGGCAGGCTTCGAGCGGATCTTCGCCGGCACCAACTTCCCGCTCTGGCTCGGCAACTCGCTGCTGGTCACGGTGCTGGTCACGCTCGGCCGGATCTTCTTCGACTCGCTCGCCGGCTACGCGCTGGCCCGGCTGCGCTTCCGGGGCCGGGCCGGGCTCTTCGCCGCGGTCATCGCGGTGATGGCGGTGCCCGGCGTGGTGCTGCTGATCCCGAAGTTCCTGGTGCTCAAACAGCTCGGCCTCTACGACAGCTACGCGGGCCTGGTGGTGCCGCTGCTCGCGGACGCGGCCGGGGTGTTCATCATGAAGCAGTTCTTCGAGTCGATCCCGGTCAGCGTCGAGGAGGCGGCCCGGATCGACGGGGCGGGCGTCTTCCGCACCTACTGGTCGGTGGTGCTGCCGATGGCGAGACCCGCGCTGATCACGCTGACCATCCTGTCGTTCCAGAGCTCCTGGAACGAGTTCCCGCACAGCCTGGTCTCGGTGCAGGACCCGCACCTGTTCACCCTGCCCCGAGGGCTGGCCGACCTGGTCAGCGGCTCGCTCGGCAAGGGCACCCAGTATCCGCTCAAGCTCGGCGCGGCGCTGCTGGCCACCATCCCGGTGGCCGTGCTGTTCGCGGTCTTCCAGCGCTACTTCGTGCGCGGCGCCAACGAGGGCGCCGACAAGGGCTGACCACGCCGCCGGCGGTCCCGCCAGCCGCGCCGGGACCGCCGGCCGTGGCTCAGCCCTGCTCGAGAACCGACATCACGTTGCCGGCCGGATCGGTGAACCAGGCGATGGACGGCCCGTTGCCCCGCATGATCCCCTTGTCGTCCTGCGGCATGCCGTCGTACCTCTCGAACCGCACGCCCCGCGCGATCAGTTCGTCCACTGCGCGGTCGATGTCGTCGACCGGGAAGTTGAGCACGGTGAAGGTCGCCGGCGTGTGATTGGGCTTCGGATAGACCAGCACCGGCCGGTCCCCGGCGAGGTGCAGCGTCAGCAGGCCGCCCATCGCCTCGTCGCGAGACACCCGCAGCCCGAGGGTGTCGGTGTAGAACCGCTCCGCGCGGTCGGTGTCGTCCACCGAGAATCCGCTGAACGCCTTCGTGTCCCTGAACATGGTCCGCTCCTTCCAGTGCCGCCCGATGACTCGCTTCCCGTCGTGCCTACCAGGCAGGTGCGACAGGCGGGGCGGGAAGGCGTCAGGCCGGCTCGGCCGGCACGGCGACGTGCAGGCGGAGCTGGGGGACCAGCATGTCGTCGACGTCCAGCGCGCGGGCCGCGCCGTCCGCCTCCCAACCGGTCGAGGCGAGGAACTTCCGGGTCGCCGCGTCCGCGTCGAACGCCCAGGCCACCGCGCGGCTGAAGCCGTCGGTGCGCCAGTGGTCGACGGCGGCGGCGAGCAGCCGGCTGCCGTGCCCGCGCCGGCCCCAGCGCGGCTCGACCAGCAGGTCGGTGACCGCGGCCACCCCGTCGCCGAGCGCTTCGGCCGGCTCGCCCGGCGCGAGTGCCTCGGCGTCGGCAGGTCCGGCCGCGATGAACCCCACCAGATACGATTGCTCGGCCTGCTCGACGGCGACCAGCACGCGGTGCGCGCCCGAAGGCGGCTCCTGCACCGCCGCGCTCCACCGCCGGGCGAGGTACGCCTCGTCCAGGTTGTCGAGCACGTGTCGGGGCAGGATCCGGCGGTACGCGACCCGCCAGGTCGCGAGCTGGATGCGTGCGATCTCGTCGGCGTCGTCCGGACGCGCCGGACGGACGTACCCTGCAGCCATGGCACGTGAGCCTACGCAGGGCTAGGGAGGCGACGGTGGCGCAGGGTGCCAGGCGGACGGCAGGGCAGGTCGTCGCCGTGGTGGTGCTCGCCGTCGCGGTGGCCGCCTTCCTGTCGGAGGCGGCCGTGCGGCACGGCTTCTTCGACCTCAGGGTCTACTACGGCGCGTTGAACTGGTGGGTGCACGACGGCGGGGAGATCTACGACTATCTCAAGGCCGGCACCCAGTACGGCTTCACCTACCCGCCGTTCGCCGCGTTGGTCATGCTGCCGATGGCGTACCTGTCGTGGCACACCGCGATCACGGTGAGCGTGGTCGCCACCGTGCTGGCCAGCACCGTGGTCATCTGGTGGCTGCTCGACCCGATCGCCCGCCGCTGCGGCTGGACCCGCTGGTTCGCCCTCGCGGTGGCGCTCTGCCTGGCCGCCGCGTACGAGCCGATGCGGGAGACGGTCAACTTCGGCCAGGTCAACATGCTGCTGCTCTTCCTGGTGGCGGCGGACCTGCTGCGGCTGGTGCCGGCGCGCAGCCGGTGGGCCGGGGTGGGCATCGGACTGGCCACCGCGATCAAACTGACCCCGGGCATCTTCATCGTCTACCTGCTGGTCACCGGGCGCTGGCGGGCCGCGTTCATCGCGATGGGCGCGGCTGCCGGGGCCACCGTGCTCGCCGGCGCGCTCTTCCGGGACGCCTCCCGCGAGTTCTGGACCTCGGCGCTGTGGAACACCGACCGGGTGGGCGAGCTGTCGTTCATCTCCAACCAGTCGCTGCGCGGGACGGTCGCCCGGCTGGACCCGGCACACCCGAGCACCGTCGCCTGGCTGGTGCTGGTGCTCGCCACCCTGGCCGTATGGGTGTGGCGCTCCCGCGCCGCGGCCGCCGCCGACGACGAGGCCGCCGGCCTGGCGCTGACCGGCGTCACCATGTGCCTGGTCAGCCCGGTGACCTGGGTGCACCACCTGGTCTGGCTGCTGCCCGCGCTGATCCTGCTGGTCGACCACGGCATGGCGGCCCCCGCGCGTGGCCCCCGGCGCGTCGTCCTGCTGGCCGCCGCGACCATCGGGTACGGGTTCCTGACCAGCCGGGTCGTCTGGTCCTGGGAGGAGAACTTCGGCGGGATCGACGGCTTCCTCGGCAGCAACACCTACGTCTGGATCAGCCTGGCGCTGCTGCTCGGTCTGCCGATCCGCCGCCCGGCCACGCCGATCCGTCGCGCACCCCACCAGCGGCGCGGCTCAGCCGTCGAGACGGGCGGTGTACCGCAGCTCACGGAGCCGCACCGGGTCCCGCCCACCGGAGAGCGGCACCGGATAGGTGGACTCCTCGCCGTCCGGTGACAGCCCGGCCCGCTCGTAGAAGCGGCGGGCCCGGGCGTTGTCGGCGAGCACCCAGAGCCGGTACTCCGCCCAGCCCCGTTCGGCCAGGCCGGCCCGGGCCGCCGCGAACAGCTCCTGGCCGGTGCCGGTGCCCCAGTACGCCGGCTCGACGTACACCGCCAGGATCTCGCCGTACCGGTCGTCGAGGTCGCCGCGGTCCTGGTTGTTCCGGTACGGCCCGAAGGTGGTGAATCCGGCGACCACCCCGTCGGCTTCGGCGAGCAGGGTGGCGAACGGGTGCTCCGGGTCGGCGGTGCCGAGGTCCCGGCGGCGCTGTGCCCAGGCGGCCGGGTTCAGCCGGCGTAGCACCTCGTCCGGCATGATCCCGGCGTAACCGGTCTGCCAGCCGTGCACATGCACCCGGGCGATCGCCTCGGCGTCGTCGGGCTCCTCCCGGCGGATGGTGAGCACCTGTCTGTTCTATGCCCCGGCGGCCGGCGGGTCCAGCGTCCGCCCCGGCGCGTCCGACGCCCTGCCGCGATCTGGAGCCGCCGTGTCGTACCCGTGGACTAGGGTGCCCGGCGATGACCGCACCGGAATCGCTCTCGCTCGCCCAGGCCCGCCGGGTCGCCCTTGCCGCCCAGGGCTTCGCCGACCCGGCTCCCGCCGGGGTGCCCACCCGGCGGCACCTGCGTCGGGTGCTGGACCGGGTCGGCCTGATCCAGATGGACTCGGTCAACGTCCTGCAACGGGCCCACTACCTGCCGCTCTACAGCCGGCTTGGGCCCTACCCGACCGCTCTGCTCGACACCGCCGCCTACCGCCGCCCCCGGCAGCTCTTCGAATACTGGGGGCACGAGGCGTCGCTGGTCCCCGTCGAGCTGCACCCGGCGCTGCGCTGGCGGATGGCCCGGGCCCGCGACGAGGCGTGGGGCGGGATGCGCAGGATCGTCCAGGAGCAGCCCGAGCTGGTCGCCTGGGTCCGCGACGAGGTGGCCGCCCGGGGCCCGCTCACCGCGGCCGAGATCGAGCACGACGCGCCCCGAGAGACCGGCAACTGGGGCTGGAACTGGTCGGCCGTCAAACGGGCGCTGGAGTTCCTGTTCTGGGCCGGCGAGGTGACCGCCGCCGAGCGCACCACCTCCTTCGCCCGCCGCTACGACCTGCCCGAACGGGTGCTGCCGGCCGAGGTGCTCGACGCCACCACCCCGAGCGACGCCGACGCCCACCGCACGCTGGTGGCGGTCGCCGCCGGGGCGCTGGGCGTGGCGGCCGAGCCGGAGCTGCGCGACTACTTCCGGCTGCCGGTGGCCGGGGCGCGGCGGGCGATCGCCGAGCTGGTCGAGGCGGGAGAGCTGACCCCGGTCGAGGTGCAGGGCTGGCGGCAGCCGGCCTATCTGCACGCGCAGGCCCGGCTGCCCCGCTGGGTCCGCGGCAACACCCTGGTCAGCCCGTTCGACCCGCTGGTCTGGGAGCGGGCCCGCGCCGAGCGGCTCTTCGGCTTCACCTACCGCATCGAGATCTACGTGCCCGCACCCCAGCGGGTGCACGGCTACTACGTGCTGCCGTTCCGGCAGGGCGAGCGGTTTACCGCCCGGGTCGACCTGAAGGCCGACCGGAAGGCCGGGGTGCTGCTGGTGCCGGCCGCCTGGGTGGAGCCCGGCGTCGACCCGGGAGAGACCGCGGTGGCGCTCGCCGCCGAGCTCTACCGGCTCGCCGGCTGGCTCGGCCTGGACGCGGTCGCCCCGCCGGTCGCTGGCGATCTGGCGCTCCCGCTGGCCGCCGCCCTGACGAGCCTGGCGGGTGTACGGTGAGCGCGTGACGAGCGTTGACCGGCCGGCCGCCGCGCCGGACTCGCAGGCGGTCTCCGTCCCGCCCCCGACCGTGGCCACGGCGCACGTCGAAGGCGCGGCTGCCGAACCCGGTTCGGCGATCTGGCCCGCCGGGGCGGCCTACCAGCCCGTCGAGCCGGACCGGTTCACCCGCTTCGTGTTGCGGCTGCACGCCCGGGCCCCGCGCTGGGCGGTGCCGCTGGCCGCCGTGGGCTGCGTCGGCCTCGGCATGGCGTACGCGCTGCTGAGCAACCCCACCCACAGCGACCCGGACGCCCCGCCGACGTGCCTGCTCAAGCTCACCACCGGGCTGGACTGTCCGGGCTGCGGCGGCACCCGGGCCCTGTGGTACGTGCTGCACGCCGACCTGCCGGCCGCCGCCCGGCACCACTTCGTCTTCGTCTTCTCGCTGCCCTTCCTGGCATATTTCTTCGTCGTCTGGGCCGGGAACCAGGCGTTCGGCTGGCGGCTGCCGGAGCTGCGGCTCAGCCCGAAGGTGCTCGGCGGCTTCCTCGCCGCGTGGCTCGCCTTCTCGGTGGTGCGCAACCTGCCCTGGGCCCCGTTCACCTCGCTCTACGTCTGACCGGGTCGCGTCGCCGCCGTGGCCGCGGCGCTGGTGGTGCCGCGTTTCACCTCCCGCGCGCCCAACTTTCCCCGCGGGCCCACCCGCCACTACAGTCGCAGGAATGCCGGACATGGTGCAGCCCCAGGTCAAGCTCATCGCGTGGACCCAGTTCCAAACCCCAGGCGACGTACCGTGGTCGACCGACGCCGAGGGCGGCCAGGCGCTCGCCGAGTTCGCCGGCCGGGCCTGCTACCAGAGCTGGAAGAAGCCGAACCCGGCCACCGCGACCAACGCCGGCTACCTGGCGCACATTCTCGAGGTCGGGCATCTGAGCGTGCTGGAGCACGGCTCGGTGACCTTCTACTTCAGCGGGGTCTCCCGGTCCTTCACCCACGAGCTGATCCGGCACCGGCACTTCTCGTACTCCCAGCTCTCCCAGCGGTACGTGCCGGAGCGGGACGCGGCCATGGTCGAGCCCGCGGTGATCGCCGACGACCCGGAGCTGCACAAGAAGTTCGTCGAGGCGACCGAGGCGAGCGTGCGGGCGTACACCGACCTGCTGGCGGGCCTGGAGGCCCGCTTCGTCGACGAGCCCAACCCGACGCTGCGCCGCAAGCAGGCCCGGCAGGCGGCCCGCGCGGTGCTGCCCAACGCCACCGAGACCCGGATCGTGGTCACCGGCAACTACCGGGCCTGGCGGCACTTCGTCAAGATGCGGGCCACCGAGCACGCCGACGTGGAGATCCGCGAGCTGGCCGTGGAGTGCCTGCGGCAGCTCCAGGGGGTCGCGCCGAACGTCTTCGCCGACTTCGTGATCACCACGCTGCCCGACGGCACCGAGGTGGCGGCCAGCCCGCACGCCGAGTGACTCCTGCGCCCTTCGCCACCGGAGTTCCGGTGGTCGTCCGCTAGGTTGTGAACATGACGCACGACCACCCTGCCGCTCCCGACCGGGGCGCATCGCGCCCGTTCGGGCGACTGATCACGGCCATGGTGACCCCGTTCGCCGCCGACGGGTCGCTCGACCTTGACGGCGCCGTACGGCTCGCCGAGCACCTCGTCGACGAGCAGGGCAACGACGCGCTGGTGCTCAACGGCACCACCGGGGAATCCCCGACCACCACCGACGCGGAGAAGGAGAACCTGATCCGGGCCGTGGCGGAGGCGGTCGGCGACCGGGCCCGGATCGTGGCCGGGGTGGGCACCAACGACACCCGGCACACCATCGAGCTCGCCGCGCAGGCGGAGAAGGCCGGCGCGCACGGCCTGCTGGTGGTCACTCCGTACTACAACAAGCCGCCGCAGAGCGGCCTGCTGCGGCACTTCACCGCGGTCGCCGACGGCACCGGCCTGCCGATCATGCTGTACGACATCCCGCACCGGGCCGGCACCGCGATCGCCACCGAGACCCTGGTGCGACTGGCCGAGCACGGCCGGATCGTCGCGGTCAAGGACGCCAAGGGCGATCTCACCGCGGCCTCCGAGGTGCTCGCCCGCACCGACCTGGCCTACTACAGCGGCGAGGACGCGCTGACCCTGCCCGCCCTCGCGGTCGGCGCGGTCGGCGTCGTCGGCACCTCGACGCACTTCACCGGCGTCCAGACCAAGCAGATGATCGAGGCGTACGAGGCGGGCGACAACGCCACCGCCCTCGCGCTGCACCGGCGGCTGCTGCCGCTGTACACCGGCATCTTCCGTAGCCAGGGTGTGATCCTGGTGAAGGCGGGCCTGGCGGCCAGGGGCCTGCCGGCCGGCCCGGTGCGCCCGCCGCTGGTGGACGTCACCGCCGACGAACTGGCCCAGCTACGCATCGACTGCGCGGCGGCGGGCCTGGCACTTCCCGAATGACCGAACGACACGACGCGCGCCGCGTGACGGCGTCGCAGAATGAGGTGGACGCGTGACCGAGGCGCACATCGAGGGTGAGTTTCCCCCGCCACTGCCGGAAGGCGGCCTGCGGATCATCCCGCTCGGCGGACTCGGCGCCATCGGCCGGAACATGACCGTCTTCGAGTACGACGGCAAGCTGCTGATCGTCGACTGCGGGGTGCTCTTCCCCGACGTCGAGCAGCCGGGCGTGGACCTGATCCTGCCGGACTTCGGTCCGATCCTGGACCGGCTCGCCGACGTCCAGGCGATCGTGCTCACCCACGGCCACGAGGACCACATCGGCGCGGTGCCGTACCTGCTCGCCCACAAGCCCGACATCCCGCTGGTGGGTTCGCAGTTCACCCTGGCCCTGGTCGAGGCGAAGCTGGCCGAGCGGCGGATCCAGCCGTACACGCTGACCGTGCGGGAGGGCGAACGGGAGCGGCTCGGCCCGTTCGAGTGCGAGTTCTTCGCGGTCAACCACTCGATCCCGGACGCGCTCGCGGTGGCCATCCGGACCGGCGCCGGCCTGGTGCTGCACACCGGCGACTTCAAGATGGACCAGCTTCCGCTGGACGGCCGGATCACCGACCTGGCGGGCTTCGCCCGGCTCGGCGCCGAGGGCGTGGACCTGCTCCTGTCGGACTCCACCAACGCGGAGATCCCCGGCTTCGTCACCCCGGAGCGGGAGATCGGCCCGGTGCTCGACTCGATCTTCGCCAAGGCGCGCGGCCGGATCATCGTCGCCTCGTTCGCCTCGCACGTGCACCGGGTGCAGCAGGTCTTCGACTCGGCCGTCGAGCACGGCCGCAAGGTTGCACTGATCGGCCGGTCGATGGTCCGCAACATGGGCATCGCCCGCGACCTCGGCCTGCTGAACATCCCGCCCGGCCTGGTGGTCGGGCTGGAGGAGGCCACCGCCCTGCCGCCCGAGCAGATCGTGCTGATGTCGACCGGCTCGCAGGGCGAGCCGATGAGCGCGCTGGGCCGGATGGCCAGCGGCGACCACCGGCACATCACCATCGCCCCCGGTGACACGGTGGTGCTCGCGTCGTCGCTGGTGCCCGGCAACGAGACCTCGGTCTACCGGGTGATCAACCGGCTGGCCCGGGCCGGCGCGGTGGTCGTGCACAAGGACGTGGCCAAGGTGCACGTCTCCGGCCACGCCCCCGCCGGCGAGCTGCTCTATCTGCTCAACGTCACCCGCCCGAGCAACCTGATGCCGGTGCACGGCGAATGGCGCCATCTGCGGGCGCACGCCCGGCTCGGCGTCGAGTCCGGCGTCGCCCCCGACCGGGTGGTGCTCTGCGAGGACGGCGACGTCGTCGACCTGGTGGACGGGCGGGCCAGCCTGGTGGGCCACGTGAAGAGCCGGTACGTCTACGTCGACGGCCTCGCCGTCGGCGACGTCAGCGAGTCGCTGCTCACCGAGCGGCGGATCCTCGGCGACGGCGGCTTCATCGCCGCCACCGTGGTGGTCGACTCGGTCACCGGCAAGGTGGTCGGCGGCCCGACCGTCTCCGCGAAGGGCTTCTCCGAGGATCCGGAGGCGTTCAGCCCGGTCGTTCCGCTGGTCACCGAGGCGCTCAACCGGGCCGCCGCGGACGGCATCACCGACCCGCATCAGCTCCAGCAGATCGTCCGGCGCACCGTCGGGCGCTGGGTCAACGACGCGTACCGCCGCCGGCCGATGATCGTCCCGACGGTCGTCGAGGTCTGACCCGCGCCCTCGGGTCAGGGCAGCGCGGCGACCGCCTCGGCGTACGCGGTGCCGGTGCTGACCGCCGCCGTCACGAGCACCACGAGCTGCGTCGGGGCCACCCCGTACGCCAGGTCGGTGGTGACGTCGGCGGCCAGCACCAGCGTCCCGTCGCCGGGATCGTGCACGTACGCCGCCGGCAGCAGCCGGTCGTGGTTCCAGGCGTTGCAGAACGCGTACGCCTCGGCTCGGCGGTCGGCCGGCAGCCGGCGGGTCGCCACCACCCGGGCGTGCAGGATCTCGCCCCGGCGGCCGAGTTGGCGGAACTGGATCACGGCCTCGCCCCAGCGTCCCACCACCGTGCCGTCCGGCTCCACCGCGTAGCCGTCGCCCCGTTGGTCGAGGGCGGCGGTGAGCAGGGCCAGGGTGAGCGGGGCCGGATCGTCCTCGGCGGGCGGGCCCGGTTCGGCCGGGTCGTCGTCCGGCCAGTCGTCGATGTCGTCCTCGCCGGGCAGCGGCACCGGGTCCGCGATCGGCCGTTCGACCAGCCAGGAGGCGATCCGGCCGGACTGGTGCCCGGTGCCGTTACGGGCGTCGAAGCTGCCGGCCAGCTCGATGGCGAGCGCCTGGAGCTGGCCGCCCAGCGTGGCGACGTCCACCTCGGCCGCCGGCCGCGGCCCGTGCCCCGGACGGTGCATCCGCCGCCCGCCGAGCCCGGCCTCGACGGCCAGCCCGCACAGCAGCGCGCCCGACGCGGCGAACTCCATTGCGGAGAGGTCGTCGGCGGGCTGGTCCAGCCGGGGCAGCTGCTCGGCCAGCAGGTCCAGCCCACGGTCCAGGTGCCCGCCCAGTGCGCAGAAGCGCAGGTGCGCGGCGATCAGCGGGAACGCCGTCCGCTCCCGGCGGTGCCGGCGGTACGCCCGGACGTGCGCCCGGGCGGCGCGCGTGGCCTCGCCGGTGCGCAGCCACGGCAGCAGCGCCGCGGTGAGGGCCCGTTCGGGTTGGTCGGTGCAGCCCACCTCGCCGTCGAGCACCGGTCGCAGCGCCGCCAGGGCCGCGGCCGGCTCCCCCCAGCCGGCCAGCAGCTCGGCCCGCCGTGCCGGGGCGCACCCTGGGCAGCCATGACCCGCTGTGGAGTCGATGTCACCGACGGATCGCCCGCCCGCTGATTGGTCTGCGACATCAGCTCCAAAGGCGGTGGCGTCCACATCGTCGTCCCGACGCGACCGCCATCCGGCGGTGGCCGGGTCGGGCCAGCGGGCGTACTCGCGGCGGGCGGTGGGCTCGTCGCCGAGATGGTCGGCGAGCCGGCAGCGCAGCTCGGCCACCGGGTCGGCGTCCGGGCCGAGCCGTCCGGCGAGGTCGTCCAAAAGGGAGCGGGCCTGGTCCAGGCTGATCCGCGGGGTGCCGAACAGTGCCTCCACCGCCTGCCGCTGATGCCGGCGCAGCCGTACGGCGTCGTCGGGGCGGCCGTCCAGCAGCCCGGGGGTCCGGTCGAGCGCGGCCAGGCAGCGGCGCACCAGCTCGACCAGCCGCCACCGCTCCCCGAGCTGCAGGTACGCCTCGATCAGCGCGAACCGCGCGGCCAGCCCGGTCCGCGGGTCGCCGGTCGCGTCGGCCCGGGCGGCGATCCGCTCCAGCTCGGCGCAGCGGGCCTCGCCGTCGGGCAGGTCCCGGGCGTCGGCGAGGGCGTCGGCCAGCCCCCGGTCGCGGAAGGTGGTCACCGGGCCGACCCGCCCGGCAGGCGGCCCACGGTGGCGGCGAGCTGGCAGCCGGTGACGATGCCGCAGTCGATGAGCTGGTCGAGCTGGTGCGGGGTGACGCCGCGTTCCAGATCGGTGGTCACCTCGCCGCAGACCTGGGCCAGCCCGTCGTCGGCCACGTGCACGAACGCCTTGGGCCAGAGCCGGTCGTGGTTCCAGGAGCTGCAGAAGGCGTACAGGTCGGGGACCCGCTCGATGCCGAAGCGGTGCGCGGCGACCACGCGGACCTGCAGCAGTTCCCCGGCGGCACCCCGGCGGTGGAACCAGATCAGGCTCTCTTCCCAGCGGCCCACCAGGTCGCCGTCGGCGTCCTCGGCCACCGCGTACCCCCGGTTGGCCAGCACGGCGGCGATCAGCTCGCCGGTCAGCGGCCGCAACGCCTGCGGGTGCCCGGACAGGGGGCCGTCCGGACCGTCCTCGATCTCCGGCGACGCCATGGGGGCATCCCTTCTGAGGCGAATAACACAGACTGCGGCGCGGTCGGTGCTGCGACGCGCGGACACGACCCGGAAAAGCGGCGATCCACCGGGTCCCGCCGTTACGGTGACTCTATGGCGGGCCGTACCTCTCAGGCGAGCCGGCGGCGCGGCGCGTCGCCGCGTGGCACCACGACCAGCCGTGCCCGCCAGCCGGCGAAGAAGGCCACCAAGGCGGCTCCCCGGCGGCGGCCCGCGGCCCGGCCGACGCCGGCCGCGTACGTCGGTCGCGCGGTGGGTGCACTGTGGATGGGCGTGGCGCACGGCCTGGGCTGGGCGGTGCGGGCCGCCGGCCGGCACGCCGCCTCGGCCCGTGACCTCGACCCGGAGCACCGCCGCGACGGTGGCGGGCTGCTGTTGTTCGGCCTCGCCATCCTCAGCGCGGTGGCCATCTGGTTCGGCGGCGCCGGGCCGGTCGGCGCACGCCTGGCCGACACCGTCCGGCTCTTCCTCGGCGCGATCGCGATCGTGGTGCCGGTGCTGCTGATGATCGGCGCCTGGCGGCTGCTGCGTACCCCGTCCGATCCCGCCCACCGCGGACGCGGCCTGGTCGGCTGGGGTTCGATGCTGCTCGCCACCGCGGCGATGCTGCACATCGGACAGGACCCGGCCAACGGGGTGCAGCGGGACTACGCGGGGGGCCTCGTCGGCGCCGGCGTGGGTGACCTGCTGAAGGCCGCCGTCACCGCCTGGGTGGCCGTACCGCTGCTCGTCCTGCTGCTGGTCTTCGGTCTGCTGGTGGTCACCGCGACCCCGATCAACAAGATCCCGGAGCGCCTCGGGCTGCTCGCCGGCAGCCTGGTCGGGGCGCCGGCCACCGATGACGCCGAGGCCGAGGCGACGCCGAAGCCGGCCCGCAAGCGGCCGGCCAAGCGCGTCCCGCCGCCGTTGGACCCGGCGGACCCGGACGGCGACCTCGACGACCTCGACGGCGTCGACCTGCAGGACACCCTGGTGCTGCCGCGCAAGCGGCCGGGGAAGGTGCCGGCGACCCGCAAGCCGGCGGAGCCGCCGGAGCACTCGCCGTTGCCCACCCGGGCCGAGCAGCTCGCACTGACCGGGCTGGCCGGCGACTACACCCTGCCGCCGGCCAACATCCTGGGCAGCGGCGCCGCGCCGAAGAGCCGGAGCAAGGCCAACGACGAGGTGATCGCCGCGCTGACCGGCGTCTTCGAGCAGTTCGACGTGGACGCCGCGGTCACCGGCTTCACCCGCGGCCCGACGGTCACCCGGTACGAGGTCGAGCTGGGTCCGGGCGTCAAGGTGGAGCGGATCACCCAGCTCTCCCGCAACATCGCGTACGCGGTGAAGTCGCCGGACGTGCGGATCCTGAGCCCGATCCCGGGCAAGAGCGCGGTCGGCGTGGAGATCCCGAACACCGACCCGGAGAACGTGGCGCTCGGCGACGTGCTCCGCTCGCGGGCCGCCACCAGCGACCACCACCCGATGGTGGTGGCGCTGGGCAAGGACATCGAGGGCGGCTACGTGGTGGCCAACCTCGCGAAGATGCCGCACATCCTCATCGCCGGGGCCACCGGCGCCGGTAAGTCGAGCTGCCTGAATTCATTGCTCGTGTCCATCTTGACCCGGGCCACGCCGGACGAGGTGCGGCTGCTGCTGGTCGACCCCAAGCGGGTCGAGATGACCGGCTACGAGGGCATCCCGCACCTGGTCACCCCGATCGTGACCAACCCGAAGAAGGCGGCCGACTCGCTGGAGTGGGTCGTCCGCGAGATGGACATGCGCTACGACGACCTCGCCGCCAACGGGGTACGGCACATCGACGACTTCAACCGCAAGGTGCGTACCGGCGAGATCAAGGCGCCGCCGGGCAGCGAGCGGGAGCTGCGGCCCTACCCGTACCTGCTGGTGATCGTCGACGAGCTCGCCGACCTGATGATGGTCGCGCCGCGCGACGTGGAGGACTCCATCGTCCGGATCACCCAGCTCGCCCGGGCGGCCGGCATCCACCTGGTGCTGGCCACCCAGCGCCCCTCGGTCGACGTGGTGACTGGTCTGATCAAGGCGAACGTGCCGTCGCGGCTGGCGTTCGCCACCTCCTCGCTCGCCGACTCCCGGGTCATCCTCGACCAGCCGGGGGCGGAGAAGCTGCTCGGCCGCGGTGACGGCCTCTTTCTGCCGATGGGCGCGTCCAAGCCGCTGCGGATCCAGGGCGCCTGGGTGACCGAGCGCGAGATCCACGACGTGGTGAAGTTCTGCAAGAACCAGCGCGAGCCGGAGTTCCGGTCGGACGTGCTGACCGTGGCGCAGGAGAGCAAGAAGAAGATCGACGAGGACATCGGGGACGACCTGGACCTGCTGGTGCAGGCGGTGGAACTGGTGGTCACCTCGCAGTTCGGCTCCACATCGATGCTCCAGCGCAAGCTGCGGGTCGGCTTCGCCAAGGCGGGCCGGCTGATGGACCTGATGGAGACCCGGGGCGTGGTCGGGCCGTCTGAGGGCTCCAAGGCCCGCGACGTGCTGGTCAAGCCGGACGAGCTGGAAGAGGTCCTGGCCGGCCTGCGCGGCGACGAGTAGCCGGACGGGTGTGGCACGGCGGTCAGGAGTGGTGGACCGCGTAGGCGATGACCAGGCCGATAATGCCGCCGACCACGGCCGCCGCGGCACCGTACCAGCCGAGCGGTTTGTCACCCCGCGTCGCGCCGACGATGCCGAGCACCAGGCCGACCAGGGCGAAGAGCGGTGGCACGATGAAGATCGCGAGGACCGCGAAGACAAACGCGAGAATCGTGCAGACGCGGGCCGCGTTGTGCGGGCGGGCGGTGGCCTGGGTACCAGCCATGGTCTCCTCCGTGATGTCGATTCCCTCGCGGATAGGTGCGGACATTTCGCACCCTTGCGCAGCCCGCATACCCGACGTGCGGCCCGCATACCCGACGTGCGGCCTGCCTACCCGATGGGTGGCCTGCTGAACCGGTGTGCGGCCCGTGTCGCGGGTGTCAGTGGAACAGCTTGAGCCCGACCACGCCGGCGACCACCAGCAGCAGGCAGCCGATCCGGGGCAGCGTGGCCGGCTCGTTCAGCGCGAGCATGCCGACCAGCGTGGTGCCGACCGCCCCGATCCCCACCCAGATCGCGTAGCCGGTGCCGACCGGGATGTCGCGCAGCGCGTACGCCAGGCCGGCCATGCTCGCCACCAGCGAGACGACGAAGACGAGGGAGGGGAGTGGGCGGCTGAAGCCGGCGCTGCGGTCGAGGGCGATCGCCCACGCGGTCTCCAGCAGCCCGGAGAACACCAGCACGATCCAGGCCATGACGGTCACCTCTGCGGGTGAGGCCCGGCCGCCGGGGCCGGGACGGGTGGTCACTCACGCGGGGCGTCTTGGCCTGACCGGGTACGCCCACCACTCGTCCGGAGCGGCAGTGCCGCCGCAGCCGACGGTAGCACCGCCCGCGGCCGACCACCGCGGTGACAATGGCCACCACCGCTGGAGTTGACGTCAACTTCAAGTTGCACCATGTCGTCATGACCCTGCTCTTCTCCGACGAGGACGTCGCCGCCCTGGACGCCCCGTTCACCGTGGCAGCCGTGCGGGACGCGTTGCTGGCCGCGTACGAGGGCCGGCTGGTCGCCCCACCCCGGGCGTCCGCCGCGCTCGGCGGAGGGCGGATGGTGCTCACCGCCGGCCACCTCACCGGCGAGTGGTACGGCTTCCGGTCCTACGACACCTTCGGCCTCCCGGAGAGCGGGCAACTTGTCGTGCTGCACGACGCGCGCAGCGGCGCGGTACGGGCGATTGCCGTCGGCGAGGAGCTGGGCTCCCGGCGTACCGGGGGACTGGGCGGGGTGGCCGTCGACGCGCTCGCCCGCCCCGACGCGGCCACCGTCGGCGTGGTCGGCTCCGGCCGCCAGGCGTGGACCCAGGTCTGGGCCGCCGCCGCGGTCCGCCGGCTGCGCGAGGTGACCGTGCACAGCCGTTCGGTGGCCCGTCGGGAGGCGTTCGCCGCCCGGGTCCGCGCCGAGCTGGGCGTGCCGGCGCGCGCGGTCGACTCGGCCCAGGAGGCGATCCGCGACCGGGACGTGGTGGTGCTCGCCACCACCAGCACCACCCCGGTACTGGCCGCCGCCGACCTCGCCCCGGGCACCCACGTCAACGCGGTCGGGTTCAAGCAGACCGACCGGCACGAGTTCGGCACGGACCTGCTGGACGTCGCCGACGTGCTGGTCACCGACTCGCCCGCGCAGGCCGTCGCGTATGTCCCGCCGATGCTCGCCGCCGTGGAGCCGTACGCCGGGCGGCTGTGCGACCTGGGCGCGGTGCTGGCCGGGGCGGTCCCCGGCCGGACCGGCGCGGACCAGATCTCGGTCTTCTGTTCGACCGGTCTGGCCGGCACGGAGGTCTTCCTGCTCGACCGCCTGGCCCGGGTAGGCGCGGCGGCCCGCTGACCCGGCGCCCGCGTGTCGCGCCCAGCGTGTCGCGCGAGTTGCGGCAAGTCGTGGTCTCCCGGCGGGCGGAGACCGCGATGTGCCGTAACTTGCGGCGCCACTTCGCGAGGCGGCCCGGGTCGGAGCGGTGGCCAACCGGCGCAGGCCCGGGCCGGAGTGGCGGGCGGCCGTCGCCGGGTTTCCGGTGCGGCCCGGTACCCTCGGATGGTGTCTGCCACCTCCCCTTCCGGCCCCGACGTCCGTCGCGTCGCCCTGCTGACTCTGGGCTGCGCCCGTAACGAGGTCGACTCGGAGGAGTTGGCCGCCCGGCTGCACGCCGACGGCTGGCAGGTGACCACCGACGGCGAGGGCGCCGACGTGGTGGTCGTGAACACCTGCGGCTTCGTGGAGAAGGCCAAGCAGGACTCGATCCAGACGCTGCTCGCCGCCGCCGAGACGGGGGCCAAGGTGGTCGCCGCCGGCTGCATGGCCGAGCGGTACGGCCGTGAGCTGGCCGACAGCCTGCCCGAGGCGCAGGCGGTGCTCAGTTTCGACGACTACCCGGACATCTCCGCCCGGCTGGACGCGGTCGTCGCGGGCGAGGCGCTGGACGCGCACACCCCGCGGGACCGGCGAGAGCTGCTGCCGCTCACCCCGGTCAAGCGGCGCGACGCGGCGGTGTCGCTGCCGGGCCACGGCACCCCGGCCCGGGTGACCGCCGAAACCGACGAGCACACCCCGGCGCACCTGCGGCAGGTGCTGCGGCACCGGCTCGACACCGGCCCGGTCGCCTCGCTCAAGCTGGCCAGTGGCTGTGACCGGCGCTGCGCGTTCTGCGCCATCCCGGCGTTCCGCGGGGCGTTCGTCTCGCGTACGCCGGACGAGCTGCTGGCCGAGGCGGAGTGGCTGGCCAAGACCGGCGTACGCGAGCTGGTGCTGGTCAGCGAGAACTCCACCTCGTACGGCAAGGACCTGGGTGACCCCCGGGCGCTGGAGAAGCTGCTGCCGCAGCTCGCCGCGATCGACGGGATCGTCCGGGTGCGGGCCAGCTACCTCCAGCCCGCCGAGACCCGGCCCGGCCTGGTCGAGGTGATCGCCACCACACCCGGCGTGGCACCCTATTTCGACCTGTCGTTCCAGCACTCCAGCGAGCCGGTGCTGCGCCGGATGCGCCGCTTCGGCTCCACCGACCGCTTCCTGGAGCTGTTGGCCTCCGCCCGCGCGCTGGCCCCCGAGGCGGGCGCCCGGAGCAACTTCATCGTCGGCTTCCCGGGCGAGACCCGTCAGGACGTGACGGAGCTGGTCCGGTTTCTGACCGAGGCGCGGCTCGACGCGATCGGCGTGTTCGACTACAGCGACGAGGACGGCACCGAGGCCGCCGGCCTGCCCGGCAAGGTCTCCGCCGCCACCGTGAAGCGGCGGTACGACAAGCTCAGCGCGCTCGCCGACGAGCTCTGCTCGCAGCGGGCCGAGGAGCGGCTCGGGTCGACGGTCGAGGTGCTGGTGGACTCGATCGCCGACGGCGTGGTCGAGGGCCGGGCGGCCCACCAGGCGCCCGAGGTGGACGGCTCGACCACCCTGGTCGCGCCGGAGGCCGGCGGGGTCGACCTGGCCGCGCTGCGTCCCGGCGACCTGGTCCGGGCCACGGTCACCGCGACCGAGGGTGTCGACCTGGTCGCCGTGCCGGATGAGATGATCTCGGCGGCGCCCGGCGCGGCACGGTGACGACGGGCCCGGGCGGAGCGGGGGAGCCACGTGGTGCGGTTCGAGGGACGCCACGGCGGCCGGAGCGGGGTGCGGGGATGACCGGGGCGGAGTCGACGGTGGCGTCGCGGGTTCCGCTGCTCAACGCGGCGAATCTGCTGACCGCGCTGCGCCTGCTGCTGGTGCCGGTCTTCGCGGCCACCGTGGTCACCTCCGGGATGGCCCAGGCCGGCTGGCGGATGACCGCCTGCCTGATCTTCGTGGTCGCCTCGGCGACGGATCTGGTGGACGGCTGGATCGCCCGCCGGTTCGGGCTGGTCACCTCGCTCGGCAAGGTCGCCGACCCGATCGCCGACAAGGCGCTCACCGGTGCCGCCCTGGTGCTGCTGTCCTGGTACGACCGGCTGCCCTGGTGGGTGACCGCGGTGATCCTTCTGCGCGAGTTGGGCATCACCGGGCTGCGGTTCTGGGTGATCCGGCACGGGGTGATCGCGGCCAGCCGGGGCGGCAAGATCAAGACGGCGCTCCAGATCCTCGCCATCACCTGGTACCTCTGGCCGATGCCCGGCGCCGCGGCCGCCGTCGGCCCGTGGATCATGGCTGCCGCGGTCGTCGTCACGGTGCTGACCGGGTTCGACTACATCGCCCAGGCCCTCCGCCTTCGCCGCCGCCCCATTCGCTGACCAGAAGAGAGGATCGGCATGGGGACGGATGCGCGGCACCAGCCGCCCGTCGGGAGCCCGGCGGCGGGAGTGGTGCACCGCCTCTCGCTGCGGCACGAGACCCTCGCGACCGTCGAGTCCCTCACCGGCGGACTGCTCGCCGCCTCGATCGTGGAGATCGCCGGGGTAAGCGGCGTCTACCGGGGCGGCCTGGTGGTCTACGCCACCGAGCTCAAGTCGCAGCTCGCCGGCGTACCGGAGGATCTGCTGGCGGCGCGCGGACCGGTCGACCCGGACGTGGCCGTCGCGCTCGCCGAGGGCGGGCGCCGCCGCTGCGGCGCCGACTGGGGCCTGGCCACCACCGGGGTAGCCGGGCCGGAACCGCAGGACGGCAAGCCGGTCGGCCTGGTGTACGTCGCCGTCGCCGGTCCCGGCGGTACCGAAGTGCGCCGGCTCGACCTCGACGGTGGCCGCGACCACATCCGGTCGGCCGCCGTGACGGAGGCGCTGCGGTTGCTGGTCGGCCGGATCCACGGCGAGACGAGCACCGAGGTGGGCGCCGAGAGCGACGCGGAGACGGGCGACGGGACGGGCGATGCCGACCGGACCGGAGCGGGCCGACGGTGAGGCGCACCGCGCCGCGCCCGGGCGTGGGGTCGCCCGGGGGCGGCGGTCCGGCGTGCCGTCCGGATGGATCCGGGCAATTGGAGAGGCGGGGCGGGATGTCGCGCGGGCGGCCAACGGGTACGGTTGCGGGAAGGCTCCGACGGACGGTATCGGCGCCGGGAGCGGTCCGCCGCGCCCGACGCGGCGCGGCCAGCCGGCCCGGAGCAGGTGGTCTCGTCAGGAGGAGGTGCGATGGTCCTGCTACGCCGGGTGATCGGTGACGCACTGCGGGCGCGCCGTCAGGGGCAGCACCGCACCCTTCGCGAGGTCTCCTCCGCCGCCAATGTGAGCCTCGGCTACCTCTCCGAGATCGAGCGTGGCCAGAAGGAGGCCTCCAGCGAGCTGCTGGCGGCGATCTGCGACGCGCTCGGCGCCCGCCTCTCCGAGCTGCTCCGCGAGGTCAGCGACACGGTCGCGTTGGCCGAGCATCTGCCGGGGGTGTTGGTCCCCGTGGCCGACCAGCCGGTGGCCCCGCCGGCCGTCCGCAAGGCGACCAACCGGGCGGTTCGCCAGGTGGCCTCCGACGGGTCGGTGGCCGTCCAGGTCCGCCAGGACTCGCCGCTCAAGGCGACGCTGCGCAGCACCCGGGTCCGCACCGCGGAACGGGACGTCGTCTGCGCCGCCTGACCCCGTCAGGTCACGCCATGGCTCCGGTGGCATCCGCCGCGTACTGTTGATCAGGGTCGTCCGGGTGCCGGGCTGGCGTACGCCTGGAACGATGGAGGCACACCGCGTGGCCCGCCGGTCGACTCGCCCGGCGCGGGCGAGGCGGCGCGACGCTACTGAGGGGGCAACGCGGAGATGGCGAACCCGTTCGTCAAGGGTTGGAAATACCTGATGGCGCTCTTCGGCTCGAAGATCGACGAGCACGCCGACCCGAAGGTGCAGATCCAGCAGGCCATCGAGGAGGCCCAGCGGCAGCACCAGGTGCTGGTCCAGCAGGCGGCCGCGGTCATCGGCAACCAGCGCCAGCTCGAGATGAAGCTGTCCCGGCAGATGTCCGAGGTCGAGCAGCTCCAGGCGAACGCCCGCCAGGCCCTGGTGCTGGCCGACCAGACCCGGGCCCGCGGCGACGAGGCCGAGGCCGGGCGGTACGAGCAGTCGGCGCAGCTCCTCGCCACGCAGCTGGTCTCCGCCGAGCAGGCTGCCGAGGACCTGAAGACCCTGCACGACCAGGCGCTCGCCGCGGCCGCCCAGGCCCGCAAGGCGGTCGAGAACAACTCCATGATCCTCCAGCAGAAGCTGGCCGAGCGCACCAAGCTGCTCAGCCAGCTCGAGCAGGCCAAGATGCAGGAGAGCGTGGCCCAGT
This sequence comes from Micromonospora sp. NPDC093277, assembly GCF_044765245.1. Lineage (NCBI taxonomy): Bacteria > Bacillati > Actinomycetota > Actinomycetes > Micromonosporales > Micromonosporaceae > Micromonospora > Micromonospora sp. NPDC093277. The sequence goes on from NZ_JBIWJO010000001.1 coordinate 864,490, forward strand.
CATTGGAGTCCATGTCCGCCCTCACCGCCCCCGGCACCACCCCCTCGCTGGACGAGGTCCGGGACCGGATCGAGCGCCGGTACGCCACCGCGATGGGCCGGGCCGAGCTGGCCGGCAACTCCGTCGAGGGCCGGATGCTGGAGATCCAGAAGGCGACGCTCGACTCGGCCGGGTCGGCCAGACTGGAGCAGATCCGGTCGAGCATGGCCGGCGAGCGGCTGACCGGCCGGCAGGAGACCCCGACGGTGGGGCAGGCGCAGCCGGCCGACCCGGCCGCCGCCGCCCGGCTGGACGAGATCCGGGCCAGCATGAGCCGGGAGCGCGGCACCGGGGAGAGCACCACCAGCTAGGGACGAGGAGAGCGATGGCGGACGAACGGGCCCGACACTTCCGCCGGCTGCGCCGGCTGCGGCGCTCCGCCCGTCGGTGGAGCGTCCTGGCCGGTGGGCTCGGCGGTGCCGCGGCGGTGCTGACTCCGTACGCCGGGATCGGCCTGCCGGACGCGATCTGGGCCGGCGCCGCGGGCAGCGCGATCGCGATCGCCGCCTGGCGCTGGGCCGACCTGCGGGCCCTCGCGGCCATGCCCGCCCCGCCGGCGCTCGACGCGGCCCAGGCCGCCGCCCGCTCGCGCGCCCGGCTGGTCGCCGCCGTCGAGCGGCTGCCCGTCGGGCCGGGCGTTCTGGCCGAGGTACGCCGGGTCCGGTCCCGCATGGCGCTGCGCGGCACCACGGCCGCGCAGGCGTGGGCCCGGCTCGACCGGGCGGCGTTGACGCTGGACGGGATGTCCGGCCGGCTCACCGGGCTGGCCGAGCCGGCGGTCCGCGAGGCGGCCGACGCCGACCGCTCGCTGCGTGACCTGGCCGCCCGGGTGGCCAGCGTGGAACGGGCGCTCAAGCTCGCCCCGCACGGGCCGCTGGCCGAGACGCACGGCACCCTTGCCGCCCAGTTGGAGAGCGGCGTGTCGGCGTACGAGCGGCTGGTGGTGGCCGCCGCCAGCTACGTGGCCGAGGACGCCCGCCCCACCACCGAGCACCCCGCCGCGGCCCGCCTCACCGAGGCGACCGACCTCCTGCACGGCATAGCCTCCGCCCTGGCCGAACTCCGCACCCCCCACATCCCCACCGTTCGCGGTTGATCAAGGAGCTCGGGTCGGGCCAGCGCGGATTCTCGACGCAAGCCCCTTGATCGACGGCGCTAGGCGGGGGTGGTGACCGGGATGGGGCCGGTCCAGGGGGAGGTGCCGACGACGTTGAACGACCGGATCCGGTAGTGGTAGGTGACGCCCCGGGCCAGCCCGGTGTTGGTGAACCCCCGGCCGGTGACGGTGAAGGTGGTCAGCTCGTGGCCGAACGCGGGGTCGGCGGCCCGCTGCACCACGAACCCGGAGCCCCCACCGGTGGGTGTGCTGGCGGACCAGCTCAGGATCACGGTGGCGGTGTCCGGGGCGGGCGCGGTGGCGGTGGCGCTCACCCCGGCCGGCAGCCCCGGCCGCGGCGGGGTGGTCACCGTGGCGACCGTCGACCAGGGCGATGCCGCGCCCAGGTACGTGGTGCGGACCCGGTAGTAGTACGTGGTGTCCGGGGCGACCGCCGGATCGAGGTGGGCGCCGCCGACCGCGATGGCGGTGATGCCCGGCCCGCTGGTGAACGTCGGGTTGGTGGCCCGCTGCACGTCCACGCCGGTGGCGAACGAGCGGTTGGCCCAGCGCAGCGCGACCCGCAGCGGCGCGGCCGGTGGCACCGCCGCGACCAGCTTCTGCGGCGAGGCGAGCTGCACCGACGCCGGGGCGCTGTTCGACCAGGCCGAGCAGCTCACCGCGTTCTCCGACCGGATCCGGTAGTGGTAGGTGACCCCGGGCGTGACCGTGGCATCCGTGTATCGGGTGGCGGTGGCGGCCACGGTGATCTCGGTGAGCCCGCCGGTGAAGGTGGCGTCGGTGGCCCGCTGCAGCAGGTGACTCGTGGCCGGTGGGCGGCTGCCGTTGCCGGTCCAGGCCAGCGCGATGGCCGGTAGCGCGGTGGCCGAGCCGGGCGCCGGGCTGGCGGTCAGCCCGGTCGGGGCCACGGGTGCGACCCGCAGCACCAGGGGCCGGCTCATCCCCTGGTCGCGCAGCCCCGCCGCGCGGGTCTGCCACCGGTACTCCCAGCCCAGGTTCACCAGTTGGTTGACCACCGTGGTCGGCCGCCCGTCGACCGGGCTGACCGGGCTGGCGTCGAGCCGGGCGCCCGCCGGCCGGGCCGGGTCGAGCAGCCGTACGCTGTCGCCGATCTTGAACGGGAGGCTGGGCGGGACCGGGCGCAGCGCCACGATCACGTCCTCCCGCGGGTTGACCCGGACGGTCTCCTTCCAGCCCAGCTCGTCGGGGTCCGGCGGGCGTACCGTGCCGTTCCAGCCCACCCGGTTGACCAGCTGCACGTCGCAGCCCTCCAGGTGCACCGGGTGGGTACGCGAGGCGTCCCCGACGATCCGCCAGAGCTGGGTTCCGTCGGCCGGCCCGCCGACCGGCGTGGTGGGGTCGGCCACGTACAGCACCTCGGTGGCCGGGTCGACCGGCCCGAGCGGCAGGGTGGCCGCGGTGAGCGGGCCGGCGTTCGGATGGCCGACGCCGAGCCGTCCCACCGACCGGCCGTGCCGGGCCTCGAAGACCTGCCCGACCGACTTGACGAGCAGCGGCAGGGTCACCGGGGCGACCGACCCGGCCGGGGCGTAGGTGACCGAGGTGGCAGGCGCGGCGACAAGCGTCTCCCGAACCGTACGGGTGCCGAAGGCCGCGTCGTACGCCGGTTGCGGCACGATCGGCGGTCGCTGGCTCTCCGCGTACGCGCCGGGCAGGCGGGCGGCGAGCCGGGCCACGTCGTACGGCACGGCCGGGGTGCCGGCCACCCGGAACTGGAGCAGGGTCCGGGTGTTCGGGCCGTAGCCGGGCCGGGCGGCAGGGAGTCCCCCGGTGCCGGTGCGGTCCGCGGCGCCGGTGTGGTGGTCGTACCGGGGATCGAACCGGGGCACCGGCGCGGGGCAGTCGTTGTAGAGGATCAGGGTGCTGCCCGGCGGGACCGTGGCGAAGTCGACCACCACATCGGCCCGCTCCCCGGGGGCGAGCAGCAGGGCGTGCCCGTCCACATTGAGCACGGTCGGGTCCTGCCGGTCGTACCGGTAGCCGATCGGCCGGTTCGCCAGCACCACCGGAGCGGGCAGCAGCCCGCACTCGTTGCCGATCCGGATCAGCTCCGGGCCGGCGGCGTCGGGATCGGGCACCCCGCCGTCGCGCCCGTCGGTGGGCCAGCACTCCGGCCGCCCGGCCGCCCGTACCGCCTCGACCATCGGCACCTCACCGGCGTCCGGGTCGGCCAGGCTGCCGTCCTCGGCCCACATCGGCCCGTCCGAGCCGGCCCGGTAGAGCTGAAGGTTGAGGCTGCGGTCCGCGCAGGCGTTGAGGATCCGGAACCGGTACGCCCGCGGCGCCACCACCAGGTACGGATAGGCCACCCCGTTGACCAGCGGTGTGTCCCCGTACGCCTCGGGGACGGCCGACGGGTGCGGCACGTTCGGTGCCAGCGGCGGCTCGTCCGGCTCGGCGACCGGGTCGTGGTACGGGTTCGGCACCGGGGCGACCCACGGGCTGTCGCCGCCGTCCGGGTCGTGCGTCCACGGCCCGTAGTCCCAGCGGCCGGTCGGGTTGGTGCCGGTGTCGCCGTACGGGTTCTGTCGGGGCTGGTAGACGTGCGGGTGCCAGAGGCTGCCCTTGGTGCCCCAGCGGTCCCGGTCCCAGGTCGGGTCCTGCGCGGCGAGCTGGGCGTCGTCCGGCACGAAGGTCTTGTCCTCGATCACCAGCGGCATCTGGTCGGCGGGGAGCACCCCGTCGTCGACCAGCCGTTCCTCGGCCGGGTCGGTGAGCAGGTAGACGGCGAGCTGCCCGGAGTAGACGGTGAGCCGGGACAGGCCGAGCGTGTTGTCGTGCAGCCACATCAGCCGGCCGCTCTGGTCGTTCGGGAAGTAGCGGGTGGTGGCTCCGGCGCCCGGCGGCGGCATGTCCGGCACCGGGACCACCCCCACCCCCACCGGGTACGGGGTGATCTCGCCGGCCGGGGTGACCCACTGCCAGGGGTTGCCGGCGCTGATCCACGCCGTGTGTGCCCCGGCCAAATGCGGCACCGCCCGGTTCTGCGGGTACGGCGCCGGCCCGCCCAGTGGCCCGGTGCCGGCCCCGTCGAGGGTCTCGTCGACCGGTAGGAAGAGTTCGCCGGCCCGCCCGGTGGGCAGCTGGTTGATGAACTTGATCCGGACGGGCCGACCGCGACGGGCCATGATCACCGGGCCGAGGTGCCAGGGCCGGTCGGGCGGGCTGACCGTGTTGTGCCCGGTCGGGTCGGTGCCCAGGTTGAGCTGGCGGTAACCGCGGAGCCGGGTGGCCGGCAGGTCGCGGTGCAGGCGCTGGCCGTACTCCTGCAACCCGATCTCGTAGTAGTCGCAGCCCGGCCAGGTGATGGTGTCCGGCATCGCCACCGGCAGCCGGGCGTCCAGCCCGTCGCCGGCCGGGCTGGAGTTGTCGAACGACGGCTCCAGGTCGTGGCGCGGCGTCGGACGCGCCGAGCTGGAGTTGTCGAACCCGGGTAGCGGCAGCGCGTCCACGAACTTGCGGATGCCGGTGCCGGGCATCGGCCGGCCGTCCCGGTCGAGCACCGGCAGCGGGCTGCCGGCGAAGTTCGGCACCGGGCCGAAGCAGCGCGGCACGGCGGCCGGGTCGAGGCTGGCCGGCCCCGGCCCGGTCTCCTCCTCGGCGACGCGGGTGGCGGGGACGGTCGGCGCGTGGTCCTCGCCGGTCTGGACGGCGCGGTCCGCCCAGCCGGGCCGGAGTCTGCGGAACAGGGCCATTGCTCTCCCCGGGATCAAGGCGCGGCCGCCGCCACCCCGGCGTGCCGGGCGTACGCGCTGCTGACGATCGGTGAGCGGTCAACCGCAGCATGCGACGCCGGAGGCGGTGACGGAAGTACCCAATCGTCCCTATCTCAGGGGGATCTTGCCGGTTCGTGGAAGTTCCACGAATCGGCGGCCGTTGTCACCGGTCGAAACGGATCTCCACCCGCCGGTTCCGGGCCCGGCCCGCCGGGTTGTCCTGGCCCTCCACGCCGAGCCGGCGGTGCCGGTGAACCGCGGAACAGATCCCTCCCCGGGGCTGACGCCGTGTCGGCCCTCCTGGACGTGGCGCGAGGCGCGGGCGGCTCGAACAAACGAGCACCCAGGCTGCAAAGTGGACGAGGATGGACGGGCTGCCGGTCAGGAGCGCTCCGGCTGGCAGGCCGGGCACCAGTAGGTGACCCGCTCGCCCAGCTCCTCCTTGCGGATTGCGGTGCCGCAGCGCCGGCAGGGCTGGGCCCGCCGGCCGTACACGTAGCTGGTCTGCCCCCGGTGCAGCGAGCCGGTGGTGCTCTGCGTCCAGCGGCCCCGGTTCGCGGCCAGCAACCGCTGCGCCAGGGCGACGGTGCCGGGCAGGTCGGGCACCGCGCGGACGGGCGTCCACGGCGAGATCCCGCGCAGGAACAGCACCTCGCACTTGTAGAGGTTGCCCACCCCGGCCAGGTTGCGCTGGTCCAGCAGCGCCTCGCCGATGGTCTTGTCCGGGTGGGCGGCCAGCCGGCGGACCGCCTCGTCCGGATCCCAGTCCGGGCCGAGCAGGTCCGGCCCGAGGTGGCCGACCAGCGACTCCTCCTCGGCGGTCGGGACCAGGGCCAGCTCGTGCAGGTGGTAGCCGACCGCGACCGCGCCGGGTGAGCGGAGCACCGCCCGGATCAGGTGCGCCGGCCGGGCCGCCCACCGCTCGCCCGGAACGTACGCCCGCCAGGCGCCCTCCATCCGCAGGTGCGAGTGCAGCGTCCAGTCCCGCCGGCCGTCGGCGGGCCCGTCCGGGGCGGTGAGCCGGAGCAGCAGGTGCTTGCCCCGGCTCGCCGACTCCCGAACGGTCCAGCCGGTCAGGTCGGTCGCGGCGAGCCGCGGCACCCGGAAGTCGGAGCCGGTGAGCCGGGCACCGGCCAGCGCCCGCTGCAGGACGCGAGCGGTGTTCCAGACGGTGTCGCCTTCGGGCACCCGACCATCCTCCCTCGCGCATCCCGGGCCGTGCCGCGGGCCGCATCCCGGGCCGCGACCGGGCCTACCCGGGCCCGCCGGCTCAGCTCGCCGTCACCGTCAGCACGTCCCCGGGTCGTACGCCGAGCAGATCGACCGCCCGGCCGGTGTTGACCGCCAGCGCGACCAGGCCGGCCGAGTCCGCGTACACCACCAGCTCCCCGGCCGGGGCGTCGCCGAAGGCGCGCCCGTGCACCGCGACCGTTCCAACGCCCGGCGCACCGGGCTGGCCGGCCACCTGGATCCGCTCGGGCAGCCCGCCGAGGAGGCCGGCGGGGGCGGCGAGCTGCACGTTGCCGAAGTGGTCGACGGTGAGCACCTCGGCGGCGAATCCGTCCGGCTCCGGGCGGACCACCGGCACGGGCAGCCGGACCAGCGCCGCCGGGTCCAGCGCCGGACCCGCCTCGACGAGCGGCGCGTCGAGCGCCAACCGGGCGGCGACCGGCGCGAACACGTCCCGACCGTGGAAGGTGCGGGAGACCTCCGGTGCCAACCATGCCGGGTTGGTCAGCTCCACCGCTCCGGTGATCCCGCCCAGGGCCTCGGCGGCGTCCAGCAGCAGGCCGTTGTCCGGCCCGACGAGCAGCCCGCCGGGGGTGGCCAGGGCGATCCCCCGCCGGCTGGTACCCACGCCCGGGTCGACCACCCCGATGTGCACTCCCGTCGGCAGGTACGGCACGGTCTGCGCGAGTACCGCCGCGCCCCGGCGGACGTCCGCCGGGGGCACCAGGTGGGTCACGTCGATCACTCGGGCGGCCGGGGCGAGCCGGGCGAGCATTCCGTGACAGGCCGCCACGAATCCGTCGGTGAGGCCGTAGTCGGTGGTCAACGAGATCCAGGCGGTCCGGGCCATGCGGGAAGGCTATCGGGCAGGCCGGTGGCAGCGGGACGGGCGGCAGGTGAGGCGTCTCTACCGGGTGAAATGTGACAATATTTCATCAAGCTGGCGTCGGGTGTCGGATCACCATGGAATGGTCGCTATGGGCAGCCAACTGACTCGGGACGGTCGAGGGCTCCACGGATTCCCGCGTACCGAGCCGCCAGCGCCCACGCCCGCGCCCGACGTCGGTCGCCGCGACCTGCCTCGCGGACGCGGGCCCTGTCACTCGATCGAGAGGAGCAGCATGGCGACGAAGATGGCACGGCTGGTGGCCATCGGAGCGGTGGCCGCGACCACCGCCGTCGGTAGTCCGGCGTGGGCCCACGACGGCGGCCACGACAGGCACCAGACGCCCCGCTTCGACGTGATCAACCAGGTCTCGGACCAGGCGCTGAAGCAGGACTCCCGAAGACCGGCGCTCGTGGATCCGAACGCCGTCAACACCTGGGGCCTCGCCCTGGGGCCGGACACGCCGTTGTGGGTGGCCAACAACGGCACCGACACGGCCACCGTCTACAGCGGCGGGGTGGACGGTGAACGCGTCGACAAGGTCAACATCACGGTCAGCGTGCCCGGTGGGCCGACCGGCGCGGTGTTCAACGACACGGACGGCTTCGCGGTGCCGGACGCGGGGGACAACGCGCCCGCCAGGTTCATCTTCGTGACCGAGGGCGGCGACGTCATCGCCTGGAACCAGAACGCCGGCGCCAACGGAGTCGTCGTCGCCCACGGGGCGGAGGGCGCGGTCTACAAGGGAGCCACCCTGCTGCACACGGACGCCGGCAACTTCCTGCTCGCCGCCGACTTCCACAACGCGCGCATCGACGTGTTCGACGAGCACTTCGACAAGGTCAACCGTTCGGACCGCTTTCAGGACGAGGAACTGCCGGAGGGATTCGCGCCGTTCAACGTGTTCGCGGTCGGCGAGGCGGTCTACGTCAGCTACGCCAAGCAGGACGCGGCGGCCCACGACGACGTGCCCGGTGTGGGGCTCGGCTTCGTCGACCTCTTCACCGACTTCGGGCGGAGCGTGTGCCGGGTCGCCAGCCGGGGGACGCTCAACGCGCCGTGGGGCATGGCCATCGCGCCGAAGAGTTTCGGCAGGTTCGCCGGTGACCTGCTGGTGGGCAACTTCGGCGACGGCAAGATCAACGTTTTCGACGGGGACGAGTTCGAGGGCCTGCTGCGGGACGACGACGGCGACGTCATCACGATCGACGGACTCTGGGCGCTGCTGCCGGGGACCGAGCAGACCGGCGGCGAGGGCACACTCTGGTTCAGCTCCGGGCCGGACGACGAGCAGCACGGCCTGGTGGGGCAGTTGATCCGGGCGAACTGACGGTCGTTTGCTGCCTGCCGCGCCTCCGGGGGGCACCCCGGGGGCGCGGCGTCGCTTCTGCGGCGCGGACCGTCGGACCGGTCACCGAGGTCGCGGCGTCGTCTCCAACCGGCGTTCCAGGAGCAGTTCGTCGTGCAGCGGGATGTCGTCCTCGCCGACGTACGGGATGGTCGGCTTCAGCCGCCGGGCCCGGTCGACCGCGCCCACGTCGACCGCCACGATCCGCAGCCCGCGTCGCTGGTAGAAGCGCAGCGCCGAGAGCTTGTCGTTGGTGGTGACCAGCCAGAGCCGGTCCACCTCGGCGGCCCGTGCGACCGCCTCGGCGGCGACCAGCAGGGCACTGCCGGCACCGAGCTCCGGGCTGCTCGCCGCGAGGCTGACCACCTCCAGCCCGTCGGCGGCGAGCCGATGGACCAGCGCCCCGGCCAGCTCGCCCGCGCCGTCCACCGCCACCAGCGTCGGCAGCTCCCGCAGGTCGTAGCGGGTGTCGTGGACCACGACGTACGGGCCGCCCCACGCGCGGTGGTGCAGGACCGCCACGTCGGCCTCGTCGCGCGGTTCCGCAGGTCGTACCTGGATCGCGGCCATCGACCGTCCTCCCTCGTCGTCCGCCGGCCACACCCTATCCGCCACGAACCGCGCCCCCGCGCACCGCACGTGCGACACCGGCGGCGGTTCGCAAAATCGCGCGCGGGGCGCCGACGGAGGCGTCAGCCGCGCAGGCGCAGGCCGCGCGGGGTGGCCCGGAAGCCGGCGGCGGTCAGCGCGTCGCGCAGCGGGGAGGAGTGCACCGCCTCGCCGTCGGCGCGTTCCACCGAGATCGCACCGAGGGCACCCGAGTGCACCGCGTCCGCGAGTGCCTTGCCGGCCACGGCGAGCGCGTCGGCGTCGCCGGTGAACGACAGCAGGGTCCGTCCACCCCGCTCCACGTAGAGCACCAGGTCGCCGCCGACCAGCACGACCAGCGCGCCGGCCTTGCGCCCGGCCCGGTGCCCGGTGGCCGGGGTGCCGTCACCGGAGTCGACCACCCGCTCCGGCCAGGGCAGCGCCGCGCCGTACGGGTTGGCCGGATCGGTGGCGGCGAGCACCACGGCCGGCCCGCCCGGGCCACGGGCGTCGTCGGCCAGGGCACGGATCCGGTCCACCGCCCCGGGCACCGCGAACTGGGCCGCGCCGAGCCCTTCGACGAAGTAGCCCCGGCGGGCCGCCCCACGCTCCTCGAGCGCGGACAGCACCGGGTAGACCGCGGCGAAGCCGCCGGTGACCTGCTCGGCCAGGACCGCGCCCCGGGTGACCACGCCGTGCCGTTCGAGCAGCAGGTCGGCGAGGGCGGCGGCCCGGCGGGTCGGGTCGAGGTCCCGTTCGGGCAGCCGGGACCAGCGCCCGGCCACGGTCGGCGGGCCGCCCCGGGTGGGCAGCGCCACCCGGCCGGGCCGACGGTAGCGGGTACGCGGCGCGGACGGCCGGGACCGGTGCGCCCCACCGCCGCCGAGCACCGCCCGCAGCGGGGCGAGGGTGTCGTTGGTGAGGTGCCCGGCCCAGACCAGGTCCCAGATCACGGCCGCGAGCGCGGCGTCGTCGGTCGAGCCGACCCGGTCGGAGAGCGGGCGGAAGAACAGCGCCTGCCCGTCGCCGAGCGCGTCCAGTACGGCCTCGTGCGGCGGGGTCAGCGCCAGCGCCTCGTCCGGCGGCGGGAGCAGCAGCGGCGCGACGTCGGCGTACGCGAGGGTGACCCAGCCGTCGCCGCCGGAGATCGCCCCGGACCCGGCCCAGACCACCTCGCCGCTGGCGCACAGCTCGTCGAGCTGGGCGGGGGAGTAGTCGGCCACCCGGGCGGGCAGGACCAGCCGTTCCAGCGCGGACGCGGGCACCGTCGCGCCCTGCAACTGCTCGACGGTGGCGGCGACCGCCTCCACGCCCCGGGCCGACGATCCGACCTGCTGCCAGCGGGGCAGGAACGCGGCGAGTGCCCGCGGCGGCACCGGCTCGATCTCGCGGCGCAGCGCGGCCAGGGAACGGCGGCGCAGCAGCCGCAGCACCTCGGCGTCGCACCACTGGGTGCCGACGCTGTCCGGGGCGAACTCGCCGGAGACCACCCGCCCGGTGGCGGCGAGGCGGCGCAGCGCCTGCTCGACCACGAACACCCCGAGCCCGAACCGGGCGGCGCAGGTGGCCGCCGCGAACGGGCCGTGGGTGCGCGCGTACCGGGCGACCAGGTCGCCGAGTGGGTCGGCCACCGGCGCCAGGTACGCCTCGGCCACCCCGACCGGCAGCGCCACGCCGAGCGCGTCGCGCAGCCGGGCCGCGTCCTCCACGCCCACCCAGCGCTCCTCGCCGGCGATCCGGACCCGCAGCACCCGGCGGGCCGCCGTCAGCTCGGTCAGCCACCCGGCCGGTACGCCCCGCTCGGCCAGCTCGGCATCGCTCAGGTCGCCGGCGACGCGGAGCAGCTCGACCACGTCCTCGGCGTCGCGGGGGCGGCGCTGCTCGGTGCGCCACCGCAGCTGCCGTTCGGTTTCGGCGAGCACCGCCGGGTCGAGCAGCTCCCGCAGGTCGACCCGGCCGAGCAGCTCGCCGAGCAGCCCGGAGTCGAGGGCGAGCGCGGCGGCCCGGCGTTCGGCCAGCGGCGCGTCGCCCTCGTAGAGGAACGCGCCGACGTAGCCGAACAGCAGCGAACGGGCGAACGGGGACGGGCGTTCGGACTCCACCTCGACCAGGCGTACCTTGCGGGCGGCCAGGTCGCGCATCAGCTCGGCCAGTGCCGGCTGGTCGAAGACGTCCTGGAGGCATTCCCGGGCCGCCTCCAGGGTGACCGGGAAGTCGGCGTACTCCCGGGCGACGTCGAGGAGTTGGGCGGCCCGCTGTCGCTGCTGCCAGAGCGGCTGCCGGCGACGCGGGTCGCGGCGGGGCAGCAGCAGTGACCGGGCCGCACACTCGCGGAACCGGGAGGCGAAGAGCGCCGAGGTGCCGACGGACTCCTCGACGAGCTGGGCGATCTCGTCGGGCTCGAAGACCACCACGTCGGCGCCGGGCGGGGAGTCGGCGGTGTCCGGCAGGCGTACGACGATGCCGTCGTCGGAGGGCATCACCTGGGCGTCCACCCCGTACCGCTCGGCGAGGCGGCTGCCGATGGCGAGCGCCCAGGGGCCGTTGACCCGCGCGCCGAGCACCGAGTGCACGGCGAGCCGCCAGTCGCCCAGCTCGTCGCGGAACCGCTCGACCACCACCGTCCGGTCGTCGGGCAGGGCACGGGTGGCCTCCCGCTGCTCCCGCAGATAGGCCATCAGATTGCCGGCGGCCCAGTCGTCCAGCCCGCCGGCTCGCAGGGCGGCGACGGCGTCGGGGTCGCTGGACCGCAGCAGCGCCCGGACCCGGGCGCCGATGGCCCGGCCCAGCTCGACCGGCCGGCCGAGCTGGTCGCCCTTCCAGAACGGCATCCGGGCGGCCTGCCCGGGGGCGGGCGAGACCAGCACCCGGTCGGGGGTGATCTCCTCGATCCGCCAGGACGACGAGCCGAGCAGGAAGACGTCGCCGACCCGGGACTCGTAGACCATCTCCTCGTCCAGCTCGCCCACCCGGGCGGCCCGCTCCGCCCCGGCCAGGAAGACCCCGAACAGCCCCCGGTCGGGGATGGTGCCGCCGCTGGTCACCGCGAGCCGCTGCGCGCCGGGCCGGCCGGTGAGCACGTCGGTGGCCCGGTCCCAGACCAGCCGGGGTCGTAGTTCGGCGAAGGCGGTCGACGGGTAGCGCCCGGAGAGCATGTCGAGCACCGCGTGCAGCGCCGAGTCGGGCAGCTCGGCGAAGGGCGCCGCCCGGCGGACCAGCACGGCCAGATCGCCGAGCTGCCACGGCTCCAGGGCCACCATCGCCACGATCTGCTGGGCCAGCACGTCGAGCGGGTTGCGCGGGTAGTGCAGCTCCTCGATCGCGCCCCCGGCCATCCGTTCGGCGACCACCGTGCAGGAGAGCAGGTCGCCGCGATGCTTGGGGAAGACCACGCCCCGAGAGACGGCGCCCACCTGGTGCCCGGCCCGGCCGACGCGTTGCAGCCCGGCGGCGACGCTCGGCGGGGCCTCGATCTGCACCACCAGGTCGACCGCGCCCATGTCGATGCCCAGCTCCAGGCTGGAGGTGGCGACCACGGCGGGGAGCTGCCCGGCCTTCAGCGCCTCCTCGATGTGCTTGCGCTCCTCCCGGGAGACGCTGCCATGGTGGGCGCGGGCGATCACCGGCGCCGCGCCGGCCGCCGCCCCGGACTGCGCCATCACCTCGGCCGGCTGCCGGGGCGCCCGCGGCGACCCGGCCGGGCCACCCCACGCGCCGCCTCCGCGCCCGGGCCCGCCGCCGGCGGTCGCCGGCGCGTCGTCCCGCCCAGGCGGACCGGATACGCCCACCGGCCCGCCGCCCTGCGCCACGCGGCCGCCGTTCGGGGCGCCCGCCGACTCCAGCTCCTCGGCGGCCAGCTCGTTGAGGCGCGCGCAGAACCGCTCGGCGCTGCGCCGGGAGTTGGTGAAGACGATGGTCGACCGGTGTGACCGGATCAGCGCGAAGACGCGTTCCTCGACGGCCGGCCAGATCGACGCCCGGCGCGGGCCGGGGCCGCCGAGATCGTCCTCCGGCGGCTCCTGCTCGTCGAGGCGGGTCATGTCCTCCACCGGCACCTGGACGCTGACCTCGATGGTCTTGCCGCTGGCCGGCTGCACCACGTCGACCGGACGGGCACCGCCGAGGAACCGGGCACAGCCGTCGACCGGGCGTACGGTGGCGGACAGGCCGATCCGCTGCGCGGGCCCCTCCAGCAGCGCGTCGAGGCGTTCCAGCGAGAGCGCCAGGTGTGCCCCGCGTTTGGTGCCGGCGACCGCGTGCACCTCGTCGACGATGACCGTCCGCACCCCGCGCAGCGAGTCCCGGGCGGCGGAGGTGAGCAGCAGGAACAGTGACTCCGGCGTGGTGATGAGGATGTCCGGCGGGGTACGCGCGAACGCCCGTCGCTCGTCGGCCGGCGTGTCGCCGGTGCGCATGCCGACGGTGATCTCCGGCGGGGTGACGCCGAGCCGGGTGGCCGCCTGCCGGATGCCGGCGAGCGGGGCGCGCAGGTTTCGCTCCACGTCGACGGCGAGGGCCTTGAGCGGGCTTACGTAGAGCACCCGGCAGCGCTGCCGCGCCTCGGCCGGCGGGGGCGCCTTGGCGAGCTGGTCGAGTGACCAGAGGAACGCGGCCAGCGTCTTGCCGGAGCCGGTGGGCGCCACGACCAGGGCGTTGCGCCCGGCGGCCACCGACCGCCACGCGCCGATCTGGGCGGCGGTGGGCGCCGCGAAGGCGGCGGTGAACCACTCCCGGGTCGCCGCACCGAATTCCGCCAGCACGTCTCCGCCGGTCAGCTCGTCCGCCACACCGCCCATCCTGCCTCGCCGATGTGACATTCTGCCCGTGCCGGTCGCTGTTCTGTCCGGGTAGGAAGGCTTACGCGATGGATGAGACGTTGCAGCTGTTAAGTCTTACTTAACTGCTTGCTTGTGTGGCACAACATAAAGTAACTTCACTCGCAACACAGCGTGGGTGGAGGGCTTGGATGACCGTCGAGGGGCGAGGCTCCGGGCCCGGGACCGACGTGCTCATCCGCAAAGTCGACAGCCACCTCGCCGCGCTTCGCGCCGGCCTGCACGGCCCCGAGCTGGAACTCGCCGAGGAACTGGCCCGCTGCCTGCGCGAGCTGGTCGTCGCCACCGCCCATTCCAGCGCCGCCGACCGCGGGCTGGTCCGCGCCGCCGTGCACTATTTCGTCCTGCGCCGCGAGAGCCGCGGCAGCCTGCTGCCGGTGCGCTCCCTCGCCGCCGCGCAGCGGGTGGTCAACAAGGCCGTCCGCCAGCTCGGGCGCCCCGACCTGCTGGTGGAGACCCCGCGGGAGCGCCCGGCCCCCGAGCCGGCCACGACCATTCCGGCTCGGCACGCCTGACGCCGCGCGGCGACCCGGGCCTACCTCGGGTCGGCCTGCACGGGCGGTGCTGGCCTCCATGAACGCCCGTCCGGCGACGTCGCGCCGGGTGGGCCAGCCCGGCAACCCGGGATACGCCCAACCAGCCACCGAGCGGGGCATTTTCCGCAAACCTGCCCCTGGGGCGGCGATCTGACGTCTGATCGGTCGTGGCGCGGCGTGGCGGCACGCGCGGCCACCTCGACCTGGAGTATGCGTGCTCGTCCTGCTGATCCTGCACCTGGTGGCGGCCCTGCTCGCGCCGCCGCTGGTGGGCAGGTGGGGGCCGCGTGCCTGCTACCCGCTGGCGCTCGCCCCGGCCGCTACGTTCGGCTGGGCCGTCGCCCACACCGGGACGGTTCGCGCCGGTGGTGCGGTGGTCGAGACGTACCCCTGGATCGCGGACCTCCGGCTCGACGTGGCGCTGCGGGTCACCACCCTGTCCTGGCTGATGCTGCTGCTGGTCGGCGGCGTCGGCGCGCTGGTGCTGGTCTACTCCGCCCGCTACTTCCACGCCGGCTCGGCCGGGCTGGCCCGGTTCGCGGCCGTCATGGTCGCCTTCGCCGGGGCGATGCTCGGCCTGGTCGTCTCCGACGACCTGTTGCTGCTCTACGTCTTCTGGGAGCTGACCACGGTCTTCTCCTACCTGCTGATCGGGCACAGCACCGAACGGCGGTCCAGCCGGTTGGCCGCCACCCAGTCGCTGATCGTCACCACGCTCGGCGGACTGGCCATGCTGGTCGGCTTCCTCCTGCTCGGCCACCACGCCGGCGGCTACCGCTGGTCCGTGATCACCGCCGCGCCGCCGTCCGGCGGCGGCCACCTCGTCGCGGCCGTGCTGCTGATCCTGGCCGGGGCACTGGCCAAGTCCGCGGTGTTCCCGTTCAGCTCGTGGCTGCCGGTGGCGATGGCGGCCCCGACGCCGGTCAGCGCCTACCTGCACGCGGCGGCGATGGTGAAGGCCGGCGTCTTCCTGGTCGCGCTGCTCGCCCCGGCGCTCGCCCCGGCCGGCCCGTGGCGGCCGGTCACCGTGGTCGCCGGGCTGGTCACCCTGGTCCTCGGGGGCTGGGCGGCGCTGCGGCAGACCGACCTCAAGCTGCTGCTGGCGTACGGGACGGTCAGCCAGCTCGGCCTGCTGACCGTGGTGCTCGGCGCGGGTACCCCGCAGGCGGCCCTCGCCGGCATCACGATGCTGCTGGCGCACGCGCTGTTCAAGGCGGCGCTCTTCCTCGTCGTCGGCATCCTCGACCACAGCGCCGGCAGCCGGGACCTGCGCGACCTGTCCGGCGTCTGGCGGGGTGCGCCGGTACTCGCCGGGGTCGCCGCGCTGGCCGCCGCCTCGATGGCTGGGCTGCCGCCGCTGCTCGGCTTCGTCGCCAAGGAGGCGGTCCTCGCCGCGTTCCCCGGGCGGCCCGTGGTGCTCGCGCTGCTCGTCGCCGGCAGCGCCCTCACCGTCGCGTACAGCATCCGCTTCGTGTGGGGTGCCTTCGCCGCCCGGCCGGGCGTCCCGGCAACCGACATCGAGCGGCCCCCGGCCGTGCTGCTCGGCCCCCCGGCCCTGCTCGCCGTGGCCGGGCTCGCCGCGGGCCTGGCCGCCGGCCGGCTCGGCGGCCTGCTCCGCCCGTACGCCGAGCTGCTGGGCCCGGTCGAGGAGAGTCTGGCGCTCTGGCACGGACCGACCGTGGCGCTGGGCCTCTCCGCCGCCGCGATCGCCGGTGGCGTGGGGTTGCACCTGGTCCGTGGCCCGCTCGCCCCCGCGCTGGCCCGGCTGCGCGCCCCGGTCGGCGGCAATCAGGGGTACGAGTGGGTGACCCACCAGTTCGACCGGTTCGCCATCAAGGTCACCGGCACCACCCAGCGCGGTGCCCTGCCGCAGTACCTCGGCACCATGCTGCTCGTGCTGGTCCTGGTGCCCGGCGCGGCGATGTTGGCCAGCCGGCCCTGGCGGACCAGCGTCGTCGCCTGGGACACCCCGGCGCAGGTCGTGGTCTGCGTGGTGATCGCGGGGGCGGCGGTGCTCGCGGTCGGCGCCCGGCGTCGGCTCACCGCGATGCTGCTGGTCGGGGTGACCGGCTACGGCACGGCCATGATGTTCGTGCTCTACGGTTCGCCCGACCTGGCCCTCACCCAGTTCCTGGTGGAGACGGCCACCATCGCGGTGTTCGTGCTGGTGCTGCGCCGGCTGCCGGACCGCTTCTCGGCCCGTCCGTTGCGCAGCAGCCGCTGGGTACGCCGGGGGATCGGGGTCGCGGTCGGGCTGGTGCTGGCCGGGCTCGCCCTCGTCGCGGCCGGTGCCCGGCGTGCCCCGTCGATCTCGCTGGACTTCCCCGACCTGGCGTTCGCCGAGGGGCACGGCCGTAACGTGGTCAACGTGACCCTGGTCGACATCCGGGCCTGGGACACGATGGGCGAGATCTCGGTGCTGGTGGTGGCCGCGACCGGGGTGGCCAGCCTGATCTACGAGCGGTCCCGTACCGGGCCCCGCCCGCGCCGCCTGCAGCCTGCGCAGGAGCGGCGCACCGTGTGGCTGCGCGGCGGGGCCACCCTGCAGGAACACCGAAGATCGATCGTCTTCGAGGTGGTTACCCGGCTGATCTTCCACACCGTGGTGATCTTCTCCCTGTTCCTCCTCGTCTCCGGGCACAACGCTCCCGGGGGCGGATTCGCCGGCGGGCTGGTCGCCAGCCTCGCCCTGGCGGTCCGCTACCTGGCCGGCGGCCGGTACGAGCTGGCCGAGGCCGTCCCGGTCGGGGCCGGCACGGTGCTCGGCGCCGGGCTGGCGCTCTCGGTCGGCAGCGGCGTGGTCGGGCTGCTGACCACCGGCACCGTGCTGCAGAGCGTCAAGGTGTCCCTGTGGCTCCCCCTGGTCGGCCACTTCCACCTGGTCACGTCGCTCTTCTTCGACATCGGCGTCTACCTGGTCGTGATCGGGCTGGTGCTGGACGTCCTGCGCAGCCTCGGTGCCGAGGTGGACCGGCACGTCGAGGCGGCCGGCGAACCGTCCCAGGGCCTTGCCGTCGAGCGGGAGGCGGAGCGGAGGTGAGGCAGCCGAGCCTGGTCCTGGTGATCGCCGTCGGGGTGCTCGTCGCCACCGGCGTAACGCTCCTGCTGGAGCGGAGCCTGACCCGCATCCTGCTCGGCGTCATCCTGCTGGGCAACGGGGTGAACCTGTTGATCCTGGTCGGTGGCCGGCCCGGCGGCGCGCCGCTGGTCGGCACCGGGCCGGCCGGCGGGACGAGCGACGCCCTGCCGCAGGCCATGGTGCTCACCGCCGTGGTGATCACCTTCGGGTTGACCGCGTTCCTGCTCGCCGTCGCCTACCGGAGTTGGTATCTCAGCGGCGACGACGAGGTGCAGGACGACCTGGAGGACCGGCAGATCGCCCGGCTCGCCGAGCGCAACGAGGTGTCCACGGCGGACCTCGGCGGTGAGGGGCCGGACGAGGATCCGGAGCAGGTGGACCCGGAGCCGGCGCTGCGCCGGCTCCGCCGCCGGACGGAGGACCAGTGAGCGCGAGGAGTGAGCCGGTTCTGCGAGCCCCGCAGTCGCGAACAGGGGTGGCTGAGTGAGCGCGAGGAGTGAGCCGGTTCTGCGAGCCCCGCAGTCGCGAACAGGGGTGACCCAGTGACTCCGGCGCTGGTGCCGTTGCCGGTGGTGGTGCCGCTGCTCGGCGCCGCGCTCACCCTGATCCTGGGCAACCGGCCCAGGTTGCAGCGCTCGATCAGCGTGGTCGGCCTCGCCGCCACTCTGGCGGTCTCGGTGCTGCTGCTGGTCGAGGCGTACCGGCACGGGCCGGTGGTGGTCCAGGTGGGCGGCTGGCCCGCGCCGGTCGGCATCGTGCTGATCGCCGACCAGTTGGCGGCGCTGCTGCTGGTGGTCTCCTCGGCGGTGACCCTCTGCGTGCTGCTCTACTCCGTCGGCCAGGGCCGGTCGGAGGTCGGCGAGAGCGCGCCGGTGAGCATCTACCACCCCACCTACCTGGTGCTCACCGCCGGCGTGACCAACGCCTTCCTCGCCGGTGACCTGTTCAACCTGTACGTCGGCTTCGAGATCCTGCTGGCCGCGAGCTTCGTGCTGATCACGCTCGGCGGCACCGAGACCCGCATCCGCACCGGCCCGACGTACGTGGTGGTCAACGTGCTCTCCTCGATGATCTTCCTGACCGCGTTGGGCCTGGTGTACGCGGCCACCGGCACCCTGAACATGGCTCAGCTCGCCGGCCGGTTGGACGCCCTGCCGGGCGGCGTACGCCTGGGGTTGCAGCTCATGCTGCTGCTCGCCTTCGGCATCAAGGCGGCGGTCTTCCCGGTCTCCGCCTGGCTGCCGGACAGCTATCCGACCGCGCCGGCCCCGGTCACCGCGGTCTTCGCCGGCCTCCTCACCAAGGTCGGCGTGTACGCGATCATCCGCACCGAGACGCTGCTCTTCCCCGGCGGGCAGGTCGCCGGCCTGCTCCTGGTGGTGGCCGGGCTGACCATGGTGGTCGGCATTCTCGGCGCGGTCGCCCAGTTCGACCTGAAGCGGCTCTTCTCCTTCACCCTGGTCAGCCACATCGGCTACATGATCTTCGGGGTGGCGTTGAGCAGCGTCGCCGGCCTGGCCGGGGCGATCTTCTACGTGGTCCACCACATCACCGTCCAGACCACCCTCTTCCTGGTCGCCGGCCTGATCGAGGAACGGGCCGGCAGCACCGACCTGCGGCGGCTGGGCGGGCTGGCCCGGGTCGCCCCGGCGCTCGCCGTGCTCTTCTTCGTGCCGGCGATGAACCTGGCCGGCATCCCGCCGTTCTCCGGTTTCCTCGGCAAGCTCGGCCTGCTCCAGGCCGGCGTGGCGGCCGGCGGGGCGCTGCCCGCCGTGTTGGTCGCCGCCGGGGCGCTGACCAGCCTGCTCACCCTCTACGCCGCCTCCCGGGTGTGGAACATCGCGTTCTGGCGGGCACCCCGGCAGGCCGCCCCGCACCCGCCCGCGCGGCTGCCCGCGCTGATGGTCGGCGCCACCACCGCCCTGGTGGTGTTCGGCGTGGCGCTGACCCTGGCCGCCGGGCCGCTGTTCCGGGTCAGCGTGGACGCCGCCACCGACCTGCGCGAGCGCACCCCGTACCTGCGGGCCGTCCTGCCGGTGGGCACACCGTGACCGACGACCGGCCGGGCCGGCCGGCCGGCGGCGGGCCGACGCCGGAGGCCCGCCCGCCGGACGAGCCGCGCACGGCCCACGACCCGCAGGTGCCCGACGACGGACCGTCGGCGGCCGGCGGGCGGGGCGGGCGGCGCCGGGACCGGGCCGTGACGCTCGGCTGGCTGGTACTGATCTGGCTGCTGCTGTGGGGCGAAATCACCTGGGCCAACCTGCTCGGCGGCCTCGTCGTCGGCGCCGCGGTGCTGATCTTCTTTCCGCTTCCGCCGGTCACCTTCGGCGGTCGGCTCCGCGCCGGCGCGTTGCTGATCCTCGCGGTCACCTTCGTGGGCGAGCTGGTCACCGCCAGCGTGCACGTCGCCGCCATCGCGGTCCGCCCCGGCTACCAGCCGCGCGGCGCGATCATCGCGGTGCCGCTGCGGATCGGCACCGACCTCAACCTGGCCCTCACCGCCGAGCTGGTCTCCCTGGTGCCCGGCACCCTGATCCTCGATGTGGACCGCGACCGGGGCGTCCTCTACGTGCACGTCCTCGACGTCCGCCGCCCCGGGGACCTGACCGACAGCCGCGACCGCGTCCTCGCCGCCGAACGGCGCATCGTCCGCGCCGTCGGCTCCGCCGAGGAGGTACGCCGGCTCACCGTCGAACCCGTCGACAGGAGGAAACCCACATGACCACCGTCCTCGCCGTCGCGCTCACCGTGCTGCTCTCGGTCACCGCGCTGCTCGCCCTGACCCGCATCTATCGGGGGCCGTCGCTGCTCGACCGCGTCGTCGCCGCCGACCTGCTGCTCGCCACCATGCTCGGCGCGGTCGGCGCGGAGGCGGCGGTCAACCGGCATGCCACCACGCTGCCCGTGCTGGTGGTGCTCTCTCTGCTCGGCTTCGTCGGATCGGTCTCCCTGGCCCGCTTCGCCGTACGCGAGGAGACACGATGAGCACCATCGCCGACTGGCTGGGCGGATTCTGCCTGCTGGCCGGGGCACTGCTCGCGCTGGCCGCCGGGATCGGCGTGCTGCGTTTCCCCGACGTGCTGGGCCGGATGCACGCGGCCACCAAGCCGCAGGTGCTGGGCGTGCTGGTGCTCCTGCTCGGGCTGGCGCTGCGGCTGCGTACGGCCGCGGACCTGGGCATGATCGCGTTGATCGCGGTCTTCCAGCTGGCCACCGCGCCGGTCGCGGCCCAGATGATCGGCCGGGCCGCGTACCGGTCCGGGCGGATCGACCGCGAGCTGCTCGAGGTCGACGAGTTGGCCGGGCGGTGAACCGGACTGCGGGGAGGCTTCCCGGCACCTTCAGCGGATGTCCAGCCGGCGCCGATAGAATGGCCGCATGATCGACTCTTCTGCCCAGGAGGGCAGCAGTAGCCAGCCGGGTCCGGCCCGGCAACCCCTCGCCCCGACGACCCCGGGAGCCCTGAACCTCCCGTGCTGATCCTCGTCGGTCTCGTTCTCATCATCGTGCTCACCGCCGCCACCGGCTACTTCGTGGCCCAGGAGTTCGGTTACGTCGCCGTGGACCGGGGCAAGCTCAAGCAGCTCGCCGACGGTGGCGACCGGGCCGCCGCCCGGGCCCTGGAGGTGACCGGCCGGCTCTCGTTCATGCTCTCCGGCGCCCAGCTCGGCATCACCGTGACCGCGCTGCTGGTCGGTTACGCCGCCGAGCCGTACCTCGGTGCCGGGCTGGCCGACCTGCTCGGCGTCGCCGGGGTCTCCACCGGCGTCGCGCTGCCGCTGTCGGTGGCCCTCGCTCTGATCATCGCCACCGTGGTGCAGATGGTCCTGGGCGAGCTGGCCCCGAAGAACCTGGCCATCGCCCGCGCCGTACCTGTCGCTCGGGCGCTGGCCCGGTCCACCCTCGTCTACCTGCGGGTCGCCGGACCGGTGATCACCCTCTTCGACCGGGCCGCCATCCGGCTGCTGCGCCGGTTCGGCATCGAGCCGATCGAGGAACTGCCCAGCGGCGCCACCCCGGAGGACCTGGAGCAGATCATCGCCGAGTCCCGGGAGGAGGGGCACCTCGACGCCGCGATGTCCGACCTGCTCGACCGGGGCCTCGACTTCCGCGAGCTGACCGCCGGGGAGGCCATGGTTCCCCGGGTCGACGTGCACACCGTACGGGCCGACGAGCCGGTCAGCCGGATCGTCGAGCTGCTCGACACCGGCCACTCCCGGTTCCCCGTCCGGGGCGCCGAGGGGGTCGACGACCTGGTCGGTGTGGTCGGCATCGCCGACGTGCTCGGGGTGCCACCCGCCGAGCGGGCCACCACCCCGGTCTCGGCGGTGGCCGTACCCCCGCTGCTGGTGCCGGAGACGCTGCCGCTGCCGACGGTGCTGGACCGGCTCCGGGTCGGGCACCGGCAGCTCGCCTGCGTGGTCGACGAGTACGGCGGCTTCGCCGGCGTGATCACGCTGGAGGACATCGCCGAGGAGCTGGTCGGGCCGATCCGTGACGAGGACGACCCGCCCGAGCGGGCCCCGGCGCGGCAGGAGGACGGTTCCTGGGTGGTGCCCGCCCGCTGGCGGATCGACGAGGTCGCCGACAGCACCGGCATCGCGCTGCCCGAGGCACCCGAGTACGACACCCTCTCCGGGCTGGTCATGCGGGAGCTGGGCCGGGTGCCCGAGGTGGGCGACCGGCTGGAGATCAGCCTTGGCGTCGACGGCGACGACTCCGACGTCGAGCCGCGGGCGCTGGTCGAGGTGCTGGCCGTGGACCGGCACGTGGCCGATTCCGTCCGGCTCCGGATGACCCCGGCCGAACCCGGTGAGGAGGCGGCATGAGCGAGCGGAGTGAGCGAGTCATCGAGCGCAGTAAACATGCTGGGGCCGAGCGGGAGCGAGGTGGCGGCATGAGTGAGCGCCGGCGAGTGAATCATCGGCGCACTGCACATGCCGGCGCCGAGCCGGGCGAGGTGGCGGCATGACGCCTGGTTTCGCGCTGTTCTTCTCGGTTGTCCTGCTGGCCCTCAACGGGTTCTTCGTGGCGGCCGAGTTCGCCCTGGTGGCGGCCAAGCGGTACCGCCTGGAACAGCAGGCTGCCGGCGGGGGTCGGGCGGCCCGCGCGGCGCTGGACGGCGTCCGCGAGCTGGCCCTGATGCTGGCCGGGGCGCAGCTCGGCATCACCCTGTGCACGCTGGGGCTGGGCGCCCTGGCCGAGCCGGCGATCGAACACCTGCTCAGCCCGCTGCTGCACGCCGTCGGGCTGCCCGCGGCGGCGAGCCACGCGGTGGGGCTGCTGCTGGCCCTGGCCCTGGTGACCTTCCTGCACCTGGTGGTCGGCGAGATGGCCCCGAAGTCGTGGGCGATCACCGACGCGGAGCGCTCGGCGATGCTGCTGGCGCTGCCGTTCCGGGCCTTCGCCCGGGTCGCCCGTCCGGTGCTGTCCGCGCTGAACGCGCTGGCCAACGCGGTCCTGCGGGTGGTCGGCGTACGCCAGCAGGACCAGCTCGCCCAGGTGCACGGCCCGGACGAGCTGCGGATCCTGCTGGAGCAGTCCCGCGAGCACGGGCTGCTCGGCGCCGAGCAGCACCAGATGCTGACCAGCATGCTGGAGTTGCAGGGCACCACGGTGGCGCAGGTGATGGAGCCGTTCGAGCGGATCGTCACGGTCCGGCGGGACGACGACGCCGAGCGGATCGAGCACGTGTCCCGGGACAGCGGCCGTTCCCGGCTGGCCGTCGTCGACCCCGGTGGTGAGGTCTGCGGCCTGGTCCACGTACGCGAGGCGGTGCGGGCGGTCACCAACGGCCGTGCGACGACCGCCGGCGAGCTGATGACCCCGGCGTTCGTCCTGCCCGCCGGGGCCTCGGTCACCGAGGCGGTGGCGGCGATGCGCGGCCGGCAGGCCCAGTTGGCGCTGGTTCGCAACGGCGGCGGCCCGACCCGGCCGATCGGCTTCGTGGCCCTGGAGGACCTGTTGGAGGAGGTCATCGGCGAGTTCGACGACGAGACCGACCCGGTGCCCCGGGGCCGCCGGATGCGCTGACGCCCCGCCCCTTCCGTCCCGACGCCGCAGGCGTGCCCCGGCGCTGGCCGGGAATGCGCCGCGCACGGGTCGGCAACCAGGACGGGAGGGCGCGGGCGTGCGGCTGACCGGGGTGTCGTCGGAGTCCGCCTGGACCGGGCTCTCGGTGAGCACCAGCGTGCCCAACCCCAGTACCCGGCCGGGTCTGCGGCTGCCCGGCCGGGTGACCCTCACCGCCGCGGGTGAGGACGTGCCGGTCCGGCACGTCCGGCTCGGGCTGGTCGCCCAGGTCGAGCCGGAGGATCCGGACTCGCCCCGCCGGCTGGTGCAGTACCACCAGGTGCCGGTCGCCGGCCGGTTCGTGGTGCCGGCCGGGCGGCGGCGGGCGGTCGACTTCGCCTTCCCGCTGCCCTGGGAGACCCCGGTGACGATCTTCGGTGGGGTGCCGCTGATGAGCCTGCGCACCGGGCTGCGTACCGAGGTGTCGGTGGATCCGGACCTGGACCAGGGCGCGATGGTGCCGGTTTTCGTGCACCCGCTTCCCATCCAGCAACACGTGCTCGCCGCGCTGGACACCCTCGGCTTCGTTATGCGGCAGGCGGGCCTGCAGCAGGGCCGGCTGCCCGGGGTGGAGCAGAAACTGCCGTTCCAGGAGCGGCTGGGCTACTGGGTGGCACCGCTGTACGCGGGCCCGATCACCGAGCTGGAGGTGATCTTCGTGACCAACGCGGCGGGGCTGGAGGTGCTGCTCTGGCTGGACCGCCGGCTCGCCCTGGCCGGGGTCACCCACCAGAGCATCAGCCGGTTCCGGGTCTGGCACGCCGGGGCCGAGCAGCGGGACTGGGTCGCCACCGTGGACGGCTGGCTGCGGCACGCGATCGACCGGCACGCGGCGGCCGCCGCGCACGCCGACTGGTCCGCCATGATTCGGGAGTCCGCACACGTCAGCCGCCACCCGGACGAGCCCATCGCCCCCGGCTACGGCCTGGGCGGCACGGCCGGCAGCGCCGGCGTCGGCGGCAGCGGCGGCTCCGGCGACGGCACCTGACCGCCCCCGCCCCCGCCGCGCTCTTCGCCGATCATGGAGTTGTGGCGCCCACTCTGCCGTCATCGGCGGCTTCTGCGCGGCGCCACAACTCCATGATCGCGTGTCGGGCCCGGCTAGACCGAGGCGGTGGCGAGCTTGAGGCTGAAGCCCAGGAAGAGCATCCCGATGCCGGTGGTGGCGCCGGCGGCGAGGCGGCGCCTCCGGTGGAACTGGGCGGCCAGGAAGGTGCCCGTGAAGATCAGCGCGGTGAGGTAGAGCGCGCTGGTCACCTGGGCGATCAGCCCGAGCAGCACGAACGACAGCGCCGGCCAGGCGTACCCGGGGTCGACGAACTGGATGAAGAACGAGATGAAGAAGAGGATCGCCTTCGGGTTGAGCAGGCTGATCACCAGCGCCTTCCGGAACGGGCTGCGCAGTGCGGCCGGCTCCGCCGCGTCGATCAGCCGCGGCGTCGTCGGGTCGTTGCGGTCGCGCCAGCGCCGCCAGGCGCCGCGCAGCATGGTCAACCCCACGTAGCCGAGGTACGCGGCGCCGGCGTACTTGATCACCAGGAAGAGCGGCGGGTACGCCTTGAGCACCGACGCCACCCCGGCGGCGGAGAGGAACATCAGCACCGAGTCGCCGACGAAGACGCCGGCCGCGGCCCGGTAGCCCGTCCGTACGCCGCGCTTGGCGGCGGTGGAGAGCACGAAGAGTGAGTTCGGCCCGGGCAGCAGCACGATCGCCACGGTCCCCAGCACGTATGTCCAGATGTCGGTGATGCCCAGCACGCCGGACATCATGACGCCAGGGGTGCCGTCGGGCGAAGCCTTTCCCGCAGCCGAAGCTGTGCATTCGGCCACTCGCTCGCGAGCATCGAGTAGAGCGCGGAGTCCCGCCAGGATGCGTCGGCCCGCCGCCGGTTGGACCGCAGCGTCCCCTCCCGGGTCGCACCGAGCCGCTCGATGGCCCGCTGCGAGCGTTCGTTGAGCGTGCTGGTCTGCCAGGTCACCCGGATCGCGTCGAGCTCCTCGAAGGCGCGGGTGAGCAGCAGCAGCTTCGCCTCGGTGTTGATCCCGGTACGCCACCATGCCCGGCCGAGCTGGGTGAAGCCGATCTCCAACGTTCGAAGGTCGGCATCGGGCTGGTAGTAGGAGGTGGTGCCGACCACCACCCCGGTGGCGGCGCACCGCTGCACCCACGGGGTCCGGACCCCGCGCAGGTTCGCGGCCAGGGCAGCTCGGACGTAGCCGGCCATGTCGCTCACGCTGCGCGGCCGGAGGCTGCCGACGTACCGCCACACCTCCTCGTCGTCGAGCGCGGCGTACAGCTCCTCGACGTGGGAGAGGTCGAGCGGCTCCAGCACCACGTGCTCGCCCCGCAGCGCCACCGGCTCCAGCCAGGGTGAACGGGCCGGCCGCAGGTACGCCGGCACCCGCGCGGTCACCCCGACGTCCGGCTCCGGCGCCCCGGCGGTGAGCCGCAGTGGCACCACCCCGGCCCAGTAGGGCAGGTCGTGGTCGGCGGGATCGTCGCCCACCCCCTTGGCGCGGCTCCGTACCGACACCTCGCGCAGCGGCAGTGCCAGCACGGCCGTCTCGGCCAGTTCCCGTCGGGTTGGCGGGCGGCTGTCGGTGCTGCGCCCGGCGGCCACCTTCTCGACCAGCGCGGTGAGCACCTCGGCCTTCTCCCGCTCGTCGGTGACCAGGCGGGCGGTGCCGTGGACGACCACCGACCGGTAGTTGGCGCTGTGGTTGAACTGGGTCCGGGCGAGGACCAGGCCGTCGAGGTGGGTCACCGCGACGCAGACCGGCAGCCCGTCCCCGCCGCGGGCGGCGAGCAGCGGCCGGCTGCCGGTGGAGCCGTGCAGGTAGAGGGTGTCGCCGACGCGGACGTGCAGGGTGGGGAGCACGCGCGGCTCACCGTCGGAGACGAACGACAGCGCGCAGTGGTACGCCTCGTCCAGGGCGGCGTGCGCGGCGGCCTCGTCGTAGCTCATCCGGTGGCGCATCCGGGTGGCGGTGGTGCGTTCGGTTCGGGGGTACATGTGGCAGTCACCTTTTGTTCTAGTACAATCTCCGAACTGTGGCAGCACATTATCAGATCGCCGGCTCGTCCTCGGCCGCCATTTCGGCCAGCGTGGAAACCGGCATCCGCACCGGCGCCCTCGCCCCCGGCGACGCCCTGCCGGCCGTCCGCGCCCTCGCCGCCGAGCTGGCCGTCAGCCCGGCCACCGTCGCCAAGGCGTACCAGGAGCTGCGGCAACGCGGCCTGGTCGTCACCGCCGGCCGGCACGGCACCCGGATCCGGCCCCGCCCGCCGGTGGCCACCCGCCGCGCCATGCTGATGCCGCCCCCGCTGCCCGGCGCCCGCAACCTCTCCTCGGGGCAGCCCGACAGCCGGCTGCTGCCGCCGCTCGGCCCGCACCTGGCCGCGCTCGCCGCCGAGGTCGGTCCGCCCAGCGGGTACGCGGCCAGCGCCGTCCTGCCCGAGCTGGTCGCCGCCGCGCGGGAGCGGCTCGCCGCCGACGGGGTGCCGGCCGGGGAGATCACCGTGACCGGGGGCGCGCTGGACGGCATCGAGCGCCTGCTCGCCGCCCACCTGCGCCCCGGCGACGCGGTCGCGGTCGAGGACCCCGGCTGGGCCAACCTGCTCGACCTGATCGCCGCGCTCGGGCTGCGCGCCGTCGGGGTGCCGGTCGACGACGACGGCCCCACCGAGCCGGGCGTCCGGGCCGCCCTCGCCGCCGGGGCCCGCGCGCTGGTCGTCACCAGCCGCGCCCAGAACCCGACCGGCGCCGCCGTCTCCGCCGGCCGGGCCGAGGAACTGCGTACGCTGCTCGCCGGCCGGCCCGACCTGCTGCTGATCGAGGACGACCACGCCGCCGAGCTGGCACGCGTACCCCTGCACCCGCTGGCCGGGGCGACCCCGGCGTGGGCCTTCGTCCGTTCGGTGAGCAAGCCCTACGGCCCCGACCTGCGGCTCGCCGTGCTCGCCGGCGACGAGGCCACCGTGGCCCGGGTGGCCGGGCGCGTCCGGGTCGGTGCCGGCTGGGTCTCCACCGTGCTGCAGCGCCTGGTCTTGGCGCTCTGGCGCGACCCGGCCACCGCGGACCTGGTACGCCGGGCGGCGGAGAGCTACGAGCGGCGGCGGTCCGGGCTGGTCGAGGCGCTGGCCGCCCGCGGGCTGCCCGCCCAGGGCCGGACCGGGATCAACGTCTGGGTGCCCGTCCCGGACGAGACGGTGGTGGTCACCGCGCTGCGCGACGCCGGCTGGTCGGTCGCCCCCGGCGCGCTGAACCGGATCGCCGCCGCCCCCGGCGTACGCGTCACCGTCAGCTCCCTCGACGAGGCCGACCTGGCGCCGTTCGCCGACGCGGTGGCCCGGGCCGTCCGTCCCACGGCGCCGGCCGGCTACACCGCCTGACCCGGCCGCCGCCTGGAGCCGGATGCGGCATGGCGCGACCCCGGACGGGTACCCGCGGGCCGGGAGGTGGACGACAATGGCTTCGAACAGGTCCAGGACGGGGCTCTGGATCGCCGTGGCGGTGGTGATCATCCTGGTGATCATCGGCATCGTGCTGGCCACCCGGCACGGTGGCGGAGGTGGCGGCGGCTACTGACGCGGGATGCCGTACCCCGGACCGGGCGGCGCACCCGAAACCGGTATATAAAGTCGGCATGGCCGAGACCGAGAGCGCACCCGGCGCCCAGGAGTTCATCCCGCCGCAGGCGGACACCATCGACCAGCTACGCGCCGCCGCAGCCGGCTGCCGGGGCTGCGAGCTCTACCGGGACGCCGCGCAGACCGTCTTCGGCCGGGGCGACGAGAGCGCCCGGGTGGTCTTCGTCGGCGAGCAGCCCGGTGACCTGGAGGACCAGAAGGGGCTGCCCTTCGTCGGCCCCGCCGGCCGGGTGCTGCGCCGCGCGGTCGACGACGCCGGCATCGAACCCGGCCACATCTACCTCACCAACGCGGTCAAGCACTTCCGGTTCGAGCTGCGCGGGAAGCGGCGGATCCACCAGACGCCGGACCGGGTGCACATCACCGCGTGCCGGCCCTGGCTGGTCGCCGAGTTCGCCCGGCTCCGCCCGGCGGTCGTGGTGGTGCTCGGCGCCACCGCCGCCAAGGCCCTGCTCGGCCCGGCGTTCCGGGTGACGAGACAACGCGGGGAACTGCTGCCCTGGCCGGCTGCCGCCCAGCGCCCCGAGGACTTCACCCGGGTGCCGGTGGACAACACCGGCAAGGTGGCCGACGCCCCCGAGGCCCAACTGCTGGCCACCATCCACCCCTCCGCGGTGCTGCGCGCCGACAACCAGGACGTCGCGTACGACGGCCTCGTCGCCGACCTCAAGGTGGCCGCCCGCGCCCTGCGGTGAAAGGACGGGCCCCCTATCAACGCCTACGGTAGAGAAGGTCGCCCTTCTCACCGCGGGGCGGCGGCGGGCACACTCGTCGCATGGAGCAGCATCTCTACGATCCGGTGCACGAAGAGTTCCGCGACCTGTGCCGCACGTTCCTGGCCCGGGAGGCGGTGCCGCACCACGCGCGCTGGGAGGCCGACGGGATCGTCGACCGGGCAGTGTGGCGCGGGGCCGGTGCCGCCGGGTTGCTGGGCATGGACGTCGACGAGGCGTACGGCGGCGGGGGGCAGCGCGACTTCCGGTTCAACGCGGTGCTCGACGAGGAGATCGTCGTGGCGGGCTGCTCGGGTCTCGGGTTCGGGCTGCACAACGACGTGGTGGCCCCGTACCTCACCGAGTTGACCACCGGCGACCAGCGCAAGCGCTGGCTGCCCGGCTTCTGCTCCGGCGACCTGGTCACCGCCATCGCGATGAGCGAGCCCGGGGCCGGTTCCGACCTGGCGGGAATCCGTACCAGCGCGGTCCGCGACGGCGACTCGTACGTCCTCAACGGGCAGAAGACCTTCATCACCAACGGGGAACTGGCCGACCTCGTGGTGGTGGTCGCCAAGACGGCGCCGGACCGGGGCGCGCACGGGGTGAGCCTGATCGCCGTGGCGACCGGCACCCCCGGATTCAGCCGTGGCCGGCGGCTGGCCAAGGTCGGCCTGAAGGCCAACGACACCGCCGAGCTGTTCTTCGACGACTGCCGGGTGCCGGCGGAGAACCTGATCGGCACCGAGAACCACGGCTTCTACCACCTGATGGCGAACCTGCCCCGGGAGCGGCTGAGCATCGCCGTCGTGGCCGTGGCGGCGGCCGAGCGGCTACTGGCCCTCACCCTCGACCACGTCCGCTCCCGGGAGGCGTTCGGCCGGCCGATCGGGTCGTTCCAGCACAACCGCTTCCTCCTCGCCGAGCTGGACACCGAGGTCACCATCGCGCGGACCTTCGTCAACCACTGCGTCACCGAGTTCAACGCCGGCCGGCTTACGGCGACCGACGCGGCCAAGGCCAAGTGGTGGACCACCGAACTCCAGAACCGGGTCGCCGACCGCTGCCTCCAGTTGCACGGCGGCTACGGCTTCATGCTGGAGTACCCGGTGGCACGGGCTTGGTTGGACGGCCGGGTGCAGACCATCTACGGCGGCACCACCGAGATCATGAAGGAGATCATCGGCCGCGGCCTCGGCCTGTAGCAGAACCGGGTGCCGGTGGCCCGGTCGGGTACGGGAGGATGGGTCACCCCTTACCGAGGAGCATCCACGCATGGCCACCGACCTGACCGTCCCGGCACCGTCCCGGCCCGACGTCGCGCGGATCCAGCGCCGGACGCTGCGGCTGCTCTTCGCCACCCAGACCATCGGCGGGATCGGTGTCACCATCGGCGTCGCCGTGGGCACGCTGCTCGCCGCCCGGATCGCCGGCACCGCCGTGGCCGGTCTGGCGCAGAGCGCCGCCGTGGTCGGTGCGGCGTTGCTCGCCGTCCCGGTCACCCGGATCATGACCGGGTACGGCCGCCGGCCGGGCCTGGTGGTGGCGTACCTGGCCGGGGCGGCCGGGGGCGTGCTGGTGGTGCTCGCCGCGGTCACCCGCCAGGTGCCGCTGCTCTTCCTCGGCATGCTGCTCTTCGGCGGCGGCAGCGCGGCGAATCTCCAGGCCCGCTACACGGCGGTGGACCTGGCCGAGCCGGCCCGGCGGGGGCGCCAGCTCTCGCTGATCGTCTGGGCCACCACCATCGGTGCGGTGGCCGCCCCGAACTTCGCCACGCTCGCTGATCACACCACCGGCGGCTGGGGGCTGCCTCCGCTGGCCGGCCCGTTCGCCTTCAGCGCCACCGCGTTCGTGCTGGCCGCCGTCGTACTGCTGATCCTGCTGCGGCCCGACCCGCTGCTCACCGCCCGCCGGCTGGCGGCGGCCGAACCGGTCGCGGCGCCGGCCGGGGCCGCCGCGCGGCGCGGCACCGGGATGCGGTCGGCCTGGCGGGTGGTACGCGAGCGACCCGCCGCCCGTCTCGGCATCGCCGCGGTGGCGGTCGGCCACCTGGTCATGATCGCGGTGATGTCGATGACCCCGGTACGCCTCGGCGAGTTCCACCACGACGCCGACGTGCTGCGGGTGGTCGGTGTCGTGCTGAGCCTGCACATCGCCGGCATGTACGCGCTCGCCCCGGTGGTGGGCTGGCTCACCGACCGGCTCGGCCGGCGTCCGGTGATCCTCGGTGGGGTCGGGGTGCTGCTGGCCGCCTGCGCGGTCGCCGGCACCGCCGGACACCACACGCCGGGTCTCTCGGTGGGTCTGGTGCTGCTCGGGCTGGGCTGGTCGGCGACCATGGTGGCCGGTTCCACGCTGCTGTCGGAGTCGGTGCCCACCGCCGTCCGGCCGGTGGTGCAGGGGCTCTCCGACCTGACCATGGGGCTGGCCGGCGCCGGTGCCGCGGCGCTCAGCGGGTTTGTCATGCGGGTGGCCGGTTATCCGACGCTCACCCTGCTGGCGGCGATCGCGGTGGTGCCCCTGGTGGCGCTAGCGTTGCGTCCGGTGCCGACGGTGCCCGGCGAGGAGGATTGATCACGTGCGGCTGACCGATTTCTGGACCCGGCTGGAGGAGGCGTTCGGGCCGGGCTACGCGGCCAGCATCGCCAGCGACCAGGTGCTGTCCCAACTCGGCGGGCGGACCGTCGAGCAGGCCCTCGCGGCGGGCGAGGAGACTCATGTGGTGTGGCGGGCGGTGGTCGCCGCGTATCCCGACCGGGTGCCCGCGCGGCTACGCTGAGCAGCCTTTTTCGCGGGTCCGCGTGTCGCTTGCCGAGTCGTACACCTGTTCGGCTATTGTCCACAGCGGGGTGCTCGTCCACAGCTCGCGGCCCGTCGGCTGGTTTTCTGTCGGACCCAGCGCCTAGCGTGTCCCGCGTGACGCGAAGCTCAGGTAAGACGCCGGCGAAGGCAGGGGTGGCAACGATGGCGGCAGGGCAGGACCGGGAGAAGGCACTCGACCTTGCTCTCGCTCAAATCGACAAGCAGTTCGGCAAGGGGTCGGTGATGCGGCTGGGGGAGCGGCCGGTCATCCAGACCGCCGTGATCCCGACCAGTTCCATCGCGCTCGACGTCGCGCTCGGCGTGGGCGGTCTGCCCCGCGGCCGGGTCGTCGAGATCTACGGGCCGGAGTCCAGCGGTAAGACCACGGTCGCCCTGCACGCGGTGGCCAACGCCCAGCGGGCCGGCGGCATCGCCGCCTTCATCGACGCCGAGCACGCGCTCGACCCGGAGTACGCGAAGGCCCTCGGCGTCGACACCGACGCCCTGCTGGTCTCCCAGCCGGACACCGGCGAGCAGGCGCTGGAGATCGCGGACATGCTGGTCCGCTCCGGCGCGATCGACATCATCGTGATCGACTCGGTCGCCGCCCTGGTGCCGCGCGCCGAGATCGAGGGCGAGATGGGCGACAGCCACGTGGGCCTCCAGGCCCGGCTGATGAGCCAGGCGCTCCGCAAGATCACCGGTGTGCTCAACAACACCGGCACCACGGCGATCTTCATCAACCAGCTCCGCGAGAAGATCGGCGTCATGTTTGGAAGTCCCGAGACGACGACGGGTGGTCGGGCGCTGAAGTTCTACGCCTCGGTCCGGCTCGACGTGCGCCGTATCGAGAGTCTCAAGGACGGCACCGAGGTGGTCGGTAACCGCACCCGGGTCAAGGTGGTGAAGAACAAGTGCCTCGCCGAGGGCACGATGGTCTTCGACCCGGCGAGCGGGCGGACGCACCGGATCGAGGAGATCGTCGATGGGCGGCTGCCCGTTTCGGCGGTGGCTGCGGCCAAGGACGGCACCCTGCACACCCGTCCGGTCGTCTCATGGTTCGACCAGGGTGAGCAGGATGTCATCGGGGTACGCCTACGTGGTGGCGCGATGATCTGGGCGACTCCCGATCACAAGGTTTTGACCGACCGTGGTTGGAAGATTGCAGGCGAGCTGGCTACAGGCGACCGGGTGGCGCAGCCGCGCCAGTTCCTCGGCTTCGGCGACTATGAGCCCTACTCGCCTGACCAGGCGCGAATGCTCGGCTACCTGATCGGTGACGGATACGTCGGCGGGAAGACCCCGCTGCAGTTCATCAACATTCAAGAATCGCTGAAAGCCGACGCCGCGCGGATCGCCAGCGGCCTCGGCTGCGACACGCACGATCACGCCGACAAGCTTGCTATCTCCTTCTCCCACCGTCCGGGGGAGCGTAACGAACTGCTGGCGCTGTGCCGCCGAGCGGGCATCTACGGCAAGCTGGCCTGGGAGAAGACGATCCCCGTCGAGTTCTTCCACCCGGAACTCTCCCGCGAGGTAGCGGGCAACCTGCTCTTCGGCCTGCTCGAGAGCGACGGTTGGGTGAGCAGGGAGCAGACCGGTGCCATCCGGGTCGGCTACACGACCACCTCGGAGCAGTTGGCTCACCAGTTCCACTGGCTGTTGTTGCGGCTTGGCATTGCCAGCTCAGTTCGTCACTATGACCCGACCGACCAGCGTCCCAGCCTCATTGAGGGGGGCCGCGTCCAGGCGAAGCGGGTGTGTTACGAGGTTCGGGTGGCCGGTAGCGACAACGTCGAGGCGTTTGCCGGGGCCGTCCCGCTCTGGGGTCCGCGCGGTGTCGTGCTGCGCGAGGCGCTGAGCAACCAGGAGGGGCGCCGCCGGGGTTCGCAGGCGGTCTACCTTTCGCCGGTTCTCACTGAGCCGGTGCTGGCGCACCTTGCGGGTAGAGGAGTCACGCCCACACTCGCCGCTCAGTTGATCGGCGTAACGGCTGGTGATCCGCGCGGTGGCATGAAGCAGGTTCTCGGGTTGCATCAGATCCGGCGAGACCGACTCCAACTGCTGGCGGATGCGCTCGACGACCCGTTCTTGCGCGAACTCCTCGCCGAGCAGGTGCGCTACTCCACCGTCAAGGAGATTCTGCCGGCCCGGCGAGCCCGGACCTTCGACGTCGAGGTTGACGAACTGCACACCCTCGTTGCCGACGACATCGTCGTGCACAACTGCGCCGCGCCGTTCAAGCAGGCCGAGTTCGACATCATGTACGGCAAGGGCATCTCCCGCGAGGGCTCGCTGATCGACGTCGGCGTGGAGCAGGCGATCATCCGCAAGTCCGGCGCCTGGTACACCTACGACGGCGACCAGCTCGGCCAAGGCAAGGAGAAGGCCCGCGAGTTCCTCCGGGAGAACCCGGACGTGGCCGCCGAGATCGAGAAGAAGATCCTGGAGAAGCTCGGCGTCGGGATCGGCGTGGGCGACGCCACCGGTGGCCCGGAGCTGCCGCCGGTCGACTTCTGACCTGACCCGTGGCAGGACGACGTGCCCGTACGGGGCGGGGCTGGGATGCCAGTCCGCCCCGCACGGGCGATGCCACCACCCCGCCCCGCCCCCGCCGGGGTCGCCGTGCCGAGGAGCCCGATTCCGAGGCCGCGCCGCCCCGGGACGAGGCCGAGCTGGCCCGGGAGATCTGCCTTCGGCAGCTCGCCGTCCGGCCGCGTACCCGGGCGGAGCTGGCCGGTGCCCTCGCCCGGCGGGGCATCTCCGAGGAGGTCGCGGCCCAGGTCCTCGACCGGTACGACGAGGTCGGCATCGTCGACGATGCCGCCTTCGCCCGAGCCTGGATCAGCAGCCGGCACTCCGGCCGTGGGCTGGCCCGGCGGGCGCTCGCCAACGAGTTGCGCCAGCGCGGCGTCGACGGCGAGGTGGCCAGCGAGGCGCTCGGCGAGCTCGACGAGGAGACCGAGGCGGAGACGGCCCGCGCCCTGGTGGAGCGGAAGCTGCGGACGGCCCGGGGCGAGCCCGACGCGGTGTTCCGCCGCCTCGTCGGCATGCTGGCCCGCAAGGGCTATCCGCCGGGGGTGGCGATCCGGGCGGTGAAGGACGCCCTGGCTGCGCAGAGCGCCGAGGCGGCCGAGTTCGCCGAGCACGTCGACGCCGACGCGCTCGCTGACGCCGATTACGACCTCGACCGGGACGCGCGACGTCCCGACTGACCCGCCACCCACTGGGCCCCTCCTAGTGCTGGCCCGGGAGGCCCGGCCGGCGCCCGTACAACATTTCCGGAAACCAGCGCTACCGTTGCGTCGAGTCACACACTTCCCCGAAGCCGCGGTTCCGGGCCCTGAGCTGCTGCGGCGCGGGTCTGAGCAGGTCGGAAAGGTGACCGCGGGGGTCGGACGGCCGAGGTGTTTGTCCGGCCGTGTCCGGCATCTGATCGGCGCAGCGTAGTGCCGCGACTTCTCTCCGTCCGGGTGATTTGATCATGAGTTCTTGACCGAACGGCCCTCGGAGACCTAGCCTCGCCATACAGGCTCACATTGCCCGACCAGCGCAGGCTAAGCGCACAACATAGAACGCGTAACAGAACAGCATCACTTTGGGCCAGCTTCACCGGCCTTTGACGGTAGTTCCGGGACGGGGTTCCGGAACCGACCGACAACTGCAACCGGCCGCCGGCGATGCCCGCATCGGGCACCGCTGACGGAAAGCTACCCACGGCCAGTCGCTCCGGTCGGGCGTCCAGAGCCGCAGGTGCGTGCCCATTTGGCACACGACCTGCGGCGTGACGTTCAGGGGAGGCGGCCATGGCGCGGCGGCACAGGTTCACCGGCGGTCTTCCACGTGCCGCCGGCGGGGGACCGCCTGCCGGCCTGCTGCCGGCCACCGGGGACCGGCGATCCGGCCGCCCGTTCGGAGCCGCCGTATGAGCGCCTTCGACTTCGTCATCCTCGCGGTGGTGCTGATCCTCGCCGTCGTGGTGGTCGGTGCCGTCCTGGTCGGGGCCCGCACCCTGCGCCAGTTCAGCTTCGGGCCCGCCCCCGAGGACCCGGCCTTCATCGCCGAGAAGGACCGGCAGGAGCAGTCGCTGGCTGCGCTCCGCAGCGCCGCCGACGAGGCGAACAGCACGATCGACGTGGCGAAGTCGGTCGCCGCGGCGGCCCGTGCGGAGGCGGCTGCCGCCAAAGCGGAGGCGAAGGCGGCCCGCGCCGAGGCCGGGCGGGTCCTCGACGACGCCCGGACCGAGGCCGACACCGTGCTGGAGCGGGCGCACAAGCAGGCCGAGGCGGACGCCGAGCAGCTCCGCGCGACGGCCCGGCGCAGCGGTGAGCGGGAGGTGGCGGTGCTCGCCGCGACCACCCGCGAGCAGGCCGCCGAGGTCGAGCGGCGGGCGGCCAGGATGGACGAGCGGGAGCGGCTGCACACCGAGGAGGTGGAACGGCTCGCCGAGCGGGAACGGCAGCTCACCGCCGCCAGCGCCGCCCTGGCCGCTCGGGAGGCGGCCCTGGCCGAGCGGGAGCAGGCGCTCAAACAGGCCGAGGAACAGCGCCGCCGGGAGTTGGAACGGGTGGCCGGGCTGACCGCCGAGGCGGCTCGGGTCGAGCTGGTCGAGTCGATCGAGAGCCAGGCCAAGCGGGAGGCGGCCCTGCTGGTGCGAGACATCGAGTCCGATGCGCGCAGCACCGCCGAGCAGCGGGCCCGGCACATCGTCGTCGACGCCATCCAGCGGGTCGCCAGCGAGCAGACGGCGGAGAGCGTGGTGAGCGTCCTGCACCTGCCGGGCGACGAGATGAAGGGGCGGATCATCGGCCGGGAGGGGCGCAACATCAGGGCCTTCGAGTCGGTGACCGGGGTCAACCTGATCATCGACGACACCCCTGAGGCGGTGCTGCTCTCCTGCTTCGACCCGGTACGCCGGGAGGTCGGCCGGCTCACCCTGGAGAAGCTGGTGCTCGACGGCCGGATCCACCCGCACCGGATCGAGGAGGTCTACGACCTGGCCCGGCACGAGGTCGAGGAGCTCTGCCACCGGGCCGCCGAGGACGCCCTGGTCGAGGTCGGCATCACCGAGATCCACCCGGAGCTGGTCAACCTGCTCGGCCGGCTGCGCTACCGGACGTCGTACGGGCAGAACGTGCTCAAGCACCTGGTGGAGACCGCGCACATTGCCGGGATCATGGCCGCCGAGCTGCGGCTGGACGTGCCGACGATCAAGCGCAGCGCGTTCCTGCACGACATCGGCAAGGCGCTCACCCACGAGGTGGAGGGGAGCCACGCCATCATCGGCGCCGACCTGGCCCGCAAGTACGGCGAGAGCGACGACGTGGTGCACGCCATCGAGGCGCACCACAACGAGGTGCCGCCGCAGACCATCGAGGCGGTGCTCACCCAGGCCTCGGACGCCTGCTCCGGCGGCCGGCCGGGGGCCCGGCGGGAGAGCCTGGAGGCGTACGTCAAGCGGCTGGAGCGGATCGAGGAGATCGCGGCCGGCAAGCTCGGCGTGGAGAAGGTCTTCGCCATGCAGGCCGGCCGGGAGATTCGGGTGATGGTCAAGCCGGAGGACGTCGACGACATCGGCGCGGCGGTCCTCGCGCGGGACGTGGCCAAGCAGATCGAGGAGGAGCTGACCTATCCGGGCCAGATCCGGGTGACCGTGGTCCGCGAGTCCCGGGTCACCGAGATCGCCCGCTGACCCCGACGACGCAAGAAGGGCCGGCCCGGGGAACCGGGTCGGCCCTTCTCGTACGGGTGGGTCTCAGTGGCCGCCGGCGCCTTCGGCCTGCGACATGAGCGCCGCTGGCGGCGGGTTCTGGGCCGGCGTGCCGGCGGTCTTGCGGCCGTGGGAGAGGCGGCGCTGGACGTACTGGGCCAGCTTGGACAGCGAGTAGTTGGCCGCGATGAAGAGCACGGCGATCACCACGTAGACCTGGATCGGGTTGCCCAGTACGCCGATGATCTGCTTGCCGATGTTCAGGGTCTCCTCGTAGCTGATGATGAAGCCCAGCGAGGTGTCCTTGAGCACCACGACCAGCTGGCTGATCAGCGCCGGCAGCATGATCCGGAACGCCTGCGGCAGCAGGATCATCCGGGTGACCTGCATCGGGGCGAGGCCGATCGCGGAGGCGGCCTCCGCCTGGCCGCCAGGCAGCCCCTCCATGCCGGAGCGGAGGATCTCGGCGATGACCACCCCGTTGTAGATGGTCAGGCCGATGACCAGATACCAGAGGTTGTCGAACGTGACGCCGAACTCGGGGAAGCCGCGGGCCACGAAGAAGATGGTGATCACGACCGGGAGGCCACGGAACACCTCGACGCAGACCCGGGTGACCGCCGACAGCAGCACGCTCAACCCGCGCAGCAGGTACGCGACCGGCGTGGCCAGGCCGGTGAACCGGCGCTGGACCAGGCTCTTGAGCTGGATCCGCAGCACGGCGAGCAGGGTGCCGATCACCAGCGACGAGACGATGGCCAGGGCGGCGGCCGTCAGGGTGTTCGTCAGACCGGTGCCGATCCGGTCCCAGACGAGGGGGAAGCTCTCGTTCGAGGGGGCGATCAGCGGCCCCCACAGTTCCATCGAGAACTGGCCCTTGTCGGACAGCGGCCGGTAGATCAGGTAGTACGCCCCGACCAGCAGCACCGCGACGGCGACCAGGCTGCTGACCAGGGTGATCCGCCGCTGGCGGGGGCCGGGGACGTCGTAGAGGACGGTCTGCTGGCTCATCGGGCCACCGCCTGTCGCTTCTCGATTCGGTCGAGGAGGGCGCCGAGCGGCACGGTCATGATCAGGTAACCGATGGAGATGCCGATGGCAACCGGGATGAAGGCGTAGCCGCCGGCCGAGGTGAGCTGGTCGGCGGTCTGCGACAGGTCACCGACGACGCCGAAGAAGCCCACCAGCGCGGAGTTCTTGATCATTGCGATGATCACGGAGCCGAGCGGCACCACCGATGCTTTCCAGGACTGCGGCAGCACCACGTGCCGCAGGTTCTGGCCGAAGGTGAGGCCGAGCGAGCGGGCGGCCTCGGCCTGTCCCGCGGGCACCGCGTTCACGCCGGAGCGCAGCGCCTCACAGACGAACGCCGCGGTGTAGAGCACCAGCGCGATCAGCGCGAAGCGGAAGTACGGCAGGTCGGTGCCGAGCCGCTTGAAGATCACTTCCAGGCCGGGGATCCGGAGGAAGTCGGCGTTCGACCCCAGGGCCGGCAGGCCGAAGGCGGCGAAGAACAGCACCACGGTGAGCGGCATGTTCCGGAAGACGGTCACGTAGCCGGTGCCGAGCGCGCGCAGCGGCGGCACCGGGGAGATTCGTAGCGTCGCCACGACGGCGCCCAGGACCAGGGCGCCGATCGCGGCGAGTACGCAGATCTGGAGGGTGAGCCAGAAACCACCCGCGAAGACGTCGAACTTGTCGATGAGCACACTCACCGGTCGGTTTCCTCCCCACCCTCCAGATCGAAGGTTTTAGCTCAGTAGCGGTTGATGGCCGGGGCGTCGCCCAGGGTGGCCCCGAACTTGCCGGCGGTGTCGTCCCAGGCCTTCTTCCAGCTGCCGTCCTGGTACGCCTTGTCCAGGGTGTCGTTGATGAAGTTGCGGAAGTCGGTGTCGTCCTTCTTCACCCCGATGCCGTACGGCTCCTTGGTGAAGTTGTCGCCGGCCATCTGGAAGGACGCCTCGTCCTTGGCGATGTAGCCGAGCAGGATCACGTTGTCCGTGGTGACGGCGTCGACCTGGCCGCCCTTGAGGGCGTCCCGGCACTTGTCGTAGGTGTCGAAGAGCACCAGCTGCGAGGCGACGTCCTTGACGTACTTCTTGATCTCCTCGGCCGGGGTCGAGCCGGTGACCGAGCAGACCTTCTTGTCGCCCGCCTTGAACGAGTCCGGGCCGGTGATCGAGGAGTCGCCCTTCTTCACCATGATGTTCTGGCCGGCCTCGTAGTACGGCCCGGCGAACGCGATGCGCTCCTTGCGCTTGTCGTTGATCGTGTAGGTCGCGGCGACCAGGTCGACGCTGCCGTCAACGATCTTGTCCTCGCGGACCTTCGACGGGGTCTCGACGTACTCGATCTTGTCCTCGGGGATGCCGAGTTCCTTGACGATGAGCTTCGCGATCTCGACGTCGAAGCCCTCCGGCTTGCCCGACAGGCCCTTCTGGCCGAAGCCCGGCTGGTCGAACTTGGTGCCGACCTTGATCTTCTGGGCCTTGTACAGCCGCTCCATCGTGCTGCCGGCCTTGAAGGACTTGTCGCCGCCGCCACCGGCGCCCTCGTCGCTGTCGCCACAGGCGGCCAGGCCGAGCGCCAGGGTCGCCGCCGCGGCGACCGCGGCCACGCGCTTGAAACGCATAATCATCTCCTTCTTCGACGGAGCCGCCGGGGGACGGCCCGCTCCACTACGTACGCTCAGTGCGTGAGGATCTTGGACAGGAAGTCCTTGGCCCGCTCGCTGCGCGGGTTCGCGAAGAACTCGGTCGGCGGGGCGTCCTCGACGAGCCTGCCGTCCGCCATGAAGATCACCCGGTTCGCCGCGTGCCGGGCGAACCCCATCTCGTGGGTGACCACGACCATCGTCATGCCGTCGCGGGCCAGCGACGTCATCACGTCCAGCACCTCGCCGACCATCTCCGGGTCCAGCGCGCTGGTCGGCTCGTCGAAGAGCATCGCCTTGGGCTGCATGGCCAGCGCGCGGGCGATCGCCGCCCGCTGCTGCTGGCCGCCGGAGAGCTGCGCCGGGTACTTGTTCGCCTGGTTGGCGATGCCGACCCGGTCGAGCAGGGCCAGGCCGCGCTCGCGGGCGGCGGCCGGCTTCTCCTTGCGGACCTTCAGCGGGCCGAGGGTGACGTTCTCCAGGATGGTCTTGTGCGCGAAGAGGTTGAACGACTGGAAGACCATGCCGACCTCGCTGCGCAGCTTGGCGAGGGCCTTGCCCTCTGCCGGCAGCGGGGTGCCGTCGAAGGTGATGGTGCCCGAGTTGATGGGCTCCAGCCGGTTGATCGTCCGGCAGAGCGTCGACTTGCCGGAACCCGAGGGACCGATCACCACGACCACCTCGCCCCGGCCGACGGAAAGCGAGACGTCGTCCAGCACGTGCAGCGGGCCGTACCACTTGTCGACCCCGTCCAGCACGATGAGCGGTTCGCC
Organism: Micromonospora sp. NPDC093277; assembly: GCF_044765245.1. NCBI lineage: Bacteria > Bacillati > Actinomycetota > Actinomycetes > Micromonosporales > Micromonosporaceae > Micromonospora > Micromonospora sp. NPDC093277. The sequence goes on from NZ_JBIWJO010000001.1 coordinate 905,262, forward strand.
CGTCGTCACGTCGTCACCGTCCCTGTCGTCCATGGCAAAACCGAGGGCGGTCGTCCCCGGTTGGGCAACTGTAGGCGTCGCGATGTGTCGGGATGCAACTCGAATGGTCACGGAGCGGTAACACCGAACACCGGTGCGCTCGGGAGTCCGAATTCCGTCACGGACCCGGCCCGTTCGAGTGGCGGTCCCGGCAGCCCAGGTAGATCATGTGGAGATGACCGAGGCGCTCAGGCTGACCGATTACGCCCGCGGTGGCGGTTGTGCCTGCAAGATCCCCCCGGGTGAACTTGAGGCCATGGTCGCCGGCCTCGATCCGGCCACCGGCACCTCGGATCTGCTGGTCGGTCTGGACCACGGCGACGACGCCGCGGTGGTCCGGCTGGACGAGCGCACCGGCCTGGTCAGCACCGCCGACTTCTTCACGCCGGTGGTGGACGACGCGTACGACTGGGGCCGGATCGCCGCTGCCAACGCACTGTCCGACGTGTACGCCATGGGCGGCACCCCGCTCGTCGCGCTCAACCTGCTCTGCTGGCCCCGGGACGTACTCCCGTTGGAACTGGCCCGGGAGGTGCTGCGCGGGGGCCAGGACGTGGCCCGCGAGGCCGGCTGCCACCTGGCCGGCGGGCACAGTGTGGACGACGACGGCCCGAAGTACGGCCTCGCCGTCACCGGGGTGGTCCGGCCGGAGGAACTGATCACTCTGGACGCCGGTCGGGCCGGCGTGCCGCTGTCGCTGACCAAGCCGCTCGGGGTGGGGGTGCTGAACGCCCGGCACAAGCGGACCGGGGAACGATTCCCGGAGGCGGTCGCCGCGATGGCCCGGCTCAACCGGGACGCGGCCCGGGCGGCGGTCGCCGCCGGGATCCGTTGCGGCACCGACGTGACCGGGTTCGGGCTGCTCGGGCACGCCTCGAAGCTGGCCCGGGCCAGCCGGCTCACGGTCGCGATCGACGCGGCGGCGGTGCCGTACCTGCCGGGGGCCCGGGCGGCGCTGCGCGACGGTTACGTCAGCGGCGGCACCCGCCGCAACCTGGACTGGGTGACGCCGTGGACCGACTTCGGTGGCCTCGACGAGGGGGAGCGGCTGCTGCTGGCCGACGCGCAGACCTCCGGCGGGCTGCTGGTGGCGGGCGAGGTGCCCGGCGGCACGGTGATCGGGGAACTGCTGCCGGCCGGGGAGGGCCTGGTCCGGGTCCGCTGAAGCTCATGTCCCTGCCCCGGCGGGGCACCGTACCCGATAAACTGTCATCTTCCCGCTACTTCGAGCAACGGTGCCGGAGGAAATTTTGCCCGGAATGGTCACAGACCGGTAACTTGCCCCCGGCTGAGGTCATATGCACCCCACCATCGTCAGTAAGGCCCGATCCGGAGGCCGGTGGGACGAGCACAGCGAGGAGGCGGCATGACCGAGCTGTGGAACTGGAGAATCGACGGCGCGGCGCCCGTGGAGGTCTACCCGGCGCTGGCCGAGGCGCTCGGCCGGGTGGTGATGCCCCTCGCCGCCGCCGACCCGGCCCGGCTTCCCGCGTACGCGGTCGTGTGCGACGTGTGGGAAGCGCCCGGGGTGTACGGCACCATGATCGACTGCTACGGGGTGCCCGAGCGGCTGCGCGAACTGCCCAGCATCGCGGCGCTGGCCAAGCTGCTGGACCGCAACTGCCTGATGCGCGACGACACCCTCGACGCCGGGCGGCACCTGCTGGTCGCCCCGGACGGCACCATCCGCCCGGTGCACTTCGACGTCGTCGAGACTGACGAGGGTGAGGTGCTCAGCGACCAGCGGCTCTGCACCGTGGCCGACCCCGGCTGTCGGGGCTGGTCGCAGTGCCACCGGTCACAGTGGGGCCCCGACTCGGTCGCCCCGGCGCTCGCCGCCGCCTGACCGAGGCGCCGCCCGGCGGCCCCGAGACCCGGGTCAGCCCCGGGCGGCCGGCTGCTGCCCCCGGACCACCAACTGGTCCAGCAGGGTCGCCGTCGCGGCGGCCACCGCGTCCACCGCCGCGTCGAACGCCTCGGCGTTGTGTGCGGCAGGGGCGCGGAACCCGGAGATCTTCCGGACGTACTGCAGCGCGGCGGCCCGGATGTCCTCCTCGGTGACCACCGGCACGTACGGCTCACGCAGGGTCTTGATGCTCCGGCACATGGCTCCTCCTCGTTCGGTCCGACCGGCTCGGCCCGGATACGCTATCCCCGTCATGACTACCGCAGCCGCGGGCAGCCCGCGCACCTACCAGGTGCGCACGTACGGCTGCCAGATGAACGTGCACGACTCCGAGCGCATTTCCGGCCTGCTGGAACAGGCCGGTTACGTGCGTGCCGCCGAGGCCGACGAGCAGCCCGACGTGGTGGTGTTCAACACCTGCGCCGTGCGGGAGAACGCCGACAACCGGCTCTACGGCAACCTGGGTCATCTGCGCCCCGTGAAGGACAAGCATCCCGGGATGCAGATCGCCGTCGGCGGCTGCCTGGCCCAGAAGGACCGCGGCGAGATCGTCCGCAGGGCCCCCTGGGTGGACGTGGTCTTCGGCACCCACAACATCGGCTCGCTGCCGGTGCTGCTGGAGCGGGCCCGGCACAACACGGCCGCCGAGGTGGAGATCCTCGAGTCCCTCGACGTCTTCCCCTCCACGCTGCCGACCCGCCGCGAGTCGACGTACGCCGGCTGGGTGTCGATCTCTGTCGGCTGCAACAACACCTGCACGTTCTGCATCGTGCCCTCGCTGCGCGGCAAGGAGAAGGACCGCCGCCCCGGCGACATCCTCTCCGAGGTGCGCGCCCTGGTCGACGAGGGCGTGCTGGAGGTGACCCTGCTCGGGCAGAACGTCAACTCCTACGGCGTCGAGTTCGGCGACCGGCACGCGTTCGGCAAGCTGTTGCGGGCCTGCGGCGACATCGAGGGCCTGGAGCGGGTCCGGTTCACCAGCCCGCACCCGAAGGACTTCACCGACGACGTGATCGCCGCGATGGCCGAGACGCCCAACGTCTGCCACTCGCTGCACATGCCGTTGCAGTCCGGCTCCGACGACGTGCTGCGGGCCATGCGCCGCTCGTACCGGTCGGAGAAATACCTGGGCATCATCGAGAAGGTCCGGGCGGCCATGCCGGACGCGGCGATCACCACGGACATCATCGTCGGTTTCCCCGGCGAGACCGACGCCGACTTCGAGCGGACCCTCGACGTGGTCCGCGAGGCCCGGTTCTCCTCCGCGTTCACCTTCCAGTACTCCAAGCGTCCCGGCACTCCGGCCGCGACCATGGACGGCCAGCTCCCCAAGCAGGTCGTGCAGGAGCGGTACGAGCGGCTGATCGCCTGCGTCGAGGAGATCACCTGGGCGGAGAACAAGAAACTGGTCGGCGAGACCGTCGAGGTGCTGGTCGCGGTCGGCGAGGGCCGCAAGGACGAGCGCACCGGCCGGATGTCCGGCCGAGCCCGGGACGGCCGCCTCGTGCACTTCGCGACGAGCGCAGCCGGAGCGAACGGCCAGCACGGCGCGAGGAGCGCAGCCGGAGCGAACGGCCAGCACGGGGCGACGAGCGCAGCCGGAGCGAACGGCCAGCACGGCGACGCCGGCGGCCTGGCCGGGCAGATCCGCCCCGGCGACATCGTGCACACCACGATCACCTACGCCGCCCCGCACCATCTCAACGCCGACGGGGAGCCGCTCTCGCACCGGCGTACCCGGGCCGGCGACGCCGCCGAGGCCGGGCGCGCCCCGCGTACCCCCGGGGTGTTGCTGGGGTTGCCCACCATCGGCGCGCCCGCCGCGCCGCCCGCGCCGACCACCGGCTGCGCCGCGCACTGAAGTAGGCAGGGGCCCCTTGTCAACGCCAGGCGTTGACAAGGGGCCCCTCCTTTCACTCAGCAGGCGGTGCCGTTGAGCTTCACCGAGGCGGGCGCGGCGGCCGTGCCGTTGGCGGTGAAGCCGATGACCACCGAGGCGCCGGGGGCGAGGGTCCTCGCCCAGTCGGGCGCGGCCGCGGTGACCGTGGTGCCCGACTGGGTGACGGTGGCGTTCCAGCCGCTGCCCACGGTCACCCCGGACGGCCAGGTCCAGGTCACCGACCACGGGTTCAACGTCCCGGTGCCGTTGTTCTTCACGGTCAACTCACCCTGGAAGCCGCCCTGCCACGAGTTGGTCTGCTTGTACGTCGCCGAGCAACCACCGGCCGGCGGCGGCGAGGTCGGCGGCTGAGAGGTGGGCGGCGGGGTGGTCGGCGGCGCCGTGGTGGGCGGCGGCGTGGTCGGCCGGCCCGTGGGGGAGAGCGTCGGGGACGGGCTGGTGGTGCCTCCGCCGACCGGCGCGATCAGGTACGGCTGCAGGATGCTCTGCTTGGCCTGGTTGATGGTGGTCCAGTCGTCGTTGGCGATGCCGCCCGTGTCACCGGAGTTCGGGTTCCACGACCAGTAGGTGAAGGACATGCCGTTCACCCCGGTGCCGGTGTAGGCCATCAGGTTCTGCAGCCACACCTTGTCCTTCGGGTCTTGGAGCGTGGTGCCGAACTCGCCCATCATGATCGGCGCGATGTTCTGCTTGTAGAGGTAGCCCCAGTACTTGTCCCAGATGGCCGGCATGTTCGCCGGGTACGTCGGGTCGTCGAACCACGCCTGGTGGTAGACCGAGGTCGCGTACTCGTGCGGGGAGTAGACCAGCCGGTTGGCCACGTTCAGCCGGACCGGGAAGTCCTTGGCCTTGGTCAGGTTGCCGCCCCACCAGCCGCAGTCCTCGTCGTTGCTGGGATCGCCGTCCCAGATGTTCGACTCACCGCCGCTCGGGCAGCTCACCCCCTCCACGAAGATCAGCCAGTTCGGCTGCACCCCGAGGATCGCGTTGCCGGCCCGCTCGGCGGCCAGCCGCCAGTCCCGGTTGGTGTCACCACAGCCCCAGCAGGAGCCCTTGGCGGCCGGGTTGGTGCCCTCGGCGTGCGGCTCGTTGTGCAGGTCGGCGCCGATCACCGTGGTGTTGCCGGCGTACCGCTGGGCCAGCATCTTCCAGTCATTGATCCAGGTCGCCTCGGTGACGGAGGAGGTGTACCAGAGCGCCGTCTGTCCCGCCGCGGTCGGCCGGTGCCGGTCCAGGATGACCCGCATCCCCTTGCTGCCCGCGTAGTCGATGACCTTGTCGAGGATCTGCAACGGGGAAAGCCCGACCAGGTCCGGGTTGACGAAGTCGTTGATCCCGGTCGCCGTCGCACCCGACTTGATCGCGTCGTTCGAGTACGGGATGCGCAGCGTGTTGTAACCCAGCTGGGCCATGGTGTCGAGTTGGCCGCGCCACGGGTTGCTCGACCACAGACCGTGGAAGGTCTTGTTGTCGGTCTCCATGCCGAACCAGTTGATGCCGGTGAGCCGGACGGTGGCACCCGTGCTGTCGACGATCTTGTTGCCGCTGGTGTGCAGGTAACCGGTGCCGGTGCCGCCGGTGGCGGCGGCGGCCGGGGTGGTGCTGACGGCGGCGGCGACGAGGACGCCGGCCGCAGCGGTGGCGAGCGCGGCGAGCGCGCCGCCGAGGGCGGATGGTCGGTGCATTCGAACTCCACTTCGGATGCCCGCGGCGCGCAGGCGCCGCGCGCGGAAAGACCAAGGGAGGCGGCCCGCTCGTCATCGAGTACGCGGACAGCCGCGACGGGCCGTGTCACGTGGACGGCCACTCACGGGGATGCACCGGCGACTGCGACGGCGGCCTCGCCGTCGGTGCCCTCACGCCGGTGGGCTGACCTGGCTCCGCCGCTAATTCTGATCAGCTCGCCTCGATGCGTCAAGAACACCTGAAGTGGATCATGCGGTGGTCGTGGTCGCCCAGGTCCCGGCCCTGACACGCCGGAGCCCCCGGTCCCGTGTGGCGGGACCGGGGGCTCCGGTGGAACTGGCTCAGCTCAGCTGGTCTGCTCGGCCAGCTGGAGGAACTGCCGCTTCGAGGCGAGCGCCTGCTCAGCCTCCTTGATCCGCCGGGCGTCGCCGGCGGCCTGGGCCCGGGCCAGCCGGTCCTCGGCCTCGGCGACCTGCGCCCGCATCTGGGCCAGCAGCGGGCTGTCCTCCTTGGAGGTACGCCGCCACGCCGACTCCATCACCTCGCGGACCTTCTCGTCGATGACGCGCAGCCGGCGCTCCAACCCGGCGGCGGCCTCCCGGGGCACCCGGCCGGCCTCGTGCCACTGCGCCTGGATGTCCCGCAGCTTCGCCTGGGCGCCCTTGGGGTCGCCGTCGACGTCGAGCGACTCCGCCTCGGTGAGCAGGGCCTGCTTGCGCTCCAGGTTGGCGCGCTGCTCGTTGTCCCGGGCCGAGAAGACCTCGCTGCGCCGGGTGAAGAACTCGTCCTGCGCCGCCCGGAACCGTTCCCAGAGCTTCTGCTCGGCCTCCTTGGACGCCCGCGGCGCGGCCTTCCACTGGGTCATGAGGTCCTTGAGCTGGCCGGCGGTGGCCCCCCAGTCGGTGGAGTCCTTCAGCTTCTCGGCCTCGGCGACCAGTTCCTCCTTGGCCGTCTGCGCCTGCTTGCGCTGCTGGTCCAGGGTGGCGAAGTGGGCACCCCGACGCCGGGTGAAGCCGTCCCGGGCCGCGGCGAACCGCTTCCACAGCTCACCGTCGGTCTTCTTGTCGACCCCGCGGATGGTCTTCCACTCGTCGAGGATCTCCTTGAGCCGGTCCCCGGCGGTCTTCCACCCGGTCGACTCGGCGGCCAGCTTCTCCGCCTCCTCCACGAGGGCCGTCTTGCGGGCCAGGGCCTCGCCCCGGGCGGCCTCCCGGGCCGCCTTGGCCTCGCCGGCCTTCTCCTCGGCCACGGTGGCCAGCTTGTCCAGGCGCGCGGCCAGGGCGTCGATGTCGCCCACGACGTGCGCCTCGGCCAGCGAGGCACGGATCCGCCGGATCGTGGTCAGTGAATGACCCGCGTCAGCCGCACCCGAGTTGAGCCGGGCCTCGGTCAGGTCAACCTCCGTCACCAGGTCGTCGAAGCGCCGGGCGAAGTGGGCCAACCCCTCCTCCGGGGCCCCCGCCTGCCAGGATCCGACCACCCGCTCGCCCTCGGCGGTCTTGACGTAGACGGTGCCGTCCGCGTCCACCCGTCCGAAGGCAGTCCAGTCGCTCATGTGCCCATCCTCGTTCTCCCGGCGTCGACGGATGTCCCCGCGATCGCCGCCACGGCGCAGCAAAGTTACTTCCGGCATTGTCACAGGTCCGACCCGGTCCGTGTCGAGCGCCTGCCGTCGACCGTGACCATACGGTGTCGTAGCGCCCGGATGACCGGATCGGCGCGGGGACGCACCGGGGCATCCGGATAGGTTGGGCGGGTGCCTCTGGTCGCCGCCGCCGTCTGCCCCCACCCGCCCCTCATCGTGCCCGAGCTGGCCGGTGCCGCCGCGCCGGAGCTGGACGACCTCCGCGCCGCCTGCGACGCCGCCGTCGCCCGGCTCCTCACCGCCGAACCGGAGGTGATCCTGTTGGTGGGTGGCGGGCCGGAGACCAGGATCTTCGGCTCCGCCGATGCTGGGACGCTGCGTGGCTACGGCCTCGACCGGCCGGTGCGGCTGTGGAAGATCGCCTGTTCCGGTGCCGAGGTGCTCCCGCTGAGCCTCACCATCGGGGCGTGGCTGGTCGGTCGTACCCGCACCGAGCTGCCCCGGCTGGCCCGTTCCGTCGCCGTTGACGCCCCGGCGGCCGAGTGCGTCGACCTCGGTGCGGCCCTCTCCGCCGGGTCCGAGGGGCGTACCGCGGTATTGGCGATGGGGGACGGCTCGGCGTGCCGGGGCGTCAAGGCGCCCGGCTACGACGACCCGCGTGCGCAGGCGTACGACGACGGGGTGGCCCGGGCCCTGGCCGACGCGGACGCCGAGGCCCTGCTCGGTCTGGACCCGGTGCTGTCGGCGGAGCTGGGGGTCGCCGGTCGGGCGCCCTGGCAGGTGTTGGCCGGCGCGGTCCGCGCGGCGGGCGGTGACTGGCGGGGTGACCTTGGTTACCACCAGGCCCCCTATGGCGTCGCCTACTTCGTGGCCTGCTGGGAGCGGGTGCAGCGGTGACCGGGACCGTCGTGGCCGTGGTCGGGCCGACCGCGGCCGGGAAGTCGGCACTGAGCATCGCCCTCGCGCACGCCCTCGACGGCGAGGTGGTCAACGCCGACTCGATGCAGCTCTACCGGGGTATGGACATCGGCACCGCCAAGCTGACCCCGGCCGAGCGGGAGGGCGTGCCGCACCACCTGCTCGACATCTGGGCGGTGACCGAGCCGGCCAGCGTCGCTGAGTACCAGAAGCTGGCCCGCGCGGCGGTCGACGACATCCTGGGCCGGGGGCGGGTGCCGCTGCTGGTCGGTGGCTCCGGCCTGTACGTGCGGGCGGTGCTGGAGCAGTTCGAGTTCCCCGGCACCGACCCGGTGGTGCGCCAGCGGCTGGAGGCGGAGCTGACCGCCGTCGGCCCGGCCCCGCTGTACGCCCGGCTCAGGGAGGCCGATCCAGCGGCGGCGGCGGGCATCCTGCCGGGCAACGGGCGGCGGATCGTCCGGGCCCTGGAGGTGATCGAGCTGACCGGGGCGCCGTTTACCGCCGCGCTGCCCGAGCCGCGGCCTTTCTACCCGTCGGTGCAGCTCGGGGTGGATCTGGACACCGCGCTGCTGGACGAGCGGATCGCGCTGCGGGTGGACCGGATGTGGGCCGACGGCCTGGTCGCCGAGACGCGGGCGCTGGTCGGCCAGGGTCTGCCTGACGGGCGTACGGCGAGTCGGGCCCTCGGCTATCAGCAGGTGTTGCGCTTCCTGGCCGGGGAGCTGACCGAGACCGAGGCGTACGAGGAGACGATCCGGGCCACCCGCCGGTTCGTCCGCCGGCAGCGGTCCTGGTTCCGTCGCGACCCGCGGATCCACTGGCTGGACTCGGCGTCGCCTTCGGTTCTGGACACTGCGCTGCGGGTGGTCGCCGACCATCGGGAATGATGGGGGCGTGGAGTTCACCAAGGGCCACGGCACCGGCAACGACTTCGTCATCCTGCCCGACCCGGACGGGGCGCTCGACCTGACGCCCCGGCTGGTCGCCGCGCTCTGCGACCGGCGGCGCGGCATCGGCGGCGACGGCGTGCTGCGCGTGGTACGCGCCGCCAAGCACCCGGAGGGTGTCGCCCTGGCCGGCGAGGCCGAGTGGTTCATGGACTACTGGAACTCCGACGGCTCGTACGCCGAGATGTGCGGCAACGGCGCCCGGGTCTTCGTCCGCTACCTGCTGGAGTCGGGGCTGGCCGTCCCCTCCGGTGCGGGGCTGCCGGTCGCCACCCGGGCCGGGCTGGTCCGCGCCCGGGTGGAGGGGGAGGAGATCGCCGTCGAGATGCCCCGCCCCCGGCTGGGCGACCCGGCGGCCACCGCCCTGGGCGGGCTGACCCTCACCGGCACGGCGGTGGACGTGGGTAACCCGCACCTGGTCTGCGCCCTGCCGGCCGGCCTGGAGTTGGCCGCCCTCGACCTCAGCCGGGCACCCGAGGTCGACCCGGCGGTCTTTCCCGCCGGGGTGAACGTCGAGTTCACCGCGCCGGGCGAGCCGGTGGCCGGCACCGACGGTCACCTGCTGATGCGGGTCTACGAGCGTGGCTCCGCCGAGACGCTCTCCTGCGGCACCGGTGCCTGCGCCGTGGCGGCGGTGGCGCTGCGCGACGCCGGCCGGGCCGGCGGCACGATCGGTGTCGACGTCCGCGGTGGCCGCCTCACGGTGACCGTGACGGCCGACTCCTGCTGGCTGGCCGGCCCGGCGGTCCTGGTCGCCACCGGCGAGGTCACCCTCCCCACCCTCCTACCCTGACCCGCACCGCACTGCTCAACTCCAGTGGCACCATCCGAACCGTGGGCCGTCCCGACGGCAGAGCTTGTCGAGCGACATGTCTGTGAGACATAAATACGTCTCACAGACATGTCGCTCTCACGGCTTGGGCGGGGTGGTCGCGATATGCCGGAGCCGCCGGAACCAGTCCCGGGGGGACTTCGGCGCCGACCGGTTGGCCGGGGCCGGGGGAGAGATGTGGCGGCTGGTCAGGGGGTGGCGCTGGCGTTGGCAGCGATCTCGGGGAGGTCGGCCGGGCCGGGGTCGGCGGCCGGCGGCGGGGTCGCGCCCGGGTTCTGCGCGGCGGCGCGGACGGCGGCGGCCACGGCCGGGGCGACCCGGGCGTCGAAGACGCTCGGCACGATCACCGTCGGGTTGATCTTGTCTTCGCCGACCACGTCCGCGATGGCCTGGGCCGCGGCGAGCGCCATCTCCTCGGTGAACTCCTCGGCGTGCGCGTCGAGCATGCCCCGGAAGACGCCCGGGAAGGCGAGCACGTTGTTGATCTGGTTCGGCTGGTCGGAGCGGCCGGTGGCGACCACCGCGGCGTGCTTGCGCGCCTCCCGCGGGTCCACCTCCGGGTCCGGGTTGGCCAGCGCGAAGACGATCGAGTCCTCGGCCATGGTGGCGATGTCCTCGCCGGTGAGCAGGTTCGGCGCGCTCACCCCGATGAACACGTCCGCGCCCTTGACCGCCCCGCGCAGGTCGCCGGAGTAGTTCTCCCTGTTGGTGTTCTCCGCCAGCCACTGCCAGGCCGGGTTGAGGCCGGTCAGCCCGCGGTGCAGGGCGCCCTGCCGGTCGCAGGCGATGATGTCGCCCACGCCCTGCCGGAGCAGCAGCTTCATGATCGCGGTGCCGGCCGCGCCGGCGCCGGAGACGACCACCCGGACGTCCGGGAGCTGCTTGCCCACGACACGCAGCGCGTTGGTCAGCGCGGCGAGGACGCAGATCGCGGTGCCGTGCTGGTCGTCGTGGAAGACCGGGATGTCCAGCGCCTCGCGCAGCCGGGCCTCGATCTCGAAGCAGCGCGGCGCGGCGATGTCCTCCAGGTTGATCCCGCCGTACGCGGGGGCGATCGCCTTGACGATCGAGACGATCTCGTCGGTGTCCTGGGTGTCCAGCACCACCGGCCAGGCGTCCACCCCGCCGAAGCGCTTGAACAGGGCCGCCTTGCCCTCCATCACCGGCAGTGAGGCGGCCGGCCCGAGGTTGCCCAGGCCGAGCACGGCCGAGCCGTCGCTGACCACGGCGACCGTGTTGCGCTTGATGGTGAGGCGGCGGGCGTCGGCCGGGTTCTCGGCGATCGCCTGGCAGACCCGGGCCACCCCCGGGGTGTACGCGCGGGACAGATCGTCGCGGGTGCGCAGCGCCACCTTCGAGTTGACCTCGATCTTGCCGCCCAGGTGCAGCAGGAACGTCCGGTCGGAGACCTTGCGGACGTCCACCCCGTCCAGCGCGGTCAGCGCCTGGACCACCTGGTCGGCGTGGCCGGCGTCGGCGGTGTCGCAGGTGAGGTCGACGATCACGTGCGCCGGGTCGGAGTCGACCACGTCGAGCGCGGTGACGATGGCGCCGGCCTCGCCGGTCGCGGTGGTCAACCGGCCGATGGAGGAGGCGTCCGCGGGTACCGCGATCCGCATCGTGATCGAGAACCCGGCACTCGGCAATCGGCTGATGGCCACGAAAACTCCTCCGTCGGCGCTGAACGGCTCGACTGGCATTTCTACTCGCCCGCCCAGCTTGGCCGGCATCCGGCCCCGCTACCGGTTAGTAGCGCCACGGGCATATTGCGGGTGCGCCGAGCGTTGCCACATGTCAGGATTGCACGTACGCGCCGGAAACCACCCGGCGGAGGACATAACGGACAGGAGACGCAGCTTGCGAGAGCAGGAGACCTTCGTTCCCTACGAGGACGACGAGCTCGACGCCACCACCGGCGAGTACGAGCTGTCGGAGCGGCAGGCGCTGCGGCGGGTCCCCGGCCTCTCCACCGAACTCACCGACATCACCGAGGTCGAATACCGCCAGCTCCGGCTGGAGCGGGTCGTCCTGGTGGGCGTCTGGACCGAGGGGACCCAGGCGGACGCCGACAACAGCCTCACCGAGCTGGCGGCGCTGGCCGAGACGGCCGGCTCGCAGGTGCTCGAAGGGCTGATCCAGCGCCGCAACCGGCCCGATCCCGCCACGTACATCGGTCGCGGCAAGGTCGACGACCTGGGTGCGGTGGTGCTCGCCACCGGCGCCGACACGGTGATCTGCGACGGAGAGCTGTCCCCGTCCCAGCTGCGTAACCTGGAGCAGCGCACCAAGGTCAAGGTGGTCGACCGGACGGCCCTGATCCTCGACATCTTCGCCCAGCACGCCAAGAGCCGCGAGGGCAAGGCGCAGGTCGAGCTGGCCCAGCTCGAATACCTGCTGCCGAGGCTGCGCGGCTGGGGTGAGACGCTCTCCCGGCAGACCGGTGGTAGCGGTCGCGGCGGCGGCGCCGGCGGCGGAGTGGGTCTGCGCGGTCCCGGTGAGACCAAGCTGGAGACCGACCGGCGCCGGATTCGGCACCGGATCGCCAAGCTGCGCCGCGAGATCAAGAGCATGACCACGGTACGCCACACCAAGCGGGCCCGCCGCTCGCGCAACGCGGTGCCCGCGGTGGCCATCGCCGGCTACACCAACGCCGGCAAGTCCAGCCTGCTCAACCGGCTCACCGGGGCGGGCGTGCTGGTGGAGAACGCGCTGTTCGCCACCCTGGATCCGACCACCCGCAGAGCCACCACCGCGGACGGCCGGCTCTACACCTTCTCCGACACGGTCGGCTTCGTCCGGCACCTGCCGCACCAGATCGTCGAGGCGTTCCGTTCGACGCTGGAGGAGGTCGCCGACGCCGACCTGGTGGTGCACGTGGTCGACGGCACCCACCCGGACCCGGAGGAGCAGGTGCGCGCGGTCCGCGAGGTGCTCGCCGAGGTGGGCGCCGACCGGCTGCCCGAGCTGCTGGTGGTCAACAAGACCGACGCGGCCGACGAGGAGGCGCTGCTGCGGCTCAAGCGGCTCTGGCCGGACGCCGTCCTGGTCTCCGCGCACACCGGTCGCGGCATCGACGAACTGCGCGAGGCGGTCGAGCAGGGGCTGCCCCGCCCGGCGGTCGAGATCCGGGCGGTCCTCCCGTACGACCGGGGCGACCTGGTGGCCCGGGTGCACCGGCAGGGCGAGGTGCTGAGCACCTCCCACCTGCCCGAGGGCACGCTGCTGCACGTACGGGTGAGCGAGGCGCTCGCCGCCGAACTGGTCGCCTACCGCGCCGGTGACCGGCTCGTCGGCGAGGAGGCGGTCGGCGCCGGCCGGTGAGCCGTCCGGCGTCACCCGCCGGAATCCGCGGACATGCGACACTTGGCCACATGCGGCTCGCTGTCTCTTCGGTCACGATCGCGCTGGGCCTCGTCGGCGCGATCGTGGCGCCGCCAGGGCTGGTCCTGGCGGCCCCCGCCGCAGCCCCCGTGCCGGCCGCGGCGCCCAAGAAGAAGTGCACGGTCGAGGACAAACGGCTGCGTGAGTTGTCCGGTCTCGTCGCCACCGGCAGCGGCTACGTGGTGATCAACGACAGCAGCGAACAGGACAGCCGCAAGCGGGTCTTCTTCCTCAACAGCAAGTGCGCGGTCTCGGACGAGGTCCGCTACTCGGGCGCCGGGCCGTACGACACCGAGGACCTGGCCCTCGCCCCGGACGGCAAGACCCTCTGGATCGGCGACATCGGCGACAACATCACCAGCAAGACCCGCCGGGAGCGGGTCGCCGTCTGGACCATGCCGCTGGACGGCTCGAAGCAGCCCGTGTTGCACCGGCTGTCGTACCCGGAGAAGAAGCCGCACGACGCCGAGGCGCTGCTCATCGGCGACGACAACCTGCCGCTGATCATCACCAAGGACCCGTCCGGCAAGGCGGAGATCTTCAAGCCCGGGGCGAAGCTCAAGTCGGGTGACACCGACCCGGTGCCGATGACGAAGGTCGGCGAGGTCACCGTCCCGAAGACGACCACCGAGAACAAACTCGGCGCGCTCGGCCGGATGACGGTCACCGGCGCGGCCCGCTCGCCCGACGGCAGCAAGGTCGTCCTGCGCACCTACGCGGACGCCTTCGAGTACAACGTCACTGACGGTGACATCATCGGCGCGCTGACCAGCGGCACGCCGCGAGCCACCCCGCTCGCCGACCCGTTCGGCGAGGCGATCTCCTACACACCGGACGGCAAGCTGTTCGTCACCGTCTCCGACGGCGGTCAGATGGACAGCTCCGATCCGATCGAGATTCTCAGCTACACCCCGTCCACCGGTGGCGTCGAGACGCTGCCGAACGCCGGCAAGGACACGACCGAGCCGGCCGCGCAGAAATCCTGGATCGAGGGACTGACCCTGAACGAGATCACGTACCTGATCGCGGCGGTGGGGGTGATCGGCGCGCTGATGGTCGGCGCCGGCATCTTCGGCATCCTGCGTGCCCGCCGCAGGCCCGCGCCGGTCGAGGAGCCGGCCGGCGGACCGGGGCGCGGCAACGAGATGCCCCGCAACGGCGTCCCACCGCGTGGCGGCGCTCCGCAGGGCGGCGTCTACGGCGGTGGCGGCGGCTACGGTGGCGGCGCCCCGGCGAACGGCGCCCCCGGCCGACCGTCGTCCGGCGGCGGCCGTCCCCAGGGCGGCGGCGGTCGCGGTGGCGGCGGCTACGGTGGCGGCCCGCAGCGCGGTGGCGGTGGTGGTCGACCGGGCGGTGGCGGTGGCGGTGGCGGTGTCTACGGCGGCGGTGGCCGTCCGCAGGGCGGCGGCGTGTACGGCGGCGGTCCGCAGGGCGGGGGCGGCCCGCAGGGCGGCGGCATGTACGGCGGCGGGCGTGCCGAGCCGCCGCGTCGGGAGCCCGACCACCGGGACCCGCGCGCCAGCCAACGCGGCGGCTACGACGACCGGGGACAGTACGGGCCGGTTTCGGGCAGCCGGGAGTACCGGGGCGACCGCTACTGAGCCCGCCCCGTGTCACGCTCCGGGCGGCAGTTGGGCCTCGGACGGGCCGGTTCGCACCAGGAATCCCTCCTGGCAGTCGCGAGATGCGGGTGACCGCCCTGTGGGCGGTCACCCGATCGCGGATCAGATCCGGCGCAGCACGGCGACCACGCGACCCATGATGGTGGCGTCGTCGCCGGGAATCGGGTCGAATGCCGGGTTCTGCGGCATCAGCCAGACGTGCCCGTCGCGGCGCCGGTAGGTCTTCACGGTCGCCTCGCCGTCGAGCATGGCGGCCACGATGTCGCCGACCTCGGCGTTGGGCTGCTGCCGGACGACCACCCAGTCGCCGTCGCAGATGGCCGCGTCGAGCATCGAGTCGCCCTTGACCTGGAGCATGAAGACCTCGCCCTCACCGACCAGCTCGCGGGGGAGGGGGAAGATGTCCTCCACCGCCTGCTCGGCGAGGATCGGGCCACCGGCGGCGATCCGGCCCAGCATCGGCACGTACGCCGGGGTGGGTCGCTGCGCGCGGGTCGCCTCGTCGTCGACGTCGGCCGGGGCGCGGACGTCCACCGCGCGCGGCCGGTTCGGGTCGCGGCGCAGGAAGCCCTTCTTCTCCAGTTCCTTGAGCTGATAGGCGACGCTGGACGGGGAGACCAGGCCGACCGCCTCGCCGATCTCCCGCACGCTCGGCGGGTAGCCGTGGCGCTCCACCCAGGTGCGGATGAACTCCAGGATCCGCCGCTGCCGGGCGGTCAGGTCGACCGTCGTCGGGTCGGGAAAGCTGCTCACCACCGGCGTGACCGGGCGCACGGCGGGCTGGGCCGCCCGGCTGCGCGCGGCGCGGGGTCGGCGGGTCGCCGGCGGACCCGCCCCGTCGATCGGCTGCGGGTTCTTCTGCCGGCTGGCCCGGTCCTCGGTCACGTCCGTCCTCCCTGGTCGGCGCTGGGTGCCTCGTCGGCTCGTGGTGCGTGCTCAGGTGGTGCTGTCGACCCGGTCCGCCGCGACACGCCGCGTCCGGTCGTTGTTGACCGTATAGGTGAGATCGGCCATTTTCAAACATCTGTACGACCTGTTGTCGGCGTGTCGCGGTGAAATCCTGGATTTCCGAACGCCTGTTCTGCTAATAGTACGTGGCCCTCGAACGAGTGTTCGATCCGTGAAAGGCGGGTCGAGGGTGGTCGGTAACCGTCCCGGGCGCCAGCCGTTGGGTCTTCGGTGGCCGGGAGGGGGTGGTTCGAGTGGGTGATGCGCATGACGCGCCGGACACGCGCGCCGACTTGATTTCGCTTGGGCGACGGCATACGGTCGACCCCTAGATGTAGTAGTCACATGGGCGTAAGTCGCCTACAGGTTGGGTTCGGCTACCGACCGCACTCCCGTACAGTCGACCGCCGGCGACCATCGGAACGATGGTTTCGTCGCGGTCACGCGTGCCCGGGAGCCGGTCGGCGTGCCCATGGTTGGTCAAGGAGGTCAGGCGATGCGGTGTCCGTACTGCCGGTACGCCGACTCTCGGGTCGTCGACTCGCGGGAGGCCGACGATGGCCAGCTCATCCGGCGGCGGCGAGCCTGCCCGGAGTGTGGCAAGCGGTTCACCACCGTCGAGGAGGCGGTGCTCGCGGTGGTCAAGCGCAGCGGGGTGACCGAGCCGTTCAGCCGCACCAAGATCATCGGTGGGGTACGCAAGGCGTGCCAGGGTCGGCCGGTCGACGACGACTCCATCGCGCTGCTGGCGCAGAAGGTCGAGGAGACCGTGCGGGCCAAGGGGGCCGCCGAGCTCCCCAGCCACGAGGTCGGGCTGGCCATCCTCGGCCCGCTGCGCGACCTGGACGAGGTGGCCTACCTGCGGTTCGCCAGCGTCTACCGGTCCTTCGACTCGCTCGCCGACTTCGAGCGGGAGATCGAGACGCTGCGCGCCGCCGCGCGCGCCCGCGAGGGCGCCGAGGCCGAGCCGGCCGAGGTCGCCGGCCGGACCAGCTGAGTTTTTACGGGTTTCTGACAGATTGGGACGCGCGGTGGGTGACCGCGCAACGAGGGGGGCGACGTCGTGACGACAAGCAAGTCGCGGAACAAGGCCGGGGCAGGGCTGAAGATCGAACGCGTCTGGACGACCGAGGGGGTGCACCCCTACGACGAGGTCGCCTGGGAGCGCCGCGACGTCGTGATGACGAACTGGCGGGACGGCTCGATCAACTTCGAGCAGCGCGGGGTGGAGTTCCCCGAGTCCTGGAGTGTCAACGCGGCCAACATCGTGACCACCAAGTACTTCCGGGGCGCGGTGGGGACCCCGGGGCGGGAGTGGTCGCTCAAGCAGCTGATCGACCGGGTGGTCGGCACCTACCGCACCGCCGGTGAGGAGTACGGCTACTTCGCCGCCCCCGCCGACGCGGAGGTCTTCGCGCACGAGCTGACCTGGATGCTGCTGCACCAGGTGTTCAGCTTCAACTCGCCGGTCTGGTTCAACGTGGGCACGCCGTCCCCGCAGCAGGTCAGCGCGTGCTTCATCCTGGCCGTCGACGACTCGATGGACTCCATCCTCGACTGGTACAAGGAGGAGGGGCTGATCTTCCAGGGCGGCTCCGGCTCCGGCGCCAACCTGTCCCGGATCCGGTCCTCGAAGGAGCTGCTCTCCTCTGGTGGCACCGCCTCCGGCCCGGTCAGCTTCATGCGCGGCGCGGACGCCAGCGCGGGGACCATCAAGTCCGGCGGTGCCACCCGGCGTGCGGCCAAGATGGTCATCCTTGACGTGGACCACCCGGACATCGAGGAGTTCGTGGTCACCAAGGCGCGCGAGGAGGACAAGATCCGCGCGCTGCGGGACGCCGGCTTCGACATGGACCTGGGCGGCTCCGACATCGTCAGCGTGCAGTACCAGAACGCCAACAACTCGGTCCGGGTCTCCGACGAGTTCATGACCGCGGTGGAGAACGGCGGCACCTTCGACCTGCGCGGCCGACTCGACGGGCAGACCATCGAGACCGTCGACGCCAAGAAGCTCTTCCGCACCATCTCCCAGGCCGCCTGGGAGTGCGCCGACCCCGGCCTCCAGTACGACGACACCATCAACGACTGGCACACCTGCCCGGAGACCGGGCGGATCACCGCGTCGAACCCGTGCTCGGAGTACCTGCACCTGGACAACTCCTCGTGCAACCTGGCCTCGCTGAACCTGATCAAGTTCATGCGCGCCGACGGCGGCTTCGAGGTGGAGAAGTTCGTCAAGTCGGTCGAGATGGTCATCACCGCGATGGACATCTCGATCTGCTTCGCCGACTTCCCGACCGAGAAGATCGGGGAAACCACCCGCGCCTACCGGCAGCTCGGCATCGGGTACGCCAACCTGGGCGCGCTGCTGATGGCCTCCGGCCTGCCGTACGACTCGGAGCAGGGCCGGGAGGTCGCCGCGGCGATCACCTCGCTGATGACCGGCACGGCGTACCGCCGCTCGGCCGAGCTGGCCGGCATCGTCGGCGCGTACGACGGCTACGCCCGCAACGCCGAGGCGCACAAGCGGGTCATGCGCAAGCACGCCGCCGCCAACGACGGGATCAAGCCGACCGGCACGGTGGCCACCGCCGTCCAGCGCGAGGCCACGAAGCAGTGGACCCTGGGCAACAAGGTCGGTGACAAGTTCGGCTGGCGGAACTCGCAGGCCAGCGTGCTCGCCCCGACCGGCACCATCGGCCTGATGATGGACTGCGACACCACCGGTGTCGAGCCGGACCTGGCCCTGGTCAAGTTCAAGAAGCTGGTCGGCGGCGGCTCGATGCAGATCGTCAACCAGACCGTGCCGCGCGCCCTGCGCAGCCTCGGCTACCCCGAGGAGCAGGTCGAGGCGATCGTCGAGCACATCGCCGACCACGGCCACGTGGTGGACGCTCCCGGCCTCAAGCCGGAGCACTACCCGGTCTTCGACTGCGCCATGGGCGAGCGGTCCATCGCGCCGATGGGCCACGTGCGGATGATGGCGGCCGTCCAGCCGTTCATCTCCGGCGCGATCTCCAAGACGGTCAACATGCCGGAGCAGGCGACCGTCGAGGACGTCGAGAAGATCTACTTCGAGGGCTGGAAGCTCGGCCTGAAGGCGCTGGCGATCTACCGGGACAACTGCAAGGTCGGCCAGCCGCTCTCCGCCGCCAAGCCGAACAAGGCGGTGGAGCCGGTGGCGGAGCCCGCGAAGGTCGTCGAGTACCGGCCGGTGCGCAAGCGGCTGCCGAAGAAGCGCCCGTCGGAGACGATCTCCTTCTCGGTCGGCGGCGCCGAGGGCTACCTCACCGCCTCGTCGTACCCGGACGACGGCCTCGGCGAGGTCTTCCTCAAGATGTCGAAGCAGGGCTCGACCCTGGCCGGCGTGATGGACGCCTTCTCGGTGGCCATCTCCATCGGCCTCCAGTACGGCGTCCCGCTGGAGACGTACGTCAGCAAGTTCACCAACATGCGCTTCGAGCCGGCCGGCATGACCGACGACCCGGACGTGCGGATGGCGGCCTCGGTGATGGACTACATCTTCCGTCGCCTGGCCCTGGACTTCCTGCCGTACGACCGCCGTGCGGAGTTGGGCATCTTCACCGCCAAGGAGCGGGCCGCCCAGCTCCAGGCCGAGGCGGAGGCGGAGGCGAACGCCGCCGACTTCACCGCGATGGCCTCCTCCGCCCCGGTTGCGACGCCCGAGCCGAAGACCGGCGCGGTCGTCCAGCCGAAGCAGGAGGTTGTGGACGCGGTCGTCGTCAAGCCGGCGCCGTCGGTGGGCTCCAGCACCGAGCTGCTGGAGGCCGTGATCGGCAAGGCCGCCGACGCGCCGCTCTGCTTCACCTGCGGTACGAAGATGCGGCCGGCCGGCAGCTGCTACGTCTGCGAGGGCTGCGGCTCCACCAGCGGCTGCAGCTGAAGATCTAGCGTTCAGGTGTCCCCTGGGCTGGGCGAGTGGCCTGGCCCAGGGAGACGCCCTGTCGTGACCGCCTGCTCAGCTGGCGGCACAGCCGGAACGACCCAGGGAACAGTGAGTCACCGTGACTCATGTGTGATCCACCCCACCCGGCCCTCGGGTCAGTGGCGGCGCGGATGCTTCCATAGACTGCGGTCATGGCGATCTCGCCGCCGGTCGTGGCGGAGTTCGGCACGGAACTCACGGCGCTCGGCTGGGTCAGCGGGCTTCTGGTCGCGGGATCGTTGGCGACCGGCGACTACCTGCCCCGGGTCAGCGACCTCGACCTGGTGGCCCTGGTCGACGGCCCGGTCGACGCGGCCCGGCAGGGCGCACTCACCGATCTGCACCGTCGCCTCGACGCAGGCGTCGGCGTCGGCCTCAACCTGGGCTGCGTCTACGTCGACACCACGACTGCCATCGATGTCCAGCTGCGGCATCCGACCTGGACCCACGGGCAGCTCGTCGAGCGCATCCTCTCCGGCATCACCCGGGCCGAGCTGGTACGCCACGGGTACGCGATCTTCGGCCCCGCACCCCGCGACGTCTTCCCGCCGATGAGCGCCGACGACGTACGCGCGGCGGCCCGCGCCGAGGTCACCGGATACTGGGCCTGGGCCGCCCGGCGTCCCTGGCTGTGGTGGGATCCCGTCATCGCCGACCTCGGTCTCACCTCGATGGCCCGGGGACGCCACGCCCTCGCCAACGGCGAACTGCTCACCAAGACCGCCGCCATCCAGCGGGCCGACGCCCCGGCCTGGCTGATCGACCAGCTCGCCGCCAGGCGCCGCGGGGAAAGCGTCTCCTCGCCCCGGCTCCGCACCGCCCTGATCGCGTGGCGCGACGCCCGCCGGACCGTTGCCCGGACACGAAGGGAGCAATGAATGACGACGATCGCGGCCAGGTATGCCAGGTTCGCCGCCCAAGAGGCACACGGGGTGTCACCCGCGTACGAGCGGCTGGCCCTGGCGGTGTCCCAGGACGACAAGCTGCTCGCCCTGCTGGAGACGCTCCCGCCCGCCAAGCGGCAGCCGAACCTGCTGTTCTCCGTGGTCCGGCTCCTCGGTGGCCCGGTCGAGGATCCCGCCGCGTTCCGCGACTACGTGGTGGCGAACTGGGCGGCGATCGATCCGGAGGTCCGTACCCGGTGGACGCAGACGAACGAGCCCGGGCGGTGCGCCGTACTGCTGCCGGTGCTGGCCGCGCTGCCGCAGCCGCTCGCGTTGCTGGAGGTCGGTGCCTCTGCCGGCCTGTGCCTCTACCCCGACCGCTACGCCTACCGCTACGGCGACCAACTGCTCGGCGCGGGCGAACCGGTCCTCGACTGCGTGGCCACCGGCGTGCCGCTGCCGGATCGTCGACCCGAGGTGGTGTGGCGGGCCGGCCTGGATCTGAACCCGCTCGACGTGACCGACCCGGCGGACGCGGCCTGGTTGGACTCCCTCATCTGGCCGGAGCACACCCACCGGCATGCCCGGTTGCGGGCCGCGGCGGCGATCGCGGCGGCCGATCCTCCGTTGCTCGTCCGCGGCGACGTGGTGGACGACCTGCCGGCGTTGGCCGCGCAGGCGCCGGCCGACGCCACCCTGGTGGTGTTCCACAGTTCGGTGCTCTACCTGGTGCCCGAGCCCCGCCGCGCCGCGTTCGTCGAGCTGGTACGCGGGCTGCCCGGCCACTGGGTCGCGAACGAGGGCTCGGAGGTGCTGGGCTACGACGGGCTGCCGGAGCCGCCGAGCGAGGCGCACCACAACGTGCTCGCGCTGGACGGGAAGCCGCTCGCCTGGACCCGCGGACACGGCCAGGCGATCATCTGGTTCGGGTAGCGCCGCCGCCGTTCGGGGCGCCGGCCGTCCGACGGCACGCCGGATCGCCGTCCCCCGGCGAGCCCGCGCCCGGGCGCGGCGCGGCACGCCTCATCCTCGCCGAGGAGGACGGCAGCCACCGCCATACCAGTTCCGTCACCGACCGGCCGCCGGTGAACGCCCAGAGGGCGATGACCGGGTCGCAGATGGCGCAGCCGTGGGAGGAGTCGGGCAGGACCGGGATGATCGGTGCGCCCTTCAGGTGATGGGCGACGTCCCAGGCGGTGTGCAGCAGCCACCCGATCCCGATCCACGTCCACGACTTCAGGCCCCGCCAGGCCACGTACGCCGTCAGCGCGACGAAGGGGAACTCCCAGACCCCGAGGCCGCCGCCGCTGAGGTACGCCGCGCCGGCCCCGCCCACCATGATCGCGTTGACGGTGCGGCGGTGCGGTTCGCGGATGAACGCGTTGAGGCAGACGTAGAGGAGGCCGATGAGCACTGGCGCGAGGATGGTCATGGTGGCCGATTCTGGGGCCCGGCCGGGGCGTCCGGCAGGGGCCGGCGTGCCAACCGTCGACGGATTCCCGCCAGGATGGACGCATGCATCAGGTGGTGGTCCTGGCCTATGACGGTGTGGTCCCGTTCGACCTGTCCGTGCCGGTCGAGGTGTTCGGCCGGGCCCGGCTCGCCGACGGCGGACCGGCCTACGCGGTGCGCGTCTGCGCCGTGACGGACGAGGTCCGGGCCGGCGCGGTCAGCCTCCGGGTGCCGTACGACCTCTCCGCGCTGGCCGACGCCGACACGGTCGTCGTGCCGGGGGTGGCCGATCTCGACGTGCCGGTGCCGGCGGCGATCCTGGACGCGCTCGCGGGCGCTTCGGCCCGGTTGTTGTCGATCTGCACTGGCGCTTTCGTGCTGGCCGCCGCGGGACGGCTCGACGGCCGGCGGGCGGCCACCCACTGGGCCGCCGCGGCCGAACTGGCCCGCCGGCATCCCGCCGTCACCGTCGACCCCGGCGTGCTGTTCGTCGCGGACGGGCCGGTGTTGACGTCGGCCGGCGCGGCGGCCGGCCTCGACCTCTGCCTGCACGTGGTGCGCGGCGACCACGGCGCGACGGTCGCCGCGGACACCGCGCGGAGCTGCGTCATGCCGCTGGAGCGCGCCGGTGGTCAGGCGCAGTTCATCGCGTACGAGCCGCCCGCACCGGCCGGGCACGGCCTGCAACCGCTGCTGGACTGGCTGACCGACAACCTGCACCGCCCGCTCACCCTGGCCGACATCGCCGCACACGCCTCGATGAGTACGCGCTCCCTCAGCCGCCGTTTCCGCGATCAGATCGGCACCACGCCCGTGCAGTGGCTCAACCGGCAGCGGATCCGCCGCGCCCAGCAACTGCTGGAACGCACCGACCACCCGGTCGAACGGGTTGGCACCCTCGTCGGCTTCACCTCGCCCACGGCCTTCCGCGAGTCCTTCCGCCAACTCGTCGGCGTCCCACCCCGCGCCTACCGCACCGTCTTCCCACCCGCGCCCCGCCCTGCCCTCGCCCCGCCCCGGCCTCGCCGATCATGAAGTTGCCACCCCGCCCTCTTGATCAACTCCCTATGCGGCATGTTGTGGTCACAGCGGGCTGCGAGACCACCTGTTGCCGCACACGGAGTTGATCTCGACGTCGGGGAGGGGCGGCAGGTGGTTTGCCGCGACATGCCGGGGTGGCAACAACTTCATGGTCAACGGGGGGTGGGCGTGGTGAGGGAGGCCAGGCGGGTGGCGAGGAAGGCGCGTTCGGCCTCGTTGTCGACCAGGCCCAGCGCCGAGCGGTAAGCGTCCGCTGCCTCCCGCGGGCGGTCGAGGCGACACAGCAGGTCGGCGCGGATCGCCGGGAGATAGTGGTAGCCGGCCAGCCGCGGGTCTCCCGCGAGGGCGTCGACCTCGGCGAGAGCCGCCGCGGGGCCGTCGGCCATCGACAGCGCCACGGCCCGGTTGAGTGCGACGACCGGGGACGGCCAGCGTTTCAACAGTTCGTCATAGAGGCGTACCACCTGGGGCCAGTCGGTCGCGGCGTAGCTGGGCGCGACGGCGTGCAGCGAGGCGATGGCGGCCTGGAGCGCGTACCGGCCGACGCGGCCGGTCCGGAACGCGCCGAGGACCAGACGGTTGCCCTCCTCGATGGCCGGCCGGTCCCAGGCGGACCGGTCCTGGTCCTCGAGCCGGAGCAGACGCCCGTCCGGATCGGTACGGGTGGCCCGGCGGGCGTCGGTGAGCAGCAGCAACGCGAGCAGGCCGCGGACCTCCGGCTCGTCGGGCATCAGGGTGAGCAGCATCCGGGTCAGGTGCAGGGCACGGTCGACCAGGTCGGCGCGGACCAGGTCGCCACCGGTCGGCGCGGTGTGCCCGGTGGTGTACAGCAGGTGGATCACGGACAGCACCGCGTCCAGCCGCTCGGTCAGCTCGGCGGCCTCGGGCACCCGGTACGGGATCCGGGCCGCGGCGATCTTCTTCTTGGCCCGGGTGACCCGGGCGGCCATCGTCGGCTCGGAGACGAGGAACGCCCGGGCGATGTCGCCGGTGCTCACCCCGCACACCAGGCGCAGGGTCAGCGCCACCTGGGCCTCCCGGGCCAGCGCCGGATGACAGCAGGTGAAGACCAGCCGCAGCCGGTCGTCGGGCACCGCGTCCTCGCCTGGCTCGTCCACCATCTCGGCCTCCACCGGCTCCACGAGCAGGGGCATCTTCGACCGGAACACCTTGTCCCGGCGCAGCACGTCGAGGGCCTTCCGCTTGGCCGTGGCGGTCAGCCAGGCGCCGGGCTTGTCGGGTACGCCGTCCCTGGCCCAGGCGGCCAGCGCGGCCACGTAGGCGTCCTGGACGCACTCCTCGGCGACGTCGAGATCGCCGGCGACGCGCGCCGTCGCGGCGAGCACGAAGGCCCACTCGCGACGGTGCGCGTCCGCCACGGCTCGTTCGGCCGCGGCCGTCCCGGCCTCGGTCACTCGGCCGGCGGGACGAACAGCGGCCGGACCTCGACGCCGCCGTCGATGGTGGCCGGGTTCAGCTTGGCGATCTTCAGGGCCACGTCCAGGTCGGGTGCCTCCAGGACGAAGAACCCGGCGACGACCTCCTTGGCCTCGATGAACGGGCCGTCGGTGACAAGGTCGCCGCGGATCGCCGTGGCGGTGGTGCTGGGCTGCAGCGCGAACCCCGTGACGATCTTGCCGCCCAGCTCGTCGACCTGCGCCGGGTACCGCTCCAGCAGCGCCAGGTAGTCGGGCGTGATCTCCATCGGGTCGGCCGGCGCGGGCGAGTAGATCAGGACTGCGTACTGGGCCATCGGATTCTCCTCAGGTTTGCGTTTCTCTCTTCTGTCTCACCGACGCACGGGTACCGCCCGATTCGACAACACCCCGGGGAAATTTTTTCGCCCGGGTTCGACCTCGGGGGACCGCAGGGGCAGCGAATGCTCACATACGATCCCCTCCGGGCGCGTCCGGCGACACGGCGAAGGCGGCTATGGCGATCAACGATGAGCGCGGCGGGCGCGGCACCACCACAACCGGGCACGTGCCCATCACGCTGCCCGTTGATCCGGCACCCCGTCGGCGGCGGGTCACCGTTGTGGCGGTGACGGCCATCGTCGCCCTGGCGCTCACCAGCGGCTGTTCTCTCCGGCGACCGGCGCCCGACCAGGCGGCACCCGAATCCCCGGCAGCCGCGGAGACGCCGGCGGACGGGTCTGTCACCGTGCCCTGGGTGTCGGCGATGGTGGCTCGAAGCGGCACCGACATCACCGTGTACAGCGGTCCGGGCGACGTTTGGTGCAAGGAGCTCTGGCAGCCGCAGGCCACGATCAGCGAGCAGCAGGACGCCCACGTGATCGTCTCGGTGAACGCCCGCATCATCGACGCGGTCGACTGCGCCTCCAGCGGTAACGTCGTTCCCCTCGTCGTCTCGCTGTCGAAGCCGCTCGGCGACCGGGTGCTCCGCGACGCCGCAACCGGATCGACCCCGCCGATCTACTCCGAGCGCGAGCTGCCGGACCTGCGCTCGAACAAGCGGTGGAGTCCGTTCCCGTCACACTGGATGTCGCCCGAGAGAAGCTGGCATCAGGGCTACAACGGCCCTGAGGGCTTGGTGCTGCTCGTGAACGCGCAGCGCACCACGGACGTGGTCCTTCCCGACAGCGCCGGGACCGTCACGATCGGCTCGCGTCAGGGCATCGCCACCGGTGATCCGGCAAGGGCCTGGACCGTGTGGTGGGAGGTCGGCGAGATGACCTACTCCCTGCGGCTGTCGCCGGCCGAGGGCGGCACGTCCACGCTGAAGCAGTTCAAGCAGGAGCTCGCCGCTCTGCGCTGGAGCTGAGCGTGGCCGAGGTCGGGGCGGGAAGCGCCCCCGGGGTGCGGGCCGCGACGGAACCGGCCGTTGACTAAGGTCGACCGGCGTGACCGAACCGACCTGGCTGACCGAGACCCGTGCCGCGTACGACACCGTCGCCGTGGACTACGCGCGACTGATCCCCGATGTGGTGGAGGGCCCGCTCGACCGGGGCATGCTGACCGCGTTCGCCGAGCAGGTCGGGCCCGGCCGGTCGGTGCTGGAGGTCGGTTGCGGGACCGGCCGGATCACCGCCCACCTGCGTGACCTCGGGGTGGACGTGTCCGGCGTCGACCTGTCGCCGGGAATGATCGAAGTGGCCCGCCGAAGCTACCCGGAGCTGCGCTTCGAGGTCGGCTCGATGACCGCGCTGGCGCAGCCCGACGCCGGGCTGGCCGGGCTCGTCGCCTGGTACTCGATCATCCATCTGCCGCCGGAGCTGCTGCCCGACGTGTTCGCCGAGTTCCACCGGGTGCTCGCCCCGGGCGGTCGGCTCCTGCTCGGCCTGAAGGCCGGGGACCGACGGGTCCGCCTCGAGCAGGCGTACGGGCACACCGTCGCGTACGACGTGCACTGGCTGCCGCCGGACCGGGTCGCCGACCAGCTCGCCGCGGCCGGCCTGAAGGTGCGGGCCAAGCTGGTCCGCGAGGCGGAGGGCCGGGAGAAGGGACCGCAGGCGATCCTGCTGGCGGAGCGGCCGGACGGGACGGCGGACCGGTGACCGTCGCGCTGTTCACCCTCGGCGGCACGATCGCCATGGCCGGGAGTGCCGGTCAGGGCGTGGTCAACCGGCTCACCGGGGCCCAGCTCACCGCCGCCGTGCCGGGGCTCGCCGACGTCCCGCTCGACGTGCACGACGTGCGGGCGGTGCCGAGCGCCGCGCTGACGTACCAGCAGGTCCTGGACCTGGTCGACGCGGCGGTGGCGGCGGTGGCGGCCGGGGCGACCGGCACGGTGGTCACCCAGGGCACCGACAGCCTGGAGGAGACCGCGTTCCTGGCCGACCTGGTCTGGCCGCATCCGGCGCCGCTGGTGCTCACCGGGGCGATGCGCAACCCCACCCTCGCCGGCCCGGACGGCCCGGCGAACCTGCTCGCCGCCGCCCGGGTCGCCGCCGCGCCGGATGCGCGCGACCTCGGCGTGCTGGTGGCGTTCAACGACGAGATCCACGCCGCGCGGCACGTCCGCAAGACCCACAGCACCAGTACGGCCACCTTCGCCTCGCCCAACGCCGGCCCGCTCGGCCACGTCATCGAGGGGGAGGTACGTCTGCTCACCCGGCCGTCCCGGCGTGCCCCGCTGCCGGCGGTGGACGCCGACCGGCTCGCCGCCACCCGGGTGGCGCTGCACACCGTCACCCTCGACGACGACGTGGCGCTGCTCGACGCGCTCGCCAGGAACCTGGACGGGCTGGTGGTGGCCGGCTTCGGGGTGGGGCACGTGCCGCCGGACTTCGCCCCGGCGCTCGGCGCGCTGGCCGAACGGATGCCGGTGGTGCTCGCCTCGCGGACCGGCGCCGGGTCGGTGCTGCGGCACACGTACGGGGCGGTCGGCTCGGAGAGCGACCTGCTCCGGCGGGGGCTGATCTGTGGCGGGTTGCTCGACCCGTACAAGGCGAAAGTGCTGCTGCGGCTCCTGTTGGCCGGCGGCGCCGGCCACGCCACGATCACCGACGCCTTCCAGCGGTACGGCTGAGTCAGGTCCGCCGCGCCCAAGATCCACACAGCATTCGGGAAGTTGCTGCGTCCTGGTGTGCGGAGGCAGCAACTCCGGGGACGTTGTGCGCCCGAGCGTGGGCGAACGGCCTCCGTAGACTCGGGCGGTGAGCGGAGAGCGGCGACCCTTGGCGGAGCGGGCGTTGACCGAGCCGCACCCGTCCCGGCTGTCGGCCGAGCACCCGCAGCGGGAGCGGATCCTGGCCGCGCACGGGGCCGCGCTGGCCGTTGGGGAGGCCGGCTACCTCGACCCGGAGACCGGGCTCTTCGTGCTCACCGCCGGCTTTCTCGCCCGCCGGGGCACCTGCTGTGGGCGAGGCTGCCGGCACTGTCCGTACGTGGACGAATGACGACTTCCCTCGCAAGCGGGCACGCCGTACGGTGTCCGACGGACATCCGGCGGGTTCCCGTCAACGACTGCGGAGGTCTCCACGTGCACGCCCGGATCTGGCTCGCCGCTTCGGCCATACTCTTGACCGCCGGCTGCGCCGCGGAGGCCACCCCGGTGGCGTTGCCGGCGGCGGCACCGAAGCCGGTCGAGGCGGCCGCCGCCTCCTCGGGCGGCGCCTGCCGCCTGCTCGACTTCGGGGTGATCGCCAAGCACACCGGGGCCCGGTTCGACGTGGCCGCCTCGGTGGAGCGGGGCGACACGCACACCTGCGTGCTCCGCGCCGAGGCCGCCCTCCTGCCGGAGCTGACCCTCAGCGTCACCGAGACGTCGATCGACACATCAGGTTTCACCCAGGACGTGCTGCCCAGGGGGGCCACCAAGGTCACCAAGCTGGGGAAGGTCGCCTACCGCCACCACCTGCCGAAGACCGGCAAGGTCGGCCCGGTGGCCGAGGTGAGCTGGCTCGCCACCGAGGGGCGGCTGGCCACCCTGCGCTGGACCTGCCCCAACGGTACCGACACGGCCGAGGCCGAGAAGATGACCGGCAAGCTGGTCAACCTGGCAAAGGCGGTGGACACCCGCCAGCTGTGACCGGCGGGGTCGGCGGCGAGCCCCGACCGGGCGGGGTTGGCGAGCGACGTCGGCCGACGGTCAGTGGGCCGCGACGAACACCCGGGAGGCCACCTCGCGGGGCAGGCGGATCCGGTCGCCGGAACGGTCGATGGAGACGCCGTCGCGTTCCTGCGCCACGGTCACCGTCGCGCCCGGGTCCACGCCGGCCGCGTGCAGTTGCCGGAGCACGTCCGCGTCGGTCTGCACGCTCTCGCAGATCCGGCGCACCACGACCGGACCGGAGAGACCGGGGAAGGCGAGGTTGCGTTCGGTCTCCGTGGACTCGGCCGCCGGCTGGCCCGGCTCGCCCAGCTCCTCCAGCCCCGGGATCGGGTTACCGTACGGCGAGCGGGTGGGGCGGTTGAGCAGGTTGTAGACCCGCTTCTCCACCGCGTCGCTCATCACGTGCTCCCACCGGCAGGCCTCCTCGTGGGCCTCCTCGTAGGGCATCCCGATCACGTTCACCAGCAGCAGCTCGGCCAGCCGGTGCTTGCGCATGACCGCCACGGCGGTGTCGCGGCCCTGCGGGGTGAGCGACAGCTGCCGGTCGCCCTCGACGGTGAGCAGCCCGTCCCGTTCCATCCGGGCGACGGTCTGGCTGACGGTAGGCCCGCTCTGCCGCAGCCGCTCCGCGATCCGGGCCCGCAACGGTGGCACCCCCTCCTCCTCCAGCTCGAGGATGGTGCGCAGATACATCTCGGTCGTATCGACCAAGTCGTGCCTATTCACTTTCATCCCCTTTGCCCGAAGGTGGTGAAAGTAACTTCACCGTCGGTCGTATCGACCAGGTCATGCTTCACGTCACGGCCCTCCAG
This sequence comes from Micromonospora sp. NPDC093277, assembly GCF_044765245.1. Taxonomy (NCBI): domain Bacteria; kingdom Bacillati; phylum Actinomycetota; class Actinomycetes; order Micromonosporales; family Micromonosporaceae; genus Micromonospora; species Micromonospora sp. NPDC093277. Next base: position 934,678 of record NZ_JBIWJO010000001.1, read on the forward strand.
ATCGTCGATGCTACCCCGGACCACCGACAGTCGGCCGCTGGTGAATCTTGGGGTCGCTGCCCGGATGGTGTTGACTGGACCGCATGCCCGGAACCGCAGACCTGCTGGTCGAGCCCGACCGGCTCGCCGCCGAGCTGGACCAGGTCGACCCGCCCACCCTGCTCGATGTCCGCTGGCGGCTCGCCGGGCCGCCCGGCCGGGACGACTACGCCGCCGGCCACCTGCCCGGCGCCGTCTACGTCGACCTGGACACCGAGCTCTGCGGCCGGCCGGGCGCCGCCGGCCGGCACCCGCTGCCCGACCCGGCCGTCCTCCAGGCCGCGCTGCGCGCCGCCGGGGTCCGCGCCGGTCACCCCGTCGTGGTGTACGACGGCGGCGACGGCATGTCCGCCGCCCGAGCCTGGTGGACGCTGCGCTGGGCCGGCCACCGGGCGGTCCGGGTGCTGCACGGCGGCTTCCCCGCCTGGGTCGCCGCCGGACTGCCGGTCTCCACCGCGCCGCCCACCCCGACGCCCGGCGACGTGTCCGTCACGCCCGGGGAGCTGCCGGTGCTCGACGCCGGGGAGGCCGCCCGGCTGGCCGCCGCCGAGACCGGAGTGCTGCTCGACGTGCGGGCCGCCCCGCGCTACCGGGGCGAGGCCGAGCCGATCGACCCGGTCGCCGGGCACGTGCCGGGCGCGGTCAACCTGCCCGCGCCGGAGTACGTCACCGACGGCCGGTTCCCCGCCACCGAGGCGCTGCGCCAGCGGTTCGCCGCCGCCGGGGTCGCGGCGGACGCGCCCGTCGGGGCGTACTGCGGCTCCGGGGTGACCGCCGCGCAGGCGGTCCTGGCGCTGCACCTGGCCGGCCGCCCGGACGCCGCCCTGTACGTCGGCTCGTGGAGCAACTGGGTGGCCGACCCGGACCGTCCGGTCGCCACCGATGGGCCTCCCGGCCACTGACCAGCACGTGCGACGGGCGTGCTCAGCACCGCGTGCGACCATGGCCCCATGGCCGACGACACGGTGGTGGTGTGGGACGAGGCCCTGCTCGCCTACGACATGGGTGACCATCCGCTCGACCCGGTCCGGGTCGAGCTGACCATGGCGCTCGCCCGCGAGCTCGGTGTGCTCGACCGGCCCGGGGTCCGGCTGGTCAAGCCGGAGCCGGCCGACGACGAGCTGCTGACCCGGGTGCACGACCCGCGCTACCTGGACGCGGTGCGGGCCGCGCCCCGCGACCCGCTCTTCGCCGGCTTCGGGTTGGGCACCTCGGACAACCCCGTCTTCGACGGCATGCACGAGGCCAGCGCGCTCATCGCCGGGGCGAGCGTGGCCGCGGCCGAGGCGGTATGGCGCGGAGAGGCCCGCCGTGCGGTCAACGTGGCCGGCGGGCTGCACCACGCCATGCCGGCCCGCGCCTCCGGGTTCTGCGTCTACAACGACCCGGCGGTGGCCATCGCCCGCCTGCTCGACCTCGGTGCGGAACGGATCGCGTACGTGGACGTCGACGTGCACCACGGCGACGGCGTGCAGGAGATCTTCTACCACGATCCCCGGGTGCTCACGGTGAGCCTGCACGAGACCCCGCTCGCGCTCTTCCCCGGCACCGGGTTCCCCGACGAGACCGGCGGCCCGGGCGCGGAGGGCAGCGCGGTCAACCTGCCGCTCCCGCCCGGCGTGGGCGACGCCGGCTGGCAGCGCGCGTTCCACGCCGTCGTACCGTCGGTGCTGCGGGCGTTCCGGCCCCAACTGCTGGTCACCCAGTGCGGGGCGGACGGCCACCGGCTCGACCCCCTCGCGGACCTGCACCTCTCGGTGGACGGACAGCGGGCCACCTACCAGGCGCTGCGGGCGCTCGCCGACGAGCTGTGCGACGGCCGCTGGGTGGCGACCGGCGGCGGCGGGTACGCGCTGGTCCAGGTGGTGCCCCGGGCCTGGACGCACCTGCTCGCCGTGGCCACCGGGGAGCCGGTCGACCCGGCCGTGCTCACCCCGCCCGCCTGGCGGGAACTGGCGGCGAAGCGGCGCCCCGGCCACGAGGTGCCGCTGCGGATGACCGACGACGTCGACCCGGCGTACCAGCCGTGGCAGCCCAACGGCGAGCCGGACCCGGTGGGCCGGGCGATCGCGGCCACCCGACGAGCCGCCTTCCCGCTGCTCGGGCTCGACCCGCACGACCCGCGCGACTGACCGGGCGGCAGGGGAGGGCCGACCGTGACCACCGTCGAGCAACCGGTGGACGTGCTGCTCAGCGACGGCACGGCCGTCCAGCTGCGACAGATCCGTCCCGACGACGCCGCGGCGATCGTGGCGATGCACTCGCGCTTCTCCGAGCGCACCCGCTACCTGCGCTACTTCTCGCCGTACCCGCGCATCCCGGAGCGGGACCTGCGACGGTTCGTCAACGTCGACCACCGCGACCGGGAGGCGTTCGTGGTGCTGGCCGGCGACCGGATCGTCGCCGTCGGCCGGTACGAGCGGCTCGGCCCCGGGTCGCCGGAGGCCGAGGTGGCCTTCGTGGTGGAGGACGCGTACCAGGGCCGGGGGATCGGCTCGGTGCTGCTGGAACACCTGGCCGACGCGGCCCGCCGATTCGGCATCGTGCACTTCGTCGCCGAGGTGCTCCCGGCCAACGGGACGATGCTGCGGGTCTTCTCCGACTTCGGCTACCAGGTGCAGCGCCAGTACGCCGACGGCGTGGTGCACCTGAGCTTCCCGATCGCCCCCACCGAGGCGACGCTGGAGGTGCAGCGCGGCCGGGAGCACCGCACCGAGGCCCGGTCCATCTCCCGGCTGCTCGCGCCGCGGGGCATCGCCGTCTACGGGGCCAGCACCACCGGGCAGGGCGTCGGCGCGGCCCTGCTCGGGCACCTGCGCGACGGCGGGTTCACCGGCTCGATCGTCCCGGTGCACCCGAGCGCGGCGACCGTGGCCGGGCTGCCCGCGTACCCGTCGGCGGCCGACGCCGGACTCGACGTCGACCTGGCGGTGGTGGCGGTCGCGCCGGAGTCGGTGCCCGAGGTGGTCGCCGACGCCGCACGGGCCGGCGCGCACGGCCTGGTGGTGGTCTCGGCCGGGTTCGCCGAGGACGGGCCGGCGGGCGCCGCCGCCCAGCGCGCCCTGGTCCGCGCCGCCCACCTGGCCGGCATGCGGGTGGTCGGCCCGAACTGCCTCGGCGTCGCCAACACCGACCCGGCGGTACGCCTCAACGCCACCCTCGCCCCGGTGCTGCCCGCCCCCGGCCGGGTCGGGGTGTTCAGCCAGTCCGGCGCGTTCGGGGTGGCCCTGCTCGCCGAGGCGTCGCGCCGCGGGCTCGGCCTGTCCAGCTTCGTCTCCGCCGGCAACCGCGCCGACGTCTCCGGCAACGACCTGCTCCAGTACTGGCAGGACGATCCCGGCACCGACGTGATCACGCTCTACCTGGAGACCTTCGGCAACCCGCGCAAGTTCGCCCGGCTGGCCCGGCGGATCGGCCGGAGCAAACCGATCGTCGCGCTCGCCTCGCTGGCCCGCCCGCCCGGCCTCGGCGACGGGCCGGCGCTGGACGCCGTCGCGGTCAGCGCGCTCTTCGCCCAGTCCGGGGTGATCCGGGTGGACACCGTCTCCGAACTGCTCGACGTGGGCGTGCTCCTGGCCCACCAGCCGTTGCCGGCCGGTCGCCGGGTCGCCGTGGTCGGCAACTCGCCGGCGCTGACCGGGCTGGCCGCGATCGCGTGCGCGGCCCAGGGCCTCACCGTGGCCGACGGCTACCCGCACGACGTCGGCCCCCGGGTCGCCGCCGTCGAGTACGCCGCCGCGCTCGCCGCCGCCACCGCCGACGAACGGGTGGACGCCGTGGTGGCCGTCTTCGCGCCGCCGCTGCCTGGCCAGCTCACCGATCCGGAGGCCGACTTCACCGGTGCCCTGCCCGACGCGGCGGCCGTCGGCAAGCCGGTGGTGGCGACCTTCCTCGCCGGTCGGGTGCCGGCCGGGGTGCCGGCGTACCCGAGCGTGGAGGAGGCGGTGCGGGCGCTCGCCCGGGTCAGCACGTACGCCGACTGGCTGCGCCGCCCGCCCGGCCTGCTGCCCGAACTGGCCGGGGTGGACCGGGCGGCCGGGCAGGCGGCGCTGCGGGCCGACGGCGTGGATCCGGCGGGGCTGCTGCGGGCGTACGGGATCGACATGGTGGAGTCGGCGCCGGCGCGCTCGGCCGACGAGGCGGTGGCGGCGGCCGAGCGGCTCGGCTGGCCGGTCGCCCTCAAGGCCGCCGCTCCCGGGCTGCGGCACCGGCTGGACCTCGGCGCGGTCCGGCTCGACGTGGCGGACCCGGTCGCGCTGCGCCGCGCGTACGCCGAGATGTCCCCGGTCTTCGGCGCGGACGTCCTGGTCCAGCCGATGGTCGCGCCCGGCGTGGCCTGTGTGGTGGAGCTGGTGGAGGACCCGGCGTTCGGGCCGGTGGTCGGGTTCGGCCTGGGCGGCGTCGCCACCGAACTGCTCGGCGACCGGGCCTGGCGGGCGGTGCCGCTGACCGACCGGGACGCCGCCGAACTGGTCGACGAGCCCCGGGCGGCGCCGCTGCTGCGTGGCCACCGGGGCGCCGCGCCGGTGGACCGGGCGGCGCTGGTCGACCTGCTGCTGCGGGTCGGGCGGCTCGCCGACGAGCAGCACCGGGTCCGCTCGCTGGCCCTCAACCCGGTGCTGGCCCGCCCGGACGGCATCTCGGTGCTGCACGCCACCGTGCGCACCGGTGCCGAGGCCCCCCGCCCCGACACCGGCCCCCGCCGCTTGTAAGGAAGGGCACCCTGTTAACGCCTCCGCTATAGGAAGGGCCCCGCTCAACGCCTCAGCAGGCGTACGCCTCCAGGCGGTTGGCGCGCTCCGGGGCGCGCAGCTTCAGCAGCGTCACCTTCTCGATCTGCCGGATCCGCTCCCGGGACAGGCCGAACTCGCGGCCCACCTCGTCGAGGGTGCGCTGCCGGCCGTCGTCCAGGCCGAACCGCAGCCGGATGACCGCCTGCTCCCGCTGGGAGAGGGTGGCCAACACGATCCGTACCTCCTGGCGCAGCTCCCCGTTGGCGGCGATGTCGCCCGGCTCCTCGCGCGGGTCCACGGCGGCGACGAAGTCACCGAGCGCGCTCTCGCCGTCCTCGCCGACCGCCTGGTCCAGGCTCACCGGCTCCCGGTCGTACGAGATCAGCTCGATCACCTGGAACTCGGGGATGTCCAGCGCCTTGGCCACCTCGGCGACGGCGGGCTCCCGGCCCAGCGCGACGGAGAGCTCGCGGCGGACCCGGACCATCCGGTTGACCTGCTCGACCATGTGCACCGGGATACGGATGGTGCGGGCCTGGTCGGCCATGGCGCGGGTGATGGCCTGGCGGATCCACCAGGTGGCGTAGGTGGAGAACTTGTAGCCCTTGGTGTAGTCGAACTTCTCGACCGCGCGGATCAGGCCGAGGTTGCCCTCCTGGATGAGGTCGAGGAAGGCCATGCCCCGACCGGTGTAGCGCTTGGCGATGCTCACCACCAGCCGCAGGTTCGCCTCCAGCAGGTGGTCCTTGGCGGCGCGGCCCTCGGCCACGATCAGCTCCAGGTCGGCGCGCAGCTCGGCGGAGACCGGGGTGCAGGTGGAGAGCTTCTCCTCGGCGAAAAGGCCGGCCTCGATCCGCTTGCTCAGCTCGACCTCCTGCGCGGCGGTGAGCAGCTTGGTGCGGCCGATGCCGTTCAGGTACGCCCGGACCAGGTCGGTGGAGACGCCGCGCTCGTCGGTGGCGTCCAGGTCGGTCAGCGCGGTGTCCTGCTGGGTCGGGATTGCGGTGCCGAGCTCGGCGTCGATGGGGGCAGCCGGGCGGGTCTGGTGCTCGATCATCTGCTGTGCCATCTCTGTTCTCCCCGTATCCTTCGTGCCGCGTACCGGTTCCACGCCCTGTGCCGCAGCGGTGCCGGTGAGAACAGCTTGGCGGTCGGGGCGTAAAACGGGAGTGAGGCGATCGGGGAACCGACACCAATCCGTGCGGAATGCCCGGTGTCGCGGGCCGGATCCGGTTACCGTGCCAGCGACCGGCCGGCCGGGACCGGCGGCCCGGGCGATCGGAGGACGGGGTGGTCTTCAAGCGGCTCAGGCAGGCGATGGGGGCGGGCGGGCCGGCGGTGGAGACGGTGCTGGGCGACCCAAACTGCCGCCCCGGCGGCCACCTCGAGGGCCGCGTCCAGCTGCTCGGCGGGGAGCACCCGGTGGAGGTGACCCACGTGGCGCTCGGCCTGGCCACCCGGGTCGAGGTGGAGAGCGGCGACGCCGGGTACGACACCACCCAGGAGTTCGGCCGGGCGCACGCCACGGGCGCGTTCCGGCTGGACCCGGGGCAGCGGTACGACGTGCCGTTCCGGTTCGAGGTGCCCTGGGAGACGCCGCTGACCGAGCTGTCCGGACAGCACCTGCCGGTCATGACGATGCGGCTGCGGACCGAGTTGGCGGTGGCCGGCGCGGTCGACCAGAGCGACCTGGACCCGGTGTCGGTGCATCCGCTGCCGGCCCAGGAGCGGCTGCTGGCGGCGTTGCTGCGACTGGGCTTCCGGTTCACCCGGGCCGGCGTCGAACGCGGGCACCTCTACGGCGTGCACCAGACGCTGCCGTTCTATCAGGAGATCGAGTTCCTCCCGGCGCCGCGGTACGCCGACGTGATCAACCAGTTGGCGGTCATCTTCGTCACCGACCCGCAGCAGATGCGGGTGCTGCTGGAGGTCGACCGTCCGGGCAACCGGTTCACCGCGGGCGGAGAGGCCTTCGGCCGCCTGACGGTCGACCACGCCACCGCCGACCAGACCGACTGGCCCACCCACCTGGACACCTACCTGCGCAGATCCCTCTCCTGATCCCGCCCGGCCGCGTTGATCAAGAAGTTTGCGTCGGGTTCGCGCGGAGTCCGGACGCAAACCTCTTGATCAACCGCACAATTGGGGTCAGAGGTCCAGGAGGAGGGTGCGGGGGCCCACGTTGACGCTCTCGACCAGCATGTGGGTGCGGAAGCGGCCGGTCTCGACCGTCCCGCCGCGCTGGCGGAGGGCCTCGACGACCGCGCTCACCAGCGGTTCGGCCTGCTCGGCGGGGGCCGCCGCCGTCCAGGTCGGCCGCCGGCCCTTGCGGGCGTCGCCGTAGAGGGTGAACTGGCTGACCACCAGGATCGGCGCTCCGGTGTCGGCGGCGCTCTTCTCGTCGTCCAGGATGCGCAGCTCGTGGATCTTGCGGGCCATGGTGGTCGCCACCTGCGGGGTGTCGGCGTGGGTCACGCCGAGCAGCACCAGCAGCCCGTTGCCGATCTCGCCGACCACCTCGTCGCCGACGGTCACCCTGGCCCGGCTGACCGTCTGCACCACCGCCCGCATCAGCCCGTCACCGGCTCGACGATGCCCCGCTCGACCAGGTGCGCCACGATCGGGCCGGCCGCCTCGGCCAGCTCGTCGGGTGTGACGTCGTGCGCGGCGGCGAGCAGGGCGAGCTGGTCGCGCAGCGGCAGCCGGCCGTCCGCGCCGCCGACCAGGGCGAGCACCAGCGGGTCGATCTCCTCGGTCCAGCGGAGCCCGTGCGGCATGGCGAGAACCTGCCGGTCCACCGCCCAGCCCTCGTCGCCCATGGTGGCCTCCTGCCGCAGCTGGAGCCCCTCGGCGGCCCGGTAGCGCGCGGCGAGCAGCCCGTCGGTGTCGCGGGACCGGAGCCAGTCCTGCCGGTCGAACCACTCGGCGATCCGGTCGCCCATCGGCGGTTCCACCCGCTGGCGCAGGTCCTCCACCCGGACGACCGGCCGGTCGCTGCCGGACCGGCGCAGCGAGACGATGCCGAAGCCGATCGCCTCCACCTTGTGCGCGTCGAACCAGTCCAGCCAGGCCGCCATCCGCTGCGGGTCGGCCGCCTCGCCGACGTCGGTCAGCCACAGGTTCACGTACGCCATCGGGTCGGCCACCTCGCGCTGGAGCACCCAGGCGTCCAGCCCGGTGCCGGCGAACCAGCCGGCCACCCGCTCGTCCCACTCCTCGCCGGCGACGTGCACCCAGTTGGCCAGGTACTGCATCGTGCCGCCCTCGGTGAGCAGGCGCGGGGCGGCGGCGGCCAGCTCCGCACCGATCGCGTCGCCGACCCGGCCCGAGTCCCGGTAGACGTGCGTGGTGGTGCCGGGACCGACCACGAACGGCGGGTTGCTCACCACCAGGTCGAACCGGCGACCGGCCACCGGGGCGACCATGTCCCCGCGCAGCAGCTCCCAGTCCTGGCCGTTGAGCGCGGCGGTGGTGGCGGCGAAGCGCAGTGCCCGCTCGGAGACATCGGTCGCGGTCACCCGCCGGGCGTGGGTGGACAGGTGCAGGGCCTGTACGCCGGAACCGGTGCCCAGGTCGAGCGCGGTCTCCACCGGGCGGCGAACGGCGGCGCCGATCAGCGTCTGGGTGGCGCCGCCGATGCCGAGGACGTGCTCGCTGTGCAGCGGCTTCCCGGGTCGGGCGCTGGCCGGCACGTCGGCGAGCACCCACCACTCGTCGCCGTACGGTTCGAGGTCCACGCCGGCGCGCAGGCCGTCGGCGTACCGTTCGACGATCCCGCCGGCGACGGCCTCCTCGATCGTGAGCGGGGCGAGCGCGGCGGCCACCGCCGCCTCCGGCTCGGTCTGGTCGCAGATGAAGACCCGGATCAGCGTGGCGAGCGGGTCGCGGTCCTCGGTGGCGCGCAGCGCGGCCCGGAAGTCGTTGCGGGCGACCCCGCCGGTGGCCTGCGAACCGAGCCGGTCCGCGATGCCGTTGGAAGTGAAGCGCGCCCGGGTCAGCGCGGTCCGCAGCGCGTCGACGCCGGTGGGGGAGAGCAGCATGTCTTGACGATCCACATCGCCATCCTGCCCTCCCGGTGGCGTCGATCGGCCGGCACCCGCGACTTCCATACCGCAAGCCTCATACATTCGCCGTGATTACTTTTATCGACTTCGATGTATGGCTAGCATCTCCCCCAACATCCGCCGATGGGTGCCCCGGTGGCCACGAGCCCGGGCGTGCCCGGTAGGGAGCCAGAGAATGTCCGACGTGTCCGTGCCCCGGCGGCGCGCGCTCCGCGCGCTCGCCATCGCGGCAACCGCCGCGGCCCTCTCCGCCGCCGCCTCCACGCCCGCCCTCGCCGCCCCCACCGGCGACATTCGCTACGCCGCCGCCACCGACGCCGTCAGCGGCAGCTACCTGGTGGTGCTCAAGAGCGACACCGTGGGGTCCGTCAACAGCCTCGCCGCCAGCGCGGCGGTCCCGGACCGCGCCGCCGGGCTCGCCAAGCGCTACGGCGGCTCGGTCGGCACGGTCTGGAGCGCCGCGCTGACCGGCTACAGCGCGAAGATGAGTGAGGGCCAGGCCCGCCGGCTCGCCGCCGACCCGGCCGTCGCGTACGTCGAGCAGGACCGGGTGGTGACCGTCCAGGCCACCCAGACCGGTGCGACCTGGGGGCTGGACCGGATCGACCAGCGCAACCTGCCCCTGAACGGCAGCTTCACCTACCCGAACACGGCCTCGAACGTGCGGGCGTACATCATCGACACCGGCATCCGGATCACGCACAGCAACTTCGGTGGCCGGGCGAGCTGGGGCACCAACACCGTGGACAGCAACAACACCGACTGCAACGGCCACGGCACGCACGTCGCCGGCACGGTCGGCAGCAACACCTACGGCGTGGCCAAGGGCGTCCGCCTGGTCGCGGTCAAGGTGCTCAACTGCTCCGGCAGCGGCACCACCGCCGGTGTCGTGAACGGCGTCAACTGGGTCACCGCGAACGCCGTGAAGCCGGCCGTGGCCAACATGAGCCTCGGCGGCGGTGCCAGCACCACCCTCGACAACGCGGTGGCCAACTCGGTCAGCTCCGGCGTCACGTACGCCATCGCGGGTGGCAACGACAACGCCAACGCCTGCAACTACTCCCCGGCCCGGGTCTCCTCCGCGATCACCGTCGGCGCCACCACCAGCACCGACGCCCGTGCCTCCTACTCCAACTACGGCTCCTGCGTGGACATCTTCGCGCCGGGCTCGTCCATCACGTCGACCTGGAGCACCAGCGACAGCGCCACCAACACGATCAGCGGCACCTCGATGGCCACGCCACACGTGGCCGGCGCGGCCGCGGTCGTGCTCGGCGCCAACCCGTCGTACACCCCGGCGCAGGTGAAGAGCTACCTCACCAGCAACGCCACCAGCGGCGTGGTGACCAGCCCCGGCAGCGGCTCGCCGAACCGGCTGCTCTTCGTCGTCAACTGACGACCCGCCCGGTACGCGGCCCGGTGGACCCCCTCCACCGGGCCGCGTCGCGTCGTCGCGGGGAGTCGGCGTGGCGGGCGGCGGCCCGAGCGGCAGGATGGAGGCATGACGCTCTCCCTGCCCATCGACCCCGAGGCCAACGCGCTGCTGGCGCGCAGCCCGCTGGCGCTGCTCCTCGGCATGGTGCTCGACCAGCAGGTGCCGATGGAGAAGGCATTCTCCTCGCCGTACGTCCTCGCCCAGCGGCTCGGCCACGAGCCGGACGCCCGGGAACTGGCCGGCCACGACCCGGAGGCCCTGGTCACGATCTTCGCCCAGCCGCCGGCCCTGCACCGGTTCCCCAAGGCCATGGCGGCCCGGGTCCAGGAGGTGTGCCGGGTCCTGGTCGAACAGTACGACGGCGACCCCGCCGGGCTCTGGTCCGACGTCACGGACGGTCGTGAACTGCTGCGCCGGGTCGGCGAGCTGCCCGGCTTCGGCACGCAGAAGGCGCAGATCTTCGTCGCCCTGCTCGGCAAGCGGTTCGGCATCGCCCCGGACGGCTGGCGGGAGGCCGCGGGCGGGTACGGCGAGGCCGAGGCGTACCGCTCGGTGGCGGACGTGACCGGCCCCGAGGCGCTGCGCCGGGTCCGGGAGTACAAGCAACGAATGAAGGCCGAGGCGAAGGCCGCGAAGGGCTGACCCGCCCCGCTCGCCCCGGCCGTCGAGCCGGTCAGGCGGCGGTGGGACGGGACAGCGAGGCCAGCGCCCGGCGTACGTCGGCGAGCGAGACGGTCGCCGAGTCGTCCAGGTCGGCCAGCCCGGCCTCGATCCACTGCCGCATCAGCGTGGTCACCCCGATGCCGCGTGCCTCGGCGGCGGCCCGGACCCGTTCGTACGTCTCCAGCGGCAGGCGGACCGAGCGGCTGACCATCGGCACGTCGGTGTCGGGGGTGGGCAGCTCGGCCGGCTGTGTCTCGTCGATCAGGTCGGCGAGCGCGTCGCCGCCGTCGTGGAACCGCTTGGTGGCCTCGTTACGGTGCATCGTGACCGCCTCCTCGTCGGCGTGATCTCCGCACCGCGTCGTCGTAGCGCTTGGCCTCGACGTTGCTCAGTTCGCGGGCGGAGAGGATGTCCCAGTCGTTGTCGGTGCCGTCGGCCTCGGCCAGCAGCACGGCGAGGCGCCGCCCCCGGTGGTCGGTCGCGTAGACCACCATGACGTCGTCCCCGAGATGCCGGATGACCCGTCGCGTGCTGTGCAGGGCCTCCCAGACTTCCCCGGGCGTGACGTCGTAGACCCGCAGGTTGGCCAACGCCTCGTCGGTGAAGCTGAACCGGTTGCCCACGGGCGGAGCGTACCACGCGCGTAACACGTGCCCAGGGTGCGAGGAATTTGGGCGATCAACGGACCCGGGTGTCAGGATGAGGGGTAATCCCCTCGAGGAGGTCCTGTGGTGAAGCGTCAGGCATACCAGCCGATCCTGATCACCGACGCCTCGCGCAGCCAGGACGATCAGCTCAACAGCCGGCAGAAGCGCTACGTGCTGATGATGGGCATCCGGGTCGCGTGCCTGGTGGCCGGTGCGATCCTGGTCGGCGCGAAGGCACCCCTGCTCTGGCTCTGGCTGCCGCTCTGCGGCATCGGGATGGTGTTCATCCCGTGGCTGGCGGTGCTGCTGGCCAACGACCGCCCGCCCAAGGAGCAGCACCGGCTCGCCAACAAGTTCCACCCCCGCGGCCACGACGAGGCCCCACCCAAGGCGCTCCCCACCGAGGAACACACCCACAAGGTCATCGACGCCGAACCCTGACCGCACCCGCACCGGCCGGGAGCTTGCACTTCGTGCCCCGCTCGAACCGGACGTGGCCGGGCCGTAAGTGCAAGATCGCCGTAAGCGGCGGCGGGCGTCAGGGCCGGGCGCCGACGGAGGAGACGGCCAGGGCGCCCAGATCGCCGGCCCGGGAGAGAGCCGCCCGAGGGCCCGCGCCGGCAAGCCAGGAGGTGAGCAGGCCCGCGGCGAAGGCGTCACCGGCGCCGGTGACGTCCACCACGGGCACCCCGCGGGCCGGTGCCGCCTCGACCACCCCGGTCCGGTCCACCCAGACCGCGCCGGCCGCGCCCCGCTTGACCACCACCCGCCGGGCCACCGCGGTCAGCGCCCGCCCCTGCGCCGCCGGGTCCAGCCCGCCGGCCAGGACCGTCGCCTCGTCGGTGTTGACCAGCAGCAGGTCGACGTCGCGTACCCAGGCCAGGAAGTCCGCCGCGCCGACCCGCCGCAGCGGTGCCGCGGAGGCGGCGTCCACGCTGGTGGTCAGCCCGAGCTCGCGGGCGGCGGCCAGCGCGCGCAGCCCCGCGTCGCGCGACCCGGCGTCCAGCAGGGTGTACGCGGACAGGTGCACGTGCCCGGCGTCGGGCGCCGCCGCCAGGGCCCGGTCGACCTGCGCGGCGGTGAGCCGCAGGTTCGCCCCGCGCTGGCTGATCATCGTGCGCTCCCCGTCGTGGGCGAGCACGATGACGGTCCCGGTCGGGTAGCCCTCGTGGCGTTCCACCACGCAGGCCACCCCGGCCCGTTCCAGCTCGGCCACCCGGTCGCGGCCCGCCTCGTCGTCGCCGATCGCGGCGGCCAGCGTGACCTCCGTCCCCAGCGCGGCCAGCCAGGCCGCCGTGTTGGCCGCCTGCCCGCCGCCGCTGAACCGGATCCCGGCCGCGGTGTCCGAACCGGTCGCCAGGGGGCCCGAGAGCACCGCGACCACGTCGGTGATCACGTCCCCGACGACGACGATGCGGGGCGCCCGGCTCACGGCGTCACCTCGGCGCACCGGTGATTCGCTCGCGGACGCTTGCTCATGCCGCCACCTCGCTTCGCTCGGCGCCAGCATGAGGCACCATGGCGCTGCATCGATGATTCGCTCGCGGACGCTTGCTCATGCCGCCACCTCGCTTCGCTCGGCGCCAGCATGAGGCACCATGGCGCTGCATCGATGATTCGCTCGCGGAC
>NZ_JBIWJO010000001.1:947985-1060197 GCF_044765245.1 Micromonospora sp. NPDC093277
ACGCTTGCTCATGCCGCCACCTCGCTTTGTTCGTTCATGCAGCGGAGTCGTCGGTGCGCCGGGCCGTCGCGGCGACGGCGATACGTGCCGCCAGGTCCGCGTTGCGCAGGATGATCCGGACGTTGACCGCCAGGCTGGCACCCTCGGTGGCCGAGTGGAAGTGGGCCAGCAGGAACGGGGTGACCGCCTTCCCGGTCACCCCCTCCCGGGCCAGCATGGCCAGGCCGTCGGCGAGCGTGCGGTCGTGCAGCGCCGGGTCGAGCTGCTCGTCGGTCGGGAGCGGGTTCGCCACCACCAACCCGCCGTGGTGCACATCCTGCCGTTCCCGGGCGAGGAGCACGTCGGCGACCTGCTCCGGCGACTCGACCGACCAGTCCAGGTCGAAGCCGGCGTCGGTCAGGTAGAAGCCGGGGAAGCGGCGGGTGCGGTAGCCGACCACGCTCACCCCCAGGGTCTCCAGCCGTTCGAGGGTGGCGCCCACGTCGAGGATGGACTTCACCCCGGCACAGACCACCGCGATCGGCGTCCGGGCCAGGGTGATCAGGTCGGCCGACTCGTCGAAGGTCTGCGCCGCCTCCCGGTGTACCCCGCCCAGGCCGCCGGTGGCGAAGACACCGATCCCGGCCGCGGCGGCCACCGCGCTGGTCGCGGCCACCGTGGTGGCGCCGTCCGCGCCGGTCGCCGCCGCCACGGCCAGGTCGCGTACGGAGAGCTTGCTCACGCCGTCGACCGTGGCGAGCCGGGTCAGCTGCGCGTCGTCCAGGCCCACGATCAGCTCGCCGGCGACCATGCCGATGGTGGCCGGAACCGCACCCGCATCCCGGACCGCCTGCTCGATCCGCCGGGCTACCAGCAGATTGTCCGGCCGGGGGAGGCCGTGCGAGACGATGGTGCTCTCCAGGGCGACGACGGGACGCCCGTCGTGCAGGGCGTCGGCCACCTCGGGGCCGAAACTGATGTGAAAGTTGGTCACTTCCGTTACGGTACGGGCCGCGCTCGGGCTGGTCTGCGGTGGACCGGCCCCGCGGGACCTGCAAAACTGGAAAGTTGGAGGTGCAGACGTGAGCACACAGGTTCTTGAGCGTCCCGAGCTGAAGGACGCCGATACCGGCCCCGAGATGTTCCACTACGTGCGCAAGGACAAGATCGCCGAAAGCGCGGTCATGGGCACGTTCGTCGTCGCGTTGTGCGGGGAGACCTTCCCGGTCACCAAAGCCGCCAAGCCCGGGTCGCCGGTCTGCCCCAAGTGCAAGGAGATCTACGACTCCTGGGGAGAGTGACCGTGGGCGATCCCGCCGCCCCGCACGTACCCTTCGCCGGTGACCACCTCCACCGTCCTGCTCGTCGCCGACCTCACCGGTGTCGCGGTCTTCGCCGCCTCCGGCGCCTCCGCGGCGGTGGCCAAGCGGCTTGACCTCTTCGGGGTGGTCTTCGTCGGCGTCGTCGCGGCGCTCGGCGGCGGGATCTTCCGCGACCTGGTCATCAACGAGGTTCCGCCGCTGGCCTTCGCCGACTGGCGGTACGCGGTCACGGCGGCGGCGGTCGCCGCCGCCGTGTTCTGGCTGCACCCGCAGCTCGCCCGGCTGCGCACCACCGTGCTGGTGCTCGACGCGGCCGGTCTCGGCCTGTTCACCGTCACCGGCACGCTCAAGGCCCTCGACGCCCACGTCCCGGCGGTCGGCGCCTGCATGATCGGCATGCTCACGGCGATCGGCGGCGGGCTGGGCCGGGACCTGCTCACCGGGGAGATCCCGGTGGTGCTGCGCCGGGAGATCTACGCCCTCGCCGCGCTCGCCGGGTCGATCACGGTGGCCCTGCTGGCGGCGTACGGAGAGGCGCACACGGCCGGGCTGATCCTCGCCGCCGCCTTCGTCTTCGTGCTGCGGCTGATCTCGCTGCGGCGGCGCTGGTCCGCGCCGGTCGCCACCCTGCGTCCGCCCCGCACCGGCACCCGCGGCCCGCGGGGCTGAGTCCGGCGCCGCCGTTGCGCGCACTCCGCGTCGGCCGGTGCGGTGGCCCCAGGCGGGCGTCGACGGCCGGGCCGGCGGATGTGACCAGCGTGGCGTCGAGTGGGGAGAAGCGGCTCCGCTGGTTATGCTGAGTCGGCCTTCGCGGCACCGATGCGCGAAGGCCTTTTCATGGGCGGTGATCCCCGTGGCCCTCGGCCCGGGCCCGCTGTCGTGCGGTCCGAGAGGAGCTACGGGTGGCACCGCGGTTGCCGGCGCTCGACACGTTCCCGCCCCTGCGAGCCTGGCAGCGCAAGGCGATGGTGGACTACCTGCGCCGCCGTACCGATGACTTCACCGCGGTCGCCACCCCGGGCGCGGGCAAGACGACCTTCGCCCTGCGGATCGCCGCCGAACTGTTGAACGACGGCACCGTCGAAGCGGTCACCGTGGTCGCCCCGACCGAGCACCTGAAGACCCAGTGGGCGCAGTCCGCCGCCGCGGTCGGCATCCAGCTCGACGCCGCCTTCCGCAACGCCGACCTGCACTCCTCCGCCGACTTCCACGGTGCCGTGGTCACGTACGCCCAGGTCGGCATGGCGCCGCAGGTGCACCGGCGGCGCACCATGACCCGGCGCACGCTGGTCATCCTCGACGAGATCCACCACGCCGGCGACTCGCGTACCTGGGGCGACGGCGTCAAGGCGGCCTTCGAGCCCGCGGTACGCCGGCTGATGCTCACCGGCACGCCGTTCCGCTCCGACGACAACCCGATCCCGTTCGTCAGCTACGAGCGGGGCGGGGACGGGTTGCTGCGGTCCCGTGCCGACTCCGTCTACGGCTACTCCGACGCGCTGCGCGACGGCGTGGTCCGGCCGGTGCTTTTCCTGGCGTACTCGGGGGAGACCCGGTGGCGTACCAACGCCGGGGAGGAGCTGGCCGCCCGGCTGGGCGAGCCGATGACCCAGGACCTGATCGCGCAGGCCTGGCGTACCGCCCTGGACCCGGCCGGCGACTGGATGCCACAGGTGCTGCGGGCCGCCGACGCCCGGCTGACCGTGCTGCGCGACGCGGGCATGCCCGACGCCGGTGGCCTGGTGATCGCCACCGACCAGCAGACCGCCCGCTCGTACGCGAAGCTGCTGGAACAGGTGACCGGGGAGAAGGCGGCGGTGGTGCTCTCCGACGACCAGGGCGCCTCCGCGCGGATCGCGACGTTCGCGGCGTCCGGGCAGCGCTGGCTGGTCGCGGTCCGGATGGTCTCCGAGGGCGTCGACATTCCCCGGCTGGCGGTTGGCGTCTACGCGACCAGCGCCAGCACCCCGCTCTACTTCGCGCAGGCGATCGGCCGGTTCGTCCGGGCCCGGCGGTCCGGGGAGACCGCCTCGGTCTTCCTGCCCAGCGTGCCCCACCTGCTCGGGCTGGCCAGCGAGATGGAGGCCGAGCGGGACCACGTGCTCGGCAAGGCGAAGGAGTCCGACGGCTTCGACGACGACCTGCTGGAGCGCGCCCAGCGTGACGACCAGGCCAGCGGCGAGCTGGAGAAGCGGTTCGCCGCGCTCTCCGCGACCGCCGAACTGGACCAGGTGATCTTCGACGGGGCGTCGTTCGGCACCGCCGCCCAGGCGGGCACCCCGGAGGAGGAGGAATACCTCGGCCTCCCGGGGCTGCTCACGGCCGACCAGGTCTCGATGCTGCTGAGCAAGCGGCA
This sequence comes from Micromonospora sp. NPDC093277, assembly GCF_044765245.1. NCBI lineage: Bacteria > Bacillati > Actinomycetota > Actinomycetes > Micromonosporales > Micromonosporaceae > Micromonospora > Micromonospora sp. NPDC093277. The sequence goes on from NZ_JBIWJO010000001.1 coordinate 951,643, forward strand.
GGCCGAGCAGCTCGCCGCGCAGCGGCGCAGGGCCGCCCAGCGGACCGCCGAGCCGGCCACTGAGACCCTGGCGTCAGCGCCGCCACCCATGAGTGCCGCCCAGCGCCGGGTGGCGCTCCGGCGACAGCTGAACGCCCTGGTGGCCGCCAGGCACCACCGGACCGGGCAGCCACACGGCAAGATCCACGCCGAGCTGCGCCGGATCTGCGGCGGCCCGCCGAGCGCCCAGGCCACCATCGAGCAGCTCGAAGAACGCATCGCCACCGTCCAAACCCTCTGACCGTCCCCGCCCGAGGGCGCGTCGGGTAAGCCTCGATCGACTCGTGCGCGGCATGCGGCGGTGTCGGCGGGTGCCGGAGACCACCGTTCGCGGCGTGTGGAGTGGATCGCAGGGTCAAGGGGCGGTGTCCGGGAATGGGCTGGTGGCGGGTAAAGGCCGGCCGGAGGCACCTTTCGGTTACCTCCGGCCGGCTATGTCGGGTTGCCGACTCAGTTCGCCATCAGATCGGCGCCACGCCAGCTGAATTCCGGGTCCGCCACGTACCGCACAGTGATCTTGACGAGATCCTCTGCGTACTTGTTCGCGTGGTGCCCACAGAACACCAGCTCGCTCCCACCCGCCAGAGTGATCCGGAGCTTGCCGGCAGCATTGCAGCGGTCGCACCGTTCATCGGCGGCCGGGGGGCTCACCGTCTCGGGCGGCGGCGTGAGGGTCGGGTTCATCGCCTTCCTCCTCTGGTCGTCACCGATGAACACTCTCTTCGGTCCTTGCTCACCTATCGTGCAACACCCTGCTCGTGCCCTGCCTTCCCTGTGTGCCCGCGGGGGACCGAGGTCACACCTGGCGTGGAGACAGTGTGCCGTGCACCAAGGGTGCCACGTCAACGATCACAAACAGGCAACCGACCGATCACCATATGAGTGTTCTACGGCTGGTGGTCAAACCGACACGGCTGGTTGACGTGCGCGGTCAGTCCAGGTAGTCGCGGAGTACCTGGGAACGCGAGGGATGCCGCAACTTGGACATGGTCTTGGATTCGATCTGCCGGATGCGCTCCCGGGTCACGCCGTACACCTGGCCGATCTCGTCCAGGGTGCGGGGCTGACCGTCGGTCAGGCCGAAGCGGAGGCGTACCACGCCCGCCTCACGCTCGGAGAGCGTCTGGAGGACCTGCTGGAGCTGGTCCTGGAGCAGCGAGAACGAGACCGCGTCGACCGCGACCACGGCCTCCGAGTCCTCGATGAAGTCACCGAGCTGGCTGTCGCCCTCGTCACCGATGGTCTGGTCGAGCGAGATGGGCTCCCGGGCGTACTGCTGGATCTCCAGCACCTTTTCCGGCGTGATGTCCATCTCCTTGGCCAGCTCCTCCGGGGTGGGCTCGCGGCCCAGGTCCTGGAGCAGCTCGCGCTGGATCCGGCCGAGCTTGTTGATCACCTCGACCATGTGCACCGGGATGCGGATGGTGCGGGCCTGGTCGGCCATGGCGCGGGTGATGGCCTGGCGGATCCACCAGGTGGCGTAGGTGGAGAACTTGTAGCCCTTGGTGTAGTCGAACTTCTCGACCGCGCGGATCAGGCCGAGGTTGCCCTCCTGGATGAGGTCGAGGAAGGCCATGCCTCGACCGGTGTAGCGCTTGGCCAGCGAGACGACCAGCCGCAGGTTCGCCTCGAGGAGGTGGTTCTTGGCCCGCTCGCCGTCCCGGGAGATCCAGAGCAGGTCGCGCTGCATGTCGCGGGTGAGCTTCTCCTCACCCTCCTCGGCGGCGCGCAACCGCTCGGCGGCGTAGAGGCCGGCCTCGATCCGCTTGGCGAGCTCGACCTCCTGCTCCGCGTTGAGCAGCGGCACCTTGCCGATCTGCTTCAGGTAGGCCCGGACGGAGTCGGCGGAGGCGGTCAGCTCGGCGTCGCGACGCGCCTGCTTGAGCGCCTCGGACTCCTCGTCGTCCCACTCGAAGTCGTTGTCGCTGGCGGAGTTGGCCGCGTCGGCCTCGGCGGCCCGGGTCAGCTCGGCCGGCTCCTCGACCACCACGTCCTCGATCGCGGCGGCCAGTTCCTCCGGGTCGATCTCACCCTCGGCGCCCTCGCCCTTCGGGGCGTTGGCCGGCTTCGCCCCGGCGGTCTTCGCGGCCACCGTCGCCTTGGTGGCCCGGGTCGCCTTGGTGGCCTTCGCCGGGGCGGCGGCCTTGGCGGCCACCTCGGCGGTGGTGCCGGCGGCCTTGCGCGCGGTCGCCTTCCGCGGGGCGGGTGCCGGGGCCTCCTCGGCGGCCGGCGCCTGCTTCGGCGCGGGCGCGGCGGCCTTTTTCGTCGTCTTGGCGGTGGTGGCCCGGGAGGCCGGCGTGGCGGATCGGGCGGCGGCCACCCGGCGGCGGGTGCTGGCGGAGCCGTCCACGACCACCGTCACCCCCGCCTCGGAGAGCGCACGCAGGATCTTCTTGGCCTGGGCCGGGGTCACCTCAGCGGACTCGACGGTGCGCGCGAGCTGGGCCGACGTGAGCTGGCCGCCGGCGCTCTGCGCGTGGGCGATCAGGGTGTCGGTGAGCGAGCGAACGTCGGCGCCGGTCTGGCGGGGATCTGTCACGAAGACCTTCCGGAGGCGAAGAGCGAGCACGGCCGGGTCGTCCGGCGCAGCACGGAGCGCCGTGCCGGGCGAGTCGTTGAGGGACCCCCGCGTCCCGGGCCGGCCGGTCGCTGGCGGTCCGTGGCGCGTGGGCAGGGTGAATTGTAACGCCGTCTGCGGCGATCATCCCGCGCCGCACGGCGTAACGGCGGTATGGACCACCGATTCGACGCAGATGTGGACTTTGTAAGGATGATACCCGCGCTCGGCCGGCGGGGCCCGGTCGTGCGGGAAGGGGACAAACATGATCCGCTCGGCGCCCACTCCGCCGGACCTGTTGGAGATCGCCGTCACGGTGGCCCGCGACGCCGCCGTCACCGCACACCGTATGCGTGCCGAGGGGGTGTCGGTCGCCGCCACCAAGAGCACCGCCACCGACGTGGTCACCGCCGCGGACCAGGCCGTCGAGCGGCAGGTGCTGGACGCCCTGCGGACGCTCCGGCCGGGCGACGCGGTGCTGGGCGAGGAGTACGGCGCGGGGGAGGCCGGCCCGGTCGCCGACGGCGGGGTGCGCTGGATCGTCGACCCGATCGACGGCACGGTCAACTACCTCTACGGGCTGCCGCACTGCGCGGTCTCCCTCGCCGCCGAGGTGGCCGGTGAGGTGGTGGCCGGGGTGGTGCGCAACATCGTCACCGGGGAGGAGTGGACCGCCACCGCGGGCGGCGGCGCCTGGCGGGACGGGGAGCGGCTGCGCTGCTCCACCGAGACCGATCTGGGGCAGGCACTGATCGCCACCGGGTTCGGCTACGCGGCCGACCGCCGGGCGCACCAGGCCCGGGTGGTCGCCGAGCTGATCCCGCACATCCGGGACATCCGCCGGATGGGTGCCGCCGCGTTGGACCTCTGCCTGGCCGCGGAGGGGCGGGTGGACGCCTACTACGAGAAGGGGCTGGCCGCCTGGGACCTGGCCGCCGGCGGGCTGGTCGCGCGCGAGGCCGGGCTGCTGGTGACCGGCCTCGCGGGCCGGCCGGCCGGGCCGGATCTGGTGATCGCCGCGCCGCCGGCGCTCTTCGAGCCGCTGCACACCCGGCTCGCCGCCCTGGACGCCTCCGGCGGACCCTGACTCGACCGCGCCGAGTGCGACCGGGCGGTCTCCCGTGCGGGGAACACGCCCGGTCGCCGGCCCGGGGTGGGGCTAATTCTTCTCGTCGGGCGCCGGGCAGGTGCCGCGCGGCGCCTCGGGCGAGCCGAGGTCGCCGAGAGACTGGTTGACCTCGGTGGTGGTGGCCAGCTGCTGGAAACCGTTGCCCAGGACCACGTCGACCGTGTCGTCCTTGCGGTTGATGTCGAACTGCGTCTCGGCGTTGTTGAGGAAGTAGGCGCGCAGCAGGTGCGCGCCGCCGACGCCCTTGGGGCCGTAGCGCAGCACCGCGACGCCCTCGACGCCCTTCGACGCGTTGCCCACCTTCTTCACCTGGAACTTGCGGTTGCGGAAGTCGTCGGCGACGCCGCCGGCCCGACCGGGCTCGTCGGTGGCGTTGTAGACGTTGATCTTGACATCCTTCGGCTCGTGCAGCGCGACGTCGGCCAGGGGCCAACCCTTCGGACAGCCCTTCGCCGTGCCCGCCTTGCTCTGGGTGTCGCGGACCATCGCGACAACGACGAAGACCAGGGCGACGACCGCCAGCAGACCGACGACAACGAGTGCCCGCACTCGCGCAAAACTCATCTGGGCGCTCCCGCAGGATGGTTGGGTGGCGGCGGCCGTTGGCGGTCAGGCCGCCCCGTCGGCCGTCGAGTACGCCGCTGAGGTTAACGGTTGTCCGGCTGTCGCGTGGAAACAGTCCGACATGCCGGCGCGCCACCGGAGGAACGGGTAGTACTACCCCTATCTTCGTGTCGCCTGAGTCACATTGGGAACAACTTCGGGGGCGGGGGCGTACATCTCTGCCACGGGGACGGTATACATTGCCTCGCCCAAAGGGGGGGGTAAGGTTCCGCGCTCCCGGGGAGTTCCTGTCCGGGCGGGACTCGGCCCACCGGTCGTCGGGTCGGGTGACCGACACAAGTGGTGGCCGGCCAGTGGAACCGAAGCACGTCCTCCGGCGTTACAACCGGAAGCGACCATATCGATATGGGAGAGTGAAACCGATGGCCACCGACTACGACGCCCCGCGTCGCGACGAGGTCGACCTCGGCGAGGACAGCCTGGAAGAGCTCAAGGCCCGGCGGGTCGACTCACAGTCGGGTGCCGTGGATGTCGACGAGGCCGAGGTCGCTGAGAGCTTCGAGCTGCCTGGTGCCGATCTGGCCGATGAGGAGCTCACGGTCAAGGTGCTACCGATGCAGCAGGACGAGTTCCGATGCGCCCGCTGCTTCCTGGTCCACCACCGCAGCCAGCTGGCAGTCCAGCGCAACGGCGAGCTGATCTGCCGCGAGTGCGCATGACCGGGATCCGCGTCACCAGCGGCGGCCTCCGTGACGGGGCCGCCGCTGTTCGAGTCACCGTGCACGCGTGGCGAGGAGCTGCTTGACTCGTAAGGGCGGCTGCCGCGTCGCGTGAGCACGGGAGGGCAGACGGGTGAGCGAGCGAACCATCAGGCTCAGTAGCGTGGTGTCTCGCGCCGCCGGGGAGCGGAGCGAGGCGGCGGCGTGAGCGAGCGGAGCGAGCGAACCATTCGGCTCAGTAGCGTGGCGTCTCGCGCCGCCGGGGAGCGGAGCGAGGCGGCGGCGTGAGCGAGCGTAGGCCCGATGGACCGGGTGCCGAGGGACCGACCGGCGGCGACGCCGAACGGCCGGCTCCGGCCACCCCGGACGGCGACGCGGACCAGCTCGGCGCAACCGTGGCGGCGCTGACCGCCGACGACCTCGCTCCGAGCCGGCGCCGGCAGCTGCTCGCCCGGATGGCCGGCCAGGCCCGGTCCCGTGGCCTCACAGACCTGTTCAAGCCTAAGGCCGCGCTCCGCTGGATGACGGACACGGTCGCCGAGGTCGCCCCGCACGTACCGGTCCGCGACCTGGCCACGCTCCGGCGGCACTTCCCCGGCCTGAGCGACGACGAGTTGGTCGAGCGGCTGATCCGTAACGCCGCCCGGGCCACCGCCGGCGTCGGCGCGGCCGGCGGTGGGGTCACCGCGGTCGAGTGGACGGTCGCCCCGACGCTGCTCTCCGCGCCCGTGCTGCTGGCCGCCGAGACGATCGCCGTGGTCGCGATCGAGCTGAAGCTGATCGGCGAGCTGTACGAGGTCCACCGGGTGCCGTTGCCCACCCGTGGCACGGAGCGCGCCGTGACCCTGGTGCAGTCCTGGGCCGGCCAGCGTGGGGTCAACCCGATGATGCCGGGAGTCGGGGTCGGCGCCGTGCTCGGCACCGCCGCCCGGCGGGAATTGCGCGACCGCCTGCTGCGCCGGTTCGGCCGGAACCTGACCACCCTCGGGCCGTTCCTGACCGGGGCCGCAGTCGCCGGCTACCTCAACCGCCGGGCCACCCGAAGCCTCGCCGACCAGCTCCGCAAGGACCTGCGCCGCCAGGCCCGGGCGCTGCCACCCGCCTGGCCCTGACCCGGCTCAGCCAGCGTCGCGGGCGGCGAGGATCGCCGCGGCGAGCTCCACCGGGCGACGCGTGCTCACCACCCAGAACGGGGTCGGATCGGCCGGGTCGTCGAGCACCACCTGCACCGCGCCGCCGATCCACGGGCGCTGCACCACGAAGGCGAGCGGGTCGGAGCCGACGCCGAGGACCTCGCGCCGACCGGCGGTGTCCAGCGGGACCGCGTCGGCCACGTGGCGCACCGGGAGGCGGGCGTCGTCCACCCGGAGCTCCCCGTCGTGGACCGCGACCCGGATCCGGCCCAGCCAGGCCAGCACGAGCACCGCCGCCGGGATCAGCAGCACGAACGGCAGCCAGGACCGCAACCCGGAGGCGCCCATCCAGAGTTCGGCGGCGAGCAGTCCGACGAAGGCGAGCCCGGCCGGCCAGGCCCACCAGGGCAGCCGTAGGCGCTCCGCGTACTCCGGCGGGACGGCCACCGGCGACGCCGGGGCGGACGAGGACGACGACTGGCGCACAGTCCGAGGGTACGGCGCACGACGGGCCGGACAACCGGCAGGATGGCAGGGTCACCCCGCAAGGACCGGACGGAAGAGGGAGACCTGTGACAGACGTCGTATCCGTGCCCGTGCGGCAGCTCGACCCGGAGCTGCCGCTGCCGGCGTACGCCCACCCCGGCGACGCCGGCGCGGACCTGGTGGCCGCCGCGGACGTGGAGTTGCCGCCCGGCGGCCGGGCCCTGGTGCCGACCGGCGTGGCCATCGCGCTGCCGGAGGGGTACGTCGGTCTGGTGCACCCACGATCGGGGCTGGCGGCCAGGCTCGGCGTGACGGTGCTCAACGCGCCCGGTACGGTCGACGCCGGCTACCGAGGTGAGATCCTGGTCAACCTGATCAATCATGATCGGGAGACGCCGGCGAAGATCAGCCGGGGCGACCGGATCGCGCAGCTCGTCGTCCAGCGGGTCGCGCGGGCCGAGTTCCGGCCGGCGGCCGAGCTGCCCGCGTCCCGGCGCGGGACGGGCGGGCACGGGTCGACCGGCGGACACGCCGGGCTGGTCCCGGCACCGGCGGACGGGCACACGGAAGAGGTGGCAGGGTGAGTGTGAACAGCGGAGGGTGGGCGCAGTGATCTTCTCCCGAAAGCGGGCCGGCGAGGCGCGGCACGCGCGTGACGAGCGGACCACCGAGGTCCTCGACACCGAGGAGACCGGTGAGTCGACCTCGTCGGCGCGCGGCCCGTACGACGTCTCCGAGGCGCCCGACGAGCCCCGGCTCGACCTGGGCAGCCTCCAGATCCCGGCGGTGGCCGAGGTCGAGGTGCGGGTGCAGGCCGACCCGCAGGGCGTGATCCAGCAGGTCGTGCTGGTGCACGGCGAGAGCGCCCTGCAGCTCGGCGTCTTCGCTGCGCCCCGCTCCGAGGGCATCTGGGACGAGGTGCGCGAGGAGATCCGGCAGTCGCTGTTCAACGACGGCGCCGCCGCCCAGGAGGTCGAGGGGGAGTACGGCACCGAGCTGCGCGCCCGGGTCCGTACCCCGGACGGCCTGGCCGACCTGCGCTTCGTCGGCATCGACGGGCCGCGCTGGATGGTGCGCGGGGTATACCAGGGTGGTGCGGCCACCGATCCCGCCGCGGCCGGCCCGCTGTCGCTGTGCCTCGGCGGCCTGGTGGTCGACCGGGGCCAGGAGGCCAAGCCGGTCCGTGAGCCGCTGCCGCTGCGACTGCCCCGCGAGATGGCCGAGCAGCAGGCCGCCGAGCAGGAGGCCGCCGGGCAGCCGCCGGCGCCCGGCCAGCGCGAGGCCTGAGACGTACCACACCGGGCCCGGTGCCGTCGGTCTCTCGACGGTGCCGGGCCCGGTGTCGCGGTACGCGGGTGAGGCAATCCGCACCTACGCCGGATCCGCGGGCGGGCCGGTTCGGCGTACGCTGGCGGGACGGTTCCGGCATACCGGGGCCGGGGCCCAGTGCCGGCGGGGGCCGGCCAGCGTGGAGAGGGTGACGCGGAGGTCATGACGACCGACGAGAGCCGGCTGTCGCTGCGGCGTCTCCTGCATCGGCTCACCGCGAGCGAGGCCGAGATCGAGGCGCAGGAGCTGCGCCGGGAGAGCGCCGAGTCGGGTGGCACGCCGGCCCATCAGTGCACCCGGGGCCAGGTGGTCTCGGTCGCCGGGCGACTGCGCACGGTGGTCTACACACCCCGGACCAACCTGCCCACGCTGGAGGCGGACCTCTACGACGGCAGCGACGTGGTCACCCTGGTCTGGCTGGGCCGGCGGCACATCGCCGGCATCGAGCCGGGCCGGCACCTCACCGCCCGCGGCCGGGTGGCCGTCCGGGACGACCGCAAGGTGATCTACAACCCGTACTACGAGCTGGAGTCGCCGAAGTGACGACCGGACAGCATCCGACCACCGAGCCTGAACTCGGTCCGGAGGACGAGGAGCGGCTGCCCAGCCTCGCCGAGCAGATGGCCGACCAGCTCGGCGGCTGGCGGGGCCTGGTCGAGTCGAGCATCCCCGTGGTGGTCTTCGTGATCGCCAACGTGGTGGGCGAGCTGCGCCCGGCGGTGATCGCCTCGGTGGCCGTGGCGCTGCTGCTCGCCGGGTTGCGGCTGGCCCAGCGCCGGCCGGTCCGACACGCGGTCAACGGCCTGTTCGGCATCGCCATCGGTGCCGCCATCGCCTGGCGTACCGGCAACGAACGGGACTTCTACCTCCCCGGCATCCTCTACGGCATCGGCTACGGCCTGGCCCTGCTGCTGTCGGCCGCGATACGGCAGCCGCTGGTGGGCTGGCTCTGGTCGGTGCTGGTGGCCAAGGGCAAGTCGGAGTGGCGGGACGATCCGCGGCTGGTGCGCACCTTTACCCAGCTCACCGTGCTCTGGGGCGTGGTCTGGCTGGCCAAGGTGGGCGTGCAGGCCGGGCTCTACCTGGCCCACCAGGACACCGCGCTGGGCGTGGCCCGGCTCGCCCTGGGCTACCCGCCGTACGCGCTGCTGCTGTTGATCACCATCTGGACGGTACGCCGGGTGACCCGGGAGAACGCGCCGACGCCGTTGCCGGGGGCCTGAGCCCCCGGCCGCACCGGCTCCGCCGCGCGGGGTCAGCCCTGGTCGTTGCCGCGCTCGGCGCTGGCCGGGCCGAGGATCACCGCCCGGACGTCCTCCTCCACGACGGCCGTGCACACGAAGATCAACTCGTCGCCGGCCTCGATCGGGTCGTCCGGGCTGGGCACCAGCACCCGCTTGCCGCGCAGGATCGCCACCAGCGCCGCGTCCCGGGGGATCGGCACCGCGTGGATCGGCTGGCCCACGTACGGCGCGCTCGGCGGCAGAGTGATCTCGACCAGGTTCGCCTCGCCCTGCCGGAAGGTCATCAGCCGGACCAGGTCGCCGACCGTGACGGCCTCCTCGACCAGGGCGGCCATCACCCGCGGCTTGCTCACCGCGACGTCGACGCCCCACTGCTCGGTGAACAGCCACTCGTTCTCCGCCCGGTTGACCCGGGCAACCACGCGGGGCACCGCGAACTCGGTCTTGGCCAGCAGCGACACCACCAGGTTGACCTTGTCGTCGCCGGTGGCGGCCACCACCACCTCGCAGCCGGCGATGTTGGCCTCCTCCAGGCTGGCCAGCTCGCACGCGTCGGCGAGCACCCACTCGGCCGCCGGCACCCGGTCGGGGCGGAGCATCTTGGGCTGCCGCTCGATCAGCATCACCTGGTGCCCGTTGTCGATCAGCTCCTGGGCGATGGACCGGCCCACGTTGCCCGCGCCGGCGATGGCGATGCGCATGGCTCAGTGCCCTCCTTCCGGCGGCGCCGCCGCCACCGACGTGACCGGGCCGATGATGTCGTCGGTCACCAGCATGAAGACCTGGTCGCCCTCCTGCACCACCGTCGAGGCGGTGGGCAGGGTGCCGATCCCGAACCGGGTCAGGTACGCCACCCGGGCTCCGGCGGACTCTTCGAGCTGGCGCAGCGGCCGGCCGATCCAGTCCTTGTGCACCGACACCTCGATGATCGACACGGTGCTGGTCAGGTCCCGGAAGATCTCGACGTTGCCCTCGGGCACCAGGTGCCGCAGCATCCGGTCGGCCGTCCACCGGACCGTGGCCACGGTGGGGATGCCGAGCCGCTCGTAGACCTGGGCACGGCGCTGGTCGTAGATGCGGGCGGCCACCCGGGAAACGCCGAAGGTCTCCCGCGCCAGCCGGGCCGAGATGATGTTGGAGTTGTCGCCGCTGGAGACCGCCGCGAAGGCGTCCGCGCGTTCGATGCCGGCCTGGCGCAGCACCTCGCCGTCGAAGCCAGCGCCGGTCACGGTGATGCCCGCGAAGTCCGGTCCGAGGCGGCGGAACGCGTCGGCGTCCTGGTCGATCACCGCCACCGAGTGGCCGCGGGACTCCAGGCTGTGGGCGAGGGTCGACCCCACCCGGCCGCAGCCCATGATCACGACATGCAACGTGTCCGCTCCTCCCACGGTGCGCTCCGGTGGCCCCGTCGACTGCGAGCCTGCCACGTCCCCGCGGTGGGCGGGGGATCGACCGTACCGCGCGGGCGATCAGCCACCCCCACCACAGCCGGCGGGTGGTCGTACTCTTGGCGGTTGTGGCCAGACCCACCTCGCTGCTGAAGCGACTCCTCGTCGGTCGACCGTTCCGGTCCGACCGGCTCCAGCACACCCTCCTGCCGAAGCGGATCGCCCTGCCGGTCTTCGCCTCCGACGCGCTGTCCAGCGTCGCGTACGCGCCGGACGAGATCCTGCTGACGCTCTCCATCGCGGGCGCGTCGGCGTACCTCTTCTCGCCGTGGATCGCGCTCGCGGTCGTGGTGGTGATGCTCACCGTGGTGGCCAGCTACCGGCAGAACGTGCACGCCTACCCCTCGGGCGGTGGCGACTACGAGGTGGCGACGGTCAACCTGGGGCCGCGCGCCGGCCTGGCGGTGGCCAGCGCGCTGCTGGTCGACTACGTGCTCACCGTGGCGGTGTCGATCTCCTCCGGAGTGGCCAACCTCGGCTCCGTGCTCCCCTTCGTGGCCAGCCACAAGGTGCTGATCGCGGTCATCGCGGTGACCCTGCTCACCGCGATGAACCTGCGCGGCCTGCGCGAGTCCGGCACGGCGTTCGCCATCCCGACCTACGGCTTCGTGATCGTGGTCGGCGCCATGCTGCTCACCGGCCTGATCCGGATTTTCATCCTCGGTCACGAGCTGCGCGCGCCCAGCGCCGGCCTGGAGATCCAGGCCGAGCACAGCGTCACCGGCTTCGCGTTGGTCTTCCTGCTGCTGCGCACCTTCTCCTCGGGCAGCGCCGCGCTCACCGGGGTGGAGGCGATCTCCAACGGGGTGCCGGCGTTCAAGGCGCCGAAGAGCCGCAACGCGGCCACCACGCTGCTGCTGCTCGGCCTGATCGCGGTGAGCATGCTGTTCGGCATCATCTGGCTGGCCCGGCTGACGCGGCTGCAGTTCGTCGAGTCCCCGAGCCAGATCATCTCCGGGCCGGACGGGTACGTGCAGAAGACCGTCACCACCCAGCTCGGCGAGGCGGTCTTCGGCCACGGGTCGGTGCTGCTCTACATCGTCGCCGGGGTGACCGCGCTGATCCTGTTCCTGGCCGCCAACACCGCCTTCAACGGCTTCCCGGTGCTCGGCTCGATCCTGGCCCAGGACCGCTACCTGCCCCGCCAGCTGCACACCCGGGGTGACCGGCTGGCGTTCTCCAACGGCATCGTGTTCCTCGCCGTTTCCGCGGCCGTGCTGATCGTCGGTTTCCAGGCCGAGGTGACCCGGCTGATCCAGCTCTACATCGTCGGGGTGTTCGTCTCGTTCACCCTCTCCCAGGCGGGCATGATCCGGCACTGGAACCGGCATCTGCGCCACGAGCGCGACCCGGAGGCGCGCCGCCGGATGGTGCGCTCCCGGGCGATCAACGGCTTCGGCATGGCGCTGACCGGCACGGTCCTGATCATCGTGCTGGTCACCAAGTTCCTGCTCGGCGCCTGGATCGCGATCGCCGCGATGGCGATGATCTACCTGTTGATGCTGGCCATCCGCCGGCACTACGACCGGGTCGCCGCCGAGCTGGAGCCGACCGAGGCCCGGGGCATCCTGCCCGCCCGTAACCACGCCGTCGTGCTGGTCAGCAAGCTGCACCAGCCCACGCTGCGGGCCATCGCGTACGCCCGGGCCACCCGGCCGGACACGCTGACCGCGGTGACCGTGAACGTCGACGAGAAGGACACCCGGAATCTGCAGGCCGACTGGGAGCGGCGCGAGCTGCCCGTGCCGCTGACCGTGGTCGACTCCCCGTACCGGGAGATCACCCGGCCGATCCTGAACTACGTCGCCTCGGTCCGCCGCGAGTCGCCCCGCGACGTGGTCACCGTCTTCATCCCCGAGTACGTGGTGGGCCGCTGGTGGGAGAACCTGTTGCACAACCAGAGCGCGCTGCGGCTGAAGGGGCGGCTGCTCTTCGAGCCGGGCGTGATGGTGACCAGCGTGCCCTGGCAGCTAGCCTCCACCGCCAACAAGAACCTGGACCGGCTGGACGCCACGCTCAGCCGCGGCCCGAAGCGCGGTCCCCGGGTGGCCCCGCGCAGCACGCTGCCGCCTACCGTCCCGCCGGTGGTCTCCGCCCCGCCGGCGGAGAGCGGCCCGAGCACCGGGGAGGGCCAGTGACGGGCGGGCCGGCCGAGAGCGGCGTGGCGGCCGGGGCGGCCGGGAGCATCGGGTCCGCCGAGAGCGCCGGGGCGGCCGGGAGCGCCGCGAGCGGTGGTCGGCGCGGGCTGGAGGAGGCCGAGCGGGTCGAGCTGACCGTGGCCGCGGTCGCGCCGGGCGGGCACTGCGTGGCCCGGGTGGACGGCCAGGTGGTCTTCGTTCGGCACGCGCTGCCCGGCGAGCGGGTCGTGGCGGAGGTGACCGAGCTGCACCGGGGCTTCGCCCGGGCCGACGCGGTGGAGATCCTCGTCGCCTCGCCGGACCGGGTCGAGCCGCCCTGCCCGTACGCGAAGCCGGGCCGCTGTGGCGGCTGCGACCTCCAGCACGTCGCCCCCGCGGCCCAGCTCGACTGGAAGACCGCCGTGGTGCGTGAACAGCTCACCCGGCTCGGCGGCCTCACCGACGGGCAGGTCGACGCGCTCGACCTCCGGGTGGCGGCCCTGCCCGGCGGGCCGCTGGGCTGGCGCTCCCGGGTCCGCTACGCGGTCGACGGGGCCGGCCGGGCCGGGCTGCTCAAGCACCGTTCGCACGAGGTGGTGCCGGTCGATCGCTGCCTGATCGCCCACCCGCGCATCCAGGAGCTGCCGGTGCTGCTGCCCAGCGGGGCCCGGTGGCCGGACGCCGACGCGGTGGAGACGGTCGCCTCGACCGGCGGGGACGTCAGCGTCACGGCGTTCGCCGCGGGGGCACCCACCCCGGTCAGCGGTCCGGAGGTGGTCCGCGAGGTGGCCGCCGGCCGGGAGTGGCAGCTGGCAACATCCGGCTTCTGGCAGGTCCACCCGGCCGCGGCGGACACCCTGGTCGGCACGGTCCTCGACCTGCTCGACCCGCGCCCCGGGGAGACCGCCTGGGACCTGTACGGCGGTGCCGGGCTCTTCGCCGCGGCCCTGGCCGGACGGGTCGGCGACGCCCGGATCACCCTCGTCGAGTCCGCCGAGCAGGGGGTGGCCGCGGCCCGGGAGAACCTCGCCGACCTGCCCGCCGTGGAGGTGGTCGCCGCCCGGGTGGAGACCGCGCTGGCCCGCCGCCGGGTCACCGGCCCGGTCGACCTGGTGGTTCTCGACCCGCCCCGGTCCGGGGCCGGCGCGCCGGTGGTGCGGCACATCGCCGCCGCCGGCCCGCGCGCGGTGGCGTACGTGGCCTGCGACCCGGCCGCCTTCGCCCGGGACGTACGCGCCTTCACCGGGCTGGGCTGGCGGCTGGCCGCGCTGCGTGGCTTCGACCTGTTCCCGATGACCCAGCACGTCGAGCTGGTCGGCCTCCTGCTGCCCGCCGCCTGAACGGTGGCAGGTGTTGGCAGGGGGTCCTTCCTCTACCTCAAGCGTTGACAGGGGGCCTTTCCTTGCGAATCGTCGGGCTGATGTCGGGGACGTCGTACGACGGGGTGGACGTGGCGGCGGCCGAGTTCACCCGGGACGGGGAGACGCTGCGGCTGCGCCCGCTCGGGCACCGTGGCCTGGACTACGCCGACGACCTGCGCGCCGAGATCGGTGCGCTGCTGCCGCCCGGGGCCACCACGATCGAGGCGGTCTGCCGGCTGGACAACCGGCTCGGGGAGGTCTTCGCCGAGGCGGCGGCGATCGGGGTCGAACTGGCCGGGGGCCGGGTCGACGCGGTGGTCTCGCCGGGGCAGACCGTCTTCCACTGGGTCGAGGCGGGGCGGGCCCGGGGCACCCTCCAGCTCGGCGCGCCGGCCCGGGTGGCCGCCCGGGTGGGCGTACCGGTGCTGCACGACCTGCGTTCGGCGGACGTGGCGGCCGGCGGTCAGGGCGCTCCGCTGGTGCCGGCCTTCGACGCGCTGCTGCTCGACGCGGGCAGGGCGCTCGACCCGGCCGCCGGCGCGCTCGCCGCAGCCGGCACCGGGCCACGGTCGGCACTCGACGTGGCCGGCACCGCGCCGGGCACGACCCTCGATCCGGGCGGTGCCGCGCCGCGGGCGGCGCTCAACCTCGGCGGTATCGCCAACCTCACCGTGGTCGCCCCGGACGCCCCGGTTGTCGGGTACGACGTGGGCCCGGCCAATGCCCTGCTCGACGCGGCGGCCCGGCGCTTCCTCGACCGGCCCTGCGACCTGGACGGGGCCCGCGCGGCGGCCGGCCGGGTGCACCCGGGTCTGCTGGAGCTGCTGCTCGCCGAGCCCTACTACGCCGCGCCGCCGCCCAAGTCCACCGGGAAGGAGCTGTTCCACGGCGGCTACCTGGACGGGATGCTGGCGGCGCTGGGTGAGCCGGTGGCCGCCGACGACGTGCTCGCCACGCTGACCGAGCTGACCGCCCGGACGGTCGCCGCCGAGTGCGACCGGTTCGGGGTGACCGAGGTGGTCGCCGCGGGCGGGGGTGTGCGTAACCCCACCCTGTGCGCCCGGCTGTCCGCGCTCGGGCAGGGGCGGTGGCGGCTGCGGACCACCGACGAGCTGGGGGTGCCGGCGCAGGCCAAGGAGGCGTACGCGTTCGCCCTGCTCGGCTGGCTCTCCTGGCACGGGCTGCCCGGGGCGATCCCGTCGGTGACCGGGGCGTCCCGGGCCGCCGTGCTGGGCTCCTGGACCCCGTCCGGCCCGGCGTACGCGACGGTGCCGCCGGCCCCGCCGCGCCGGCTGTTCGTCACCCCGTGACCGGGCGTTCCGGCCGCTGAGATCCATGGTCGGGCTGCGGGCCGGTGGGCGGCCGATAGACTCTTCGGTCATGAGCGTTGAAGAGGACACGGCCAACGACGGTCGGCTGCTCGGCACCGTCCGGAGCCCGCAGGACGTGAAGCGGATGACCGCCGAGCAACTGGACATCCTCGCCGCCGAGATCCGTGACTTCCTGATCGCCAAGGTGTCCCGTACCGGCGGGCACATCGGCCCCAACCTGGGTGTGGTGGAGCTGACCCTGGCCATGCACCGGGTCTTCGACTCGCCGCGGGACCGGCTGCTGTTCGACACCGGCCACCAGGCCTACGTACACAAGATCATCACTGGTCGGCAGGAGGGCTTCGACAAGCTCCGCCAGCGTGGTGGCCTCTCCGGCTACCCGAGCCAGGCGGAGAGCGAGCACGACCTGATCGAGAACTCGCACGCCTCCACCGCCCTGTCGTACGCCGACGGCCTGGCCAAGGCGTACGCGCTGCGTGCCGAGAAGCGCTGCGTGGTCGCCGTGGTCGGCGACGGCGCGCTCACCGGCGGCATGTGCTGGGAGGCGTTGAACAACATCGCCGCCGCCGGCAACCCGCTCGTCATCGTGGTCAACGACAACGGCCGCTCGTACGCGCCGACCATCGGCGGCCTCGCCGACCACCTCTCGTCGCTGCGGCTCAACCCCGGCTACGAGAGGGTGCTCGACACCGTCAAGGACGCCCTCGGCTCGACCCCGCTGGTCGGCAGGCCGATGTACGAGGTGCTGCACGCGGTCAAGAAGGGCATCAAGGACGCGGTCGCGCCGCAGGCCATGTTCGAGGACCTCGGCATCAAGTACGTCGGCCCGGTCGACGGCCACGACGTGGCCGCGGTCGAGTCGGCGCTGCGTGCCGCGAAGAACTTCGGCGGCCCGGTGATCGTGCACGCGGTCACCCGCAAGGGCTCCGGCTACCGTCCGGCCGAGGAGGACGAGGCGGACTGCCTGCACGGCCCGGGTGGCGCGTTCGACGTCGAGACGGGGCAGCTGGTCGCTGCCCCCTCGGTGAAGTGGACCCACGTCTTCGCCGACGAGCTGGTCGCGATCGCCGACGAGCGGCCCGACGTGGTCGGCATCACCGCCGCGATGGCCGAGCCGACCGGGATCGCCAAGCTGGCCCGCAAGTACCCCAAGCGGGTGTACGACGTGGGCATCGCCGAGCAGCACGCCGCCACCTCGGCGGCCGGCCTCGCCATGGGCGGGCTGCACCCGGTGGTGGCCGTCTACGCCACCTTCCTCAACCGCGCGTTCGACCAGGTGCTGCTGGACGTGGCGATGCACAAGCTGCCGGTCACCTTCGTGCTGGACCGGGCCGGCATCACCGGCCCGGACGGGCCGAGCCACTACGGCATCTGGGACATGTCCGTCTTCGGCGTGGTGCCGGGCCTGCGGATCGCCGCGCCCCGCGACTCGGCCAGCCTGCGCGAGGAGCTGCGCGAGGCGATCGCCGTGGAGGACGGCCCGACCGTCCTCCGCTTCCCGACCGGCACGGTCGCCGGTGACCTTCCGGCCGTCCGCCGGGTCGGCACGGTCGACGTGCTGGCCGAGTCGGCGCGTACCGACGTGCTGCTGGTCGCGGTGGGCTCCTTCGCCGGCCTCGGCATGGAGGTGGCCGCCCGGGTCGCCGAACAGGGCTACGGCGTCACCGTGGTCGACCCGCGCTGGGTCCGCCCGGTTCCGGCCGAGCTGGTCGAGCTGGCCGCCGGGCACCGCCTCGTGGTCACCGTCGAGGACGGGGTCCGGATCGGCGGCGTCGGCGACGCGCTCGGCCAGGCCATGCGGGACGCCGACGTCCGGGTGCCGCTGAAGGACCTGGGCGTGCCGGCCGACTGGCACCCGCACGGCACGCGGGCGCAGATCCTGGCCGACCTCGGCCTGACCGCGCAGGACGTGGCCCGTGACGTCACCGGCTGGATCTCCGGCCTGGACGCCGAGTCCGTCGAGCCGCCCGCCGACCGGGCCGCCGCCAAGAACTGACGACGTACGCCGAACGGGCGGCCCTGCCTCACACCGGGCCGTCCGTTCGGCGTTTCCGGGCGGCCGGAACTCCGCGCGGGTGACCTATGGTCGGGACCATGCGACGGCCGCCGGCTGATCGTCCCCTCGGCCCGAGATCTTGGACATTTGCCGTTAGCAGCGAACGGTAAATGTCCAAGATTTCGGAGCCCGTGCGCTCAGGTAACCGAAGATGGCAGGGCCGCGATCGAGGTCACGTGCCGGCGCGGGGGCGCCGTCGAATCCGTGCCGGATCAGCCGCCGACGGACCTGTACCAGGTCTTCTCGGGGTCGGCCAGGCTGAACGTCAGGGGGCGCTCCGGCTGCGGCAGCACCACCAGGCCCGGCCGCTCCACCATCAGTGAGGTCGCCGGGGGAGCGGCGAGCGAGGTGTCCCGGTTGGCGCGCCAGCTCAGCACCGCCAGCGCCTGCCCGGGCACCGGCAGGCGGTAGGCCTGGAGCGTGGTGGACCGGTCGGCCACGGAGACGACCGGCGCCCCACCGTCGGCCGGGCGGTAGAGCACCGCGGTCATCGCGCCGGTGGCGCTCTCCCAGCTCAGCTGTTCCAGGTCGCCCGGCCCGCCGTCGCCCAGCGTGATCTCGCCCAACGACCGGACGGCGATCTTCTCCGTCGGCCAGGACTCCGGGACCGACCGTGGCGCCACCCGGTCGCCGCTGCGGCGCGGGACACTGCCGAACGGCCCGGCGTCACCGGCGAGGACGCAGGTGTCCAGCCCGGCCAGGGCCCGCTTGCCGGAGCCGGACTCGTCGCGGACCAGGGGATATCGGGGGACGGCGATGGCCGTACCCAGGTCGAGGAAGCGGTCGGCGGCCCGGCCGCGCGGCAGCGACCGGGTGGGGCGCAGGGCCGCGGTCAGCTCCACCGCCCGGCAGGGCGGCACGGTGACCGGCTCGGTCAGGCCCTCGGTGCTGGCCAGCGCCCGGGCGTCCGGGCCGAGCAGCCGCTGCACCCGGGCCGAGGTGAAGTAGCGGCGGCCGTCCGGGAGTTGGACCGGCAGCACGTCGGAGTAGACCAGGTAGCCGGGGTCGGTGTACTCGGTGGCGTGGGCCACCCGCCAGCGGTCCCCGTCGCGGCCGAGTTGCAGCAGCCACGAGGCGCTCTCGCCAGGTACGTCGGCGGCGACCAGGGCCAGCGGGGCCCCGGCCACCTGGCCGGCGAAGAGGATGCCGGACGAGGGCAGGTGCGCCCGGTCGTCGACCGGTGAGCGCCAGTCCCGGACGGCGGCGGTGATCGCGGCTCGCGCGGCGGCGTCGTCGGCCAGGCTGCCGCGTGCCGGCCAGACGGTCAGCGGCCCGTCCAGGCTGTCGTAGCCGGCCCGCAGCTCCGCCGGCTGCCGTCCGGCGACGGGGCCGCACCCGGCCGCGGCCAGCAACAGGGCCAGCAGCGCGGTGGCAGTCGTGCCGCGTCGGCGGACTCTGGCCACCCGTACGCCCCCGATCGCGTTGCCGGTCGTGTTGGAAGCCACATGGTACGAGATGTCCGGTGGGCCGGCAGCGCCGGTCCTTGCCCCCGTTGGTCCTCCACAATGGAGGCAGGCGATTCGCGGCCATTTTCCGGCTCCGGTAGAATCTGGCTACTGTGCCGCTTGCCGAGCCCCTCGTCGATTCGCCACCGGATGCCGACCTCCTGACCGGATCCGCCTCCACCACCCCCGGCGTCGTCGTCGCGCCGGAACCTCCCGCCCGGCGGGGGGCGTCCGCTGCCGGGACGGGCCGTTCGACGCCACGCTGGCGGTGGACGCCACGCCGCCTCAACCTCGCCGTGTACGGCGTCTTCCTGGTCGCCGCGGTCTGGGTGACCAGCCGGATCTGGATCGACCCGGCCGGCCGGGTGGCCACCCTCTACAGCAGCGACCCGGCGCAGGTGCAGTTCTTCCTCGCCCACTCGGTACGCGTCGTGTTGCACGGCGAGTTCCCGTTCTTCACCGACCGGTTCAACTATCCGGACGGGGTGAACCTGATGGCGAACACCGCCGTCCTGGCCCTCGGCATCCCGATGGTGCCGATCACCGTCCTGTTCGGACCGGCTGTCAGCTTCGTCACACTGGTGACGCTCGGCCTCGCCGGCACCGCCGCCGCCTGGTACCGGGTGCTCTCCCGGCACGTCGTGCGCAACCGGCTGGCCGCCGCCGTGGGCGCCTGGTTCTGCGGCTTCTCGCCGGCGATGCTGTCGCACGCCAACTGGCACCCCAACATCATCAGTCAGTTCCTGCTGCCGTTCATCGTCTGGCGGGTGCTCGTGCTGAGCCGCTCCACCCGCCCGGTCCGCGACGGCGTGCTGCTCGCCCTGCTGGTCACCGCGCAGGCGTTCATCAACGAGGAGATCCTGCTCTTCACCGCGCTGTCCTGCGGGGTGTTCCTGCTCGCGGTGGTGGTCCAGGAGCGCTGGCGGTGGGCCGCGGCGTGGCGACCGCTGGGCATCGGCCTGGCGGTCTGCGCGGTGCTCTCCGGCGCGCTGCTGGCGTATCCGCTCTGGGTCCAGTTCACCGGCCCGATGGCGTACCACGGCCTCAGCGACACGGTCCGCGACTACGGCAACGACATCTCCGCGTTCTTCGCCCCCGGCTCGCCCACCCTGGGCGGCAACGAGCGGGCGAACGTCAACCTGGCGCCGAACTACTCGGAGGAGAACGCCTTCTTCGGCTGGAGCCTGTCGCTGCTGGCCGTCGGCATCGCGGCCTGGCTGCGCCGGGAGGTGATGGTCCGGGCACTCGCGGCGACCGGGCTGTTCTTCGCGGTGCTCTCCCTGGGCGAGCGAGTGACCTGGTGGGACCGGGAGCTGATCACCGGGCCGTGGGAGCTGCTGGTCCGGCTGCCACTGCTCGACGCGGTGGTGCCCACCCGGTTCGGGCTGATCACCACCGTGGTCGTCGGGGTGTTGCTGGCGATCGCCGTCGAGCGGGCCTGGTCGCTGCGGACCATCGATCGGCGGACCGCGCGCACCCTCACCGTCGCCGGGCTGGTGCTCGCGCTGTTGCCGATCGCGCCGATGCCCTTGCAGGTCACCACCCGGCCGGCGGTGCCGGAGTTCATCACCGCCGACCGGTGGCGGCAGTACGTCGGCCCCGACCAGACCCTGGTGTCGGTGCCGGTGCCGAGCATGGGCAACACCGACCCGATGCGCTGGGCGGCCAGCACCGACCTGGCCTTCCGGATCCCCGGCGGCTACTTCCTCGCCCCGCGCAACGGGGTCACCGGTGACCCGGGCCGCTTCGGCGGCCGGCCCAGCGGCATCGGCGTGCTGCTGGCGGAGGTCGCGGCCACCGGGCGTACGCCGGTGCTGGACGACCGCCAGCGCCGCCGCTGCCTCGACGAGCTGCGGCACTGGCGGGCCGCCATCGTGGTGTTGCCGCTGGACCAGCCGAACGCCGAGCCGCTGCGGCGGACCGTCGAGCAGCTGATCGGCCCCGCTCGCCAGGAGCTGGACGTCTGGCTCTGGGACGTCCGCGCCCTCACCGGCTGACCGAGCCGGCCGACAGCGCCAGCCAGCCGCCCGGAGGGCGCCCAGGGGCCCCGGCCGTGACCGGGGCCCCTGGTCACCGCACGTCCCACAGCCAGACGTCGTCGACGCGCTGCGGCGGGCCGAGCAGGGCAGTCATCAGCTCCCGCAGCACCTGCTCGCGCGGGCCGGCGCCGAGCACCACCACCGAGGCCCGCCAGAAGCGCAGGTCCTCGACGGCCTGGCGGCGGTTCTCGTCGGTGACCGCCGGGACCCGGTTGGCGTCCATCGTGGCGTAGATGAGCGTGCTGGTCGGGCGGTTCGGTGCGCCGAAGACGCCGTCGCCCTGCTTGTTCGGGCCGATGAAGTAGCCGCCCGGAATGGGGAACTCCTGCCCGGTCAGCGCGCTCCAGCGCAGCGTGGCCAGGCCGTGCACGTTGCTCGGGATCGGCACCGGCACCAGGGTCCGGCCGTCCGGCACGTACGGCCGCCAGCCTCCCGCGGTGATGAAGTGCGGCGGCGGGTCGATCTGCTGGGCCGGCAGCGGGCGCGGGAACAGCGGCAGCAGGGCGGCCACGATCGCCGCGTACCCGAGGCCGCGCAGCCAACGGCGTCGCGGGCCGGCGGCGGGGGACGGGCCGGGAGCATCCCCGGTGCGGGGAGCCGGGACGGGTGGGCGGCCGGCCCCGGCCAGGGCGTCCCAGGCCAGCGCGAGCAGCACTCCGAGCGCGCCCGCCACCACCAGGGTGAGCCGGGTCGGCATCATCATCTCGACCAGCGGCAGGTCGTCCGGCACGTACGCCCAGGGGCCGTCGACGCCGGTCACCACCCCGTCGAAGCGCACCTTCGGGCCGATCGCGGCCACGCTGAAGACCACCATCAGCACGGCGACGATCCGCGCCGGCAGCGACCGGCGTACCAGCAGCACCAGGGCGACCAGCGCGACGAGCACCAACGGCCAGCCGAACCACGAGTTCTGCTCGGTCAGCCCGATGGTCTTCTCCACCGCCTCGTCACCGGCCACGGTGTCCCGCGCGAAGGTGACGAAGGCCATCAGGTCCTCGCCCCAGCTGTGGAAGACGCCGCCCTGCAGGCCACGGGAGGACTGCGGCCCGTTGAACTGGAACCAGATCGGGTACGCGGTCAGCAGCAGGACCAGCCCGCCGCCCACGCCCATCGCGGCGAGGAACGGGCCGGCCTGCTCGCGGGCCGCGCGGGGGCGCTGCACCGCGTAGGCGACCACGACGACCAGGCAGGCCAGCGCGGTGAGCAGCAGCATCTCCTCGTTGATGAAGACCTGGTACGCCACCAGCAGGCCCAGCACGATCCCGTTGCGCCGCCACCGGCCCGGCTCTCCGAGCCGCAGCACCCGGGCCACGATCAGCGGGAGCAGGAAGTTGGAGGCGAAGTTCGGCTGGCCGTTGGCGTGGTGCACGATGCCGGGGGCGAAGCCGAGGAACGCGCCGCCGACGAACGCGGCCGCGCGGGAGCGCACCAGATGCCGGGAGAGCGCCCAGTACGAGGTGGCCGCCGTCGCGGACAGGGCCGCGCCCAGATAGAGCGCGTACATCACCTGTGGACCGAGCAGCAGGGTGAGCGGCGCCAACGGCAGGGTGACCCCGAGCATTGCCGTGTTCGCCATCATGTTGACCCCGTCCGGGGCGTTCTGCCGGACGGTGAACAGCGGGTTCTCCAGGTGCCGCACCGAGTGTGCGCCGTGCGCGAAGAGCCACTCGAACCAGCTGTGGTCGGTCGGCAGATGCGACGAGACCCGGTGCTGCACGTCCACCCAGTAGTTGAGGCAGACGAGAACACCGACCAACGCATAGGCTCCGATGGCCAGCATGTCGGCGCGGGCCGGCCGGCGTCGGGGCCGGCGCGGCACCTCCGCCTCGACGGGCTCGGTCGCGACGGACAAGGAGTTCAGCGAGGGGTCTACCACGGGCACGGCCACGACGGGCCATCGTACCGGCCGGCCTGCCGTCGCCCCGGCCCACCGGTGTGCCCCGAGCGGGCCCGGCCGCCGCCGCCCAACGGTGGCGCGGGAGAGGGGTGGTCATGGCGATCATCGATCTGGGGGAGCTCCGCGACGATGCCCCGCCCGCCCGGCCGCCGCGGGCCGTCGGTCGCTCGTACCGGTGCCTCGCGGTGCTGCTGGCGGCGCTGGTCACCCTCGCCGGCGCGGCACCCGCACCCCGCCGGATCGCCACCACCGTGCCGGGTGGTCCCGGCGCCGCGGCGTTCGTCGTCGACGACCGCGTGTACGTGGTGGAGCCCACCGACCCGGACGGCGGCACCGGCCGCCGGCTGGTCGCGTACCGGGTGTCGGACGGTCGGCCGCGGAAACTGTGGCGGACCCCACTGCCCGGCGGCGGCGTCGTCGACGTGGCCTGGGCGGTGGACGGGCGGCTGCTGCTGCTCGGCCGGACCACCAACGACGCCGCGTGGGAGACGATGGCCCTCGACATCGGGACCGGGCGGCTCGGCTGGCGGCAGCCCGGGGTCGCCGTACCGGCCGGTGACCTGGTGCTCCTGCGCGACCGCGACGGTGACGAGGCCGAGACCCGCCGGATCGACGTCCGCACCGGCGGAACACTGTGGTCGGTGCCGACGACCTCGGCCGAGCTGAACCTGAGCCAGGGGCCGGCCGGGGTGGACCGGATGGTGCTGGTGCACCAGTCCGGCACGACGGAGGTCTTCGACGCCGCCTCCGGCACCCGGCTGGTCGCCCGCGACCTGCGTACCGGGGAGCCGCCCTTAAGCCGGCGGACGGTGGTGGCCGACGGCATGGTGCTGGTGATCGGCACTGCCGGCGGCACGGTGACCGGCTACGACCTGGATCGGCTGGACGTGCGCTGGAGCGTCCGGCTGTCGCAGGTCGACTTCGCCGATTCCTGCGGCCGGTCGCTCTGCGTCTACCGGCAGGCCGGCGGGTTGTTGGTGCTCGACCCGGCCACCGGTGCGATCCGGTGGACCGACCGCCGGTGGGCGGGGGCGGTCGGGGCGGCCGACGGGCGGCTGCTGGTCGGCGAGTCCACACCCACCTCCTCCTCCTACGGGCTGGCGGTGGTGGAGGAGGCCACCGGCCGGCTCGTCGCCGAGTTCGGCGAGTGGCAGATCGTCCCGCGCGTCGACCAGGACGGCCCGATGGTCGCGGTACGGCCGGGCGGCGACGGCCGGCTGCTCATCGCCGAACTGGACCCGGCGGCCGGGCAGGCCCGGATACGCGACGCCCTGCCCGCCGCCGGGGACTGCCGGGCCGGCGCGGCACTGCTCGTCTGCCACCGGATCGACGGCAGTTTCATCCTGTGGCGGAACCGGTGAACCCGATGATCGAGCTGGGGGAGCTACGGCACGGCGACGAGCCCGAGCCACCACCGGCGCCGCGCCGGCCCCCGACGGCGTCGGCCCGGGTTGCGTTGCTCTGCTGTGCCGTGCTGCTCAGCCTGGCCGGGTCCACCCCGGTGCCCCGCCAACCGGCCGGCGTCACCCTGCCCACCCCGCGGGACGCCTACTTCCTGGTCCTCGCCGACCGGCTGGTGGTGGCCGCCGGCGGACCGGGCACGGCCGGTGCCGGCGAACGGTTCGTCAAGGGGTACCGGTTGCCCGACGGTGCGCCGGTGTGGCGGTTCGATCCGCCCACCGGCGAGGACGTGCTCGGGGTGTGGGCGGTGGCCGGTCTGCTGCTGGTGGCGAGCAGCCCGGCCGCTTCCTACCACGATGCCCGCACCGTCGCCCTGGATCCGCGTACCGGCGCGGCGCGCTGGCGGCAGCCCGGCTACCCGACGCCCACCCAGGCGGGCGGGCTGGTCCTGGAGACGCCCGCTGCCGACGGGGTGGGTGCGATCCGGGCGGTCGACCCGGCGACCGGAACGGCCCGCTGGTCGCTCGCGCTGCCCGGCAACAGGGTGGTGTACGGCTTCGGGGACCGGGGCGTGACGGCGATCATGCTGTTCGCCGGCGACGGGCTGGTCGAGGTGCACGACGTCGACTCCGGCGCGCTGCGGCGGGCCGGCCGGCTGCCCACGGCCGTCGACCGGCCGCAGCGGTTGGCACTGGTGCTGGGCGACCTGTTGCTGCTCGGCGACTCGTCGGGCACGGTCACCGCGTACGGCCTGGACCGGCTGGACCGGCGCTGGACCATCCCATTGCCACCGCAGGACTGGTTCCTCAACTGTGCCGAGGTGATCTGCGTGAGCGGCCGGTCGGCCGGCCTACGGGTGTACGACCCGGCCACCGGCCGTCCACGCTGGCACAACGACCAGTGGCGGGACGCCTTCTCGGTCGACGGCCGGCTGGTCGTCGCCGCAGGCGACTGGCGGGCGGAGGAACTGGCGGTGCTCGATCCCGGCACCGGCCGTACCCTGGCCCGGCTGGGTCGCTGGCGGCTGGCCGACATCGACCGGACCGGGGTTCGGACGCTCGGTTTCCGTCCCGCCACCGGAAACCGCACGCTGGTGGCGGAGCTGGATGTGGCGGCCGGTCAGGCCCGGACCCTCACCGTGCTCCCCGGTCCCTGGAGCGACTGCACCACCACCGCCGCCGCGCTGGTCTGCACGCGACCGGCCGGCGGGCTGGTGCTCTGGCCGCTGAACCGGTGAATCACCAGTTGGCCTGGACGGGCGCCGGGGGCAGCGGTACCGAACCCGGCCGCACCACGTACGCGACGCCGCCGCTGCCCGCCTGCCAGGCAGCCTCGAACGGCGCCCGGGGCACGGTGCGGCGTACCCCCACGTCGTCCGGGGCGTACGGATCGTTGAGCACCGGGTCGCCCCCGGCGGTGAAGCCGACCAGCACCATCAGGTGTCCCCGGGTGTCGTAGTCCAGCCCCGGCACCTGGCCCGCGGTGAAGGCCGCCGACACGATCAGCGGGATGCCGGCGGCGACGAACCGCTCCGCCTCGGCCAGGCCCCGCAGCCGGGTGACGAAGGCGTCCACCCCGTGCCGGCCCGCGTACGCGGTGTTGAACGCCCAGTTCCCGGCCCCCGCGTACGCGTGGTCGTAGCAGTGCCGGGCGGCGTGCACCACCACCGGCCGGGGGCCGGGCGGGTCGACCCAGGCGTACCGGTCGGGGGTGGGGCCGGCACCCCAGAAGTCCAGCACCATCGAGACGCAGGTGGGGCTGCACCAGGAGTCACCGCCGCCGCCCCAGCGGGTCTCCCCACCGGCGTGCAGTCGCTGCGCGTAGCGGGGCACGTCCAGCACCCGCCCCCAGGCGCCGGCGTCGTCCGCGCCCGTCGGGTCCTCGGGCCGGCCGGTCGCCTCGTCGGCCGAGGTTACCGTCGCTTCTGCGGGCGGGTCGGTCGGAGCGCCGGCCGAGGTGACCGCGCCGACGGTCCGCAGCACCGGACCGGCCGTGGCGTCGGACCGGCGGAACAGGGTGACCCGGACCTGCCAGCCGGTCACCTCCGCCGCCGAGACGCGCAGCACGTCGACCGTCACCCGGGCGTCGTCGCCGGTCTGCCCCGGCACCGAGCTGCGGTGGACGGCGCTGTCGTCGGCGGCCCAGTCGCCCAGCACGTACCAGCCGGTGGCCGGGGCGTCCTCGTGCCAGCCGCGCAGTTCCACCCGGAGCCAGCCGCCGTCCGGGGTGTCGGCGGTCCACGACGGCACGATCTCGTCCACGCCGAAGCCCGCCCGGACCACCGGGGACGTCCAGGCGGCCCGCGCGTACCCGGCGGTGACGCCGCTGTGCGGGTCGGTGTGCTCGACCCGGCCGGCCGGATCGGCGACCACCAGGCCGTCCGGGCCGGCGGCCACCCCGTCGGCCGTACCCAGGGCGAGGTCCTGCGGGAAGCGGAAGCGGCGGTACGCCACGTCCCGTCCGGCGGGCGTTGCGGTCATCGGCAGCTCCTTGTCGCCGGGTGCCGCGAAGCATGGCGTACCCGAAGGTTTTTTGCAACGACGGCGAGGGACGCTTGGTTGGCGGCCGGCACTAGGTTGTCGGGAGGTCACGAGGCGGGAGGCCGGGATGCGGGTACTGGTGGTCGAGGACGAGCGGAACCTCGCCGACGCGATCGCGCGCGGGCTGCGCAAGCGCGGCATGGCCGTGGACGTCGCCTACGACGGCGACACCGGGCACGAGGCCGCCTTCGTCACCCGGTACGACGTGGTGATCCTGGACCGGGACCTGCCCGGCGTGCCCGGCGACCGGATCTGCGCCGACCTGGCCGCTTCCGGCACCCTGACCCGGGTGCTGATGCTGACCGCGAGCGGCACGGTCGCCGACCGGGTCGAGGGGTTGCAGCTCGGCGCCGACGACTACCTGCCCAAGCCGTTCGCCTTCGACGAACTGGTCGCCCGGGTGCAGGCGCTCGGCCGGCGGGCCACCCCGGCCGCCCCACCGGTGCTGGCGCTCGCCGACCTGGTGCTCGACCCGGCCCGCCGGGCGGTCACCCGTGGCGGCGTGCCGGTCGACCTCACCAACAAGGAGTTCGGGGTGCTGGCCGAGCTGCTCAAGGCGCGCGGCGCGGTGGTCTCCAGCGAGGAACTGCTGGAGCGGGTCTGGGACGCGAACACCGACCCGTTCACCACGATCGTCCGGGTCACCGTCATGACGCTGCGCAAGAAGCTCGGTGACCCGCCACTGATCGAGACGGTGGTCGGGGCCGGCTACCGCACCGCCGAGGTGGCCGCATGATCCGTCGGCTGCGGTTGCGTCCCACCCTGCGGCTGCGGCTCACCCTGCTCAACGGGGTGCTGCTGGTCGGGGCCGGGGCGATCCTGGTGGTGCTGGCCTGGCTGCTGCTCCGGGACGGGCTGCGCCCGGCCGACGACCTGCTGCCCGGCACCACGGTGGTGCTCGCCGACGGCCGCACCCTGGAAGCCGGGCAGTGGCAGGGGCAACTGGTCGACGCGGCCTCGCGGGAGCTGCTGTTCAAGGGCCTGGGGGCGCTGCTGGCGATCGGCGTGGTCGGCGTCGCCGGGGCGTACCTGGTGGCCGGGCGGGCGCTGCGCCCGCTGCACCAGGTCACCGCCACCGCCCGCCGGCTCGGCGAGGCCACCCTGGACCAGCGGATCGGCTGGTCCGGCGCCGACGACGAGGTGGCCGAGCTGGCCAAGACCTTCGACGCGATGCTGGACCGGATCGCCACCGCGTTCGAGGCGCAGAAGCGTTTCGTGGCCAACGCCTCGCACGAACTGCGTACCCCGCTGGCGGTGATGCGGACCGAGATCGACGTGACGCTCAGCGACGACGAGTCGGACATCGCCGACTACCGCCGGATGGCCACCGTGGTCCGGGACGCCTCGGGGCGGGCCAACGGCCTGGTCGACGCGCTGCTGGTGCTGGCCCGCAGCGAGGCGCAGGCCGGGCGCCGGCTGGCCCGCCGTGTCGAGAGCGACCTCGCGGTGGGCGCCGCCAACGCCCTCTCTGCGATGGCCGGCGAGGTGGAACGGATCGGCCTGAAGGTGCACACCGCGCTCGGTCCGGCACCGGTGGTCGGCGACCCGGGGCTGCTCGACCGACTGGCCGGCAACCTGGTGGAGAACGCCGTCCGCTACAACCACCTGCACGGCCGGCTGTGGATCCGCACCGGCAGCGACGGGAAGCGATCCTGGCTGGTGGTCGGGAACACCGGCTTCGAGGTCGCCCCGGCCGAGGTGCCGGGGCTGTTCGAGCCGTTCCGCCGTGGCGGCCAGGAGCGTACCGGGGCTCGCGGTTCCGGCCTGGGGCTCTCCATCGTCCGGGCGGTCTGCGACGCGCACGGTGGCACCGTCAAGGCGGTCGCCCAGCCGGGCGGCGGCCTGGAGGTGAGCGTCATCCTGCCCTCCGCCGACGCCCCCGCCGCCACCTGACCAGAACCGTCCCACCCTGAAGCGAACCGGGCCCCCGCCAAGCTGGCGGGGGCCTGGTTCACCGGTCGTTCCGGAAGGGTCAGTCCTTCTTCTCGACCTCGGCCCGCAGCGTGGCGAACTGCTTCTCGAGGTCGGCGGAGGACTTGAAGTAGAGGATGAACATGCCGAAGCTGCCCCGGTCCGACCAGGCGCAGATCCCCATGTCGACGCCGGAGCTCTTGCCGTCGCCGCACTTGGCGTCGCCGCCCAGCGGGCCGGCGTCGATCGTCCTGAACTCCGTCACCCCGAGGCTGCCACCGAGTTGGCTGAGGCCGGTGTCCAGCTCCTTCTTCGGGTCGACCTGCAAGGCGGACGCGCCGACGACCATGAGCATGTCCTGCTTCGCCGGGTCACCGTAGACTCCGCCGACGATGCTGGTCGCGCCCGGCACGGTGGTCTTCATCTCCGTCTTCGCCTCTTCGACGACGGAGACCAGCGACGCGTCGGTCGACTTCGCCCGGCCGCCCAGCGTCTCGGGCTCGACCACGCGGGTCTTCGAGGCGTCGACCACCTCGTTCACCGCGTCCTTCCCGGCGAAGTAGAGCGCCACGCCGCCACCGACGCAGAGCACCACCACGACTGCCAGGACGATCAGCAGGATCTTCCCGACGTTGGACTTCTTCTTCGGCGGCTCGGTGGGGGCACCGAAACCGGGCTGGCCGGCACCCGGGTACCCGCCGGGCTGCTGCGGGGCCTGCGGGTATCCGCCGGGCTGCTGCGGCGGCTGGTATCCGCCGGGCTGCTGCGGCGGCGGGGGGTAGGAACCGGGGTACGGACTGGACGGCGGCTGCGACATGATTTTGGTCAGCTCCTGTGTGAAATCTGGACGCGTGATCGTATCGAGCCGCACCGACAAGCTGCCGTCCGCCCAGGGTGGGCGTGACGAAACCGGAACCGGCTTGTGATCCGGCAGGCCGAACGACGGTCGCGGTGGCCGGGCCGCCCAGGGGACGACCGGCCACCGCGACCGTGGCGAGCGACGTGGATCACCTGACGGCGCCAGGTCGCGGGCGCGGCGTCAGACGCGCCGAGCTGGAGCTGTCACCGCAGGCTGGCCGCCCCGGGCGGCAGGAATCGCCGGCCGGTCACCCGCTCGGCGGTGCCGGTCCGGTCCAGGTACGGCGTGACGCCGCCCAGGTGGAACGGCCAGCCGGCGCCGAGGATCATGCACAGGTCGATGTCCTGCGCCTCGGCGACCACGCCCTCGTCGAGCATCAGCCGGATCTCCTGCGCCAGCGCCTCCAGGGCGTTCTGCCGGACCTGCTCGGCGGTCAGCGGCTGGTCGCCGACCACGAGCAGCTTGGCCACCTCGGCGTTGATCTGGTCGTCGACCACGATCGGCTGGCCGGAGTCGGCGATCCGCCTGAGGTTCTCGCTGACCCCGAACCGCTCCGGGAAGGCGGCGTGCAGGGTACCGCCCACGTGGTACGCCACGGCCGGGCCGACCAGTTGGAGCAGGGCGAGCGGGCGCATCGGCAGACCCAGCGAGTCCAGCGCGCTGTCCGCCACATCCAGCGGGGTGCCGGCGTCGACGGCGGCGAAGACCGTGCCGAGGAAGCGGGTCAGCAGCCGGTTGACCACGAACGCCGGGGCGTCCTTCACCAGCACCGACGACTTCTTGAGCTGCTTGCCGACGGCGAACGCGGTGGCCAGGGCGGCGTCGTCGGTCCGCTCGCCCCGGACGATCTCCAGCAGCGGCAGCACGGCGACCGGGTTGAAGAAGTGGAAGCCGACCACCCGCTCCGGGTGCTCCAGGTCCGCCGCCATCGCGCTGACCGAGAGCGAGCTGGTGTTGGTGGCGAGCACCGCCTCCGGGGAGACGATCTTCTCCAGCTCGGCCCAGACCTGCTTCTTGACGGTCAGGTCCTCGAAGACCGCCTCGATGACGAAGTCGGCGTCGGCGAGGGCGCTCTTGTCGACCGAGCCGCTGACCAGGCCGTACAGCTTGGCGGCGGTGCCCTTGTCCATCCGGCCCCGGCTGACGGCCTTCTCGATCTGGGTGTGCACGTAGCCGACGCCCTTGTCCACCCGGGCCTGGTCCAGGTCGGTCATGACGACCGGCACCTGGAGGCGGCGGGCGAACAGCAGAGCGAGCTGGCTGGCCATCAGGCCGGCGCCGACGATGCCCACCTTGGTGACCGGGCGGGCCAGGCCCTTGTCCGGTGCCCCGGCCGGCCGCTTGGCCCGCCGCTGCACCAGGTCGAAGGCGTACAGGCCGCTGCGCAGCTCCTCGGAGAAGATCAGGTCGGCGAGGGCCTCGTCCTCGTCGGCGGTGCCGGCCGCGAAGTCGCCGTCCTTCGCCGTCTCCAACAGGTCCAGGGCCTTGTACGCGGCCGGGACCGCGCCGTGCAGCCGCTGGTCGAGGGTCTGCCGGGCGAAGTAGAGCACGCCCGCCCACATGTCCTTGTCGACCTCGGGCCGGGTCACCGTGACCTCGCCCCGGACCACGCCGGCGGCCCACTCCAGGGACCGCTCCAGGAAGTCGGCCGGCTCCAGCAGCACGTCCGCGATGCCCATCTCGGCCGCCTGCTTCGGCTTGAGCATCCTGTTCTGCATCAGCGGGTTCTGCAGGATCACCTGGGTGGCGGCCGGGATGCCGATCAGGTTCGGCAGCAGCTGCGTGCCGCCCCAGCCCGGCACCAGGCCGAGCGAGACCTCGGGCAGCGCGAGCGCCGTGGCCCCGCCGGAGAGCGTCCGGTAGCGGCAGTGCAGAGCCAACTCCAGGCCGCCGCCCATCGCCGCGCCGTTCACGAAGGCGAAGGTCGGGATCTCGCTGTCCTTGAGCCGGGCGAAGACCCGGTGGCCGAGCCGGCCGATCTCCAGCGCCTGCTCGCGGTTCGCCAGCAGCGGCAGGGAGGTGATGTCCGCGCCCACGCAGAAGATGTACGGCTTGCCGGTGACCGCGATGAACGCCGGGTTCGCCGCCAGCGCGGCGGTGATCGCCTCGTCCAGGCTGGTCAGCCCGGCCGGGCCGAAGGTGTTCGGCTTGGTGTGGTCGAGGCCGTTGTCCAGGGTGATCAGGGCGGCGGGACGGTCCAGCCCCGGCACGTTCACCTGGCGCAGCAGCGCCCTGGTGACGACCTCGTTCGGTGCGGCGAGCGCGCTCACCGTGCCACCTTCCGTTCGCGACTGCGGGGCACGCAAACCCGGCTCACTCCTCGCGCTCACTTGTCTCCACCCTCCCGCTGAGCAGGCTTGCTGGACTCCGTCCAGTGTGGGTTCTCCCAGATCACCGTGCCGCCCATGCCGATGCCGATGCACATGGCGGTGAGGCCGTAGCGGACCTCGGGGTGCTCGGCGAACTGCCGGGCGAGCTGGGTCATCAGCCGTACGCCGGAGGAGGCGAGCGGATGACCGATGGCGATCGCACCGCCCCACGGGTTGACCCGCGGGTCGTCGTCGGCGATGCCGAAGTGGTCGAGGAAGGCGAGCACCTGCACGGCGAACGCCTCGTTCAGTTCGAACAGGCCGATGTCGTCGATGGTCAGGCCGGCGATGCGCAGCGCCTTCTCGGTCGACGGGATCGGGCCGACGCCCATCACCTCGGGCTCGACGCCGACGAAGCCGTACGACACCAGCCGCATGGCGATCGGCAGGCCCAACTCGCGGGCGGTCTCCTCGGCGACGATCAGGGCGGCGGTGGCGCCGTCGTTCAGGCCGGCCGCGTTGCCGGCGGTGACCTTGCCGTGCGGGCGGAACGGGGTCTTCAGGCCGGCGAGCTTCTCCATCGAGGTGTCCCGGGGCGCCTCGTCCACTCCTGCCAGGCCCCAGCCGTTCTCCTCGTCGCGGATGGCCACCGGCACCAGGTCGCCCTGGAGCTTGCCGTTCGCGTACGCCTTGGCGGTCCGCTGCTGGGAGGCGAGCGCGAACGCGTCGGTGCGCTGCTTGGTGATGTGCGGGACCCGGTCGTGCAGGTTCTCCGCGGTGGCCCCCATGACCAGGGCGGACGGGTCGACCAGCTTTTCCGCGATGATCCGGGGGTTGGGGTCGACGCCCTCGCCCATCGGGTGGCGGCCCATGTGCTCGACGCCGCCGGCGATGGCTACGTCGTACGCGCCCATCGCGATGCCACCGGCGACGGTGGTGACGGCGGTCATCGCGCCGGCGCACATCCGGTCGATGGCGAAGCCCGGCACCGTCTTGGGCAGGCCGGCCAGCAGGGCGGCGGTGCGGCCGATGGTCAGGCCCTGGTCGCCGATCTGGGTGGTGGCCGCGATGGCGACCTCCTCGACCCGCTCGGGCGGCAGTTGCGGGTTGCGTCGCATCAGCTCGCGGATGCAGCGGATCACCAGATCGTCGGCGCGGGTGTTGGCGTACATGCCACCCGCCTTGCCGAAGGGGGTGCGGACGCCGTCGACGAAGACGACATCCCGAACTTCACGGGGCACTTGGAGCCTCCTCTTCGACCACGGTTCGGCCGACGCGCCGCCCGGCAGCGCCACGGCCCGAACGAGGGTCGCCCGGCACTGGCATTTCCTCGGATGCTACTCGCCAGTAACCAAAACCCGTCACCACCCCCCATGTGGCCCACCCCACACATCCCGCGCCCGGACGCCCGGCTCGCGTCGATCATGAGGTTGGCGGTGATGTGGATCTACAAAGGTGCCGCCAACCTCATGATCGACGCGGGAGGAGTTTGGTCAGGGGGTGGTGAGGGCGGGGGTGAGGGTGGGGAGGAGGAGGGTGAGCTGCCATTGGCGGGCGCCGAAGCCCTGGAGGATTTCCGCGACCGTGGCTTCGGTGATCTCCTCCGGGGGTTGCCAGGCCAGGCGGCGGACGTAGTCGGGGGCGATCAGGTTCTCCGGCGGGAGGTTGTGCGCGCCGGCCGTAGCGACCACCACCTCGCGGCAGCGGGCCAGCCGGGCCGCCGCCACCGGGTCGCGCTCCGCCCACCGGTGCGGTGGGGGCGGGCCCTCCACGATCGGGGCCACCGGCAGCGCGTCGTCGGGCAGCTGCCGGGCGTCGTCCAGGGCCGCCAGCCAGGTACGGGCCAGCCGGCGTACCGAGCGACCACCGAAGCCGGGCAGGGTGAGCAGGGTCTTCTCGTCCTTCGGATCCAGCTCGGCGGCGGCCACGATCGCCGAGTCCGGCAGCACCCGCCCCGGGGCGGCGTCCCGCCGCGCCGCGATCTGGTCCCGGGCGTACCAGAGGGAACGCACCCGGGCCTGCGCCCGGGCGCCGCGTACCCGGTGGATGCCGGAGGTGCGCCGCCAGGGCTCGGCCCGTACGCGCGGCGGGCGGGCGCCGTTGCGGACCAGAGCGGCGAACTCCTCCGACGCCCACTCCGACTTGCCCTGCCGGCGCAGCTCCTCGTCGAGGGAGTCGCGCAGGTCGACCAGCATCTCCACGTCCAGAGCCGCGTACGTCAGCCAGGACTCCGGCAGCGGCCGGCTGGACCAGTCCGCCGCCGAGTGGTGCTTCTCCAGCGTGTAGCCGAGCAGCTGTTCGGTCAGCGCGGCAAGCCCGACCCGCTCGAAGCCGGCCAGCCGGGCGGCCAGTTCGGTGTCGAAGAGCCGGCGTGGGCGCAGCCCCAGCTCGGCGAGGCAGGCGAGGTCCTGGCTGGCGGCGTGCAGCACCCACTCGGCCTCGGCGATGGCCGCGTCCAGGGCGGAGAGGTCGGGCAGCGGCAGGGGGTCGATGAGCACGGTGCCAGCGCCGGCCCGCCGCAACTGCACGAGGTACGCCCGCTGGCTGTAGCGGTATCCGGAGGCGCGTTCGGCGTCCAGGGCCACCGGGCCGACGGCCGCCGCGAAACGCGCCACGACCTCGTCGAGTTCGCTCGGTGCGGCTACCGGCGTGGGGGTGCCCTCGCGGGGCTCGGTCAACGGCACGGGGCCGCCGGCGCTGGGTTCGGTCCCTGCGTCCGAGGGCTGCGGCGCGGCCGACGACGGATACGGTGAGGCCTCTCCCGCACGGCTTTCGGCGGCCCGACGGCGCAGGGGTGGTTCGTCGGTCACCTGACAACCCTAGTTCGCCGGGCGATCCGGTGTGCGCAGCCGGTCCGCCGTGTGTCGGCGGGATGGCTGGCGAGTGTCGCGATCGGGCCGGGTGGCCTCGGCGTGGCATGGTCGGACAACGGGGGAGACAAACCACGTTCGCGCCGGTACGGTCCATCGAGCCGTGGCGGGTGTCGAAGGCCGCGTAGCGGCATCAGACGGGGCGTTCACGGGGAGGACGAGCGATCATGACGGCCGGATACCGAGCCGGTGACGAGGTGCCGGGGCAGGGCGCCGACGAGCGGGCCGACGCTACCCTGCCGATCGGAACCGGCGGCGGTTTCGCCAACCCACCTGCCGTGCCCGGCGCCGTTGGTCAGGCGGCCGGAGCCCAGCGTCCGACCTCGCCCGCCGGCGCTCCTGCCCAGCTCGGCGGTGTCCCGGGTCAGGCTGCTGGTGCGGCAGGCCACCCCGGAGTCGCGGCAGGCCACCCCGGAGTCGCGACGGGTCACCCCGGAGTCGCGACGGGTCACCCGGGAGTTGTGCCGGGTCACCCGGGAGTTGTGCCGGGCCACCCCGGAGTTGTGCCGGGTCAGCCTGCCCCGCCAGCCGGCCGGACCAGCTGGCCTCCGGCGGCCAACGGCGGGCAGTGGGGCGACCCGACCGGCCTCTCCGCCGCCCCGCGCACCCAGGGTCCGTGGCCGCCGGCCCCGCTCGGCGTCGCGCCCGGGGGACCAGCCATTACGCCCGGTGGGCCAGCCACCGCGCCCGGGGGACCAGCCATCGCGCCCGGTGCGCCGGTCGCCGCGCCGGGAGGACCGACTCTCTCGCCCGGTGGAGCGGCCGCTGCGCCGGGTGTCCCGGCCATCGCGCCCGGAGGGGCGGCCGCCGTGCCTGGACAGCCGGTCCTCGGGGCGGCGTATCCGGGGCAGCCGACCGTTGGGCCGGGTTACCCGGGGCCGGCCGGCCCGGGGACGGCGTACCCCGATGCGCCGGCGGACGGGCCCGGGCGGCGGCGCCGGCTGCCGGTGGTGGCGTTCGCGCTGGCCGGGGTGCTGGCGGTGGTCGCGGGCGTGCAGGCGTACCAGATTCACCGGCTGGACGGCCGGCTCGCCGCCACCGACCAGCGGCTGGCCGAGGCCCACGGCGTCGACGGCGTCCGTCTGGACGGCCTGGAGAAGCGCGCGGAGGCCTTGGAGAAGCAGGCCGGCGCCGCCTTCAACCCGGAGGCCGTGGCCAGCGCGGTGCTGCCGAGCGTGTTCCGGGTTCGCGCCGGCGATTTCACCGGTACGGCCTTCGCGATCGGCAAGCCGCCGACCGGCGGTGGCACCACGCTGCTCACCAACTTCCACGTGGTGGAGGCGGTCTACGACAAGAGCGGCCGGAAGGTCTTCCTGGAGCGGACCGGCCAGCGCTTCGAGGCCACCATCGTGAAGGTCGACAAGGACAAGGACCTCGCCCAGTTGCGTACCACCGCCCGGTTCACCGGGCTGGTCGCGGCCACCGAGCCGGTCCGATCAGGGCAGCAGATCGTGGTGGTCGGCGCCCCGCTCGGCCTGCAGGACAGCGTGACCACCGGGGTGGTGAGCGCGTTCCGTAAGGACGAGGACGGCTCGGGCCCGGTGATCCAGTTCGATGCTCCGATCAATCCCGGCAACTCAGGCGGCCCGGTGATCAACGGCTCCAAGGAGGTCGTCGGCATCGCCACCGCCAAGGCCCGGGACGCCGAGGGCATCGGCCTCGCCGTGCCGGTCAAGACCGCCTGCGACACGTTCAAGCTCTGCTGACCGGCGCCGCCCGGTCACCCTGGCCACCTTCGCACCGTTCGGCGTGACCCAGGTCACGCCAGCTCGCAGCTTCCCGGCCCGTCGGGGCCACCCACGGGGATCAGCAATCTGGAGGAAACGACATGTCCCAGCCACCGACCGGAGCAGAGGGCTACCCGCCCCAGCCGCCGGGCGGCACCGTCTACGGCGGCCCGTACGCCGGCCAGCCCGTACCCCAGCAGGCCCCGGC
Source organism: Micromonospora sp. NPDC093277 (assembly GCF_044765245.1). Lineage (NCBI taxonomy): Bacteria > Bacillati > Actinomycetota > Actinomycetes > Micromonosporales > Micromonosporaceae > Micromonospora > Micromonospora sp. NPDC093277. The sequence continues at coordinate 988,362 of NZ_JBIWJO010000001.1, forward strand.
CGGCCAGTCGCCAGCCGAGCCGTTCCCGGCCGGCCCGCAGCCGACCGAGCCGTTCCGGGCCGCGCAGCAGCCGACCGAGCCGTTCCGGGCCGCGCAGCAGCCGACCGAGCCGTTCCCGGCCGCGCAGCAGCCGGCGGCCCAGCAGCCGGCCGGGCCGTTCCCGGCCGCGCAGCCGGCGGCCCAGCAGTACGCTGCGCCCGAGCCGGCCCAGCCCCAGCCCCAGCCCCAGCCCGTCCCGCCGTTTCCCGCCCCGCCGGTTCCCGGCCAGTACGTGCCCGGAGCCGCCCCGGTCTCCGCGCCCGGCTACCCGCAGCCGATGTCGGCGCCGCCGATGTCCGCCCCGCCGGTCTCCGGCCCCGGGTTCGGGCCGCAGCCGATGTCGGCCCCGCCCGGTGTGGTGCCGCCGTACGGGGCGCCGGTGGCGGCCCCTCGCCGTGGGCGTAGCACCCTGGTCCTCGCGATCGTCGCCGGGCTGCTGTTCGTCTTCGGCGGCGTGATGAGCTACCTCTACCTCGACACGAACACGAAGCTGCACGTCACCGAGGAGAAGGTCAGCCAGCGGGACGGCACGATCCAGGCGAACGGGCAGGAGATCGAGAAGCTCAAGGCCGACCTGCAGGCGATGCGGGACAAGCTCGCCGACACCGAGCAGGACCTGACCGGCACCAAGAATGACCGGGATGAGCAGGCCCGGCAGAAGAAGGTCATCGCCAAGTGCCTTGACGGGCTCACGACCGCCCTCGCGGCGGGGTCGCGGGGCGACAAGGCGGCCTTCGACAAGGCCACCAAGGGCCTGGACAAGGTCTGCGACGAGGCCGAGAAATACCTCTGACGGCCTGCCGTACGGGCCGCTCCGGACTCCCCGGGGCGGCCCGTGTCGGTGCTTCGGCCGCTCAGGCGGCGCCGGCCGGGCGGCGGGACGACAGGGCCGTCACGCCGGGTGGCGGCAGCCCGGCCGTCGAGGCGAGCAGGGCGCACCAGCCGAGCAGGTGCGGGGCCAGGTCGACGCCGAGCGGCGTCCATGAGGCGCGGATCTCGATGTCACCGGCGGTGGGCGGCCCGGCCAGCTCGCCGAACCGGGTGGAGAGCGTCTGGGTGACCGTGCCGCCGATCGCCCGGTACCGGGCGTCCTGCGCGTCCAACGCGTCGGTCAGCCAGGTCCAGCCCACCCCGGGCAGCAACGGGTCGCTGGCCAGGTCGACCTCCAACTCGGCCGTCACGTAGGTGACCAGCCGCAGGGTGCCCTGCCACGCCTCATGCCCGGCCGGGTCGTGCAGCAGGATCAGCCGCCCGGTGGACACCTCGTCCTCGCCCCGGAGCACCCCCGCGGAGAGCGCGAACGCGTACGGGGCCAGGCGCTGGGGTGCGCCGACCTCCTCCAGCACAATTTCGGTGCGGGGTGTCACCGATCGCAGCCCGGCGACCGCGCGAGCGAAGGTTTCGGGGAGCGCGATCGGGGGGGCCATGCGGGCAGCCTATGCCGCCGCCCGCCCGCGCCGGGCGACGGCACGCCGAGCGGCGGTCACGATCATGTGACACCGGCGGCCGTGTCGGCCGGGAGTCCGGTGCCGTAGGCGTCAGGCGGGGGCCCTTCCGGCTACGTCACAAAAGGTGACGGGGGCGGCAGGCCGGATCGGCCGGCGTGGCACGATTGCCGCGATGAGCCACGACACCACGGGCACCGCGGCCCGAGACGGACAAACCCACCACGGTGGGCCGGCCCACTCACCCTTCGTCCGCGCCTGCCGGCGCGAGGCCGGGCCGCACACCCCCGTGTGGTTCATGCGCCAGGCCGGCCGCTCGCTGCCGGAGTACCGCGAGATCCGGGCCAACGTGCCGATGCTGGAGTCGTGCCGTCGCCCCGAACTGGTCACCGAGATCACCCTCCAGCCGGTACGCCGGCACGGGGTCGACGCGGCGATCCTGTTCAGTGACATCGTGGTGCCGGTGGCCGCCGCCGGGGTGGACCTGGACATCGTGCCCGGCACCGGGCCGGTGGTGGCCGAGCCGGTCCGCACCGCGGCCGACGTCGACCGGATCCGCCCGATCACCGTCGACGACGTGTCCTACGTGGACGAGGCGGTCCGGCTGCTCGTCGCCGAGCTGGGCGACACCCCGCTGATCGGTTTCGCCGGTGCCCCGTTCACCCTGGCCAGCTACCTGGTCGAGGGCGGGCCGTCACGGACCCACGCGAAGACCAAGGCGCTGATGTACGGCGACCCGGAGCTGTGGCACGCGCTCTGCGACCGGCTGGTCGAGGTGACGCTGTCGTTCCTGCGGGTGCAGATCGACGCCGGGGTCTCCGCGGTGCAGCTCTTCGACTCCTGGGCCGGGGCGCTGTCCGAGGCCGACTACCGCCGCTACGTGCTGCCGCACTCGACCCGCGTGCTCGGCGGCCTGGCCGACGGCGACCGCTCCGGGTCGCGGCGCGGCGACGGACGCGCCGAGCCGGAGCGGTCGCCCGGAGTGCCCCGGATCCACTTCGGGGTGGGCACCGCCGAGCTGCTCGGCGCGATGGGCGAGGCCGGCGCCGACGTGGTCGGCGTGGACTGGCGTACGCCGTTGGACGTGGCGACCCGCCGGATCGGCCCGGACAAGGCCGTGCAGGGCAACCTCGACCCGTGCGTGCTGTTCGCGCCCTGGCCGGTGGTGGAGGCCGAGGTGCGCCGGATTCTCGACCAGGGGCGGTCCGCCCCCGGTCACGTGTTCAACCTCGGTCACGGCGTCCTGCCGGAGACCGATCCCGATGTGCTGACCAGGGTGGTCGCGCTGGTACACGAGCTCAGCGCGCGGCCCGTCGAGTAGGGGAGGGACCATGGCGCGACCGAGCCGGGTGGCGATCGTCGGTGGAGGGATCACCGGGCTGGCGGCCGCCGTCCGGTTACGCGAGCGCCTCCCCGCCGGCACCGAGATCATCCTGTACGAGCAGTCCGGCCGGCTCGGCGGGAAGTTGCGTACCGGTGAGCTGGCCGGCGGCCCAGTCGAGTTCGGTGCCGAGTCGTTCCTGATGCGCGACCCGGCCGGCGGGGAGTCCGCGGCGGTGGCCCTGGTCCGCAAGCTCGGCCTGGCCGAGTCGATCGTGCACCCGAGCGTCGGGCAGGCCGCGCTGGTCGTCGACGGCGGGCTGCGCCCGGTGCCGGGCGGCACGCTGGTCGGCGTACCCGGCGATCTGGAGAAGGTGGCGGCGGTGGCCCGCCCGGTGGCGGACGCCGACCGGGACGCCGGCCAACCGCTGCTCGGCCCGGACGCCGACGTGCCGGTCGGCGCGCTGGTCCGCGCCCGCCTCGGCGACGAGGTGGTGGACCGACTGGTCGACCCGATGCTCGGCGGCGTCTACGCGGGCCGGTCCGACGATCTCTCGCTGGCCGCCACCATGCCGGCCCTCGCCCGGGCGGCCCGCGTCGAGCACACCCTGGTCGGGGCGGTGCGGGCCGCGCAGGCCGCCGCGCCCCGCACCCCCGGCACGCCGGTCTTCGGCACCCTGGCCGGCGGGCTGAGCACCCTGGTCGAGGCGGCGGCGGCCGCCAGCGGCGCGACGATCCGCCGGGACGCGGCGGTCCGCGAGCTGCACCGCACCGCCACCGGCTGGCGGCTGACCGTCGGCCCCACCCGTGACCCCGAACAGGTGGACGTCGATGCGGTGGTGCTCGCCGTGCCGGCCCGTTCGGCCGCCCGGCTGCTCGCCGGCCCGGCGTCCGAGGTGGCCGCCACGATCGGCGAGTTGGACTACGCCAGCGTCGCGTTGATCAGCATGGCCCTGCCGGAGCCGGAGCTGCCGGAGCTGTCCGGGTTCCTGGTGCCGGCCACCGAGGGGCTGCTGATCAAGGCGTCGACGTTCTTCACCACCAAGTGGGGGCACCTGCGCCGGGCGGACGGGCTCGCCCTGGTCCGCGCCTCCGTCGGCCGGTACGGCGACGAGACGTCGTTGCAGCTCACCGACGAGGACCTGGTCGCCACCGTGCACCGGGAGCTGTCGAAGGTGCTGGGTGTCCCGCTGCCCACCCCGGTCGACCGGCACGTGCAGCGGTGGGGCGGGGCCCTGCCGCAGTACACGCCCGGACACCTCGGCCGGGTGACGGCGGCTCGGGCGGCGCTGCGCGCCGCCCACCCGACCCTGGCCCTGGCCGGGGCCGGCTATGACGGCGTCGGCATCCCGGTCTGCGTCCGATCCGGCGAGACCGCGGCCGAGGAGATCATCACAGCACTGGGAGGAACGGCGGCATGACCGAGCAGACCAACGCGGCGCGGCTGCGGGAGCTCAACGAGTCCATTCGCTACACCATGTGGTCGGTGTACCGGGCGACCAGCCCGCTCCCGTCGCTGCGCGAGAACGTCATCGACGAGGTCGAGTCCCTCTTCGGCGAGCTGGCCGGCAAGGATGTGACCATCCGGGGCACGTACGACGTGTCCGGCCTGCGCGCGGACGCGGACCTGATGATCTGGTGGCACTCCTCGTCGAGCGACGCGCTGCAGGACGCGTACCTGCGGTTCCGCCGGACCACGCTGGGCCGGGCGCTCACCCCGGTCTGGTCGCAGCTGGCGCTGCACCGGCCGGCCGAGTTCAACAAGAGCCACATCCCGGCGTTCCTGGCCGCCGAGGAGGCCCGGGCCTACATCTGCGTCTACCCGTTCATTCGCTCGTACGAGTGGTACCTGCTGCCGGACGCCGAGCGGCGCGAGATGCTCGCCGAGCACGGGCAGATGGCCCGCGGCTACCCGGACGTGCGGGCCAACACGGTGGCCTCCTTCGCCTTGGGCGACTACGAGTGGATGCTCGCCTTCGAGGCGGACGAGCTGCACCGGATCGTCGACCTGATGCGCGATCTGCGGGGCTCCCGGGCCCGCCGGCACGTCCGCGAGGAGGTCCCCTTCTACACCGGGCGCCGCCGGTCCATCGCCGACATCGTCACCTGCCTGCCGTGAGAGCAGGGGGCCCCGGCGCGGTGCCAGGGCCCCCTGCTCATCCCCTCGTCAGAGGGTCGCGGTGCAGCTCGGAGTGGGAGTGGCACTGTTGCCGGAGGCGAGGAAGCCGAAGGTGGTCTGCCCGCTGGCGGCCAGTGAGCCGTTGAAGGTCTCGTTCCGGGCGGTCACCGTGGACCCGCTGCTGGTGACTACGGCGTTCCACGCCTGGCTGATCTGCTGGCCGCTCGGGAACGTCCAGGTGACCGTCCAGCCCTTGATCGCCGAGGCGCCGGCGGTCACCGTCACCTCACCCTGGAAGCCACCGGTCCAGGAGTTGGTGACCCGGTAGGTGGCGGAGCAGCTGCCGGCCGGTGCGGTGGTCGGGGGAGCCGTCGTCGGCGGGCGGGTGGTCGGCGGAGTGGTGGTCGGCGGAGTGGTCGTCGGCGGAGTGGTCGTCGGCGGGGTGGTGGTCGGCGGCGGGGTGGTCGGCGGGGTGGTCGAGCCACCGAAGTCGACGTCGCTGCAGATGTAGTAGGACTGGTCCATGTGGCTGGCCTGCCAGATGGTGTAGACGATGTGCCGGCCGGTGCGGCCCGGCGCGTTCGCGGGCACCTGGATCGACACGCCGTCCGTTTCCCGCGTCCACTGGCTGGCCGGCGTGTTGCCGATCTGCCCGGCCAGCTCCAGGTCGCTCCATGCCAGCGGCTTGGTCAGCGCGTTGAAGCCCTGCTTCGTCACGTACACCCGAATGTAGTCGGCACCGTGGCTGGCCTGGTCGAAGAACTTGATCCGGAAGTTGTTGCCGATCGACGTGGTCTTCCAGGCGCCGACCGTGTCGAGGGCATTGTACCGGCCGGACTGGGTGCGGCCGCCGCTGCACAGCTGGCCGTCCGGGATGGCCCCCTGGTGGTTGCCGGCGACGCCCTCGCGGAACAGGCCGTTCCAGTTCCACATGGCGTTCGGGTCGGCCTGCCAGGCCTGCCAGCACATCGGGTCCTGGGTGGCCATCGCCGGGTTCTGGAAGTCGCCGCCCCAGCGTTGCCAGCAGCTGTAGTTGCGCGACGCCGGGTCCACGACGGAGCCGTGTGCAGAGGCCGGGCTGGCCATGACGGTGGTGAGCAGTGCCGCGACGAGGGCGCCGACGGCGAGGAACGCCGTCGCGAGCAGGGTGCGTCGGCGGGGTGGAGTGGACATGTGAGCCTCCAGGAAGGGGCGGTCAACGACGCCCGGACGGCGCGGAGTTGCCCCTCCTGCGCCCGTTTTGGGTGGCTCCCGCGACGGCTTCCTGGCACGCTTTCACATGAAAGCGGTATGCGTCAATGTCTGCTCACCTGATGCGCGGCCTGCGCTGGTATGACCATCGCCTGCCCGGTGTGACTGGCGCGGACGGTGACGGCCCCCGGGACATCGCCCCGAGGGCCCGTCGCGCCGATGGGGTCAGCGCACGTAGACCAGGCCGTCGGTGATCACGCCAGGCCGACCCGAGGTGCCGAGCACCACGATCTTCACCGTGTGCCGGCCGCTGCCGGCCCAGCTCTTCGCCCAGACCGCCTGCCGGTACTGGGTGGTACTGGACTTCAGGTCCAGCGTGGTGTTCTTGACGCCGTCGACCCAGATCTCCACCCGCCCGGACGCTGAGGTCTTCGCCGCCACGAAGGAGACCGAGCGGCCGGTGAAGGTCCAGCTGAGCGAGGCCTTGGCCGCTTTGGCGGTGAGCGCCGAGCCGCCCAGATACTTGCTGCTGGTGGTGGTCGACCAGGTGCCCTTGCGGGTGGCCTTGGTCTCCGGGAGGAAGACCGGGATCCAGGACGCCGAGGAGGTCGCGGTGTTACCGGACCAGTCCGCCGCCCGCATCGACCAGGTGGTGGTGACGCCCGGCCGGGTGGTGGTGGACCAGGCGCCGCTTCCGGCGAAGGTGCCGGTGGCCGGTGCGGTCAGCGCCACCGACCGCACGGCCACGTTGTCCGTCGCGCGCCAGCTCAGCGACACCGGCACGACCGTGCTGCTCACCCCGCCGGTACGCAGGGAGAGGGTGGGCCGCAACGCGAAGGCCGGGGCGGTGGTGTCCGCCACCACGGTCTGCGCCGGGGTCGTCGCGGTCTGGCCCAGCTGGTGCACGCCGCGCACCTGCACGGTGTGCGTCCCGGGGGCCAGGGAGAGTCCGGCCGAGCGGGCGGTGCCGGCGGTGGTGGCGACGACCGCGCCGTCCACCAGCACCTCGAAGCGGGCGATAAGGTCGCTCGGGGTGCTCACGGACCAGGACACGGTGGTCAGGACCTTCGTGTATGTGGTGGTGCCGTTGCGGGTGCCGGCCACCCCGGAAATGGTCAGCCCGTAGACGTTGGCGGTCTTGCTGCGGATGGTCCCGAGCTGGCCGTAGAGCGTGTCACCGGGGCATTCGGTCGCCACCGCGTCGCGGTGCCCACCGATCCGGTTGAAGACCACCTGCTGGCCGAGGTGGTACTTGCCCTCCACGCCGGAGGTCAGGGTGACCTTGCCGAGCGGGTCGTTGCCGTACTGGCCGAGCTTGTACGCGGCGACCACTGCGATGGCGTCGAGCGCCACAGTGGGCACTCCTGTGGTGCGGTAGTCCCCGAGCACCGCGATGGCGGCGGTGTCGGTGTTGAAACCGTAGGTGTGGGCGCCGGTCACCGGCTTGTCGATGCCGCCCTTGCGGCCCTCGAAGACCACGCCGCACTTGTCCACGAGGAAGTTGTAGCCGATGTCGCTCCAGCCATTGCTCTTGATGTGGTAGACCTCGATGCTCCGGACTATGGCCGCCGAATCGGCGCAGCTGTAACTGTTGGCCCCGGCGGTGTGGTGCACCCAGAACGCCTTCACCGTTTTCCCGTACGTGGGCGCCTCGCGGACGATCGACTCGTCGGCCTTCCACTCGGCGCGGGTCACCACCTTCGGCGGGCCGGCCGGGGTTCTGCTGGGTGCCGGTGAGCTGGTCGTGGGTGCCGGCGCGGTGGTGCTGGGTGCCGGTGGGCCGGTCGTGGGTGCCGGCGCGGTGGTGGTGGTCGGCACGGGTGCGGTGGTCTCGGTGGGCGCCGGGTCGGTGGTCTCGGCGGGCGCGGTGGTGGGGTCGCCGGTCGGCTCGGGCTCGGTGGTGGTGCCGTCGGTGGGGGCGGGCTCCAGTGCGCGTTGCTCGGCGACCGGCTGGAGGCGCTGCGGCCGGACCTGCCCGCCGCCCGCGGCCCTGACCTTGCGGCGCTTCGGCTGGCCCGGATCAACCAGCTCCAGCCGCAGCCCGTCGGGGAGCCGCCCGGCCGTGCGGCCGTCAGCCGCCGTCGCGCGTACCTCGACTCCATCGGACGGGCCGACCCAGAGCGGATCGGTGGCACCGTGTGCCGGTCCGGTGGAACCCGGCTCCGGTCCGCTGTGGCCGTCCAGCTCGAGCTGCTGCCAGTCCGACCAGTCGCCGCCCACCGCGTGGGTCCGTACCGCGATGGTTCCCCGGAAGTCGGCCTTCGGGTTCGCCCAGGTCACGCCGAGCAGCGCGAAGCTGTCGGTGTCCCGCCGCGGGATGGTGACATCCCGGCCGGTCGCGGCCGGGAAGTCCACTGTGTGCAGGGCGGTGGTGACCGGCGCGTCCACCCACTCGGCGCCCTCGTCGCCCAGGCTCACCGCGACCATGCCGATGGTGCCGGCCAGCGTGGTGGTGGCCATCGCGGCCGCGATGCCGACGGTCCGGCGGTTCCAGCGGATCCCCGTTGGTCTCACGTTGTCGTTTCCCTCCCATGTCTCACCGGAGGGCACAGCGTATCGACTTCCTTCGGCGTTACATCGCCCGTCGCATCGGGGTGTGCGGAATGCCGTCGTCGAGGTATCCGGGCCCGCTGACCGTGAAGCCGTGGCCGGCGTAGAAGTCGACCAGGTGGGTCTGCGCCTCCAGCACACACGGGTCCGCGCCGACCAGGGCCAGCGCCTCGGTCATCAGCCGGCCGGCCAGGCCCGCGCCACGGGCCGCCGGCGCCACCACCACCCGGCCGATCCGCGTCACGCCGCCGGGGTCGGCCAGGATCCGCAGGTACGCCAACACCGCGTCGTCGCGGGTCAGCCAGAGGTGCCGGGTCCCGGGTTCGACGTCCCGGCCGTCCAGCTCCGGGTACGGGCAGGTCTGCTCCACGACGAACGTGTCGATGCGTAGCCGGAGCAGGTCGTGGAAGGTGCGGGCGTCCAGCTCGGCGAAGCTCGCGACGTGCGACTCGATGGGCATCCCGCGATGTTAGGTCGCAGCCGGGGTGTCGTCCCGGCCGGGCCGGGACGGGTTGCCGGCGAACGAGGGCGTACCTCGCCGCCGGATCCGCGTCGGCGTCGCCGGCCGGGCTCAGGCGGGTCGGGCGCCGACCGCGTCGCGGATCTCCGCGCCCTGAGCGCCCTCCACCGCGCGGGCGCAGTGCGCGCAGCAGAAGAAGCGGCCGGAGACCTCCACGCCGTGGCCGACGATCTTGCACTGGCAGTGCTCGCAGATCGGCGCCATCTTGTGGATCGCGCACTCGAAGCTGTCGAAGGTGTGCGTGGCCCCGCTGGCCGTGCGCACCTCGAACGCCATCCAGTAGTCGTTGCCGCAGACCTCACAGGTAGCCATACGAAATCCCCCAAAAATGGACGTATGGCCCCAGGTTAACGGGGTTCGAGCCGGATGGAGACCGAGTTCACGCAGTGCCGGGTGTCCTTCGGGGTAAAACCCTCCCCCTCGAAGACGTGCCCCAGGTGGCTGTCGCACCGGGCACAGCGGATCTCCGTACGCCGCATGCCGAGGGTGTTGTCGGGGATCTCCTTCACCGCTCCGGGAATGGCGTCGTCGAAGCTCGGCCAGCCGCAGTGCGAGTCGAACTTGTCCTGGCTGCGGAACAGCTCCGCCCCGCAGGCCCGGCAGTGGTAGACGCCGGAGGCCTTGGTGTCGACGTACTCGCCGGTCCATGGCCGCTCGGTGCCGGCCTGGCGGAGCACCCGGAACTCCTCGGGGCTCAGCCGGACCCGCCACTCGTCCTCGGTGGTGGGCAGATCACTCTCGGAAAGACTCACCGGTCAACGGTACGCCGGGCGTCGGTGGTATCGCATATCGTCGCGCAATGGCTGGTAGCAAGGCCGCAGCCGAGGAGATCGAGGTCGCCGGGCACACCGTACGGCTCAGCAGCCCGGACCGGGTGATCTTCCCGCAGCGCGGCTTCACCAAGGCGGACGTCTTCCACTACTACCTCGCGGTCGGCGAGGGAATCATGCGCGCCCTGCGCGACCGGCCGACCACGTTGCAGCGCTTCCCCGAGGGCATCGAGGGGGAGATGTTCTTCCAGAAGCGGGTGCCGACCCGGGGCGTACCCCCGTGGGTGGCGACCGCGGAGATCAGCTTCCCCAGTGGCCGGAAAGCGGCGGAGCTCTGCCCGATCGACCTGGCGCACGTGGCCTGGGCCGCGCAGATGGGCACCGTGGTCTTCCACCCGTGGCCGGTCCGCGCCGCCGACGTCGACCAGCCGGACGAGCTGCGGATCGACCTGGATCCGCAACCCGGCACCGACTTCGCCGACGCGGTCACCGCCGCCGGCGAGCTGCGGGCGCTGCTGGCCGAGCTGGGCGTGACCGGCTGGCCGAAGACCTCGGGCGGCCGGGGCATGCACATCTACCTGCGGATCCAGCCGCGCTGGACGTTCGTCGAGGTGCGCCGGGCCACCATCGCGCTGGCCCGCGAGCTGGAGCGCCGCCGCCCCGAGCTGGTCACCACCGCCTGGTGGAAGGAGGAGCGCGGCAGTCGGGTCTTCGTGGACTTCAACCAGATGGCCCGGGACCGGACGATCGCCTGCGCGTACTCGCTGCGGGCCAACGCGCGGGCCACCGTCTCCACCCCGGTCGACTGGGACGAGCTGACCCAGGTCGACCCGGACGACTTCGACCTGCGCAGCGTGCCGGCGCGGCTGGCCGAGCGGGGCGACCCGCACGCGGGCATCGACGACGCGCCGTGGGACATCACCCCGTTGTTGGAGTGGGCCGAGCGGGACGCCGCCGCCGGGCAGGGCGACCTGCCGTACCCGCCCGAGTACCCGAAGATGCCGGGTGAACCGAAGCGGGTGCAGCCCTCCAAGGACCGCGACCGCCCCCGGGCCTGACCGCCTCCCCGCCCCGCACCAGGAGGTAACGATCATGTAACGCGTGCGAACCTTTCCCGCCCCCCGACCGGTCTCCCTTGTCATCGGCCCGACCGGGGGCCAGGGGAGGGCATCGGATGAAGTTGGTGTGGAGGCGGGCCGTCGAGGCGCGCGGGCTGCTACTCGCCGCCGCCGTCGCGGCCCTGGTCGCGGTCGCGCTGGTCACCGGGCTCTCCGACTACAACCGTCGAGCCATCGACGCCGGCCAGCAGGCGGTGCTCGCCGCCGCCCCGCCGGAGGAGCGCAGCCTGCTGGTCAGCGGCTCCGGCGGCCGCGACGCCGCGGCGTACGCCGAGCGGGACCGCGCGGTCCGCGCGCAGTTCGCCGACGGGCTGGGCGGCGCACCGGTGACCATCGCCACTGCCCGGTACGGCACCGGACGGGAGCTGACCGGGGACCTCGGCTCCGCCCGGACCAGCAAGGACCCGATGTTCGCCAACCTCGCCACGCTGGCCGAACTGCCCGAGCACGCCGAGCTCACCGCCGGCTCGTGGCCGACGCCCGGGGCGACGCCGATGCAGGTGACGCTGCCCGAGAAGATCGCCGGCCAGCTCGGGCTGCGGACCGGGGACCGGGTGCCGCTCTACGACCGCAGCACCGAGCGGGCCGGCGCGGTGGTGGTCGCCGGCACCTGGCGGCCCCGCGACCCGACAGAGCCGTACTGGTGGCTGGCGCCGGGCGTGGGCGACGGCCAGGAGACCGGCAAGGTCACCTCGTACGGGCCGTTCGTGCTGGACCCGGCCGACTTCGCGCGTACCTTCCCCGGCTCCACGTCGGCCACCTGGCTGGTCGCGCCCAACCTCGCGGTCATCGAGCCGAGCCGGCTGGCCGAGGTCAAGACTGCGGTGGCCAGCATCACCCAGCGGCTTCCCGAGGCCACCGGGCTCGGTTCCTCCGCCCAGATGGTCAGCCACCTGGACCGGCTCGCCGACCGGCTCGGCCGGGCCGACCTGGTGGGCCGGTCCGCCCTGCTCACCCCGCTGCTGCTGATCGTGGTCCTCGGCGGGTACGCGCTGGTGCTGGTCGCCGCGCTGCTCAACGAGGACCGGCGGGCGCAGACCGCGCTGCTGCGCGCCCGGGGCGCCGCCCGTGGCCAGCTCGCCGGCCTCGCCGTACGGGAGGCGGCCCTGGTGGTGGCCCCGGCCGTCCTGCTGGCACCACCGCTGGCCGCGGAGGCGGTGCGGTGGATCGGTGCCGACCTGCGGCTGGCCGACGCCGCTCTCGGTCAGGTCTGGGCGGTCGCGGTCGCCGCCGCGGTCGGCTGCCTGCTCGCCATGGTGATGCCGGCGCTGCGCCGGGCCGGCACCTACGTCGCCGACATGGCGGCCCGGTCCCGCCCGACCCGGGGCGCGGCGGTCCAGCGGGCCAGCGTCGACCTGGCGCTCGTCGCGCTCGCCGTGCTCGCCTGGACCCAGCTGCGGCATTACTCCTCGCCCCTCGCGGGAGCCGGCGGCCAGCTCGGCATCGACCCGCTGCTCGCCGCCGCACCCACCATCGGCGTGCTGGCCGGGGCGGTGGTCGCGCTGCGGCTGCTGCCGCCGGCGACCCGGTTCGCCGAGCGGTTCGTCGACCGGCGACCGTGGACCGCCACCATCCTCGGCATGTGGCAGGCGGGCCGCCGGCCGCACGCCGGTCCCGTGCTGCTGCTCGCCCTCGCCGTGGGTAGCAGCAGCCTGGCCTGGTCGCTGATGGCCTCCTGGGAACGGTCGCAGGAGGAACAGGCCCGGCACACCGTCGGGGCCGACCTGCGGCTGGTCGAGCGCAACGGCGCCGCGCCGGCCGACCGGGCCGCCGCCCTGGCCACGGTGCCCGGTGTGGACCGGGTGCTGCCGGCCTGGCGTGACGACGTCCGGCTGGGCCGCAAGGACCTGCCGGTGACCGTGCTGAGCCTGGACGCGGCCCGTGCGAAGGGGCTGCTCCGGCTCGACGACGCCGTCGGCGACGCGTCCGCGTCGGAACTGCTCGACCGGCTGGCGCACCGCCTCGCGTCTCCCGGGGTCGCGCTCCCGGCCGGTGCCCGGCAGTTCGCCGGCACCGTCCGTACCCCGGTCGTTTCGTTGTTCGGTGAGCCACGGGTCGTCGTTGTGGCGCTGCTCGCCACCGACGGCGGCGCGACCTGGCGGTTGCCGCTCGCGGTGGGGCAGGGCGACCAGCCGGTGCCGTTCTCCGTCCCGCTGCCGGAGACCGGCGGTACGCCGCTGCGGCTGACCGGGTTCGAGGCCGACGCGGGCCCGGCGACCGGGATCAGCTACCGGCTGCGCCTCGACGAGCTCCGGGTCACCGACGCCAGCGGGGGCGCGCTGAAGTTCTCCCTCGGCACCGGCTGGCGGCTGACCGACCCCCTGCAGGGCCCGGGCGGGCCGGCGCCGGTCGGCAGCACCACCGTGGACGTCACACACGAGGTGAAGTTGCCGGAAGGGCTCCTGCAGTTCGCGCACCAGCCGCCGTCCCGGTTCGCCGTGGTGCCGGCCGGGGACGACCCGTCGGTGCCCGCGCTCATGACGCCCGGTGCCGCTGCGGCGTTGAACCTCCACAGCGGGGACACGGTCACCCTCTCGCTCTCCGGGGTGTCCCTGCCGGTCCGGCTGGTCGGGCAGGTCGCGGCCGTGCCCGCCACCGAGCGCGACGGGATCCTGCTGGACCTGCCCACGGCCGCCGACTGGCTGCTGGGCCAGCAGGGCACGGTCCGGCCATCGTCCGAGTGGTGGCTGGGCACCGACGGCGACCACGCCGCCGCGGCGGCGGCCCTCGCCGACCTGCCCGCGACCACCCTGCTCGACCGGCGACAGATCGCCGGGGAGGCGGCGCGGGACCCGTACTGGTTGGGGGCCCGCACCGGGTTGCTCGCCGCCGCCCTCGGCGCGGTGCTGCTCGCCCTGGTCGGCCTGGCCGTCGACGTCTGGGCGACGACCCGGCACCGGATGACGGAATTCGCCGTGCTGCACACGCTCGGCGCGACGCCGCGCCTGCTGGCCCGGGCGCTGCTGGCCGAGCAGACCTTCCTCGCCGGCATCGGTGTCGGGGTGGGCCTGCTGGTCGGGGCGGGAGTCGCGGCCACCATGGTGCCGTTGGTGATCCTCACCCCGGCCGCCGGCCGGCCGGTGCCCGACGCGGCCTTCGTCCTGCCCTGGGCGCCGGTCGGGGCGACCGCGCTCGGACTGCTGGCGGTCGCCCTGGCGTTCAGCGCCGTCATCACCGCCGGCATCCGCCAGCGGGTGGCCGCGGCCCAGCTTCGGATCGGGGGAGAGCGATGAGTCTGCTGGCGGTCGCGCGACGGGTGCGGGCGTACGGGGGCCACTTCCTGCTGCTCGCCGTGCTGACCCTGGTCGCCGCGTTGCTGATCACGGCGGTGCCCCGGGTCGCGGACCGGCTGACCGGGCAGGGGCTGCGCGAGCACATCGCGGGCCAGAAGTCGGCCCTCCGCGACCTGAACTACACCTCGGAGCCGGAGGTGGTGCCGAAGAGCAGCACCGGAATCGCCGCCAACAGGGCCGGCGAACTGAGGAACATCGAGGCCCAGATGCCCGCTGTCGTCCGTGGGGCGATCGGGGAGCGGTGGTATCAGGCGCAGACCACGTTCGGCCGGCTGCGCGGCCCGCGGCTGACCGCCGACAAGGGGCTGATCGACCTCAGCCTGCGCGTGGCCAGCGGCATCCAGGAGGCGGCCACCCTGGTCGAGGGACGCTGGCCCGACACGGACCCGGACCGCGCGATCGAGGTGGCGCTGGCCGACACGGTGGCCGGCCCGCTCGGGCTGCACGCGGGCGACCGGTTCAGCTACCTGCTGCTGCGCCAAGACGGCACCCTGATGCGGGCCAGCCAGGTCGTCCTGGTGGGTGTGTTCCGGCCGAACGACCGGACCGACGGGATCTGGGACGGGCTGCCGACGATGCTGCGGCTCACCGAGCCCGAGGGCGAAGGCAAGCCGTTCCTGAGCGTCGGGGTGACCAGCGACCGCGGCTTCGACACTGTCGCGACCTCCGGTTGGGCGGTCAGCTTCGGCTGGCGTTACCGCATCGCGGGGGACCGGATCTCCGCGGATCAACTCACCGCGTTGATCGACGGGCTGGCCGTCCTGGATCGGAACCGCCCGGCCGGGCTCACCTTCACCCAGGGCATCGACATCCCGCTGCGGCGCTTCGCCGAGTCACTCGCCGCCGCCCGTACGCTGCTCGCCGTCATTGCCGCCGGTCTGTTCGCCACCCTGGCCGGCCTGATCCTGCTCGCCGCCCGGGTGGCGGCGCGCCGACGCCGCAGCGAGTACGTGCTGATCCGGGCCCGGGGCGGCTCGACCGGCGCGGTGCTGCGCCGCGGGCTGGCCGAGTCGGCGCTGGTGCTGCCGCTCGCCGCCGGCGCCGGCTGGCTGCTCGGCGGGCTCCTCCCCGGCGCAGGCACCGACCCGCGCTGGGTGCTGCTCGCCGCGGTGGCGGCCACACTGCTCCCGCCGGTCACCGCGCTCACCGCCATGCGGGGTGCAGGGCGGGCCGACCTGGTCGGCGCCCGTTCCACCACCGTGCGGCTCACCGTCGAGGTGACCGTGCTCGCGGTTGCCGCCCTCGGGGCGTTCCTGCTGCGCCGGCGCGGGCTGACCCTCGACGGGACGGTGGACCCGCTGCTGGTGTCCGTGCCGGTGCTGCTGGCGGTCGCCGCGGCGCTGGTCGCGCTGCGCGCGTACCCGTGGCCGCTGCGACTGCTCAGCCGGGCCGCCGCACGGGCCCGGGGCAGCGTGGCGTTCCTCGGCAGCGCCCGCGCCGGCCGGGCCGCCACCACCGGCCCGCTCGTCGTGGTGGTGCTCGCCGTCGCCACCGCCGCGTTCTGCGGCGTGGTGGCGGCCGGTATCGAGAACGGTCGGGACCGGGCCGCCGAGCGTGCCGTCCCCGGGGACGTGCTGGTCAACGGGGAGCGGTTCGCCCCGGACACCACCGAGGCGCTGGCCGCCCTGCCCGGGGTGCGCGCGGTCGCCCCGCTGCTCGTCGAGCCGAGCCAACGCCCGTACGCGAACCAGAACGGCCGGCTCAGCGACGTACGGGAGATCCGGGTCCTGCTGGTCGACGGCGAGCGGTTCGCGGCGGTGGCCCGCCGCGCGGGCGTCCCGGTGACCGTCCCCGACCCGCTGCGGGCCGCCGGCGACCCGGCGGCGCCGATGCCGGGGCTGGTCTCCCCGGAGCTCGCCGAGGAGTTCGCCGACGCCGGGCTCGCCGACCGGGAGGGGCGCAAACCCGCCTGGCTGGACGTGCAGGGCAACCGGCTGCCGGTACGCGTCGCCGGCACCGTCGAGGAGTTCCCGCCGATCGACCAGAACGTGACGCGTTTCCTGGTGCTGCCCTGGCCGGCGCTGCCGGCGGACGCACTGCATCCGCTCGTCCCCACCGGCTTCGTGCTCGCCGGCGCCGGGGTCGACCCGGACGCCGTGGCCCGCGTCGTCGACGAGGGCCAGCGGCGCTACCAGCGGAGCGGGACCGTCGTCGCCGGTGCGCGGCCCCACCCGCCGGAGGTGCTGACCCGGTCGGCGGTCCGCGCCGAGCTGGGCGGCAGCGGGGTGAACGGCCTGCTGGTCTTCGGGTTCGCTGTCGGCGCGGTCGGTGGCGGCCTGCTCGGCCTGCTCGCGCTCGCGTTCGCGGTGCTCGCCGAGGCGCGCAGCCGTGGGCAGGTGCTGTCCCGGTTGCGCACCATGGGACTGTCCCGCCGGCAGTGGCGGGGCCTGTTGCTGGTGGAGCTGACCCCGCTGGTGCTGGTGTCGGTGCTCACCGGCGCGCTGGTCGGCGCGCTGCTACCGGTGTTGCTCACCCCGGTGCTCGGCCTGCGCGCGTTCACCGGTGGGGTGGCGGTGCAGGCAGCTTTCGAACCCGGCCTGGTGGCCGGCGTGCTGGGCCTCGCCGTGCTGGCCCTCGGCTTCGCGATCACGGTCGAGACCCTGAACAACCGTCGGATGCGCCTCGGCGAGGTGCTCCGGCTCGGAGAGGAGAGCGAATGACAGCGACTGCCGAGACGTCCGCCGTGCCGGACCTGGCCGCCCTCCAGCAGCGCGCCGCGCAACGCGCCGCCGAACGGGCCGGCGGGCGGGACCGGCTGCGCGGGCACATCGTCTGCGACGGGCTGGTCCGGATCTTCAAGACCGAGGGGGTGGAGGTCGTCGCCCTGCAGGGCCTCGACCTGGTCATCGACCGGGGCGAGCTGGTGGCGATCGTCGGTGCCTCCGGCTCCGGCAAGTCGACCCTGCTGAACATTCTCTCCGGGCTGGACACCCCCACCGCCGGCATCGCCCGGGTCGCCGAGTACGACCTGCTCGCCCTGTCGAGCCGGCGTCGGCTCAGCTACCGCCGCCAGGTGGTCGGCTTCGTCTGGCAGCAGACCGGCCGGAACCTGCTGCCGTACCTGACCGCGTTGGAGAACGTGGAGCTGCCGATGAGGCTGGCTGGCCGGCGGGGCGGTCGGGCGCGCCGGGAGAGAGCCCGCGAGCTGCTCGACATGGTCGGCGTCGGCTACTGCGCGGACCGGAAGCCCGGCCAGATGAGCGGCGGCGAGCAGCAGCGCTGCGCGGTCGCCGTCGCGGTGGCCAACGACCCGGAGGTGCTCTTCGCCGACGAGCCGACCGGCGAACTGGACGAGGCGACCGGTGCCGAGGTGTTCACCGCGCTGCGGACCATCAACGCCGAGCTGGGCGTCACCATCGTCGTGGTCACCCACGACCACGCCGTGGCCGGCCAGGTCCGGCGGACCGTCGCCATCCGCGACGGCCGGACCTCCTCCGAGGTACGCCGGACCGCCCGGGTCACCGCCGACGGCAGCACCGAGCTGGTCAGCGAGGAGTACGCGGTGCTCGACCGGACCGGCCGGATGCAACTGCCGGCGTCCTTCGTGGACGCCCTGTCCCTGCGGGACCGGGTCCGGCTCAACCTGGAGCCCGACCATGTCGAGGTGCGGCCCGGCGACCGGGCGCACACCGAACGGAGTGAGGCATGAGCGAACGAATCATCGGTACAGCGCCATGGTGCCTCATGCCGACACCGGAGCGAAGCGAGGTGGCGGCATGAGCGAGCGGTCTTCCGCGGTGTCTTTGGGCGTTGCCACCACCGACGAGGTGGTCCGGGTGGAGGGGGTGAGCCGGACCTTCGGCAAGGGCGAGCACGCCGTGCACGCCGTACGGGAGGTGTCGTTCTCGGCCGGCCGTGGCGAACTGCTCGCGGTTCGGGGCCGGTCCGGCGCGGGCAAGACCACCCTGCTCAACCTCGTCGGCGGCCTGGACCGGCCGGACGCCGGGCGGATCCGGGTGGCCGGGCACGAGGTGACCGCCGCGGGCGAGCGGGAACTGCTCGCGCTGCGCCGGGGCACCGTCGGTTTCGTCTTCCAGACGTTCGGGCTGGTGCCGATCCTCTCCGCCGCCGAGAACGTCGGGGTGCCGCTGCGGCTGGCGAAGGTGCCGGCCGCGGAGCGGGAGCAGCGGGTGGCCGTGCTGCTGGAGCTGGTCGGGCTGGGCGGGCACGCCGCGCAGCGCCCCTATGAGCTCTCCGGCGGGCAGCAGCAGCGGGTGGCGGTGGCCCGGGCGCTGGCGAACGAGCCGGACCTGCTCATCGCCGACGAGCCGACCGGCCAGCTCGACTCGGAGACCGGGCGGTCGATCATGGACCTGCTCCGGGCCGTGGTGCACGCCCGGGGCATGACCGCCCTGGTCGCCACCCACGACCCGGCCCTGATCGAGATGGCCGACCGCACCCTCACCCTCCGCGACGGCCGCCTGGTCACCGACTGACCGCCCCCGCCGGCCGGTCGCCAGCCAGGCACCGGTCGGCAGCGGCGTCAGTTGCGGCAGCGGCGGCGGTGGTAGGCGACGGTGACGGCGAGCAGGAGCGGTCCCCAGAGGAGCGGTGGGACGTAGCACGCCACCAGCAGCGCGAAGCCGGGCGGCGAGAAGCCCAGCCCGTCGCCCTGGACGAGAAGGCTGCTGGCGATCATGCCCCTGGTGGCGTACCCCCAGACGAGGGTGACCCCGACGGCGCCGGCGGTGGCGACGGTGACCGCGAACAACGGCGACACCCGGCGCCCGCCCAGCAGCGGCAACCAGCGGGGGAACACCTCGCCCCAGGGGCGGACCAGGCCGAGCGCGAGCAGTGCCAGCGCCTCCGAGACCAGGCTCAGCGCGAGGATGTAGACGCTCTCCGCGCCGTGGGTGCGGGCCGGCGCGCCGTTCTCGTACGCGCCGATCGGCACCCCGGCGACCAGGGCGATCCGCCACAGCCCGGACGGCAGGACGACCAGCGGGATCAGGTGGGCGGCCCGCACCGCCCAGGTCGGAGCGGGCCGTCCGTCACGCGGGTGGGCGACGGCGGGGACGGTGGACATGTGAACTCCCCGTTGGCCGGAAAGGAGCCTAGAGCGCCAGCTTCATCCCCTCGTGGCTGGCCTGGAAGCCGAGATTGCGGTAGAAGCGGTGCGCGTCGGCGCGGGTCTTGTCGGTGGTGAGCTGCACCAGCGCGCAGCCGCGTTCCCGGGCCCGGTCGACCGCCCAGGCCATCATCTGCCGGCCCAGCCCCTGGCCGCGCAGGTCAGAGCGGACCCGGACCGACTCGATCAGCGACCGCTCGGCGCCGTGCCGGCCCAGCCCCGGGATGTACGTGATCTGCATGCAGCCGACCAGTTCACCACCCGCGTCGGCGACGACCAGCTGGTTGCGCGGGTCGGCGTCGATGTCGGCGAACGCCTTCTCGTACGCGTCGTCCACCTCGGTGAAGTCGCGGGCCTTGCCCAGCACGTCGTCGGCGAGCAGGGCGATGACGGCGGGCAGGTCCGCGCGGACCGCCTCCCGGAAGATCACGTCGGTCACCCGGGCAGCGTGTCACACCGACGTCCGCCGATGCGCCAGAGGCCGTTAACCCGGGAGGGTCACCGGGCCGGGCAGCGCAGCCCCGCCCGGGGCACGGTCAGCGAGATCAGGTACGCGTCGACGGCGTCGGTGATGCAGGCGGTCTGCGGGTACGCGGTGTGCCCCTCACCCTCCCAGGTGAGCACCCGCCCGACCCCCAGCATCGAGGCGAGCGCGGCGGTCTGCTCGTACGGAGTGGCCGGGTCGCCGGTGGTGCCGACCACCACGATCGGCGGCGCACCGGCCGCCTTCCCGGTCGGGTACGGGTCCCGCGCGCCGGGCCACTCCACGCAGCCGAGCATGCCCACCGCCAGGGCCGGACCGAAGAGCGGGTACTTCTGCCGCCACTGCGACTGCAGCTGCCGGATCTGCTCCCGGCTCGGCTTCTCGGTCTCGTCCGCGCAGTTCACCGCCAGGTTGGCGTCGAACAGGTTCGTGTAGTGCCCATCGCTCCCACGCTCCGCGTACGCGTCGGCGAGGTCGAACACGCCGGTCGGGTCGCCGCCCTGCAACGAGTCGATCGCCCGGGCCAGCTCCTGCCAGCCCGCCTCGGTGTAGAGCGAGGAGATGACCGCGTAGAACACCCAGCCCGCGGTGGCCTCCCGGCCGTCCTTGGCGCGTACCGGGGAGACCCTGGCCTTGTCGATGGCGGCGGTGACCGCCCCCCGGGCGTCCGGCGCGATCGGGCAGCGGCCGGCGTTGGCCGTGCACCAGCGGGCGAAGTTGTCGAAGGCCCGCTCGAAGCCCTTCGCCTGGCTCTCCGACCCGGCGATCAGCTTCTGCCGCGGATCGACCGCGCCGTCGAGCACCAGCGCCCGCACCCGCTTCGGGTAGAGCTGGGCGTAGACCGCGCCGAGCAGGGTGCCGTACGAGTAGCCGAGGTAGGTGAGCTTGTCGTCGCCGACCGCCGCGCGTACCGCGTCCATGTCCCGGGCCGCCTGCTCGGTGCCGTAGAGCGGCAGCTGGGCGCCGTACTTGTCGCCGCAGCCCTTGCCGATCCGCCGGTTCAATGCGACGAACCCGTCGAAGGCCGCCTGGTTCCGCGGGTCGGGGTCGTAGCCGAAGTTGGCGTCCAGATCGGCGTCGGGTATGCACTTGACCGGGCTGGACCGGTCCACCCCGCGCGGGTCGAACCCGACAATGTCGAAACGGTCGGTCACCGCGGCCGGCAGCCCGCCGAACGCCGGGCCGAACGACAGGTAGACGGCGGTGTCCACGCCGGAGGCCCCCGGCCCGCCCGGGTTGACCACCAGCGACCCGATCCGGTCGTGCTGCTTGTCGGAGCGGATCCGGATCAGCGCGATCTCGAAGGTCTCCCCGGTGCCGGGCCCGGTGGTCGCGCCGGTGGTCGCACCGTTGCCCCAGTTCCGGGGTACGAGGATCCGGGCGCACTCGTAGCGCATGCCCGCCGCGCCCCGGCCGACCAGCTCGTTGGGGATCTCCGGGCAGGCACGCCAGGTCGGGGCGGTGCCCGGGGGTGCCGCCGGGGCCCGGCTCTCGGTGCGCGGGGCGAACGCCGGCAGCGTGCAACCGGCGGTGAGCACCAGCGCGGCGGCGAACCCGGCGAGGGCAGGTCGCCAGGTGACCCGCCGTGGGGCGGATCGGACCCGGCGGATCCGGTCGGAGAAGCGGGTCACGTGGGAGCCTTCCGTGTTGATCATGTCCGACGACCAGGCTACGCCCGGCCGGACGCGTCGCCGACCGTCGCCGCCGGATCCCCGCGCAGCACCTGGTCGACGTCGTAGCGGATCGGGCGCTCCAACTGGTCGTAGCGGCAGGAGCGGGGATCGCGGTCGGGACGCCAGCGGACGAACTGGGCGGTGTGTCGCAGCCGGTCGCCCTCCATCGCGTCGTAGCCGACCTCGACCACCAGCTCGGGTCGCAACGGCTCCCACTCCAGGTTCTTGGTGCCGGTCCACCGGCTCACCCCGCCGGGGATGCGCTGGCCCCGCTCGTGGTCGCCATGCACCCACGGGTGGTCGCCGCCGGTGTCGCGGTACGGCTCCAGCTCCGTCAGCAGCTCCTTGCGCCGGGCGGCGGTGAACGACGAGCTGACCCCGATGTGGTGCAGCACGCCGGCCTCGTCGTAGAGGCCGAGCAGCAGCGAGCCGACCACCGGGCCGGACTTGTGCCAGCGGAAGCCGGCCACCACCGCGTCGGCGGTGCGGGCGTGCTTGACCTTGAACATGAGTCGCTTGCCCGGCTCGTACGGCAGGTCGGCCGGCTTGACGATGAGGCCGTCCAGCCCGGCCCCCTCGAACACGTCGAACCAGCGCCGCGCGACCTCCGGTTCGGTGGTCACCTGGGTGACGTGCACCGGCGGTTGGACCGTGGCGAGGGCCTGCTCCAGCCGGGCCCGGCGCTCGGGATAGGGCCGGTCGGTGAGCAGCTCGTCGTCGAGGGCGAGCAGGTCGAAGGCGACGAAGTCGGCCGGGGTGGTCTCGGCGAGCAGCCTCACCCGGGAGGCGGCCGGGTGGATCCGCTGGGCGAGCAGCTCGAAGTCGAGCCGGGCCTGACCCTCGGGGCCGTCCCGGCGGATCACGATCAGCTCGCCGTCGACCGCGCACCGGGGCGGGAGCTGGCGGCGCGCCTGCTCGATCACCTCCGGGAAGTAGCGGGTCATCGTCTTGCCGCCCCGGCTGGCCAGCTCGACCTCGTCGCCGTCGCGGAAGATGATGCAGCGGAAGCCGTCCCACTTCGGCTCGTACGTCAGGCCGGGGGCGGTGGGGAGTTGGGGCACGCTCTTGGCCAGCATCGGCTCGACCGGCGGATTGATCGGCAGGTCCACGGCGACCAGTCAATCAGACGCCACCGACAGTGGTGAGGCAGATCACCGCCGGTGCCGGGTGGCGTGTCCCGGTCCGGCCCGTTCGTCACCCGGAGCCGGATGGTGAAACCGCAGGCCGGCGCTACCGTTCGGCGCGTGCCGGAGTGGAGCTGCGGGTGCTGCGGGCGCTGGCGGGTCAGCGTCGAGCTGATCCGGGGGCGGTACCGGTACCGGCTGGTGCACCGTTACCGCCCGGAACACGGCGGCGGCGCCAACGTGATCGGCGAGGTCGCCTCGGTCGCCGAGCTGGAGAAGCTGCTCCGCCGGTACGCCCCGATCGATCTGGCCGACCTCCGCGAGGCCGCGTAGCCGGGCCGTCCCGCGGTGGGCCGGCCGTGGCGCCCGTACGCTGGCGGTGTGCCGCGCGAGGAGGTGCCGGCCGTGCCCGAGCTGACGTACCCCGAGGTGGGGGCGACCCGCGACGGACGCCTGCCGGCCGGCTATCAGCACCTGCGTCACCGGGTCCGGCTGCCGGACGGCTGCTTCCCGGGCGCGGCCGACGCCGTGCTCGGCTGGCGGCTGCACCGGGCCGCCGGGGTGGCGATGCGAACCGACGCACCCCGCGCCGGCGTGGGCGTCCGGGTCACCCCCGGACTCGGCATCGGGCCGCTGCGCATCTGGGGCCCGACCGAGGTCGTCTGGGCGGTGGACGGACCGGACCGGGCCGGGTTCGGCTACGGCACCCTGCCCGGGCACCCGGAGGTCGGCGAGGAGGCGTTCCTGGTCAGCCGGGCGGGCGACGGGGTCTGGTTCGAGGTCACCTCGTTCAGCCGCCCGGCCCACTGGTGGGGGCGGGCCGCCGGGCCGGTCGTCCGGGCCGTCCAGCACGCCTACGCCTGGTGGCTGGGGCGGACACTGCGGCGGATCTGCGCCGGTCAGTAGCTCGCGAACGAGCGGATGGTCGCCCGGGGGCCGTACCGGGGAGCCTGGACGCCGGCCGCCTCCAGCAGCAGGCACACCCGCCCCCGGTGGCCCCGGAACGGCTCCAGCAGCACCAGCATCCGGGCGTCGTCGCCGCGCGGCTCCCCGGCGAGCGCCCAGGCCACCGTGTTGGGGATGTGGTAGTCGCCGACGCTGACCGCGTCCGGGTCGCCGTACGCGATCCGGACCACCTCGGCGGCGGTCCACGGTCCGATGCCGGGGATGGCGGTGAGCCGGCGGGTGGCCTCGGCGGTGTCGGCGCAGCGTTCCAGCCGCTCCGCGGCGGCCGCCGCGCGGCGCAGCGTGTCGGCCCGCCGTTGCTCCACGCCGAACGGGTGGAACACCCAGTACGCGCTGGCCGCGATCGCCGCCGGCGCCGGGGGCAGCAGCAGCGACACCGGCCCGGGCGCCGGCTCGCGGAAGTGCCGGACCGTCGCGGCGTACGCCCGGTAGGCCTCCTTGCCGGTCACCTTCTGCTCGAAGATCGCGCGCAGCAGCCGGGGGAAGACCTGGCCGGTGGCCGGCATCCGCAGCCCGCGGTGCTCGCGGGCCAGCCGGGCCACCACCGGGTGGGCGGCGGCCAGGTCGGCGAAGCCGGCCAGATCGTCGCGGAGCCCGGCCACCGCGTCGGCCCGCTCGACCACCCAGCCGGCCCCCGGCCCGTACCCCTCGGCGACCAGCTCGCCTGCGGATGGGCGCAACGCGAGAGTGGCCGGCCCGGCCGGGGTACGGGTGGCCCACCAGAAGCCACCGTCGGTGATCCGGGCGCACGGGTCGTACGGGCTGAAGGTGAGCGACCGGACCGACGCGGCCAGCCGGTAGCCGACCGGGGGGCGCAGCGTCCGGCGGGCGGCGGGAGAGGTCACCCCGTCACTCTGCCACGGTGACCTGCCGTGACGGGCGACACGGGTGCCGGGGTGCACGACGGCGGCCGCCCGCCACGGGCATGGCCGCCCGGTGAAACGGCGCGATTCGCCGAGCGGATCAACGACGCACGGAGAAGATGCCCGGCGGCGGCGGGGCGGAGTCGGTGGCGTCGGCGTCGCGCACCACCGGAGCGCCCCCGGCGAACCGGTCCAGCTCCTCGCCGGCCAGCACCCGGCCCGGGAACCAGTCCCCGGCGGCCCGCCGGGTCAGCTCCGGCACCGGCGGCTCGACCCGGGACGCGACCAGCACCAGGTTGCCGTAGCGCCGGCCGCGCAGCACCGCCGCGTCGCCGACCAGGCAGGCCCGGGGCAGCACCGTCCGGACCGTGGCGACCTGGGCGCGGGCGTGTCGCAGCGGCGGGCCGTCGGCGATGTTCGCCAGGTAGAAGCCGCCGGGGCGGAGCACCCGGGCCACCTCGCCGGCGTACTCCACGGAGGTCAGGTGGGCGGGGGTGCGGGCACCGGCGAAGACGTCCGCCACCACCACGTCGTAGCTGGCGTCGCGGCTCGACGTCAGGGTGGCCCGGGCGTCGGCCACCCGCACCCGCAGGCGAGGGTCGGCGGGCCAGGGCAGCGCCCGGCGGACCAGCTCCACCAGGGCGCCGTCCACCTCGGACACCCGTTGCGTCGACCCGGACCGGGTGGCGGAGACGTACCGGGGCAGGGTCAGCGCGCCCCCGCCCAGGTGCAGCACCCGCAGCGGCGCGCCGGCCGGGGCGACCAGGTCGATCGCGGCGGCCAGCCGGCGGACGTACTCGAACTCCAGGTGGGTCGGCTCCGCCAGGTCCACGTGGGACTGCGGCGCGCCGTCCAGCAGCAGCGTCCACGAGCCCGACCGGTCCGGGTCGGGCACCAGCTCGGCCTGCCCGGTGTCGACCGGCTCGACCACCCGGTCGGTGTCGCGCCTACGGCCCATCAGCGCCGCCCCCGCTGGGCCGCCATGCTCAGGCTTCTCTGCAGTAGGCGGGCGTCGCCGAGCCGCGCGCGCAGCGTGCGCTCCAGGCCGCCGATGGGGACCAGGTTTTGTGGGGCCCGCGGGTCCTTGTACGGGCTGGAGGCGAACCGGGGCAGCGTGACCAGCGAGAGGTCGGCCAGCTGGATCGCCTCGGCCTCGGGCAGCTCGGCGGAGCACTCCACCCGCACGATGCCCGCCCAGGGCGCCCCGCCGGCCCCGGGCAGCCGCAGATACCAGGAGTAGCCGCCCCAGGCGGTGCCCAGCCGGAACACCGGGCAGCGCTGGCCCGGGGCCAGCCCGGTCACCACCGCGCTCAGCCGCGCGTCGAGGTATTGACTGTGCTGGGTCTTGATGTAGCCGACGGTGCGGGGCAGATTTCGGCGGCTGCGCAGTGGGCCGTCCACCACCAGCAGGTCGCCGTCGGTGCGTGCGGCGTCGGAGACCGCCACCTCCAGTGCGGTCAGTGGCGCCTGCACCGCGGCCGGCAGCTTGCTCAGCTCACCGGTGCCGCTCACCCGGTGCACCGGGTAGCGGACCTGCCCCGCCACCACGTCCTGGGCCGACGGGCTGGCCGTGAAGAGCCCCCGGCCCACCCGGGCCCCGGCCAGCTGTGCCGCGCCGCGCTCCAGGTCGCAGCGGACCACACCGGCCGCGTACGAGGCGGCGATGCCCGGGAACGAGCCGCCGTCCTCCTCGGCGGTCCAGATGCTGGCGTCGATCCGGCGTACCCCGTCGACCAGCAGCACCACGTCCGGGGCGGGCACGTCCCGCCGGACGTCGAGCGCCCGCCAGTCCGCCGCCGGTAGCTCGACGTCGGCCTCGACCTGGGCGGTGCTCGGCGCCGCCGGCCCGCCCCCGCCGGCCGCCTCGAACGACGCCCCGTACGCGGGATCCCACGCGTCGACGTAGAACCGCGTCACGTCGCCCCCGCCCCGCCACCGCGGCCCCGCCGCGCCGCACTCCTCGCGCTCACCGGCCGACCCGTTCCACGTGGGCCGTACGGGCGTCCTTGCGGACCTCGAAGCGCACCGGGATCCGCTCGGCCAGCGCCGGCACGTGGGTGACCACGCCGACCATCCGGTCGCCCCGGGCGGCCAGGCTCTCCAGGGTGGCCGCCACGGTGTCCAGGGTGGCCGCGTCGAGCGTGCCGAAGCCCTCGTCGAGGACGATCGACTCCAGGCTCGCCGCGGTCGTCGACATGCCGGCGAGCTGCTCCGACAGGGCCAGCGCCAGTGACAGCGACGCCTGGAACGTCTCCCCGCCGGACAGCGTCCGCACCCCGCGCCGCAGCCCGGCGTCGTGGTGGTCGACGACGAAGAACTCGCCCTTGTCGTGCACCAGGTCGTACTGGCCGTTGGAGAGTTCCCGCAGGATCCGCGACGCCCCGTCGACCAACAGGTCCAACGCCTCGGCCAGCAGCCAGCGTTCGAAATTGTTGGCCCGCAGGTGCCCGGCGAGAGCCCGGGCCACCTGGGCCTCCCGCTCGTGGCCGGCCCGCTGCTCGCGCAGCTCGGCGGCCTGCTCCCGGCGTTCCTCCAGCCGGCGCAGCTCCGCCTCGGCGCGCTCCACCGCCACCGCGGCGTCCCGCAGCGGGTCGCCGGGCGCGGCCAGGCCGGCGGCGGTGAAGAGCGCGGCGATCCGCGCCTCGACCTCGGCGGCGGCGGCCTCGGCCGGGCCGACCGTGGCGGCCAGCCCGTCCCGGTCGGCGCGCCGCCGGTCGGCCTGCTCGCCGGCCCAGCCGGCCAGGGCCGTCCAGGCGCCGGCCACGTCGTCCCGGTCGGCGGCCGGCGGGCCGAACCGGGCCAGCTCGTCGCGGGTGGCGTCGAACTGGCGCCAGGCACGGCGCAACCGGTCCTCCGCGCCGTCGAGCGTGCCCCGGGCCCGGCGGGCGGCGTCCCGGCCGGCCCGCACCGCGCCGGCGGCCTCCTCCAGGGCGCGGCGCAGCCGGGCGTGCTCGTCCAGCGCCTCCCGCAGCGCCGCCGGCGCGGCGGCGTCGGCGAGCTGCTCGTCCAGCTCGGCCAGCCGGGCCCGCAACTGGTCGTGTTCGGCGCGGGCGCGCAGCAGCACCCGGTCCAGTTCGCGGGCGGCGGCGTCGCGCTCCTGCACCACCCGCTTGGCCGCCTCGCTGGCCGCCCGGGCCGCCTTGCCGGCGGCGACCGCCCGGGCCACCGCGGACCCGGCCGGCATCGCCGGCACCCGGGCCACCTCCTGCTCGCAGACCGGGCACGGGCCGCCCGCGACCAGGTGCGCCCGCAGCGCCACCGCCTGGTCGGTGGCCTTCGCCTCCTCGTGCGCCCGGAACGCCGCCTCCAGCTCCGTCTCGGCCCGCTCGACGGTCGCCCGAGCCGCCGCGAGGGCCCCGGCCGCCGCGTCGTGCTCGGTCTGCGCCGAGGTCACTGCCGACCCGACGGTTGCCACCTCGCCGGTCAGCCGCTCCCGGTCGGCGTGTGCCCTGAGCAGCAGCCGCAGCGCGCTCTCGTCGCCGGCCGTGGCCAGCTCCCCGCGTAGCTTCTCCTCCCGCTCCTCGGCCAGCCCGACCGCCGCGGCGGCCTCGTCGGCCGCGACCCGGGCCGCGGCCACCGCCCGGGCCAACTCGGCGATCCCGTCCGGCGGCCGCACCCCGGCCAGCACGGTCAGCTCGGCGTCGAGCGCGGTCAGCGCCGCCGTCACCTCGCGCGCCGTCGCCCGGGCCCGGTCCAGCTCCGGTACGGCCACCGAGACCGCCCCGGCCAGCTCGCGCATCCGGCCCACCCGCTGCCCGGCGTCGGACAGGGCCGCGTCGTCGACGCCGGTGAGCCCGCCGAGCACCTTGTCGACGGCCTCCAGCTTCGCCTCGGCCTGCCCGGCGCGCTCGGTGGCCTTCTTCTGCACCGCCTCGTAGACGCCGAGGCCGAGCAGGTTGACCAGGATCTGCTGCCGGGTGGCCGGCTTGGCGTGCAGGAAGTCGGCGAACTGCCCCTGCGGCAGCACCACACAGCTGGTGAACTGCTCGTACGGCAGCCCGACCGCGTCCAGCACCGCCTGCTCCATCTCGGCCGGGGTGCCGGCCACCACCTCGCCGAGATCCTCCGGGCTGAGCCCGGTGTCGAGCTTGGTGACATCGAACCCGGCCGGCATGAGTTGGAGCCCGGCGTTGGCGGTCTTCACCGTGCCCCGGCCGTCCCGGCGGACCACCCGGGTGGCCACGTACCGGTCGCCGGCGGACTCGAAGACCAGCCGGACCCGGGCCTCGTTCGCCGACGGCGCGAGCGCGTTGGTCAGGCCCCGGGCACCGCCCCACCGGGGCACCGTGCCGTAGAGGACGAAGCAGATCGCGTCGAGCACCGTCGACTTGCCGGAGCCGGTCGGCCCGACCAGGGCGAAGAAGTCCGCGTCGGTGAAGTCGACGGTGGTCTCCTCGCGGAAGACGGTGAAGCCCGCCATGTCCAGCCGCATCGGTCGCATCAGTGATCCACCTCCTCGATCAGCTCGTCGAAGAGTTCCTGGACGCCGTCGTCGGCGTGGCCCCGGCTGGTCAGGTAGTCGGCGAACAGTTCCCGGGGCGAGCGGCCGGCACGCTGGGCGGCCCGGGTGCCGCTGCCGGGCGCGGGCACCAGCTCCGGGTCGATCCGGATCTCCAGCGCCCGGGGCAGCAGCTCCTGCACCTCCTCGCGCAGCCCGGCGCGGGGTTGCTCGCGGACGTACACCCGCAGCCAGCCGTCGGGCGGGTCGATCTCGGCGAGTTGGGCCAGGGTGCCCCGGACCGTGCGCAGCGGCGTGGCCCCGGGCACCGGCACCTCCCGGATCCGGGCGGCCGTCGTCGCGGTCACCTCGACCAGGGTGACCGAGCCGATGTTCTCCTGCTCACCGAAGTCGACGGCGATGGGGCTGCCGCTGTAGCGGATCGGGCAGGGGCCGATGACCCGCTGCGAGCGGTGCAGGTGGCCCAGCGCCACATAGTGCGCGTTGCCGGGGAACACCGTGGCCGGGACCGCATACCCGAGGACGGTGTGGGCGTCCCGCTCGCCGCCGCCGGTGCTCGCCCCGACCACGGTGAGGTGTGCGGTGACCAGGTGCACCCGGTCCGGCTCGGTGAAACCCTCGGCCAGCTTGGCCAGCACCCGCCCGAGGTGGTCGGCGTACGTCTGGTTGGCCTCGGCGGGGGTCAGCTCGTACATCTCCACGGCGCGGACGGCGTACCGCTGGGAGAGGAAGGGCAGCGCGGCGAGCTGCCAGCGTTCGCCGTCGGCGGTGACCCCGTCGATGACGTGTTCGGCCGGGTTGTCGCGGACGCTGCCGCGCAGCGTGATGCCGGCGGCCTCGGCCCACGGGCGCAGCGCGTCCAGCGCCGCGCCGTTGTCGTGGTTGCCGCCGATCGCCACCACGTCCGCCCCGGTACGCCGCAGCGCGGTCAGCGCCCGGGTGACCAGTCGGGTCGCCTCCGGGGTGGGCGCGGCCGTGTCGTAGAGGTCACCGGCCACGATGACCAGGTCGGGTCGTTCGGCGACGGCGATCTCGATCACCTGGGCGAGCACCCGGGTGTGCTCCTCGGCGCGCGACTGCCCCTTGAGGACCTTGCCGAGGTGCCAGTCGGAGGTGTGCAGGATCTTCATTGGGTTGTCACCGCCTCCCCTAGAACGGGATGTCGTCGTCGGAGTTCCCCGAGCCGACCACCGCGAACGGGTCGGCCGCCTGGGTGATCGAGCGCAGCGTCTCCGAGGGGGCCCGGCCGGCCTCGGAGACCCGGGTCGCCCAGGCCGGGAAGGGGAACTCCAGGCAGAGCGGCACCGGGATGTCCGGCTGGTTGACGAACATGGTGCCCGGCTTGGCCAGCAGCGCCCGCTGCCGCTGGGCCGGCGGGAGGAAGCCGTATTCCGGGCGGGACGCCTCGGCCGGATCGAGCCGGCCGACCACCCGGATCGCCGAGTTGGTGACGATCCGCCGCTCCACCTCGCTGGCGGTCTGCTGGGCGCCGACCAGGATCACCCCGAGCGAGCGGCCCCGCTCGGCGATGTCCAGCAGCACCTCCTTGATCGGGGAGGAGCCCTCGCGCGGAGCGTACTTGTTGAGCTCGTCGAGGACGACGAAGAGCAGCGGCTTGGCGGTGCCGGCCTTCTCCTTGCGCTCGAACTCGCTCTTGAGCGTCACGCCGACCACGAAGCGTTGCGCCCGGTCGGGCAGGTTGTGCAGGTCGACCACGGTGACCTGGGCGCTCTCCGCGGTGTTGATGCTGTGCGGCCGGCGGGCGGCGAGGTCGCCCCGGATGAGCCGGCCGAGGTCCTTCTTGCTGCCGATCAGCCGGCGGGCGAACGCGTTGACCGTGCCCAGGCCGACCGCGCTGCCCGCCCAGTCGCCCCGGGTCTCGTCGTCGTTGAGCTGCTCGACGATGTGGTCGACCAGGTCGGCGTACGACCCGAGCCGGACGCCGTCGACGCTCACCCCGCCGTCGGCGGGCTGGGCGTACCGGGCCAGGTGGGCGGCGACCGAGTGGACCACCATCGTGTACTGCTGCCGCTCGTCGTCGGCGTCGGCGAAGACGTACGGCAGCAGCCGGTCGGCGCAGAACTCGCCGAGCGTCCAGTAGAAGCTGTCCACGCCGGTGAGCCGGCTGCTCACGTCCGGCGTGCCGGAGGAGTCGCCGACCCGGGGCGGCGCGTACACCCGCACGTCGGGGAAGGCTCCGGCGGCCAGCCCGAGCTGCGCGTACCCGGCGCGGGTGGCGTCGTCGAGCCGGGTGTTGGGGTGGTCGAGGAAGAGCAGGTCCTCGCCCTTGACGTTGAAGATCAGCGCCTTGGCGTTGACCGCGTCCCCACCGAGCACGCCGGAGCGGAAGACCGAGTAGAGCAGGAAGGTGGCGAAGCTGGTCTTGGTGGCCACCCCGGAGATGCCGGAGATGGAGACGTGCGCGCCCCGGGTGCCGTCGAGGAAGTCGGCGTTGAGGTAGACCGGGACGCCGTCACGGCCCATGCCCATCGGGATGCGCCGTTCCATCCGGTCGAAGTGCAGCGCGCGGGCCCGCGCGTCGCCCTCGGCCCGGTGCACCACCGCGCCCGGGGTGGGCGGCACGTAGAGCTCCGGGTCCACCCGGGTGGTGGTGATCTCGGCGGCCTCCTGCACCTGGGCGGGCAGGGTGCCGTCGGCGATGGCGAAGACGTCCGAGTCGAACTGCGCCCCCTCGTGCCGGGCGCGGACCTGGGTGACCACCCCGGCGATCGTCACCGGCTCGCGGTCGGGCAGCTCGCGCCGGGTGACCACCACATCGTCGAGCTGGAGGTAGCTGCCGGGGGAGACGGCCGTCCAGAAGGTGAGCGGGGTGGCGTCGGCGGTGCCGAGCACCCGGCCGACCTCGTCGCCCGGTCCGTCGAGCAGGTCGTCCGTCATCGGCGGTCTCCGGTCGGCTGGTCGTCTCGGTCGCGGCGCACGAGGAGCATCCTGCCCGAGGGATGCGACAGGTTGCCACGCGACGCGGCGGACACCACGTGCTCGGCCGGTCGTCCGAGCACGGCGGGGTCGACCGGCCACCGTGGGTGCGCGGCCCGGACGGGCCTGCCCGCCCACGCCGGCACATTACCGCACTTTCGCCCATCCATTGACGGCCTGGTATCCGACGTGATTGCGCACTAAGCTGCCGAGTTCTGCGTGTCGTCTCATGTGGAAGGTGGAGGTCAATGCGTCGAAGCCGTCAGTTACTGTGCGGTTTGGTCACCGTTTCCGTATTGGTGGCCGTGCCGTCGACCAGCACGTCGGCCGCGCCGGTGGAATCGTCCCTTACCGGTACGAACACCACGGCGACCATCCGATACACCGAACACGGAATTCCACACATCATCGCCAATGGTTTCACCGGTCTCGGATACGGCTACGGATATGCGGTGGCGAAGGACAACATCTGCGTCCTCGCCAACTCGTACACCACCGTCCGCGCCCAGCGCTCGCGATTCTTCGGGCCCGGCGGCGCCGGCGACGTCACCGTCTCCTCGGCGACCACCAACCTCGCCAGTGACCTTTACTTCCAGCAGGTCAACAGCTCCGGTGCGGTGTGGAGCCTGGTGGCCCAGCCGGCGCCGAGAGGCCCGCAGCGGGAGGTCCGCGACATGGTCGCGGGTTACGTCGACGGCTACAACCGCTATCTGCGCGACGTCGGCGGCGCAACCGGGATCGGTGACCCGACCTGCCGCGGCGGTGAATGGGTCACCCCCATCACCGAAACGGACGTGTGGTACATGCTCCACGCCATGGCGACATATGCCGGTACCGGCAGCATGGTGGACGGTATCGTCAACGCGAAGCCGGCCACCGCGACCAGTGGCCTGGCCGCGAACGCCGAGACCGCGGCCCGTTTCCGGGCCGGCCTCGGTGAGCGTTTCGGGGAGAACTTCCCGGGCAGTAACGGGATCGCCATCGGCGCGGAGGGCGCGGCGCGCGACAACAGCATTCTGCTCGGCAATCCGCACTTCATCTGGCACGGCGTCAACCGGTTCTGGCAGGCGCACCTGACCGTGCCCGGCAAGCTGAACGCCGCCGGCGCCGGTCTGCTCGGCACGCCGTTCCTCTCCATCGGCTTCAACGACAAGATCGCGTGGACGCACACCTGGGCCGCGCCGGTGACGTTCGGCCTGTACGAACTCAAACTCGCCCCCGGCGACCCGACCGCCTACCTGGTGGACGGGAAGAAGGAGCGGATGGTCCGGACGAGCGTGTCGGTCCCGGTCAAGCAGCCGGATGGCAGGGTGGAGGTGACCACCCGGACGCTCTACGCGACCCGCTACGGACCCGTGACGAGCAACGCGGCGTCGATGGACCTGCCGTGGACCGCCACCTCGGCCTACGCCGTACGGGACGCCAACGCCACCAACATGCGGCTGATGAACACCTCGTTCGGGCTCGCCACCGCGCAGGACACCGCCGGCGTCGTCGACGCGCTCTCCCGTACCCAGGGCCTGCCGATCTTCAACACCCTGGCGGTCGACCGGTCCGGCAACGCGCTCTTCGCCGACATCCAGGTGGTGCCGCACGTCACCGACGTGCTCGCGCGGCGCTGCGCCACGCCGCTCGGGCAGTACCTGTTCCAGACCGCCGGGCTGGCCCTGCTGAACGGCGCCGACTCGACCTGCGCCTGGGGATCCGACTCCGACTCGGTCGAGCCGGGGCTGCTCGGGCCGTCCCGGATGCAGCGGCTGGTCCGCCGGGACTACGTGACCAGCTCCAACCAGAGCCCGTGGTTGTCCAATCCGCACGCGCCGATCACGGGGTACCAGCGGATCCTGGGCGACATCTACACGGAGCGCACGCCGCGTACCCGGGAGTCCATCCTCAGTGTGGAGGAGGGGCTGGCCGAGGGCGGTTTCACCGCGGCGTCGATGCGGCAGATGCTCTTCACCAACCGGAGCCGGGTGGCCGAGCTGGCGGCGGCGGACACCGCCCGGATGTGCGCCGACTTCCCCGGTGGGCTGGCTCCCTCCAGCAGCGGGCCGGTCGACGTCGCCGGGGCCTGTGCCGCCCTGGGCAGCTGGGACCACACCTATTCGCTGGACAGCCGCGGCTCCCTGCTCTTCGAGCGGTTCATCATGCGGTTGGTGCCGAGTGCCCCGGTCCCCGCCTCCCTGCCGTGGCGGGTGCCGTTCGATCCGCAGGCGCCGCTGACCACGCCGAACACGCTCGACACCGGCCGGGCCGACGTGCAGCGGGCCTTCGGTGACGCGGTCGCCGAGTTGCGCGCCGCGGGCATCCCGTTGGACGCCCGGCTCGGCGACCACCAGACGGTGACCCGGGGTGACCAGCGGATCCCGCTGCCGGGTGGATCCTGGCAGATGGGGATCCTGAACGTGGTCCACCCGGTCTGGCACCCGCTGGCGGGCAACGTCGAGGTGGCCACCGGCAGCACCTACATCCAGGTGGTGGCGTTCGACGGGAGCGACTGCCCGAACGTCACCACGCTGCTGGCGTCGTCGCAGTCGGCGGACCCGACCTCGCCGTACTACGCCGACCAGACGGCGATGTTCTCCAACGGCCAGTGGGTGTCGAGCCGGTTCTGCGAGGAGTCCGGCCTCGCCGCGCCGGCGGCGCGGGTCGTGCACCTGACGCGGTAGCGATGCGCTGGGGCCGGGCGGGGACACCGCCCGGCCCCACCACGTTCCGCCCCGGCCAGCCCCGGCGATCGGGGCGGCCGGTCAGCCGGCGGGGGCGGCGCCGGCGGGGAGCGCGTCGCCGGGGTCGCGGGCGTAGCGGAGCAGCAGTACGCCGTCCTCGGCGGCCAGCACGTGGCGCAGCGGAAGCCGGCGTGGCGGGCTGCCGTCCCCGGCGGTGATCCGGCCGGGGCCGGCCCCGGCGAGCAGCGGCGCCACGGTGAGGCACAGCTCGTCCACCAGGTCGGCGGCGGTGAGCGTGCCGAAGAGGAGCGGCCCACCCTCGCAGAGCAGCTGGCCGAGCCCCCGGCGGCGCAGCTCGGCCAGGCCGGCGGCGAGATCCACCCGCTCCTCGCCGCTGCGGACCAGCTCGGCCACCTCGGTCAGGCCGGGTGGTGGCTGCGCGGCGGCCCGGGTGAGCACCACCGGGCGGACCGGCGCGTCGGCGAAGGCCGCCTGGGCCGGGTCCAGGTCGAGCGAAGCGGAGACCACCACCAGCGTTGGATAGTCGGCCAGGCCGTGCGCCCGGCGCCAGGCCCGGCGCGTCTCGTCCAGCCGGACCGCCCGGTAGCCCTCGTGGCGCAGCGTGCCGGCGGCCACCACGAGTCCGTCGCAGACCATCCGCAGCAGGCCGAAGACCCGCTTGTCCGGCTCGCCGGAGAGTCCGGCGGAGTAGCCGTCCAGGGCGACCGCGCCGTCGGCGCTGGTCACGAAGTTCATCCGCAGGTGGGGGCGGGCGGCGCGGCCGTAGAGCGCGGTCAGCTCCGGATCGGTCAGCGGCCCGGTCGCGGGCGTCGGCCAGATTCGCGCGATCGGCGTACCGGCGCTCATTCGCCGGCCGGACCGGTGACCGGAGGGGTCGGTTCGGGGGTACGGTGCTGGCAGTCGCACCACTTCCGACCTGGACAGTCGTCGTGCCGCCGTTCCCGGCAGGCTCGGCAGATCATGCTGGCAGCCTAGTGCCGAGGGAGGATGGGGCAGCATGCCGCGTCAGATCTTCCAGCTGAAGGTGTCCCTTGCCGGGGTCCGGCCGCCGGTGTGGCGGCGGGTGCTGGTCCCCGGCGGCTACACGCTGGACCGGCTGCACCGGGTGTTGCAGCACGCGATGGGCTGGCGGGACTGCCACCTGCATTCGTTCGAGATCGACGGCCTCCAGTACGGCGAACCCGACCCGGACGGCGAGCTGGCGCTCCGCGACGAGCTGGACGTGCGGCTGGACGCGGTGGTGGGCAAGGGCAGCCGGTTCCGTTACACCTACGACTTCGGCGACTGGTGGGAGCACGACGTGGTGGTGGAGGACGCCTGCGCCGCCGCCCCGGACGAGCGCTACCCGTCCTGCCCGTACGGGGAGCGGGCCTGCCCGCCGGAGGGTGTCGGCGGCCCTTCCGGTTACGCCGTCCTGCTCGCC
Organism: Micromonospora sp. NPDC093277; assembly: GCF_044765245.1. NCBI lineage: Bacteria > Bacillati > Actinomycetota > Actinomycetes > Micromonosporales > Micromonosporaceae > Micromonospora > Micromonospora sp. NPDC093277. The sequence goes on from NZ_JBIWJO010000001.1 coordinate 1,024,414, forward strand.
GCGCTCGCCGACCCGACGCATCGGGAGCATCAGGCGATGCGGGAGTGGACCGGCCCCGGCTTCGACCCGGACACCTTCGACGCGGCCCGGTCGACCACCCTGCTGCGCCGCTTCTGCTGACCGCGCCACCCGGCGCCCCAAGATTCGCGCGGTAACGATCTGGGAACGCTCCCACCGGTCTATTGACACCCCTGTCACCTGCCGGCAATCTCATGGGAGCGCTCCCGCGAGTGGTCTGGATCTCACTCCTGCCTGCTCCCGGGTCGCCGCCAATGACCCCCTTTCCAGGTCGGTGGTGGCGAGACGCGTGCGCAACCCCCCACCACACGACACAGCCTCACCACCGAAAGAGGGGTCTCGGATGAGCGTCCCATCCCGCCGTCGTCGGCTCGCGGCCATCGCGCTGGCGTCCGTGACGGTGCTCGCCACCGCCACCGCCTGCGGCGACGACTCGTCGGACAGCGGCAGCAGCGGCGGCAAGATCACCCTCGTCGTCGACGTCTTCGGCGACCAGGGCTTCGGCTACGAAGAGCTCTACAAGCAGTACGAGGCGGAGCACTCGAACGTCAAGATCCAGGAGCGGGGCAAGGGCCTCGGTCTCGGGGACTACAACACCCGGCTGACCCAGCAGATCACCGCGGGCTCCGGTGCCGGTGACGTGGTGGCCCTGGAAGAGGGCACCATCGTTCAGTACTACGCGCAGACCGACAAGTTCCAGAACCTCGCGGACTACGGCGCGAACGACCTCAAGGGCAACTTCCTGCCGTGGAAGTGGGAGGCGGGCACCACGCCGGACGGCAAGGTCCTCGGCCTCGGCACCGACGTCGGCTCGATGGCGCTCTGCTACCGCAGCGACCTCTTCAAGGACGCCGGGCTGCCCACCGACCGGGAGCAGGTCGCCGCGCTCTGGCCCAGCTGGGACGAGTTCATCTCCACCGGCCAGAAGTTCGCCGCCGCCGACAAGAAGCACAAGTTCGTCGACTCGGCGACCAACTTCTACAACGTGGTGCTGATGCAGAAGGCGGGCGACGGCACCGGTTACACCTACTACGACAAGAGCAACAAGCTGGTCATCGGCGATAACCCGGACGTCAGGTCGGCGTACGACCTCACCACCAAGATGATCGCGGCGGGCCTGTCCAACAACCTCCAGTCGTTCTCCAACGAGTGGAACGCCGGTTTCAAGAACGGCACCTTCGCCACCATCGCCTGCCCGGCCTGGATGACCGGTGTCATCAAGGGCCAGGCCGGTGACGCGGCAGCCGGCAAGTGGGACATCGCGAAGGCCCCCGGCAACGGTGGCAACTGGGGCGGCTCCTGGCTGGCCGTGCCGAAGTCCAGCAAGCACCCCAAGGAGGCCGCCGAGCTGGCCAAGTTCCTGACCAGCGCCAAGGGCCAGGTCGAGGCGTTCAAGGCGGTCGGCAACCTGCCCTCCTCGCCGCAGGCGCTGTCCGACCAGGCCGTCGCCTCCGCGACCAACGACTACTTCAGCAACGCCCCGACCGGCACCATCTTCGCCGCCGGTGCCACCTCGCTGAAGCCGGTCTACCTCGGCCCGAAGAACAACGCCGTCCGCACTGAGGTGGAGAACACCCTGCGCGCTGTCGAGCAGGGCAAGTCCGCCGCGGAGCAGTGGGCAGCGGCGCTGAAGAACGGTGAGGCCGCCGGTAAGTGATCCGGCCGCCCCGGCCGCGGGTGGCGTCGACAGCCCTGGCTGTCGGCGCCACCCGCGGTGCCCGGAGAGCCCGGCGCCGCCCGTGTGGGCGGGTGGCGCCGGCCGAGGAGAAGGACTCCCCATGAGCCTCGACCTGCACGCAGCGGCGCCGCCCGGACGGGGACCGGCCGGCGCCGGCCGCCCCGCACACCGTCGCCGCGCCTCGTTCACCCGGCTTGACCTGAAGTACTCGCCCTACCTCTACGTCCTGCCGTTCTTCGTGATCTTCGCGGTGTTCAGCCTGTATCCGATCATCTACACGGTCTGGATCGCGCTGACCGACCGGTCGCCGCTGAACCCGACGATCTCCTTCGTCGGCCTGGACAACTTCGTCGAGCTGATCACCGACGACCCGAAGTTCTGGAACGCCGTCGTCAACACCTTCGGCATGTTCCTGATCTCCACCGTGCCGCAGCTGTTGGTGGCGCTGATGCTGGCCAACGCGTTGAACCGGAAGCTGCGTGGGCAGACCTTCTTCCGGATGGCCATCGCGATGCCGATCATCACCTCGACCGCGGTCGTCGCGCTCGTCTTCTCGATGATCTACGCCAAGGAATTCGGCCTGATCAACTGGCTGCTCGACACAGTCGGAATGGACAAGATTGACTGGCGGGCCAACCGGTTCGCCTCCTGGTTCGCCATCTCGACCATGGTCGACTGGCGGTGGATCGGCTACAACGCCCTGATCTACCTGGCGGCCATGCAGTCCATCAACAAGGACGTGTACGAGGCGGCCGCGCTGGACGGCGCCTCCCGCCGCCGCCAGTTCTGGTCGATCACCATCCCGCAGCTCCGCCCGACGATCATCTTCACGCTGATCATCTCGACCATCGGCGGGTTGCAGCTCTTCACCGAGCCGCTGCTGTTCACCAGCGGCGCGGGCGGCATCTCCGGCGGGTCCCAGGGCCAGTACCAGACCATCACCATGTACCTGCTCGATGTGATGAACCAACGCTTCCGGTGGGGCTACGCCGGCGCGGTCGCGCTCGTGCTCTTCCTGCTCATCGCGCTGATGTCGACGGTGAACTACCTGCTGGCCCGCCGCATCAGCTCAGACAAGTGAGGTGACGAGATGACGACCACGCTCCGCCCACCCGCCCGGCAACCCGCCCCGGTTCGCGCAAGCCACCAGGCGGCGCGGCTCTGGAGGGCCAGCCCGCTGACCATGGTCGGGCTGATCTTCGGGGTGATCCTGTCGCTCTTCCCGTTCTACTGGATGATCGTGATCGCCTCGCGTACGAACGACGCCGCCAACTCCTGGCCGCCGCCGTTCCTGCCCGGCGGCAAGCTCGGCGAGAACATCCAGCGGGTCCTCGACAACGGCGACGCCAACGTCCTCAAGGGCCTGATGAACTCGTTCCTGGTCTCCGGCACGATCACCGTGGCCACGGTCTTCTTCGGCTCCCTCGCGGGCTTCGCCTTCGCCAAGCTCCGCTTCCGGGGCAAGAACGCGCTGCTGCTGATCATCCTGGCCTCGATGATGGTGCCCATCCAGCTCGGCGTGCTGCCGCTGTACATCCTGATGGCGAAGCTCGAGTGGCTGAACACCATGCCCTCGGTGACCGTGCCGTTCCTGATCGGCGGCTTCGGCATCTTCATGATGCGCCAGTACGCCGAACAGGCCGTCCCGAACGAGTTGATCGAGGCGGCCCGGGTCGACGGCTGCTCGACCTGGGGGGTTTACTGGCACGTCGTGGCACCGGCCCTGCGCCCCGCCGCCGCCGTGCTCGGCCTGCTCACCTTCATGGAGCAGTGGAACCAGTTCTTCTGGCCCTTCGTGGTGCTGGCCGACCCGGCCAACCCGACCGTCCAGATCTCCCTGCGTAGCCTGAACACCGCCTACTTCGCGGACAACTCGCAGATCTTCGCCGGTACGTTGATCGCAACCCTGCCCCTGTTCGTCGTGTTCATCCTGTTCGGCCGCCAGATCATTGGCGGAATCATGGAAGGCGCCGTCAAGTCGTGAGCAACCCAGCCAGCCCGCCCGCCGTCGGCGTCCTCGACGAGGGTCCGGAGCTCACCTTTCCGCCCGGCTTCCTCTGGGGCGCGGCGACCGCCGCGTACCAGATCGAGGGCGCGGCGACCGAGGGCGGCCGTACCCCGTCGATCTGGGACACCTTCAGCCACACCGAGGGTCGGACGGTGGCCGGGCACACCGGCGACGTGGCCTGCGACCACTACCACCGGATGTCCGACGACGTGCGGCTGATGGCCGAGCTGGGGCTGAAGTCCTACCGCTTCTCGGTCTCCTGGTCCCGCGTCCAGCCGGGCGGGACCGGGCCGGCCAACCCCGAAGGGCTGGACTTCTACCGGCGGCTGGTCGACGAGTTGCTGGCCCACGACATCGTGCCGTGGCTGACCCTCTACCACTGGGACCTGCCCCAGCCGCTGGAGGACGCCGGCGGCTGGCCGGCCCGGGACACCGCAGGCCGGTTCGCCGACTACGCGCAGCTCGTCGCCGACGCCCTCGGCGACCGGGTGCAATATTTCACCACGTTCAACGAGCCGTGGTGCTCGGCCTTCCTCGGCTACGGCTCCGGCGTGCACGCGCCGGGCCGTTCCGACCGGGCCGACTCCGTGCGTGCCGGCCACCACCTCATGCTCGGGCACGGGCTGGCCGTGCAGGCGGTGCGGGCCGCCCGCCCGCAGGCACAGCTCGGCATCACGGTCAACCTCTACCCGGTCACCCCGTCGACCGACTCGCCCGAGGACGCGGAGGCCGCCCGCCGTATCGACGGGCTGGCCAACCGGTTCTTCCTCGATCCGGTGCTGCGCGGGGCGTACCCGGCGGACCTGAAGGCCGACCTGCGTCAGGTCACCGACTTCGGGCACGTACGCGACGGCGACCTGGCGATCATCTCGACCCCGCTCGACATGGTGGGCGTCAACTACTACAGCCGGTACGTGGTCGCCGCGCCGGTCGGGCGCGAGGAGCCGGAACGCTACTGGCGGGCGCCGTCGTGCTGGCCGGGCAGCGAGGATGTCCGGTTCGTCAAGCGGGGTGTGCCGGTGACCGACATGGACTGGGAGATCGACGCTCCCGGCCTGGTGGAGACCCTGGAACGCGTCCACCGGGACTACACCGACCTGCCGCTCTACGTCACCGAGAACGGCTCCGCGTTCGTTGACGCGGTGATCGACGGCCGGGTCGACGACCCGGACCGGCTGGCATACTTCGACGCGCATCTGCGCGCCTCGCACGCCGCGATCAGTGCCGGGGTGCCGCTGAAGGGGTACTTCGCCTGGTCACTGATGGACAACTTTGAATGGGCCTGGGGCTATACCAAGCGTTTCGGGATGGTTTATGTCGACTATGACAGCCAGGCCCGAATCCCTAAGTCGAGCGCCAGCTGGTACGCCGAGGTGATCCGACGTAACGGCCTGGCCGCACAATAGGCTGGGCCAGCAGTTACGGACGGCCCGGCACCGACGCCGTAGCAGGTGCCGGGCCGTTCCGATGTCGGAGGAGCAGACGATGACAACGCAGCGCACGCGTTCGCTAGGGCGCCCGACCCTCGACGCGGTCGCCGCCCGCGCCGGCGTGGGGCGCGGCACGGTATCCCGCGTGGTCAACGGCTCACCCCAGGTCAGCCCGGAGGCCCGGGCCGCCGTCCAGGCCGCGATCGCCGAGCTGGGGTACGTGCCGAACCGCGCCGCCCGGGCACTGGTGACCCAGCGGACGGATTCCGTGGCACTGGTGGTCTCCGAGTCGGGGGAGCGGGTCTTCACCGAGCCGTTCTTCGCGGCCATCGTCCGGGGCGTCAGCTCCGGGCTGCTGGAGACACCGATGCAGCTCTGGCTGGCCATGGTGCAGTCGCCGATCGAGCGGGAACGGGTCGAGCACCACCTGACCAACCAGCACGTCGACGGCGTACTGCTGCTCTCCCTGCACGACGCCGACCCGCTGCCCACCCTGCTGGAGGAGCGCGGCCTGCCCACCGTGCTGGGCGGCCGGCCGGCCCGGATGTTGCTCCCGGACGCCCAGCCCGCCTGGTTCGTCGACGTGGACAACGTCGGCGGCGCCCGGCAGGCGGTCGAGCACCTCTTCGCGCAGGGGCGGCGGCGGGTGGCCACCATCGCCGGCACCCAGGACATGGGCGCCGGCCTGGCCCGGCTGACCGGCTACAGGGAGGCGGTCCGGGCCGCCGGCGACGACGTCAACCCGGACCTGATCGAGTACGGCGACTTCAGCGAGGGTGCCGGTGCGGCCTGCATGCGGCGGCTGCTGGAGACCTGCCCCGACCTCGACGCCGTCTTCGTCGCCTCCGACCTGATGGCCTTCGGTGCCCTGCGTACGCTGCGGGAGACCGGCCGCCGGGTGCCCGAGGACGTGGCGGTGATCGGCTTCGACGACGCGCCCATCGCCCGGCAGGCCGAGCCGCCGCTGACCACCGTCTTCCAGCCGGTGGAGGAGATGGGCCGCCAGATGGCCCGCCTCCTGGTCTCCCGCATCCGCGGCGACAAGGTCCCCAGCCCCCAACTGGTCCTCGACACCGAACTGGTCCACCGCGCCTCCGCCTGACCCACCCCCGGCCCCCACTTTGGGGGTGGGGTCAGGACCAGCGGCGGAGTTCACGCTTGGCCAGGGACGACTTGTGGACCTCGTCGGGGCCGTCGGCCAGGCGGAGGGTGCGGGCCTGGGCCCAGAGGGCGGCCAGCGGGGTGTCCTGGCTGACGCCGGCCCCGCCGTACCCCTGGATGGCCTTGTCGATCACCCACTCCGCCATCGCCGGCGTGGCGATCTTGATGGCCTGGATCTCGGTGTGCGCGCCCTTGTTGCCTACGGTGTCCATCAGCCAGGCGGTCTTGAGCACCAGCAACCGGGCCTGCTCGATGCGCACCCGCGACTCGGCGATCCACTCCCGCACCACGCCCTGCTCGGCGAGCGGCCGCCCGAACGCGACCCGGTCCAGGGCCCGCCGGCAGAGCAGCTCCAGAGCCCGCTCGGCCATCCCGATCAGCCGCATGCAGTGGTGGATGCGGCCCGGGCCGAGCCGGGCCTGGGCGATCGCGAAGCCGCCGCCCTCGGCACCGACCAGGTTCTCCGCCGGCACCCGTACGCCGGTGAACTCGATCTCGGCGTGCCCGCCGTGCGGGGCGTCCGAGTAGCCGAAGACGGTCAGGCCCCGGCGGACCGCCACGCCCGGGGTGTCCCGGGGGACCAGGATCATGCTCTGCTGCCGGTGCCGCTCGGCGCCGGGGTCGGTCTTGCCCATCACGATGAGGATCTCGCAGCGCGGGTCCATCGCCCCGGACGACCACCACTTGCGGCCGTCGACCAGGTACGAGTCGCCGTCGCGGCTGATCCGGGTGGCGATGTTGGTGGCGTCGGAGGAGGCCACCTCCGGCTCGGTCATGCAGAAGGCGGAGCGGATCTCGCCCGCCAGCAGGGGCTCGAGCCAGCGTTCCCGCTGCACCGCGGAGCCGAATTCGGCGAGCAGCTCCATGTTGCCGGTGTCCGGGGCGGCGCAGTTCAGCGCCTCCGGCGCCAGGTGCGGGCTGCGCCCGGTCAGCTCGGCGAGCGGGGCGTACTGGAGGTTGGTCAGGCCGGCACCGTAGCGGGGGTCGGGGAGAAACAGGTTCCACAGGCCACGCGAACGGGCCTCGGCCTTCAGCTCGTCCAGCACTGGCGGCCGGGCCCACGGGTCGCCGGCGGCGGCCACCTGCTCGGCGTGCACCGGTTCGGCCGGGTAAACGCACTCGGCGAGAAAGGCCTCCAGCCGGTCGCGCAGCTCGACCGTCCGGGCGTCGTACGCGAAGTCCATCACCGCTCCCTGGCCGCGTGCAGACCGTGCTCGACCAGCGGCGCCACCAGCTCGCCGATCCGGTCGAAGCTCCCGCCGAGCGTCTGCCCGAGGGTGTGCCGGTAGTGGATGCCCTCGCAGATCACCGCGAGCTTGAAGCAGCCGAGCGCCACGTGCCAGTGCAGCGGGCCGACGTCCACGTCGCCGCGGCCCGCGTACCGGTCGATCAGCTCGGCTCCGGCGGGGAAGCCGGCCCGCGGGCCGAGGCCGTCGGCGACCGGGTTGCCCTCCGCCGCGTCGCTGTCACCCAGCACGTCCCAGTAGGTCAGCAGCAGCCCGAGGTCGGCGAGGGGGTCGCCGAGGGTGGCCATCTCCCAGTCGAGCACCGCCCGGACGGCGACCGGGTCGACCGAGGCGAGGAGGTTGTCCAGCCGGTAGTCGCCGTGCACGATGCGCCCGGCGTTCGCGCCCTCCGGCACGCTGCCGGCGAGCGCGTCGCGCAGCTCGTCGATGCCGGGCAGCGGGCGGCTGCGGGACCGGTCGAGCTGGCCGGCCCAGCGGCGTACCTGCCGGGCCAGGTAGCCGTCGGGGTGGCCGAAGTCGGCCAGCCCGACCGCGGACGGCTTGACCGCGTGCAGCGCGGCGAGGGTGTCCATCATCGACAGGGCCAGGTCGCGCCGCTGCCCGTCGGTGAGCGGGTCGGTCTGCGACCGCCTCCGGTAGACCACGCCGTCGACCTTCTCCATCAGGTAGAAGGGCGCACCGATGACCTCGTCGTCGGCGCAGAGCAGCAGCGTGCCGGGAACCGGCACCTCGGTGGGCGCCAGCGCGGAGATCACCCGGTGCTCGCGGGCCATGTCGTGCGCGGTGGCCAGCACGTGCCCGAGCGGCGGCCGGCGCAGCACCACCTCGCGGTCGCCGCCGCGCAGCAGGTACGTCAGGTTGGACTTGCCCCCGGTGATCAGCCGGGCGGAGAGCGGCCCGGTGGCCAGCTCGGGCAGGTGCGTGGCCAGGTACCGGGCGAGCCGGTCGAGGTCGAGCCCGCGGGGAGCCGGACCGGTCGGGTTCCGCGCCGGATCGACGGCCGGACCGGTCGGGTTCCGCGCCGGATCGACGGCCGGATCGGTCATCCGGCTAGTTGATGGCAGCTCAACCTTCTTGTCAAGGCTGAAGTTTTCCGATGGGACATGCCCCTGCAACAGGGACGAAATGGTCAGCCGGCAGGCTGGTGCCCAGCCTGCCGGCCACCCAGGCCGGCCCGCCCCGCGAAGGGATCGGACATGTTGCTGAGAGTTCGGGTGACCCTGCCGGACCGACCCGGCACACTCGGCCAGGTGGCCCGGACACTCGGCGTGGCCGGCGCCGACATCGTCCAGGTGGTGGTGCTGGAGCGGCTCGGCGGCCGGGCGGTGGACGACTTCACCGTGGTGTGGCCGGGCGCCGCGCGGGTGGAACGGCTGCTGGCCGGCCTGGCCGCCATCCCCGGCGTACGGGTGGACGGGGTGTGGCGGGCGATCGGCACGCCCACCACCACGGGCCAGGACGCCGAACTGCTCGCCCAGATCGCCGCGAACCCGGCCGACGGGGTGGCCACCCTGGTCGACGCGGTGCCCGGGGTGCTCGCCGCGGACTGGGCGGCGGCCGCGGTCGTACCCCTGGACTGGGCCTCCCGCGGCGCGGGCGTGGCCACCGTCGGGTACGCGAGCTGGCGGGCCCCGGTCCCGCCCCGGCTGCCGGAGGTGACCCCGCTGCGGGCCCGGAGTATGGCCGGCCCGGACGGGCACCACTACGCGGCCGCGCCGTTCGGCCGAGCCGGCCTGGTGCTGGTGGTGGCGCGGGACCACACCGAGCCCCTCACGGCCGCCGCGTTCCACTCCAGCGAGGTGGACCGGCTCGCGCAGCTCGTCCGGGCGAGCGCGGTGATCCTCGGCGACCGGCTGGACCTGGTCGGCACCCCGCCCGTGACCACCATCACCTGACCTGTCCCGCCGTTTCACCCGCGTGCAACGGCCGCGCAACAGGCGGCCGGCAGGGTGAACATCGGGGAAGGGAGCGAACCATGGCGCTGTGGCGGATCCGGGCCACCGTGGACGACCGGCCGGGCTACCTGTCGGTGCTCACCGCGAGTCTCGCGTTGCGTGGGGTCAACATCCTCACCGTGCAGGTGCACACCACCGAGGTGGGTGCCGTCGACGACTTCCTCGTCGACGCGCCCGACCACCTCACCGAGGCGGACCTGCGGGCGGCCGTCGAGCGGGGCCGGGGCGGGGACTGCTGGATCGCGCGCAGCGAGGCGCGGGGGCTGGCCGACCAACCCACCCGGGTGCTCGGCCTGGCCACCCGGCTGGTCCGCGACCCGGACGCGGCCGGCGAGGCGCTGCGTGCCCTGCTCGGCGCCGACACGGTCACCTGGCGGCCGACGCCGGCCGGCCCGCTCGGCGGGGTGGGCGCCACGACGATGCTGCTGGCCGACGGGTCCGGTGGCTCGTACGAGCTGTCCCGGCGGGAGCCGACCTTCACCCCGGCCGAGTACGCCCGGGCCCAGGCCCTGATCGAGCTGGCCGCGGCCGTGGTCCGCCGGGACGACGACCGGGTCACCCTGGTGCTGCCCGGCGCGGCCGAGGTGTCGGTCCGCCCGGCGACCGTCGACGATCTGCCCGGCGTGCTGCGGCTGCACGAGGCCTGCTCGGACCGCAGCCGGCAGCAGCGGTACCTGGCTGCGGGGGGCCTGCCGTCGCCGGCCCGGCTGCGCCGGCTGCTGGAGCCGGAGCGGGGGCTCACCCTGGTCGCCACGGCCGGAATCGAGGAAGCGGAACCCGTCGTGGCGATGGGCACCCTGCTCGCCGAGGGAGACGAGGCGGAGGCGGCGCTGCTGGTCCGCGACGACTGGCAGCGGCGGGGACTCGGCTCGGCTCTGCTGCGGCGGCTGCTCGGGCACGCCGACCGGGCCGGTCACGCCGCCGTGTCGCTGCACCTGTCGGCCGAGAACACGCCGATGCTGCGCACCGTACGCCGGCTGGGCCGGCCGACGTCGGTGCAGCGGGACGGCGGGCTGCTGACCGTGACATTGCCGCTGGACGCCCGCCGGGCCGAGCTGTTGGACGCCCGCCGGGCCGGGCTGCCCCGGCAGGCCGACGCGACCGGCCGGGCGGGCCGGACGCACTGACCCGACGGCCGCGTGCCGGCACGGCCCCGTTTCCGCAAGGGCGCGGCGCGGGGACGGCGACCGGCACGCGACCGGTACCGGCGCCGGGAAACCCCGGCGCCACCTGGGCCGGCCCCCGGTGCGGGGGACGGTGACCCGGCAGGGCCCCCGATGCGGGGGCCCTGTTCGGGTTCGGCGTGGGGTTGGTCAGCTCGCCGGGTAGCTGCTGTAGTCGGGGAAGTTGCCGTAGAGCCGGCGGTCGCCGCCCACGGTGACCGCCTGGACCAGCAGGTCGCCGCCGACGAACGCGCCCTTCCAGGACGCGCCCCGGCCGCCGAACGGCTCCTCCCGGTCGCCCCGGGAGCGGGGCTTGTTGATGCCCACCTTGAACGCCTGGAGGTCGAGTGCGAGCTTCCCGGCCAGCTCCTCGTCGTCGCAGGCGAGGGAGGCGACCAGCGCGCCGTTGGAGGCGTTCATCTGGGCCAGCAGTTCGTCGGTGGTGTCCACCACGACGATGGTGTCGACCGGGCCGAACGGCTCGGCGTGCATCAGCCGGGACCGGCCGGGCGGGGCGAGCAGCACCGCCGGCGCCACGTACGCCGAGGTGTCCTGCCCGTCGAGGAAGGGCGCCTCGTCCAGCTTGCCCCGGTGCAGCGGCACCGCGCCGCCGCGTACCGCCTCGTCGACCTTGCGGCGCAGCTCGTCGGCCTTGGCCCCGCTGATCAGCGGGCCGAAGTCCAGCTCGGGCAGCGGGTCGCCGGCCCGCCAGTTCTCGTCCACCGCAAGCGGATGGCCGAATCGGACCGAGCGAACCACCGGCAGGTACATGTCGAGGAACTCGTCGACCAGGTCCCGCTGGACCACGAACCGCGGGTACGCGGTGCAGCGCTGCTTGCCGTACTCGAAGCCCTTCTTCAGGTGGGCGGCGAGCAGGTCCCACTGGGAGTAGTTCCAGATGCCCCAGGCGTTGAGCCCCTCCTGCTCGATGAAGTGTCGCTTGTCGGAGTCGAGCAGGGCCGCGGCCACCTTGCCGCCGTTGGAGCGGCCGCCGACGAACGCCACCGCGCCGATCTCCGGGGCGCGTACCAGCACCTCGGACAGCTCCTCGCCGCCGCCGGAGAGCAGGGTGGCGGGCAGCCCGGCGCGGCGCAGCAGCGCGTGCGCCACGGTGAGGCAGACCGCGCCGCCCTGGGACGGGGTCTTGGCGATCACCGCGTTGCCGGCGAGCAGTTGCACCAACTCGGCGTGCACCAGCACGCTCATCGGGTAGTTCCAGGAGGCGATGTTGCTGACCGGGCCGGGCAGTGGCTCGCGGCCGTCGGCCAGCATCCGGTCGATCTCCTGCGCGTACCAGCGCACGCCGTCCAGGGCGCGGTCGACGTCGGCGCAGGCCAGCCGCCACGGCTTGCCGATCTCCCAGACCAGCAGCATGGCGAGCAGGTCGCGGTGGGCGGTGAGCGCGTCGACGGCCGCGGTGACCCGGGCCTTGCGCTCGGCGAGCGGGGTCTGCGCCCAGTCGGCGTGCGCGACCGCGGCGTGGGCGACAGCTCCGCGTGCCGCGTCGGCGTCGAGCCGGGCCAGCTGCACGAGGACGGTGTTGTCGATCGGGGTACGGGCCGGGGTCGGCGCGCCTATCGCCCGCCACTCGCCCTCGATCAGGTTGTGCAGGACGGCTCCGCCGTCGGGCGCGGTGCCGAAGGCCTCCGGCGCGGCCGCCACCGCGCGGGCGAGGGTGTCGGGCCAGGAGGTGCCGTCAGCGATTCTGAGAGCCATCGCGATCTCCTCAGGTTTGTCCAGGGAGCGGCGGCGTCGATGGCACCGCTGGTGTCGCGTACTGTCCCGCGTGGCCGAGCGCGCGGGCAACCGTACGCTCGTATACCAGGATGGTCGGTCCATCGGTTGGCGCCGACTGCGGCGGCGAAGTGCCCCTCCGAACTGGACGTATGTCCGGAGCGAATCGAGATTACTCGATCATGTGATCCAGCTCCGAGCGCCGTCGGCCGGGTTGCCGGACGGCGCGGATCGCCGGTACCGGCCCGTTCCCGGCCGGGCGTGGATCGGTGTCGAGATGGCCCGGAGATGCGGCACCGGCCGCCGGACCGGGGTCCGACGGCCGGTGCTCGGCCGACGCGAGGGTCAGCTGGTGAAGGTGATCTTGTCGCGTCGGCGCCGCAGCACCATCAGCACGACACCGCCACCGATCAGGGCGAGGCCGGTGAGCGCGATGCTGGTCGCCGCCACACCCGTCAGCGGCAGGCCGCCGCCGTTGTCGCTGCCGCCGCCCACGGAGGAACTCGGCGACGGGGTCTCCGACGTGTCGTCGGACTCACCCGGGGTCGGGGTCGGGGTCTCCTCGCCCGGGGTCGACGGGCTCGGGGTCGGGGTCTCCTCACCCGGCGTCGACGGCGTCGGGGTCGGCGTCTCCTCGCCCGGCGTCGACGGCGTCGGGGTCGGGGTCTCCTCGCCCGGCGTCGACGGGCTCGGCGACGGCGACTGCCCGGTCTTGGCGGCGCAGGTGTGGGTCAGGTTGAAGAAGTTCTGCGGCGTCGACCCGTGGACGGTCGACTCGCCGGTCTCGAGCTTCCAGCCGGCCGGCGTGGCGAACCAGACCTTCTTCGCGCCGTTGTCGGTCGTGAGGTGACCGTCGGCGAGTGTCCTGAAGGTGTCGGCGGTCCCGTTGTTGTCGGTGTCCCAGCCGATCTTCATTGCGTCGATGCTCTGGACGCCGTTACCCGGCCAGACGAAGACCCAGACGTCCTCGTTGGCATTCTGCGTCGTCTTACCGGTGCACTTGCCGAACCCCTGGTCGTAACCCTTGCTCGACGCCAGGATGTGCTGGTTGGCCTGGTGCAAAACGGGGTGGGTGATAGTAGCCGCCCAGGCCGGAGTGGCAAGGGCGAGGCAGGCCGTGGCGGCGGCTGCGGTGAAGCCCGCGCGCGCGACGCGCCGACGCTGTGGCATCAATGATCCTCCGAAATCGTCAAAGGGGACGGCACATGCTCCCACGGCGTACATCGGTCGGAGGGATCGGTCGATCGGGTTGAGCTGGGACGACGTGTCGTGTAGCGGCAGAGACGAACGGGCCGAGCGGCTTCGTCCTTCCCAAACGGGTCGCATCGACATTACATTGTCGACTATCCATGGGAGCGCTCCCGCGCTTCCGTGACCACCCCACCACCACCCGCCGCCGGCAGCCCGACCATCCGACGCCGCCTCGTCGGTCGGGCTGCCGCGCGGCGCCACCCACAGGAGTTCGCCATGCCCCGTCCGACCCCACCATCCGGTGGCCGGTCCCGGCTGCGCCGGCTGCTCGCCGCCGGTGCCGCCCTGGCCGTCGGCCTCGGCGCCGGTATCGCCGTCGCCGTCACCGGCCCGTCCCCGGCCTCGGCCGCGCCCACCTTCAACTACGCCGAGGCGCTGCAGAAGTCACTGTTGTTCTACGAGGCGCAGCAGTCCGGCAAGAAGCCCTCCTGGAACCGGGTCTCCTGGCGGGGCGACTCGGCGCTCACCGACGGCGCCGACGTCGGCCTCGACCTCACCGGCGGCTGGTACGACGCCGGCGACCACGTGAAGTTCGGCTTCCCGATGGCGTTCAGCACCACCATGCTGGCCTGGGGCGCAGTCGAGTACCGGGAGGGCTACACCGCCTCCGGCCAGCTCACGAACCTGCTCAACAACCTGCGCTGGGTCAACGACTACTTCGTCAAGGCCCACCCGTCGCCGAACGTGCTCTATGGACAGATCGGCAAGGGCGACGACGACCACAAGTGGTGGGGGCCGGCCGAGGTGCTGCCGATGGCGCGGCCCGCGTACAAGATCGACGCGAGCTGCGGCGGCGCGGACCTGGCGGGGGAGACGGCGGCGGCGATGGCCGCCTCGTCGATGGTGTTCCGCCCGACCGATGCCGCGTACGCCGACAAGCTGCTCACCCACGCGAAGCAGCTCTACACCTTCGCCGACACGGTGCGGAAGAACTACCACGAGTGCATCACCGACGCGACCAACTTCTACAAGTCCTGGAGCGGCTGGCAGGACGAGCTGGTCTGGGGCGCGATCTGGCTCTACCGGGCCACCAACGACGCCACCTACCTGGCCAAGGCGGAGAGCGAGTACGACAAGCTCGGCACCGAGCCGCAGAGCACCACCCGCTCCTACAAGTGGACCATCGCCTGGGACAACAAGCAGTTCGGCGCGTACGTGCTGCTGGCCAACCTGACCGGCAAGCAGAAGTACGTGGACGACGCCAACCGCTGGCTCGACTGGTGGACCGTCGGCGTCAACGGCTCGAAGGTGAACTACTCGCCGGGCGGGATGGCGGTCCTCGACTCCTGGGGTGCGCTGCGGTACGCCGCCAACACCGCCTTCGCCGCGCTGGTCTACAGCGACAGGACCACCGACGCCACCCGCAAGACGCGCTACCACGACTTCGCCGTCCGCCAGATCAACTACGCGCTCGGTGACAACCCGCGCAACTCCAGCTACGTGATCGGCTTCGGGGCCAACTCCCCGAAGAACCCGCACCACCGCACCGCGCACGGCTCCTGGTGGGACAGCATGACGGTGCCCACCGAAACCCGGCACGTGCTCTACGGCGCGCTGGTCGGCGGCCCCTCGTCGGCCAACGACGCGTACACCGACAGCCGGTCCGACTACGTGATGAACGAGGTCGCCACCGACTACAACGCCGGCTTCACCTCCGCCCTCGTGCGGCTGACCAACGAGTACGGAGGCACGCCGCTCGCCAACTTCCCGGTCGCCCAGCAGCCGGACATGGACGAGCTGACCGTGGAGACCACGGTGATGCAGGCCGAGCCCCGGGCCACCGGGCTCAAGGTGATGATCTACAACAAGTCGGCCTTCCCGGCCCGGGCGCTGAAGACGGCGAAGTTCCGCTACTACTTCCGCCCCGACGGCACCGGCTCGGTGCAGGTCACTCCCGGCTACACCCAGGGCTGCCCGTCGCCGAGCACCGCCAAGCAGTACAGCGGCGACATCTGGTACGTCGAGGTCGACTGCACCGGTTACACCATCGCCCCGGCCGGGCAGTCGCAGCACCGGATGGAGGTCCAGTTCAAGGTCGGCGTGCCCGAGGGCGGCACCTGGGACCCGACCAACGACCCGTCGTACCAGACCACCGCCGGCCCGAACCGCAAGGTGCCGCTCTACGAGGCCGGCGTACGGGTCTGGGGTGACGAGCCCGCACCCGGCACCACCGACACCACCCCGCCCACCGTGCCCGGGACCCCGGTCGCGTCCGGGCTCACCGCCAGCTCCGTCACCCTGACCTGGGCCGCCTCCACCGACACCGGCGGCAGCGGCCTCGCCGGTTACGACGTCAGCCAGGAGACGGTCGGCAGCGACGCGCTGGTGATGTACCAGACCAGCACCAACACGCTGACCGTCGGCTCGCTCCAGCCGGCCCGGACGTACCGGTTCCGGGTCAGCGCCCGCGACGGCGCCGGCAACCGGTCGGCGTATTCGCCGCTGGTGGAGGTCACCACCCCGTCCGGCGGCGGTTCGGACACCACCCCGCCGACGGCGCCCGGCACCCCGACCGCCTCGGCGATCGGGCCGAACGGGTTCACCCTCGCCTGGGGTCCGGCCACCGACAACGTCGGCGTCACCGGCTACCGGGTCTACCGGCGGACCGGGTCCACCGACGCCCTGGTCACCACGGTCACCGGCACCACGTATGCGGTCACCGGGCTGACCCCGGCCACCGCCTACACCTACTACGTGGTCGCGGTGGACGCCGCCGGAAACGCCTCGGCCCCGTCGCCGACCGTCACGGTGACCACGGCGCCGGCCCAGCCCACCGCGCCGTGCCGGATCGACTACGTGACGAACGACTGGAGCGACGGGTTCACCGCGAACATCACGCTCACCAACACCGGCACGACCGCGATCAACAGCTGGACGGTCGCCTTCACCTTCCCGAACACCGGGCAGAAGGTGGGCCAGGGCTGGTCGGCCAACTTCACCCAGACCGGCACCTCGGTCACCGCGACGAACCTGTCGTACAACGGGACGCTGGCGCCGGGGGCGTCGACCGGCTTCGGCTTCAACGGCACCCACACCGGCACCAACCCGAAGCCCACCTCCTTCACCCTCAACGGCACCGCCTGCACCGTCTCCTGACCGTCCCGCTTTGAGATCTTGGACAGTTGCCGTTCGCACTGAACGACAACTGTCCAAGATTCGCTCCAGGGCTGTGGACAGGGCAGCGCCACGGGTGGATGCCGGAGAAGACTCCGGCGTGTGGTGAGAACTGTTGCCGTTCCGAAGGACGAGGCGGACGCGCTGGAATGGTTGGCGTTCGAGCAGGCCGGGGTGGTGACGACCGCGCAGGCGACCCGGCTGCTGACCGAGGGCACGGTACGCGGCAAGATTCGCTCCGGCCGCTGGCGGTCGATCTGCCGGGGCATCCTGCTCACCGGAAACGGTCGCCTCACTCGGGACCAGCAGCTCTGGGCCGCCGTGCTGGCTGCCGGTCCGGAGGCGGTGCTGGCCGGTCCGACGGCTGCCGCCGAGGCCGGCGTCCGGGGCCTCCCGGCGGAGCCGCTCCACATGCTCGTTCCTGCCCAGCGGCGGGCGGCGACGCTGCTACGCCGGCTTCCGGTCGACATGCCTGCGGTCGTCGTGTACCGCACGTCGGTGCTGCCCGGGGCGCATCGCCAACTCGCCAGGCCGCCTCGGACGACCACCGCCAGGGCCGTGGTCGACGCGGCCGCCTGGGCCCGGCACACGGAGGAGGCACAACTGGTCGTGGCGAGGGCGTGCCAGCAGCGTCGGGTGCTGCCCGAGGAGGTCGAGGCCGTGCTGGCCGCGTTGCCCAGAGCACCGCGCCGTGCCCTGATCCGGCGAACGCTGACCGACATCGCCGGCGGCGCGCAGGCGCTGTCCGAACTCGATTTCCTCAGACTCTGCCGACGGCACCGGCTTCCCCGCCCGGACCTGCAGGAACGCCGGACCGGCCGGGCCGGCCGCGTTCGCTGGCTGGATGCGTACTGGCGGGAGTGGCGGCTGCACGTGGAGGTCGACGGTGCGCATCATATGGACGTCCGACAATGGGCCGATGACATGCGCCGGCAGAACGACATCAGGACGACCGGCGACCGCATCCTCCGCTTTCCCGCCTGGCTCGTCCGGGCCCACCCGGACGAGGTCGCCGATTCGCTTCGCCATGCCCTCCGCGCGGCCGGCTGGCGACCCGAGAGGTGAGATCTTGGAGAGCTGCCGTTCGTACCGAACGGCAAGTGTCCAAGATTCGGGGCAAGCTGGGTTCGTGTTGCTGACGGTGGGGCACGGGGCGGCCGGGCGGGAGTGGCTGGGAGAACTGCTGGTCGGGGCGGGGGTCGCGCTCGTCGTGGACGTACGGCGGTATCCGGGCAGCCGGACCAACCCGGACGTAGGGCGGGAGGCCCTCGAACGCTGGCTGCCCGAACGGGGCATCGACTACCGCTGGGAGCCGCGGCTCGGCGGCCGACGGCACGTACGCGCCGGGGAACCGGAGCCGGACACCTGGTGGACGGTCGCGGCGTTCCGGGCGTACGCCGCGTACACCCGCACCGCCGACTTCGATGCGGGGCTGGACGCGGTGCTGGTCGACGCGGCGCGGCGGAGCACGGCGGTGATGTGCAGCGAGAGCGTGTGGTGGCGCTGCCACCGCCGCCTGATCGCCGACGTGGCCGTGCTCGGTCGCGGGATGCCCGTCCAGCACCTCATGCCCGACGGCCGGCTCAGCCCGCACCGGCCCGCCGAGGGCGCCCGCCGTCTCCCCGACGGCCACCTGCTCTGGGACGGCTGACCGGGCGGGAATTCGGTGGCCGGCGGGCCGATGGTGCCGTTAGCCTGCGCGCATGCCGGCACTGATCACCCCGACCACCCGCCTGCACCGGTCCTGGCTGGCCGCCCGGGACGACTGGGGTCGGGGCGTCCACCAGGACGGCGGCGGGTTGCAGCCCACCGACGACGTGGACTCACCGGAGGGCTTCGCGGCCTGGGTGGGGCGGCTGCGGGACGGCGCGGACGAATCGCGGCCGCTACCCAACGGTCTGGTCCCCGCGCTCTACTGGTGGATCGTCGAGGGCGACGAGGTGCTGGGTGCCATCTCGCTGCGGCTGCGACTCAACGACTTCCTCCTGCGGGCCGGCGGCCACATCGGTTACGGCGTGCGCCCCTCGGCGCGGGGCCGGGGCGTGGCGACCTTCGCCCTCGGCGCGGCGCTCGCCGAGGCCGCCCGGCGGGACATCGATCCGGTCCTGGTCACCTGCGACGACGCAAACGTCCCCTCCGCGCGGACCATCGAGCGGCACGGCGGGGTGCTGGAGGACGTCCGGGAGACCGAGCGGGGGCGGACCAGGCGGTACTGGATCCGTACCCGCTGAGCTGGCGATGGGGGCGGCGGCTATCCGCGCCCTGGGCGCTCGGCTGATCAGCCGGCGAGGTCCTCGGCGAGCAGGTCCATCAGCAGGCCGTCGTGCCAGCGTCCGTCCGCGCCACGCTCGTAGCGGCGCATGATGCCCACCGGGCGGAAACCCACCTTCGCGTACGCCCGGATCGCCGCCGTGTTCGCCGCCGCCGGGTCGATGGTGAAGCGGTGGTGGCCGTGCTCGTCGATCAGGTGCCGGACCAGGGTGCGGATGGCGTCGCCGCCCAGGCCCGCACCGCGTACCCCAGGGTCGAGGAAGAGGTCCAGGCTGGCGTGCCGGTAGTCCGGTTCGGTCTCGGCGGAGCACTGGATCGCGCCGACCACCCGGCCGTCGTGCTCGATGGCGTAGACGGCCAGCTCGTCGTCGGCCAGGTCGGCGCGGACCTCGCCGGCCAGGTCGGCGCCGCCGCGCCACCAGCGCCGGACCTCGGGGGTGGCCCGGATCGCCGCGAGGGTGGGCACATCCGCGTCCGTCGCCGGTCGCAGTGTCACCGCCCGCCCGCGCAGCACCGGTCAGCCCCGGATCTCGCCGTGCTCGACGCAGACCGCCGACCAGCCGGTCGGCACCACCTGCACCTTCATCCGCCGCCGGCAGTGCGCGCAGTAGCGCGGCGGTTCCAACGCCCGGGCCGAGGCGCACGCCTCGTGCGGGCCCGTCGCGGCGGAGTCACCGCAGCGGTCGCACCACAGCTCGCTCACGGTCACTTGTCAGCCTCACAGGGTCGCGGAGAGCGCCTTGACCGGCATCTTCAGGTCGTCGAGCAGCTTCAGGTCGTCGGTCGCCGGCCGGCCCAGGGTGGTCAGGTAGTTGCCGACGATGACCGCGTTGATGCCGCCGAGCAGACCCTCCCGGGTGCCCAGGTCGCCGAGGGTGATCTCCCGGCCGCCCGCGTACCGGAGGATGGTGCGCGGCATGGCCAGCCGGAACGCGGCGATGGCCCGCAGCGCGTCCTTGCCCTCCACCGCCGGGCGGTCGCCGAGCGGCGTGCCCGGTCGGGGGTTGAGGAAGTTCAGCGGGACCTCGTGCGGGTCCAGCTCGGCGAGCTGCGCGGCGAGCTCGGCGCGCTGCTCCACCGTCTCGCCCAGGCCGAGGATGCCGCCGCAGCAGACCTCCATGCCGGACTCGCGGACCATCTTCAGGGTCTCCCAGCGCTCCTCCCACGAGTGCGTGGTGACCACGTTCGGGAAGTAGGAGCGGCAGGTCTCCAGGTTGTGGTTGTAGCGGTGCACACCCATCTCGACCAGCTCGCCGACCTGCTCCTGGGTGAGCATGCCCAGCGAGGCGGCGACCTGGATGTCGACCTCGGCCTTGATGGCGGCCACGCCCTCGCGCATCTGCTTCATCAGCCGGGCGTCCGGGCCGCGTACGGCGGCCACGATGCAGAACTCGGTGGCCCCGGTGGCCGCGGTCTGCCTCGCCGCCTCGACCAGCGCCGGGATGTCCAGCCAGACCGAGCGGACCGGCGAGGTGAACAGACCGGACTGCGAGCAGAAGTGGCAGTCCTCCGGGCAGCCGCCGGTCTTCAGCGAGACGATCCCCTCGACCTCGACCTCGGGGCCGCACCAGCGCATCCGCACCTCGTGGGCGAGCTGGAGGGCGGCGGGCAGGTGCTCGTCGGGCAGGTTGAGCACGGCGAGGACACCGGCCTCGTCGAGGCCGACGCCGTTCTCCAGCACCTGGGTCCGGGCCTGGTCGAGGATCTCTGGCATGGCTCGTACCCTACAAGGCGGCCCGGCGGCGAGAAATCGGCTCCGCGTCGGGGTTGGCCAGGTCATCGGCGAGCAGCGCCCGGGTCGGCGCCGGCAGGGCCGGGTCGGCGGCGGCCAGCATCAGAGCGAGGGCGAGGCAGCGGCGCAGCAGCGCGGCCGCCAGGCGCGTCGGGTTTCCCATCGGCCCAGCCTTCGAGCTGAAGCGAGGTTGAGGTCAAGCCGGGAGTGGATCCGCCGAGGTCCGGCGGGTGGGTGGTAACTTCGCCCCGCGAGGCGGTCGACGGCAGGGGAGTAGTGACGGTGGCGGACTGGCTGGCGGCCCTGGACCGCCGCGCCGAGCTGCGGGCCAGGGCGGGGCTCACCCGCCGGCTGCACCCGCGTGCCGCCGCCGACGCCGTGGTCGACCTCGCCGGCAACGACTATCTCGGCCTGGCCGCCCACCCCGAGGTCACCGCCGCGGCGGCGCGGGCGCTGTCCGCGTACGGGCTGGGCGCCACCGGGTCACGGCTGGTACGCGGCTCGACCGACGTTCACCACGCGCTGGAGGACGCCCTCGCGGGGTGGCTCGGCACCGACCGGGCGTTGGTCTTCTCCTCCGGCTACCTGGCCAACCTCGCCGCCGTCCGGGGCCTGGTGCGGCCGCGTACGCTGCTCGTCTCCGACGCCCATAACCACGCCTCGCTGATCGATGGCTGCCGGATCTCCGGCGCGGAGACCGTGGTGACCGCGCACGCCGACGTGGACGCGGTGGCCGCCGCGCTCGCCGCGGCCCCGGGCCGTCCCGCGGTGGTGGTCACCGAGTCGGTCTTCTCCGTCGACGGCGACCTCGCCCCGCTGGCCGCGCTGCACGCCGTGGCCCGCCGGCACGGCGCGCTGCTGCTGGTCGACGATGCGCACGCGCTCGGCGTCACCGGCCCAGGCGGGGCGGGCGGCGTGGCCGAGGCGGGCCTGGCCGGCGCGCCGGACGTGGTGGTGACCGCCACGCTCTCCAAGGCGCTCGGCGGGGCCGGTGGGGTGGTGGCCGGGCCGGCGGAGTTCGTCCGGCACCTGGTGGAGACCGGCCGCACGTTCATCTTCGACACCGCACTGCCGCCGGCGGTGGCCGCCGGCGTGGTGGCGGCGGTCCAGCTGGCCCGATCCGGCGACGGGTTGCGCGCCGAACTCGCCGAACGGGCCGCGCTCGCGGTCCGCCGGCTGGGCGCGGCCGGGCTGGACGTCTCCGCCCCAGACGCGGCGGTGGTGTCGGTGACCGCGCCCAGCCCGGAGGCGGCGACCGCGTGGGCGGCCGAGTGCCGGGAGCGGGGCGTGGCGGTGGGCTGCTTCCGGCCGCCGTCCACCCCGGACAGCCGGTCCCGGCTCCGGTTGACCATCAACGCCGGGCTGGCCCGGGCGGACTTCGTCCGAGCACTGGACGTCATCGTGGACTGCGCCCCGAAGGAAGGCTCATGACTACTGGCTGGACCGGGCCGGTGCTGGTGACGGGCACGGACACCGAGGTGGGCAAGACCGTCGTGACGGCGGCGATCACCGCTGCCGCGCAGGCCGCCGGGCTGCGGGTCGCGGTGGTCAAACCCGGCCAGACCGGTACGGCCACCGGCGAGCCGGGCGACGTCGACTCGGTCACCCGGCTGGCCGCCCCGCTGACCGGCCGGACCCTGGCCGCCTACCCGGACCCGCTCGCCCCGCTCGCCGCGGCCCGGGTCGCGGAGCTTCCGCCGCTGGAGCTCTACGCGGCGGTGGACGCGATCCGCGAGGAGAACGACAAGCACGATCTGGTGCTCGTCGAGGGGGCCGGCGGGCTGCTCGTACCGATGGGGCTGCGGCCGTCGGGCGAGCCCTGGACGGTGGCCGACCTGGCGGTGTCGCTGGGCGCGCCGGCTGTGGTGGTGGCCCGCGCCGGGCTCGGCACGCTCAACCACACCGCGCTCACCCTGGAGGCGCTGGAACGCCGGGCGATCCCGGCCGGCGTGGTGATCGGCGCCTGGCCGGCCGAGCCTGAGCTGGTGCACTGGGCCAACCTGACCGAGCTGGCGCCCAGCCTGCTCGGCGCCGTGCCGATGGGCGCGGGTGCGATGGACCCGGGGGTGTTCCGCCGCTCCGCGCCGGGTTGGCTCACCCCTGCCCTCTACGGCGTGCTCGACGACTGGCGGGCCTGGGCTGAGGACGCCAGCTGAACACCTGACTTTCGTCGGTGTCCCGGCCCGGACCGCCGTCGGTAGCGTGACCGCCGTGGAATCCGACGACCCGGACGGCCCGCCGACGGGCCGGCGATGGCTCGGCGACCTGCTGCTCTGGGCCGCCGTCTCCGCGCCGGTGGCGTACGCCGGGCTCACCCCGCCCTGGCCGAGGCATGAGGTGCCGCAGCTGGTCGGGTCGCTGGCGCTGCTCGCCCTCGCGGTGGCGGTCGGTCGCCGGCTACCGCTCGCGGCGCTGGCGGCGGTGGTGCTCGGCTCGCTGGTCGACGGCAACTTCGTCTTCGCCATCCCGGTGTTCAGCTACCTCGCCGGCCGGCGCAGCGCCGGCGCCGGCCGGGTGGCGGTGCTCTTCGGCGTGATCGCGGTCGGCGGGACCGCGCTCAACCTCGGCCTGCTCGGCACCGGCCCGGCGACCTGGTTCCTGCTCGCCTCGGTGCTGCTTTTCGCCGGGGTGTTCCCCTGGCTGCTCGGCCGGCTCCGGCGGCAGCAGCGAGCGCTCGCCGAGGCCGGGCGGCGGCACGCCGCGGCGGAGGAGCGGGAGCGGCAGGCGGCGGTGGACCAGGTACGGCTGCGCGAGCGGGCCCGGATCGCCCAGGAGATGCACGACTCGCTGGGCCACGACCTGAGCCTGATCGCGTTGCGTGCCGCCGCCCTGGAACTGGCCGCCGACCTGGCTCCCGCCCACCGGGCGGCCGCCGGCGAGCTGCGGGCCAGCGTGGCCGCCGCCACCGACCGGCTGCACGACGTCATCGGTGTGCTCCGCGAGGAGCAGCCCGGCTCCCTGCGGCCCGCCGACGAGACGGTGGCCGAGCTGGTCTGCGAGGCCCGGGACGCCGGGATGGCGGTCGAGCTGCGCGGCGGATCGACCGAGGCCGAGCTGCCTCCGCTCACCGCGCACACGGTGCACCGGGTGGTCCGGGAGGCGCTGACCAACGCCGCCCGGTACGCCCCCGACGCCCCGGTGACCGTCACCGTCGACCACGCCGCCAGCGAGGTGGCGGTCAGTGTGGTGAACGGTCCCGCCCCGGCCGGTCCACTGCCGGGACCGGCCTCGCGCGGCTCCGGGCTGCTCGCCCTACGAGAGCGGGCCCGCCTCGCCGGCGGCGTGCTCGACGCGGGCCCCCGGGCCGGCGGCTTCGCGGTCTCCGCGCGCCTGCCGGTGACCGGTGACGGTCGGACCGTTCCCGGCGAGGCGCCGCGCGGCACGGCGGAGCCGGCGACGGCCGGCTCGGTGCCGCGGACCGGCGAGGCGGAGCGGCGGCTGCGGGACGCCCGACGGCAGGCCCGGCGCAGCGTGCTGGTGGCGTTCGGCACCCCGGCCGTCCTCGGCCTGGTGCTCGCCCTGGTCTACTACCCGCTGGCCACCGCGGGCGCGGTGCTCGACCGGACCGGGTACGAGCGGCTGCGCCTCGGCGACACCCGGGACCGCCTCGGGCTGCCCGAACGGCAGGCGGACCCGCCGACCGCGGACACCCCGGCGGGCTGCGAGTACTACACCGACGGCAACTTTCCCTTCGCGGAGCCGGCCTGGCGGCTCTGCTTCTCCGACGGCCGGCTGGTCAGCAAGGAGCGGATCGCGTCGTGACCGACGACCCCGAAGGCCCCCTGCGGGTGGTGCTCGCCGACGACGAGGCGATGGTCCGCGCCGGGGTACGGGCGATCCTGGCGGCCGACCCGGGGATCGAGGTGGTCGGCGAGGCCGGGGACGGTCGCGTCGCTGTCGAACTGGTCCGCGCCCACCGGCCCCGGGTGGCGTTGCTGGACATCCGGATGCCCCGGTGGGACGGGCTCGGCGCGGCGGCGGAGATCCGCCGGCTGGTCCCCGAGACCGCCACGGTCATGCTCACCACCTTCGGCGAGGACGACCTGATCGCCCGGGCACTCGGCCACGGGGTCAGTGGCTTCCTGCTCAAGTCGGGCGATCCCCGGGAACTGCTCGCCGGGATCCGTGCGGTCGCCGACGGTGGAGCGTACCTGTCGCCCCGGGTGGCGCGCCGGGTGATCGAGCTGAGCGGCGGGCGGATGGCCCGGACCCCGTACGCCCGGGACCGGCTGGCCGGGCTGACCGACCGGGAGCGGGAGGTGCTGGCGCTGGTCGGGGCGGGACTGTCCAACGCCGACATCGCCCGCCGGCTGCATCTCGTCGAGGGCACCGTGAAGAGCTACCTGACCAGTATCTTTACCCGGCTGGACGTGCGTAACCGGGTGCAGGCGGCGATCCTCGCGTACGAGGCGGGGCTGGTCCCGCCGACCGGCTGACCAGCCCCACCCCGCTCGCTCACGCGTCGCGCCGGGCCAGCGCCCACCTGCCGAGGGCCAGCGCGGCGGCCGCCCAGCCGGCGAGCAGCAGCAGGCCCACCACCGCCGGGTACGGTTCGCTGTCCGCGGCGAGAAAGTGGTTGCCGGCCACCCCGGGGAACGCGTCGGCGATCCGGGTGAGCACGGTGATCCCTGGTTCCTGCAGCGACAACGGCACGATCATCAGCAGGGCGAGGAGCACGGTGAGGGTGAGCACCGCGCCGCGCAGCGCCGCCGCCAGGCCCAACGCCAGCACCCCGACCAGCGCCAGGTACGCGGCCGAGGCGACCACGTCGCGTACCGTCCCGCCCAGCGGGGCGCTGCCCCACTCGCCCAGCACCGGCCGGGCGACCGCCGCGCCGATGCCGCCGAGCAGCAGCCCGATCAGGAACACCACCACGCCGACCACGACCGCCTTGGCCAGCAGTACCCGGCTGCGCGACGGGGTGCAGCACAGCGTGGTGCGGACGGTGCCGGTGGCGTACTCGCTGGTGATCGCGAAGAGGCCGAGGGCGAGGACGACGTACTGGGTGAGTGCCAGCGAGCCGGTCACGATCTCGCCGACCGGCACGACGCCCGGGCCGGCCGTGGGATCGTCGTCGGTGTTCGCGTTGACGGCGTAGATGGCGAGTTGGGCGGTGGTGGCAGCCATGGTGAGCGCCGCGGCCAGCACCGCCCACCAAGTGGACCGGACCGACCACAACTTGGTCCACTCGGCGGCGATCGCCCCGGTGAACGGGCCGGTGGTCGGTGCGGGCCGGGATGCCGGCCGGGATGCCGGCTGGGCGGTGGGCAGGGCGGTCATCGGGGCTCGCTTCCGGTCGGGCCGGCCGCGTACTCGACGCTGCCGGCGGTGAGTTCCAGGAACGCCTCCTCCAGCGAGGCGGCCACCGGGGCCAGCTCGTGCACCCGCACCCGCAGCTCGTACGCCAGGTCACCGACCCGGGCGGCGGAGGCGCCGGTGACGGTCAGCCCGTCCGCGTCGTATCCGGTCACCGTCGCTCCCTCAGCGGTCAGCCGCGCGCCCAGCGCCGCGAGACCGGCCGGCTCGGGGCCGCGTACCCGAACCGACGCGGCCGGGCCGGCGGCGATCAGCTCGGCCAGCGGCGCGTCGGCGATCAGCCGGCCCCGGCCGAGCACGATGACCCGGTCGGCGGTCTGCTGCATCTCGCTCATCAGGTGGCTGGAGAGCAGGACGGTCCGCCCCTCGTCGGCGAGGGCCCGGGTGAACCGGCGGACCCAGCGCACGCCGTCCGGGTCGAGGCCGTTGACCGGTTCGTCGAGCAGCAGCACCGGCGGGTCGCCGAGCAGCGCTCCGGCGATGCCGAGCCGCTGTCCCATGCCCAGCGACAGGGTCCGGCCGGGCTTGTCGGCGGCGCGCCCGTCCAGGCCGACCAGGTCGAGCACCTCGGCGACCCGGCGGGCGGGAATGCCGTTGCTGCGAGCCATCGCCCGCAGGTGGGACCGGCCGGAGCGGCTCGGGTGGATGCCGGTGGCGTCCAGCAGCGCGCCCACCTCGTGCAGCGGATGCCGCAGTTCCCGGTATGCGCGGCCGTTGACCAGGGCCTGCCCGGCGGTGGGCCGGTCCAACCCGAGCACCATCCGCATGGTGGTGGACTTGCCCGCGCCGTTGGGGCCGAGGAAGCCGGTCACCTGCCCCGGTCCGATGTCGACGGTCAGGTCGTCGACCGCGGTCGCCGTCCCGAACCGCTTCGTCAACGTACGTAGTGTGATCATGCTTCGACGCTAGGCAGCGGGCGGGTGGCCGCACCGCTGCCGATCGGCGTCAGCTCACCCTGACTTTCGTCAGGTCCGCGCGGGGCTGTGCCCCCTTCGCCGCCGCCGGCGGGTCACCCTGAGCGTCCTTTCGAGCTGAATCGGATACGACATCAGGCCGCCGCCGAGGTCCGGCAGATCGATCGGCCGCCGGGCGACGTGCCGGCCGGGTGGTGCCGCTGACGGGGCGCGGGCCGGCCCGGATCAGGCCCGGCGCACCACGAACGCGTCGGGCATCCGGAACGTGAGGTTGTCCGGGCACCACGGCGGCCGGACCACGGTCACCCCGTCGAGCAGCGGCGCCGCCTCGGCGACCACCACGGCCGCCTCCATCCGGGCCAGTTGCGCGCCCACGCACCGGTGCGGCCCGGCCCCGAAGGCCAGGTGCCGCCGGGAGCCGCGCTGCCCGGGCCGGAACTCGTCGGGCGCGGCGAACACCTCCGCGTCCCGGCCGGCCCGGGCCAGCCAGGCCACGATGCTGGTGCCGGCCGGGACGGCGGTGCCGCCCAGCGTGGTGTCCACCGCGGCCACCCGCCGCCAGGTGACGATCGGCGGCTCCAGCCGCAGCCCCTCCTCGACCACGTCGGCGACCCGGATCTCGCCGCAGCGGAGCCCGGCCCGTACCGCCGGTTCGCCGGTGAGTCGGTGCAGCAGCAGGGTGAGGAACTGCGAGGTGGTCTCCTGGCCGGCGACCAGCAGGAAGAACAGCGCGCCGACGACCACGTCGGAGGAGTGCCCGGCGTCCCGCAGCCGGGCGGCCAGCCCGCCGCCGGTCTCGGCGAACGCGCGCAGCACGGTGTGGAACCGGCCTACCTCGGCGGCGAGGGCGAGCTGCCGATTCTCGTCGAGTGGTGCCCAGAAGAGTTCCAGGGCGGCCCGGGCGAAGTCCTTGACCGTGCCGACCGGGGCGTCCGGCAGCTCGACCAGCCGGGCCAGCACCAGCAGCGGCAGGTCGGCGGCGAGTTCGGCGTACAGGTCGACGGGTGCGCCGGCGTCGAGGGCGGCGGCGAGCCGGGCCACCCGGCGCCGGACCAGGTCGGCCAGCCAGGGCTGCTGCGCGGCCACCCGGTCGGGGTGCAGCGCGTCGGCGACGATGCCGCGGATCTCGGGGTGGCTGGCGGCCGAGTTGTTGGCCAGCGTCGAGGGAAGCCGGAACCGGTGACCGGCGAGGACCCGCAGGGCGGCCACCGGGATCGGGGTCACCGCGTCGAGGGCGTTGTCCGGCCGGAACGTCTCGGGGTCGGTGAGCAGCCTCCGGACCAGCTCGTGCCGGGTCACCACCAGGTGTGGCACGCCGACGTGGTCGACCACGGTCGCCACGTCGGGCCACGGACGGTCGACGGACTCCTCCCAGCCCCGGAACAGCACGGCGTCACGCTAGCGGGCGGCTCCCGGCGGAGCCGGGTCCAGCTCCCACACGGTGGTGTGCTTCACCCGTACGCTCTCCAGCGCCTCCGGCACCGGCACGTCGTACCTGGCCAGCTCGTGGAACCGCTCGCGGGGCAGGAACGCCCGGCCGGGGTCGCCGACCAGCACCCGGGCCCCGGACCGGGCGGCCCGGAGCAGGAAGCGCAGCATCCGGCGGCCCATCGCCTCGCTGTAGAACACGTCGCCGGCCAGCACCACCCCGGCGTCCCCGGCGTCGCCGTCGAGGATGTCGCCGAGTTCGGCGTCGACGCGTACCCCGTTGGCTTCGGCGTTGAGTGCGACGGCCGCGACCGCCCGCTCGTCCACCTCGACGGCCCGGACGGCGGCAGCGCCGGCGCGGGCGGCGGCGATGGCGACCAGGCCGGAGCCGGAGGCGAGGTCGAGCACCCGCCGTCCGGCGACCAGCTCGGGGTGGTCGGTGACGTAGCGGGCGAGCGCCTGCCCGCCGGCCCAGGCGAAGGCCCAGAACGGCGGTGGTTGGGCGCTGCGGAACTCGCCCTCGGTCAGCTCCCACAGGCCGATCGGCTCGTCGGCCTGGTGCAACCGCACCTCGGGGACGAAGGCGACCGGGGCGAGTCGGGCGTGCAGCCGGACGAAGGCCGCGGACAGGTCGGACACCGGGTGATTCTGTCGTACGGCCCGGGGCCGGTGTACGCGGCGGGCCGGGCGGGCTTGGCGTGGGTGGTCCCGGAACCGGGATGGCGGCTGCGGCGCGGGTTCAGGAGCTGGGGGCGGCTGCGGGCGCGGGATCAGTCGAGCTGGGCCGGCTCCAGCCCCAGCTCGCGCGCGGCGACGAGGCGGATCCACTCGGCGATCTGCCGTCGGGTGATCACCCGCTCGTGCACCGCGAGCTGCACCGCCAGGCCGTCCATCACCGCGTTGATCCGCCATGCCGCGCCCGCCGGATCCGGGCAGTCGAAGGTGCCGTCGGCCACCCCGTCGGAGATCACCTTGGCGAGATCCTGCCGCCACCGCAGGTCGAGCCGGCGGGAGAGCCTTTCCAGCTCGGGGGTACGCAGCGACTCCGCCCAGCCGTCGATCCACATGGACCACGAGGTCGACCGGCCGGTCGGCGCGTAGAGGCGCAGCATCCGGCGCAGCTTCGCCAGCGGCGGGGCGGAGGAGCGGACCACCGTGTCGAGCCGGGTCAGGTCCTGTTCGACGGCGTACGCGAACGCCCGCGCGAGCAGCCGGTCCCTGGTGGCGAAGTGGTAGAAGACCAGGGCCTGGCTGACTCCGGCGGCCTCCGCCACGTCGGCGGTGCGGGTGTTGGCGAGTCCACGTTCCGCGATCACGTCACAGGCTGTGCGAAGCAGGGCATCCAGGCGGATTTCGGCGGCGCGTCTCGTCACGCCCGTCACCGTATCCCATCGATGTGACCACGGGGAGTTACCGCTGCGGCCGGTCCGGCGGGTGTCAGTCGGAACCCGGACACTTCCCGCGCCGGCGTGTCGGGTGCGCGTTCCCCGCCCCCTGCCCGGCCCGGGGTTCATTCCGCCCAGGTTCCTAGGAAGCTCTACGGGAAGCTGGACGTCACCGCCCGGACGCGCCGAAAGGGCACCCCGATTTGGCAACCGTTCCCGGGCTCGGCTAAAGTTCACATCCGTCACCGGGAAACACCGGGGGCACGCGGACGTAGCGCAGCTGGTAGCGCATCACCTTGCCAAGGTGAGGGTCGCGGGTTCGAATCCCGTCGTCCGCTCGGAGATGCCACCGCCGAGAGTGTCGGGGGCAACCTCGGTGGAGTGGCCGAGAGGCGAGGCAACGGCCTGCAAAGCCGTGTACACGGGTTCAAATCCCGTCTCCACCTCGGCAGTAGACGAGGGCGATTGGCGCAGTGGGAGCGCGCTTCCTTGACACGGAAGAGGTCACTGGTTCAAACCCAGTATCGCCCACCAGTTGGATGAGCAAAAGGCTCGTCACCGGACAGCGGTGACGAGCCTTTCTGTTTCTCCCGGACCCGTCGGCGGGCTTCTGCAGGGCCAGTCGGCCACCACTCACGCCGACGCGGTCAACAACGCCTCCGCGACCGCCGTCCGGCTGCTCAGCAGCGACCGGCCGTGCCGGTGCGTCACCACCAGGCCAGCCGCGCGCAGCGCGGTGAGATGCTGCGACACGCCCGCCGGAGAGAGGCCCGTCCGGCGGGCCAACTCGGTGGTCGACCGGGGCGCGTCCAACGCCGCGAGCAGTCGCGCCCGGCCCCGACCGAGTACGGCGCCCAGCGCGTCCGGCGCGGTCGGCGGGC
The DNA here is from genome assembly GCF_044765245.1 of Micromonospora sp. NPDC093277. NCBI lineage: Bacteria > Bacillati > Actinomycetota > Actinomycetes > Micromonosporales > Micromonosporaceae > Micromonospora > Micromonospora sp. NPDC093277. Next base: position 1,055,100 of record NZ_JBIWJO010000001.1, read on the forward strand.
AGGCCCACAGCGCGCCGAGCCCCCAGGCCGGGTACGCCAGTTGCGGCACCTCCCCGGCGGCGATGCTGAGCACGGACGGCCAGACGAAGACCGATGGCACCAGCACCAACCCGCTGCCGTCGGGCACGTCCGCAGCCGTGCAGTGCCGCTGGCTGATCAGCAGGGCGTCGCCCTCCCAGCGGACCCGCTCGTGCAGGTCGTTGAGGAGCCCGGCCGCGCCGTCCTCGGCCAGCCGGCGGGCCCGCCGGAACACCTCCGCGTCCAGCAGGGCCCGGATCCGGGGCCAGTCGCCGGCGAGGGCCAACCGCCAGTACGCCTCGATCTCCCCGGCGAGGCGGTGCAGCCCGTCCTCGGGGTCGGCGTAGAGGGCGGCCAGAGCCGGTGGTCGAGGCCCGGGGTAGAGGTCCAGGTGGGCGCGGACGGTCCCGGGCGGGGTTGCGCGCAGGACGGCGAGTTCCTGCCCCAGGTCGGGGGCCAGCCCGGCGGGTGGCGGGGTGAGGAAGTCGGCCAGGTACCCGGGTGCGGGCGGGACGAGCTGCCAGAGCAGGCCGTGGTCCGGGCCGATCAGGTTCGCCTCGGCCAGGCGCGGCCGGACCCGGTTCACCCACGGCAGGTGGATCGCGTGCTGGCCGGGGTCGCGGAGCACCCGCACGCTGGCGACCGTTTCCCAGAGGCAGGACAGCGCGAACCGGACCCGTGCCACGGCACCCGCCGACAGGCCGATCGCGACCACGCCGCCTCCTTCGTTTCAGCTGGGACTGAAACATTACGGCGATCGGCGGCGTGGACCCAGACTGGCCGGGTGAACGATCACCGCAACCTTGCCCTGCGTTTCCGTTCCCTGCACATCCCCGGCGAACCGCTGGTTCTGGTCAACGCCTGGGACGCCGCGAGCGCCCGGATCGTTGCCGCAGTCGGCGCCCGTGCGATCGCCACCACCAGCGCCGGCGTTGCCTGGAGTCTCGGCACCCCCGACGGCGATGCCCTCGGCCGCGACACCGCCGTAGACCTGGTTCGCCGGGTCGTCGCGGCGGCCCCGTCGCTGCCGGTCACCGCCGACATCGAGTCCGGGTACGGCGACACCGCCGACGAGGTCGCCGAGAGCGTGGCGGCGGTGGTCGCGGCCGGTGCCGTCGGCGTCAACGTCGAGGATGCCCGGCACGACGGGGCCATCCCGCTGCGGGAGGTCGACGATCAGTGTGACCGCCTGGCGGCCGTCCGGTCCGCCGCGGACCGAGCTGCGGTCCCGCTCTTCGTCAACGCGCGCGTCGACACGTTCCTGCGCGGCGCCGGGGGCGTCGCGGAGACGGTGGCGCGGGCCCGGGCGTACCTGGCGGCCGGCGCCGACGGGGTGTTCGTGCCCGGCACGGTCGACCTCGGCACGCTCGCCGCCCTGGTCGAGGCGATTCCGGCGCCGCTGAACGTCCTGGCCGGTCCGGGTGCCCCGGCCGTGGCCGAGCTGGCGAAGATCGGGGTGGCCCGGGTCAGCCTCGGTTCCTCGGTTGCCGAGGCCGCGTACGCGGTAGCCCACCGGGCCGCCGTGGAGGCGTTCGCCACCGGGACGTACGACGCCCTGGCCGACGCCCTTGACTACGGCACGCTCAACGAGTTGATGCGCGGCTGACCCGGCACCCGAACGGGGCGCCGGCCGTGGCCGGCGCCCCGGGCCCGTCCTGCCCGTGACCGGTCGGCTCCGCCGACCACGGGTGCCTGGTGCGTCACAGCGGCGGCGTCACGTCCCGCCGTTCCTCGACCCGCCGGTACTCCGCCGGCTCGGCCGTGGTGACCACGTCGCGGCGGCGGCCCCAGACCAGCGTGGTCATGATCAGGCCGAGCACGCCGGCCGCCATCAGGATCCAGCCGACGACATCCAGGCTGACCCCGCCGACGTGGACGTCCAGCGCGAAGGTGAGGATCGCACCGACCGCGATCAGGAAGATACTGGTTCCGATTCCCACGACAGCCTCCTTCGGGGGACGGGTTGTGCTGTCGAGAGCAGTCAGTACCCCGTCGGCGACCAGCGCAATCACACTGCGGTGGTGGGTGGTGCCCCGCGCGTGGGGGTCTCCCGCACGGCGATCTTGCCATCGGGTACAGTTCTACCCGTCGCCAGCGGAGGCTGGCGGCACGCGGACGTAGCGCAGCTGGTAGCGCATCACCTTGCCAAGGTGAGGGTCGCGGGTTCGAATCCCGTCGTCCGCTCGCGATCCGCCCCTCGTGGGGCCGACCGCCGCCGGTGTTCCGACCCGGCGGGCGTTCGGGCGATTGGCGCAGTGGGAGCGCGCTTCCTTGACACGGAAGAGGTCACTGGTTCAAACCCAGTATCGCCCACCAGAAGTACACGATCTGTGCCAGCGGGTCCGCACCGCTTGCTGCGCGGCGCGGACCCGGCACACTCCTAACTCACCGGGACCGGCTCGCGCGTGGCCGCCGGCTGTTCCGCCTCCTCCGGTTCCTCCGGCCGCTCGTCGTGCGAGAGGCTGGGCAGCCAGTTCAGCCAGCTCGGCAGGTACCAGGCCCGCTCGCCGAGGAGCTTCATGGTGGCCGGCAGCAGGACGGCGCGCACGACGGTGGCGTCGATCAGGATGGCCACCGCCAGCCCCACCCCCATCTGCTTGAAGCTGAGCAGCGACATGGTCCCGAACACCGCGAAGACCGCCACCATGATCAGCGCCGCGTTGGTGACCACCCCCGCGGAAGACTTGATGCCGTGGGTGACCGCCCGCTCCGTGGACATCCCGCCGTCGTACGCCTCGCGGATCCGGCTGAGGATGAAGACCTGGTAGTCCATCGACAGTCCGAACAGGATGACGCAGAGGAACAGCGGCAGCCAGTTGACGATCGCGCCCGGCGTGAAGCCGAGGAGGTCCGCGCCGTGCCCGTCCTGGAACACCAGCACCAGCACCCCGTACGCGGCGGCCACCGAGAGCAGGTTGAGCAGGATCGCCTGGATCGCCACCATGATCGATCGGAAGCTGCTCAGCAGCAGGACGAACGCCAGCACCAGCACGAACGCGAGGACCAACGGCGCGGTACGGGACATCTGCTGGTTGAAGTCGGCCGTGGCGGCCACGGTGCCGGTGACGTACGCCTGGGTGTCCGGCAGCGCGCCCACGGTCTCGGGCACGATCGTCTCCCGCAGCGCTTCGACCGCCTTCCGGCCCTGCTCGCCGTAGCCGATGCTGAGCGAGACCGTGGCCACCGTCCCCGCCGGATTCACCTGGACGCTCACCGGTTCGTGCGCCACGCCGGTGGCCAGCGCCCGATCCTTGAGCCGTTCGATCGCCTCCCGCGTCGCGGGGCTGGACACGTCCGGCGCCTTGACCGCCACGGTGGCCGGTTCGTTGCCTCCCGGGAAGGCCCTGTCGATCGCCTTGAACGTGGCCGCGATCGGGTAATCGCCCTGCAGGTCGTCGATGCCGGGCTGGCCGAGCCGCATGCCGAGGGCGGGCACCGCCAGCGCGGCGAGCACGCCCACGGTCAGCACCGTCGAAATCCACGGACGGCGCAGCACGCCGGTCAGGACGGCGTTCCACACCCGACCGCCGCCGGCCCGACCGCCCAGTCGCCGTGGCCAGGTGACCCGGCCCCGGGTGACCAGCCGCACGATTCCGTGGATCACCCGGGCGTCGACGGCGTCGCCGAAGACCGCCAGCGTCGCCGGGAGCACCGTCACCGAGGCCACCATCGCGGTCAGGACGACCAGGATGGTCCCCTGGGCGAAGCCCATGAACACACCGTGGTCGGTGAGGAACATGCCGGCCATCGCCACGATCACGGTGACCCCGGAGATCAGCACGGCGCGACCGGAGGTGGCCGCCGCGATTTCCAGGGCACGCTGCTTGGACCGGCCCTTCGCCCGCTCCTCGCGTTCACGCCGCACGTAGAACAGTGAGTAGTCCACGCCCACCGCCAGCCCGATCAGCAGCATCAGGTTGGTGGTGGTGTCGGCCACGTGCAGCGCCTTGCTGGCCAGTGCCAGCAGACCGGTGGCGGCGAAGAACGCGGTCATCGACACCCCGAGCGGGATGAGCGTGGGCAGCAGGGTGCCGAAGGCGATCAGCAGGATGATCGCGGTGATCGGCAGCGACAGCGCCTCGGCCCGCTGGAAGTCCTCGTTGACCGCCACGCCGGCCAGCCGCTGCAGGCTCGCCGCGCCCGCCTGCTCCACCCGCAGGTCGGGGTGTCGGGCCTGTACGCCGGCCACCGCGTCGAGGACCGGCTGAACCCGTTCGTCCGCGCTGTCGCCGGCGCCGGCCATGTCGAACAGCACCAAAGCGGTCGTGCCGTCGCTGGTCCGTGGTGCCGGCCGGGCCGGGTCGTATGGGGTGCGCAGGTGCTCCACCTGGCCGGTCGCCTCGACCGCGCTGCGGACGTCCTGCACCGCCTGGCGGAACTCGGGGCTGTCCACCGTGATCCGCCCGTCGCGGGACTGGACCAGCACCATCTCGCCGGCCACGTCGGGGAAACCGGCCTCGTCGATGATCTGCTGGGCCCGGCGCGAGTCGCCGTTCTGGCCCTCGTAGCTCTTCATCGGGGTGGTGCCCACCGCGTTGCCGACGACGGTGGCGACCACCACGAACCCCAGCCAGATCAGGATCGCCCACCAGCGGTGACGAGCGCTCCAGCCGCCGACTCGGGCGGCCACGTTCTTTGTTTTCCTGGTCCGTTCCCCGGTCACTCCCGACCTCCGCAGTCTTCGATGAACGCTGTTCGTGGTCGCCCCGGCCGATCGACTGAAGCAACCGGTCCTCGAAGCAGCCTCGACGCGTCCGCCAGCGTTTCCGGGGGGCCGGGAGGGGCAGGCCGCTCTGGGTGGGCTGGTTGCGCTCGGGGGCTGGTTGCGCTCGGGGGCTGGTTGCTGTTGGGGGCTGGTTGCTCTGGCTGGGCTGGTTGCTCTCGGGGGTCGGTTGCTCGGGGTGGGTGGTTGCTCTGGGTGGGTGGTCGCTGTCGGGGCTGGTTGCTCTCGGGGGTTGGTTGCTCGGGGGGCTCGGGGTGGTTTGTTGCTGTCGGGGGGGGGGGGGGGGGGGGGGGGGGGGGGGGGGGGGGGGGGGGGGGGGTGGGGCGCGGGCGGCCCCCCCCCCCCCCCCCCCCCCCG
>NZ_JBIWJO010000002.1:0-174188 GCF_044765245.1 Micromonospora sp. NPDC093277
ACCCCCCTCACCACCCCCCACGCCCTCACCCTCCTCAACACCGCCCTCACCACCACCAACCCCACCCCCATCACCGCCCACCTCAACCCCACCAAACTCCCCACCCACCTCACCCAAACCACCAGAACGAACGCGGCCACGGCCACCCAGTGGGTCCCCCTGTTGCGCGACCAGGACGGCGCCGGGCAGCAGCGCACGCTGACGGAGCTGATCCGCGCGCAGCTGGCGAAGGCGCTCGGGCATGCCGACACCTCGCGGATCGGGGAGAACCGCGGCTTCCTCGAACTGGGTCTCAACTCGCTGACCGCGTTGGAGTTCCGCAACCAGCTCAGCCGCCTCACCGGTCTGCCGCTGCCCGCCACCGTCGTCTTCGACCACCCGACCCCGGTCGCGCTGGCCGCGTACCTGCGGGACCAGCTGATGCCGCGGCAGCCCGACCCGGCGGAGCTGGCACTGGCCGAACTGGACCGGCTGGAGACGGCGGTACGGGCCCTGAACGGCGACACCTCGGAGGGGCGGGACGCGCTGGTCACCCGCCTCCAAGGACTCCTGCACCAGCTCACCGGCGTGGAGCCGGGGCCGGCGCTCGCCGGCGACATCCTCGCGGCGACGCCGGAGGAGCTCTTCCACCTGCTCGACCAGGACCTGGACGTTGAACTCACGCAGCTCGATCTCACCGGTGAGGTGGCCACGGATGGCGAATGAGGAGAAGCTGGTCGCGTACCTCAAGCGGGCCACGGCGGACCTGTACCAGACCCGCCAGCGCCTGCAGGAGGTCGAGGAACGCGCCCGGGAGCCGATCGCGATCATCGGGATGGCCTGCCGCTATCCGGGCGGGGTCACCTCGCCGGAGGAGCTGTGGCAGCTGCTGGCCTCCGGCACCGACGCGATCGGTGAGTTCCCCACCGACCGCGGCTGGGACCTGGCCACCCTCTACGACCCGGACCCGGACACGCCGGGCACCACGTACACCCGGGAGGGCGGATTCCTCTACGACGCGGGTGACTTCGACCCCGGGTTCTTCGCGATCAGCCCGAGAGAGGCGCTGGCCACCGATCCGCAGCAGCGGCTGCTGCTGGAGACCGCCTGGGAGACCATCGAGCAGGCCGGCCTCGACCCGACCACGCTGCGCGGCAGCACCACCGGCGTCTTCACCGGGGTCGTCGCCCAGGACTACGGGCCCCGGCTGCACGAGCGGCACCAGGCGCCGGAGGGGATCGAGGGCTACCTGCTCACCGGTAACACCTCCAGCGTGGTGTCCGGGCGGGTGGCGTACGTGCTGGGGTTGGAGGGGCCGGCGGTCACGGTGGACACCGCCTGCTCCTCATCACTGGTGGCGCTGCACCTGGCCTGCCAGGCCATCCGGAACGGGGAGTGCGACCTGGCCCTGGCGGGCGGCGTGGCGGTGATGACCACACCGGACAACTTCGTCGAGTTCGCCCGGCAGCGAGGGCTGGCCGCCGACGGGCGGTGCAAGCCGTTCGCGGCGGGCGCCGACGGCACCGGGTGGGGCGAGGGCGTCGGCCTGGTGCTGGTGGAACGGCTGTCCCGGGCTCGCCGGCTCGGCCACCCGATCCTGGCGGTGGTCCGCGGGTCGGCGCTGAACCAGGACGGTACGAGCAGCCAACTCTCCGCGCCGAACGGACCGGCGCAGGAACGCGTCATCCGGCAGGCCCTGGCCAGCGCCCGGCTCACCCCCGCCGACGTGGACGCCGTCGAGGCGCACGGCACCGGCACCACCCTCGGCGACCCCATCGAAGCCCAGGCACTCCTCGCCACCTACGGCCAACACCGCCGCGACGACCAGCCACTGTGGCTCGGATCGATAAAATCGAACATCGGCCACACCCAGGCCGCCGCCGGCGTCGCCGGCGTGATCAAAATGGTCCAGGCGATGCGGCACGGCACGCTGCCCCGCTCCCTGCACATCGACGCCCCCACCCCGCACGTCAACTGGGACAGCGGCAAGGTCCGGCTGCTCGACCGGGCGGTGGGCTGGGCGCCGGGTGACCAGCCGCGCCGGGCCGGGGTGTCGTCGTTCGGCATCAGCGGCACCAACGCGCACGTGATCATCGAGGAGGCCCCCGCCGCGGAGACCGCGGACGGGCCGGCTCTCGCCGACCCGTGGGACGGGTGGGCGTCGTGGCTGCTGTCGGCCAGGACCGAGACCGCGCTCCGCGACCACGCCGCCCGCCTGGCGGCCTGGCTGGCCGGGCATCCGGACGTCGCGCCGGCCGCGGTCGCGGAGGCCCTGGCCCGGCGTACCCGGTTCGCGCACCGGGCGGTGGTCACGGCCGCCAGCAGCGAGGACTTCACCGCCGCGCTGACCGCGCTGGCCAACGGCGAGCCGCACGCCCACCTGAGCACGAGCACGGTGGGCCAGCCCGGAAAGACCGCGTTCTGTTTCACCGGGCAGGGCAGCCAGTACCCGGGCATGGGCACCGACCTGTACGCCACCAACCCCGTCTACCGCGGGGCCTTCGACCAGGCATGTGAGGCCCTCAACCCGCACCTGGGGCATCGACTCCAGGACGTGGTGTTCGCCGAACCCGGCACCGACCTCGCCGCCCTGCTGGACACCACCGTCTACACCCAACCGGCACTCTTCGCCGTCCACGTGGCCCTACACCGGGTGGCCACCACCCAACTCGGCCTACGCGCCGACTACCTGACCGGGCACTCCCTCGGCGAGATCAGCGCCGCGCACCTCGCCGGGGTGTTGACGCTCACCGACGCCGCCCGCCTGGTCACCACCCGCGCCCGGCTGATGAACGGCGTCACCGTGCCGGGGGCGATGATCGCCCTCCAGGCCACCCGCGACGAGGCCGAGCAACTGATCAACGGCCACGCCGGTGTCGCCGTCGCAGCCGTCAACACCCCGCAAAGTGTGGTGATCAGCGGCGACCGGGAGGTGTGCGAGCAACTCGCCGCCCAGTGGCGGGGACAGGGGCGTAAGGCCACCGCACTCCAGGTCAGTCACGCCTTCCACTCTCCCCACATGGCCACCATCGCCGCCGAATTCCGCACCGTCGCCGCCGGCCTCACCTACCAGGCGCCCACCCTGCCGATCGTCAGCAACGTCACCGGACAACTCGCCACCACCGAACAACTCACCAACCCCGACTACTGGGTGCAACACGTCCTCGCCCCCGTCCAGTACGCCGACGGCGTCACCACGCTGCACGACCAGCACGGCGTACGGGCCTTCGTCGAACTCGGGCCGGACGCCACCCTCACCGCGCTGCACCAGCAGACGCTCAGCGACGTCGTCGCCGTCCCCGCCCTGCATCGGAAGCGGCCCCACCAGCACACCCTCCTCGCGGCCGCCGCCACCGTCGGCGACCGGCCCGCCGAGACCGGCACCCACCTGGACCTGCCCACGTATCCCTTCGAGCACACCCGGCACTGGCTGGTGTCCGGAGGCGGGGCCGCCGCCCGCCCGACCGACCTCGGGCTACGGCCGAGTACCCATCCACTGCTCGGCGGACGGCTCGACCTGGCCGGCGACGCCCGCACGGTCCTCACCGGGCGGCTGTCCTCGACCACCCATCCATGGCTGGCGGACCACACCATCGCCGACCGGTGCCTGCTGCCCGCCACCGCCCTCGTCGACATGGCGCTGCACGCCGGGCTGGCCGGCGGTCACCCGTACCTGGACGAGTTGACCCTGCACAGCCCGCTGGCGGTGCCGGCGGACGGTGCCGTGGAGGTGCAGGTCGTCCTCGCCGAGCCGACGGACGGGCAGCGGGCGGTGGAGGTGCACTCCCGTCCGGCCGGCGAGACCGACGAGGCCTGGACGTTGAACGCCTCGGGCCGGCTGACCACCGCCGCGGCCGGAGCGGCGGAGGGGCTGACCGCGTGGCCGCCGGCCGGAGCCGCGCCACTGGACGTGGCCGGCCTGTACGACGAGTTGGCGGAACTGGGCTACCGGTACGGGCCGGCGTTCCAGGGCCTGCGCCGGGCGTGGCGCTCGGGTGACGACCTCTACGCGGAGGTGACGCTGCCGGAGGGCGTACGCGCCGACGTCGACCGGTTCGGCGTACACCCGGCGTTGCTGGACGCGGCGTTACACGTGCTGGGGATGACCGACGACGTGCGGGACGGCGTCTGGCTGCCGTTCGTCTGGTCCGGGGTGCACCTGCACGCCACCGGGGCGACGTCGCTGCGGGTACGCCTGTCCCGCTCCGCGCCCGACCGCGCCGAGCTGGCCGTGCACGACCCGGCCGGGCAGCCGGTACTGGTGGCCCGGTCGCTGGTGCTGCGGGAGATACCGCGCCAGGCCGGCGGACCGGCCGCGCCACGGCTGGATCCGCAGTGGCTGCTGCACGTGGGCTGGCCCGTCCTCGCCGGTGTCGAGGCGGCGGTCGACCAGCCGGGGGCGATCGGCTTCGCCGCGCTCGACGCCGACGAGGCCGCCGCCAACCTGCTGCGCCGGATCCTCCCGGGGGTGCGGGTCGCCGACTCGGTGGAGCGCGTACGCGCCGTCGGCGCGGAGGCGGTGGTGGTGCCGTGCTGGACTCCCGGCGGCGGGGACGACCCGGCGGCGGATGCCGGCGTGCCGGGGGCGACGCATCGGTTGACGGAGTCGCTGCTGGGGGTGCTGCAGGAGCGGCTGGCCGAGGAGGCACTGGCCGACAGCCGGCTGGTGGTGGTGACCCGGGGTGCGGTGAGCACCGGGGTGGACGACCGGATCAGCGACCTGGCCGGCGCCGCGTGCTGGGGGCTGGTGCGTTCCAGCCAGACCGAGCACCCGGACCGGATCACCATCGTCGACCTCGACGCGAACAGCACTGACGACGTGTCCGAGCTGCTGGCCCGGGCGGTGGGGTGTGGTGAGCCGCAACTGGCGATCCGCGACGGCCACCTGCACGCCCCCCGCCTCCAACCCGCCCACACCTCAGCGGGCCTGCCCCTGCCCGACAGCGACACCTGGCGACTCGAAACCACCTCCGGCGGAAGCCTCGACAACCTCAGCCTCGCCCACAGTCCCGACTACGCCGCACCCCTACAACCACACGAGGTCCGCGTCCAACTCCACGCCGGCGGCGTCAACTTCCGCGACGTCGTCGTCGCCCTCGGCATCGTCAACGACCCCCGCCCCATCGGCGGCGAAGGCGCCGGCACCATCACCGAAACCGGCACCGCCGTCACCGGCCTCCACATCGGCCAACACGTGATGGGCCTGTTCAACGGCATCGGCCCCGTCGTCACCGCCGACCAGCGCCTGCTGAGCCCCATCCCCGACGGGTGGACCCTCACCCAGGCCGCCACCGCACCCATCGCCTACCTCACCGCCTACTACGCCCTGCACGACCTCGCCCAACTCCAAGCCGGCGAACACGTCCTCATCCACGCCGCCACCGGCGGCGTCGGCCAGGCCGCCCTCCACGTCGCCCGCCACCTCGGCGCCCACCTCCACACCACCGCCCACCCCACCAAATGGCCCACCCTGCACCAGCTCGGCATCGCCCCCGAACACATCGCCTCCAGCCGCACCCTCGACTTCGAGCAGCAATACCGCACCCCCGGCATCGACGTCGTCCTCAACAGCCTCACCGGCGAACACCTCGACGCCTCCGGCCGCCTCCTCACCCAAGGCGGACGCCTCATCGACATGGGCAAAACCGACATCCGCGACCCGCACGCCTGGCGCACCGACCATCCCCACACCACCTACCAGGCCTTCGACCTCATGGACGCCGGCGAGGACCACATCGCCGCCCTCTACGAACACCTCCGGCCCCTGTTCCAGGACGGGACCCTTCCCCCGCTACCGACCCGCTCGTACGACATCCGCCACGCCCCCACCGCCTTCCGCTACCTCGCCAACGCCCGCCACACCGGCAAGATCGCTCTCACCCTCCCGGCCGCGCCGGTCGACGCCCACGGCACCACCCTCATCACCGGCGGCACCGGCACCCTCGCCCAGCACACCGCCACCCACCTCGTCACCCACCACGCAGCGCGCCACCTCCACCTGCTCAGCCGCCATGGGGCCCACCACCCCGACACCGCTCACCTCATCCACCAGCTCACCGGCCTCGGCGCCACCATCACCGTCAGCCGCTGCGACATCACCGACAAGGTGCGACTGGCCGAGGTGATCGACCACATCGACCGCACCGGTCACCCCCTCACCGGCGTCGTCCACACCGCCGGCATCCTGAACGACACCACCTTGACCAACCTCACCCCGAACAGCCTCCACGCCACCCTCGGCCCCAAGGTCGACGCGGCCTGGCACCTTCACGAGGCCACCAGGAGCCACCCCCTCACCCACTTCGTCCTCTTCTCGGCGTTCGCCGGAACCCTGGGCACCGGCGGGCAGGCCGGGTACGCGGCGGCGAACACATTCCTCGACGGGTTGGCGGAGCACCGGCGCGCCGACGGGCTGCCGGCCACCGCGCTGGCCTGGGGTTACTGGAACGACAGCAGCGGGATGACCGCCCACCTGACCGAGGTGGACCGGGCCCGGATGGCGCGGGCCGGCAGCCTCGGGCTCGACACCCACGAGGGGCTGGCCCTCCTCGACGCGGCGCTCACCCACACCCACCCCACCCTCGCCCCCGTCAAACTCCACCGCCCCACCCTCCGCAACCAACCGCACCTGCCCACCATCCTCACCGCCCTCGCCGGCGCGCCCACCCGCCGCGCGGTCGCCGGGGACGGGGACGACGCCGGGATGCCCCTGCTGGACCGCCTGGCCGGTCTCGGGGACGACGAGCGGCGGTCGGCACTGGAGGATCTGCTGCGTACGACGGTGGCGGTGGTTCTCGGCCACGCGACGGCCGGGTCCATCCAGCTCGGGCGGGCCTTCCGCGACCTCGGATTCGACTCGTTGACCTCGGTCGAGCTGCGCAACCGGCTGAGCGCCGTCACCGATCTGCAGCTGCCGGCCACGCTCGTCTTCGACCACCCCACCCCGGCGGCCGTCGTCGCGTACCTCGCCGGCAGGTTGCCGGGGCGGACCGGGGAGCCGACGCCGGTGACGCGAGCGGTGCGGACATCGGCCGCCGACGAGCCCATCGCGATCGTGGGGATGGCGTGCCGCTATCCGGGTGGGGCCGGCAATCCGGAGGAGTTGTGGGAGCTGCTGGCCTCGGGCCGGGACGCGATCGGGGAGTTCCCGACCGACCGTGGTTGGCGGTTGGACCGGCTCTACGATCCGCGCCCGGAGCACGCCGGCACCACGTACGCCCGGGAGGCCGGTTTCATCGCCGGGGCGACCGACTTCGACGCCGGCTTCTTCGGGATCAGCCCGCGCGAGGCGACCGCGATGGACCCGCAGCAGCGGCTGCTGTTGGAGACCGCCTGGGAGAGCATCGAGCGGGCCGGCATCGACCCCACCAGCCTGCATGGCACAGCCACCGGCGTCTTCACCGGCCTGGCCTTCGACGAGTACGGACCCCGGATGCACGAGGCGCCGGAGACGTACGAGGGGTTCATGCTGACCGGCAACACCACGAGCGTGGCGTCCGGCCGGGTCGCATACCTGCTGGGACTGGAAGGACCGGCGGTCACGGTGGACACCGCCTGCTCCTCGTCCCTGGTCGCCATGCACCTGGCCGCGCAGGCGATCCGCAACGGCGAGTGCGACCTGGCCCTCGCCGGCGGCGTCACCGTCATGGCCACCCCCGGCATGCTCATCGAGTTCAGCCGCCAGCGGGGGCTGGCCACGGACGGCCGGTGCAAGCCGTTCGCCGCCGCCGCCGACGGCACCGGCTGGGGCGAGGGCGTCGGCCTGCTCCTCCTCGAACGGCTCTCCACCGCACGCGAACACGGCCACCACGTCCTCGCCGTGCTGCGAGGATCGGCGGTGAACCAGGACGGGGCCAGCAACGGCCTGACCGCCCCCAACGGGCCGGCACAGGAACGCGTCATCCGGCAGGCCCTCACCAACGCGAGATTGACCCCGGCGGACGTGGACGCCGTCGAGGCGCACGGCACCGGCACCACCCTCGGCGACCCCATCGAAGCCCAGGCCCTGCTCGCCACCTACGGCCAACACCGGCGCGACGACCAGCCACTGTGGCTCGGATCCATCAAATCGAACATCGGCCACACCCAGGCCGCCGCCGGCGTCGCCGGCGTGATCAAGATGGTCCTCGCCCTACGGCACGGCCTGCTGCCGCAGTCGCTGCACATCGACGCGCCGAGCCCGCACGTGGACTGGACCAGCGGCAACGTCCGCCTCCTCGACGAGCCCGTCGAGTGGCGGCGGAACGGCCACCCGCGACGCGGGGCGGTGTCGTCGTTCGGTGTCAGCGGCACCAACGCGCACGTGATCATCGAGGAGGCCCCGGCCACGGCGCCGGCCGCCGCGCCGAGCGCCGACCCGTGGGACGGGTGGGTGTCGTGGGTGCTGTCGGCGAAGACCGAGCCGGCGCTGCGCGCGTACGCCGGGCGGCTGGGCAGGTGGCTGGCCGAGCACGAGGAGGTGACGCCGGCCGAGGTCGGGGATGCGCTCGCCCGGCGGGCCCGCTTCCCGTACCGCGCGGTGCTGGTGGCCCGCACCGGCGACGAGTTCGCCGCCGCGCTGGCCGCGCTCGCCGACGGGCGACCGCATCCCGTCGTCGTCACCGGCAGCACCGGCGACCCCGGCCGGACCGCGTTCTGTTTCACCGGGCAGGGCAGCCAGTACCCGGGCATGGGCGCCGACCTGTACACCACCAACCCCACCTACCGCGAAGCGTTCGACCAGGCGTGTGCGGCGTTGAACCCCCACCTGGACCACCACCTCCAAGACGTGGTGTTCGCCGAACCCGGCAGCGACCTCGCTGCGCTGCTGAACACCACCGCCTACACCCAACCCGCACTCTTCGCCGTCCACATCGCCCTGCACCAGGTGGCCACCACCCAACTCGGACTGACCGCCGACTACCTCACCGGACACTCCCTCGGCGAAATCAGCGCCGCACACCTCGCCGGAGTGCTGACCCTCCACGACGCCGCCCTCCTCGTCACCACCCGCGCCCGACTCATGAACAGCATCACCACCCCCGGCGCCATGATCGCCCTCCAAGCCACCCACAACGAAGCCGAGACCCTCATCGCGGGACAGGCCGGAGTGGCCATCGCGGCAGTGAACACCCCACAAACCGTCGTCATCAGCGGCGACCACGACACCTGCCACGAACTGGCCACCCGATGGCGCGAACAAGGGCGCAAGGCCACCGCACTCCAGGTCAGCCACGCCTTCCACTCACCCCACATGACCACCATCGCCGACGAATTCCACACCGCCGCCGCCAGCCTCACCTACACCCCGCCCAACCTGCCCGTCATCAGCAACATCACCGGACAACTCGCCGAACAACTCACCAACCCCGACTACTGGGTCCAACACATCCTCGCCCCCGTCCACTACGCCAACGGCATCACCACCCTCCACGACCAACACGGCGTACGGACCTTCGTCGAACTCGGACCGGACGGGACGCTCACCGCGCTGCACCAGCAGACGCTGAGCGACGTCGTCGCGGTGTCCGGCCTGCACAAGGACCGGCCCGGCCCGCGTACCCTGCTCACGGCCGCCGCTACGCTCGACACCCGCCCGGCCGGCAACCAGCACCGCCTGGATCTGCCCACCTACCCGTTCCAGTCCACCCGGCACTGGCTGTCCGGCACCCACCGGAGCACGCCCGCCGACCTGGGGCTGCACCCCACCCGGCACGCCGTGCTGACCACCCGGCTCGACCTGGCCACCGAGGGCGGCACGGTCCTCACCGGACGGCTGACCGTCGGCACCAGCTGGCTCGACGACCACCGAGGACTGGCGACCCGGCTGCTGCCGGCGAGCGGCTTCCTGGACCTGGCGCTGCACGCTGGCGCCAGCACCGGGCACCCGTACCTCGCGGAACTGGCCGTGCCTGCGCCGCTGCCCGTACCGGACGGCCGGGCCGTGCAGGTGCAGGTCACCGTCGCGGAGGCTGACGCCGCGGGCCGGCGTACCGTGACCATCCACGCCCGGGACGCGGAGAGCGGGCCGGACGCGGCCTGGACCCGGCACGGCGGCGGCGTTCTCGGTGCCACCGCGGCGGCCGAGCCGCCGGCCGCACCGGTCTGGCCGCCGGCCGGCGCCGAGCCGGTCGACGTCGCCGACGTGTACGCCCGGCTGGGCACCGCCGGCCACCAGCCTGGGCCGGCCCTGCGCTGCCTGCGCGAGGCCTGGCGACAGGACGGCGACCTGGTCGTCGAGGTCGCTCTCGACGAGGAACAGCGGGCCGAGGCCACCCAGCACGCGCTGCATCCGGCGCTGCTGGAGGCAGCCCTGCATCCGCTGCTGGCCGACCTTGTCGGCCGGAGGCCCGAGGCGACACCGACCGTCACCGGGTGGTCCGAGGTGCGGCTGCTCGCCGCCGGCGCCACCGCGCTACGGGTGCTACTGCGGCCGGCCGGGGACGGCCGCTTCACCCTCGCCGGCTACGACCCCACCGGTCAGCCGGTGCTCACCGCCGCGTTCGACACCGGGGAACTGCCCGTCGACCGGTTGGCCGCCACCGGGCCGGCGCCGGAGCTGTACGCCCTGGCCTGGGAGCAGTGGCCGGTGCCGGAGTCCGCCGACGTCCCCGAGGGGACCGATGCCACCGGCACCGTCTGGTCGTACCGGACGCCGGAGGCCGAGCTGGCCGACCCGGTGGAGGCCGCGGGCCGGGCGGTGGCGCTCCTCCAGGCGGCGGTCGGTGAACCGGCCGGGCCGCCCCTGGTGGTGCTGACCCGGCACGCCGTCGCGGCCTTGCCCGGCGAGGACCCGCGCGACCTGCCCGCGGCGACGGTGTGGGGCGCCACCGGCGTGGCCCAGGCCGCCGAGCCCGGCCGGATCGTCCTGGTCGACACCGACGGGCTGCCGGAGAGCGAGGCGGTCCGGGAGCGGGCGGTGGCGGCCGCCGGCGCGGCCGGCGAACCCCGGCTCGCCCTGCGCACCGGCACCGTGCTGGTGCCCCGGCTGGTCCGCGTGACCGTCGACGCCCCGGACGCCGCCCGCTTCGGCCCGGACGGCACGGTCCTGGTGACCGGCGACGCGCGGGCCGTCGCGGCGGCGCAGGACCTGGTCACCCGGCACGGCGTACGGCACCTGCTGCTGGCCGGCGCCGTCGACGCGGCATCTGCGGTCGGTGCGCTGACCGGGCTCGGCGCCCAGGTCACCGTCACCGGCTGCGACACCACCGACCCCGACGTCCTGGCCAACCTACTCACCGGCGTCGATCCGGCCCGCCCGGTCACCGCCGTGCTGCACGCCGGGGGCGACCCGGCAACCGCGTGGGCGCTGCACGAGGCGACCCGCCAGCTCGACCTGGCGGCGTTCGTCCTGCTCTCCGACCTGGCCGGCACGCTCGGCACCGCCGGCGAGAGCGCCCGGGGCGGCGACGCCGCGTTCCTCGACGCGCTGGCCCACCACCGGCGGGCGTACGGGCTGGCCGCGGTCAGCGTGGCCGGCGGGGCACCCGATGCGCCACGGCCCGACGGTGTCGTTCCGGCACCCGCGTCCGGCCCGCTCGACCTGGCCCTCGCCACCGGCGCGGCGGTGCTGCTCGCCGGACGGATCAGCGAGCCGGCCGGGCCGGTGCCCGCGCCGCTGCGCGGATTGTTCCGCGCCGGGCTGCGGAACGCCGCCGCCGACGCCGGCCCGCTGACGTACGCGCAGCGGCTGGCCGCCCGCCCGCCGGCCGACCAGCGCAAGGCCCTGCACGAGCTGGTGCTGGGGGCCGTGGCGACGGTGGCCGGGCTGGAATCGGCGGTGGCGGTCAACCCGGGGCAGGCGTTCAAGGACCTCGGGTTCACCTCCCTCACGGCCGTGGAGCTGCGCAACCGGCTCGGCACGGCCACCGGCCTGGCGCTGCCGGCGACGCTGGTGTTCGACCATCCCACCCCGGCGGCGGTCGTCGACCACCTGCGGGAGTTGATCTCCGGGGTCCCGGTGGCCCGCGCCGCGGCACCGGTCCGGGTGGCCAGCCTGGACGAACCGGTGGCGATCGTCGGCATGGCCTGCCGCTACCCGGGTGGCGTCGGTTCACCCGAGCAACTGTGGCAGCTGGTGATCTCCGAGGGCGACGCGATCAGCGAGTTCCCGGACGGACGTGGCTGGGATATCGAGGCCATCTACCACCCGGACCCCGGCACGCCGGGGACCACGTACACCCGGCACGGCGGCTTCCTCGACGACGCCGCCGGCTTCGACGCGGCCTTCTTCGGCATCAACGCCCGGGAGGCGGCGGCGATGGACCCGCAGCAGCGGCTGCTGCTGGAGACCGCCTGGGAGGCGGTGGAGCGGGCCGGCATCGACCCGGCCGGACTGCGCGGCACCCCGACGGGCGTCTTCACCGGGGTCATCGACAACGACTACGGACCCCGGTTCGACGAGGTGCCGGAGGACTACGAGGGCTACCTGATGACCGGGGCCACGACCGCGCTGGCGTCGGGGCGGATCGCGTACACGCTGGGGCTGGAGGGCCCGGCGATGACCGTGGACACGGCGTGTTCGTCAGCGCTGGTGGCGATGCACCTGGCGGCGCAGGCGATCCGCAACGGCGAGTGCGACCTGGCGCTCGCGGGCGGGGTGACGGTGCTGGCCACGCCCGGGGGCTTCGTGGAGTTCAGCCGGCAGCGGGGACTGTCGCCGGACGGTCGGTGCAAGCCGTTCGCGGCGGCGGCGGACGGGTTCGGGTTCTCCGAGGGCGTCGGCCTGGTGCTCCTCGAACGGCTCTCCGCGGCCCGGGAACGCGGTCACCGGGTCCTCGCCGTCATCCGCGGCTCGGCGGTGAACCAGGACGGCGCCAGCAACGGCCTGACCGCACCGAACGGGCCGTCCCAGGAACGCGTCATCCGGCAGGCCCTCACCAACGCGAGGTTGACCCCGGCGGACGTGGACGCCGTCGAGGCACACGGCACCGGCACCACCCTCGGCGACCCCATCGAAGCCCAGGCCCTCCTCGCCACCTACGGCCAACACCGCCGCGACGACCAGCCACTGTGGCTCGGATCGATCAAATCGAACATCGGCCACACCCAGGCCGCCGCCGGCGTCGCCGGCGTGATCAAAATGGTGGTGGCCATGCAGCAGGGCATGCTGCCCCGCTCGCTGCACATCGACGCCCCCACCCCGCACGTCGACTGGGCCAGCGGCAACGTACGGCTGCTCGACCGGGTGGTCGACTGGAAGCCGAACGGGCACCTGCGACGGGCGGCGGTGTCGGCGTTCGGGATGAGCGGCACCAACGCCCACCTGGTCCTCGAGGAGTTCCCGGGCGCGGCGGAGCCGGTCGCCGTGCCCGTCGTGGACGTGCCGGACGAGATCACGGATCTGCCGGGTGGCGGCTGGGTGCCCTGGCTGCTGTCCGCAAAGACCGAAACCACGCTGCGGGCGTACGGCCGACAACTGCGCGACTGGGCTGCCGGCACCGACGATTTGGACCTCGTCGGGGTCGCGCACGCCCTCGCCGGCCGCACCATGTTCCCGCACCGGGCCGTCGTCCTCGGCCGCACCCCCGACGAGATACGCGAAGCCCTCACGGCCCTCGCCGACGGCGGCGAACACCCCAACCTCACCGTCGGCGAAGCCCACGACAGCGGCAAGATCGCGTTCATCTACCCCGGACAGGGCAGCCAATGGCCCGCCATGGCCCAGCAGCTCTACCGCACCTCCGCCGTCTTCCGCGACTGCATCATGGCCACAGACCTAGTGCTACGCCAGGTGGTGGGCTGGTCACTGCTCGACGTGATCCTGCAAAACCCCGACGCGGCCAGCCTCGACCGGGTCGACGTCGTCCAACCCACCCTCTTCGCCGTCGCCACCGCCCTCACCACACTGTGGCGACACCACGGCATCACCCCCCACGCCGTCATCGGCCACTCCCAGGGCGAAATCACCGCCGCCCACGCCACCGGCGCCCTCACCCTCGACCAGGCCGCACGGCTCATCGCCCACCGCGGGCAGGCACTCACCACCATCGAGGGCACCGGCGGCATGCTCGCCGTCACCGGCCCCGCCCCCGAAGAACTACCCGCGCTCCTGGCCCAGCTGGTGCCCGACCACGCCGCAGAACTACACCTCGCCGCGCACAACGCCCCCACCAGCTGCGTACTCTCCGGCACCCCCGCCGCCATCCAGGCCGCGCACACGGCCCTCACCAACCGCGGACTGACCGCACGGATCATCCCGGTCAGCTACGCCAGCCACTGCCCCCACATCGACCCGCTCCGGGCCGAGCTAACCGGCGTCGCCGTCGAGTCGCAGACCAGCGATATCGCGTTCTACAGCAGCACCCGGCAGCGAGCCGTCCCCGGCACGGAGCTGACCACCGACTACTGGTGGGACAACCTGCGCCAGCCCGTCCACTTCCGCCCCACCCTCGATCAGGTGATCGCCGACGACCACCAGACCCTCGTCGAGATCAGCCCACACGCCCTGCTCGCCGCAACCATCGACGTGGACTCCACCACCGTCTGCCACACCCTCCGCCGGGACGCCGACCCCTGGCACACCCTGCTCACCAACACGGCGCAACTGCACACCCGCACCACCCACCCCATCACCTGGGCCCGCCTGCTACCGGCAGCCCGAGCTCAGGCCACCCCACCCACCTACCCCTTCCAGCACCAGCCGTACTGGCTCACCGGGCGGCGCAACCGGCGCCAGGACGGTCCGCAGCACCCGTTGCTCACCGGCCAGCTGGCCACCCCCACCGACCAGCGCCTCTTCACCGGCCAGCTCTCGACCCGCAGCCACCCGTGGCTCGTCGACCACGCCATCACGGCCGGCTGCCTGCTGCCGGCGACCGCGTACGTGGACCTCGCGCTGCACGCCGGCGCCGGCACCGGACACCGGCACCTCGACGAGCTGACCCTGCACCAGCCGCTGTTCCTCACCGAGCAGCCGACCGACGTGCAGGTCACCCTCGACCCGCCGGACGAGGAGGATCGGCGTCGCCTGACCGTCCACTCGCGGCCCTCGGGACGTACCGACGAGACGGCCTGGACACATCACGCCACCGCGACCCTCACCGTCGAACCCGCCACCGCACCGCCGGCCCTCGAGACGGAGTGGCCGCCGGCCGGCGCCGACCCGCTGACGGTCGACGGGGTGTATGACTGGCTGGCCGAGCTTGGCTACCGGTACGGGCCGGCGTTCCAGGGCCTGCGCCGGGCCTGGCGCGCCGGTGACGACCTCTACGCCGAGGTGGCACTGCCGGAACCGGTCCGGGGCGACGTCGACGGGTACGGCGTACACCCGGCGCTGCTGGACGCCGCGCTGCACGTCCTCGCCCTTGCCGCCGACGGTGACGTGAGCCGGGTGCAGCTGCCGTTCGTCTGGTCCGGCGTACGGCTGCACGCCACCCGGGCGACCAGCGTCCGGGTGCACCTGATGCGCCGGGGCGGTGACCAGGCCGCGCTGGTCGTCTACGACCCGGCCGGCGAGCCCGTGCTGGACGCCCGATCACTGGTGCTGCGGGAGGTGCCGGTCGACGGCGCGGAAGGCGGCGGAGTACGGGTGGATCCGCAGTGGCTGCTGCACGTGGACTGGCTGCCGGTCGAGCCGGCGGAACGCGTCGAGGTTGGCCCGGTGGCGGTGCTGAGCGACGATCCGGAGGCGGTCGACCGGTGGTCGGCGGCGTTCGGGGCACTGTCGGCGTACCCGACGATGGCGGCGCTGGGCGAGGCCGTAACGGCCGGCGGCCCGGCGGTGCGGACGGTCGTGCTGCCCTGGCACGGCACCGGTCCGGTGGTCGACGGGGCGGACGTGGACGTGCTGGCAGCCACCCACGGCTCGACCGAGTCGCTGCTGGGGGTGTTGCAGGAGTGGCTGGCCGAGGAGGCACTGGCCGACAGCCGGCTGGTGGTGGTGACCCGGGGTGCGGTGAGCACCGGGGTGGACGACCGGATCAGCGACCTGGCGGCCGCCACCTGCTGGGGCATGCTCCGCACCGGCCTCGCGGAACACCCGGACCGGATCACCGTCGTGGACCTGGACGCGAGCGCGGAGAGCATGGCCGCCCTCGGCCGAGCGGTGGGGTGTGGTGAGCCGCAACTGGCGATCCGCGACGGCCACCTGCACGCCCCCCGCCTCCAACCCGCCCACACCTCAGCGGGCCTGCCCCTGCCCGACAGCGACACCTGGCGACTCGAAACCACCTCCGGCGGAAGCCTCGACAACCTCAGCCTCGCCCACAGTCCCGACTACGCCGCACCCCTACAACCACACGAGGTCCGCGTCCAACTACACGCCGGCGGCGTCAACTTCCGCGACGTCGTCGTCGCCCTCGGCATCGTCAACGACCCCCGCCCCATCGGCGGCGAAGGCGCCGGCACCATCACCGAAACCGGCACCGCCGTCACCAACCTCCACATCGGCCAACACGTCATGGGCCTGTTCAACGGCATCGGCCCCGTCGTCACCGCCGACCAGCGCCTGCTGAGCCCCATCCCCGACGGCTGGACCCTCACCCAGGCCGCCACCGCACCCATCGCCTACCTCACCGCCTACTACGCCCTGCACGACCTCGCCCAACTCCAAGCCGGCGAACACGTCCTCATCCACGCCGCCACCGGCGGCGTCGGCCAGGCCGCCCTCCACGTCGCCCGCCACCTCGGCGCCCACCTCCACACCACCGCCCACCCCACCAAATGGCCCACCCTGCACCAACTTGGCATCACCCATCCCCACGTCGCCAACAGTCGGACCCTCGACTTCGAGGACCACTACCGCACCCACGCCCCCGGCATCGACGTCGTCCTCAACAGCCTCACCGGCGAACACCTCGACGCCTCCGGCCGCCTCCTCACCCAAGGCGGACGCCTCATCGACATGGGCAAAACCGACATCCGCGACCCACACGCCTGGCGCACCGACCATCCCCACACCACCTACCAGGCCTTCGACCTCATGGACGCCGGCGAGGACCACATCGCCGCCCTCTACCAGCACCTCCGGCCCCTGTTCCAGGACGGCACCCTTCCCCCGCTACCCACTCGCGCCTACGACATCCGTCAGGCCCCGCACGCCTTCCGCTACCTCGCCAACGCCCGCCACACCGGCAAGATCGCCCTCACGCTGCCCCCACCGGCCGCCGCCGCGCGCCGCCGGTCCGGGTCGGCCGGGACCCCCGAAGGCACCACCCTCATCACCGGCGGCACCGGCACCCTCGCCCAGCACACCGCCACCCACCTCCTGACCCACCACGACGTCCGTCACCTCCACCTCCTCAGCCGCCAGGGCCCTCGTCACCCCCACGCGGCCGCCCTCATCCACCAGCTCACCGGCCTCGGCGCCACCATCACCGTCAGCCGCTGCGACACCACCGACAGGAACCAACTCGCCGAGGTCATCGACCACATCGACGGCACCGGTCACCCCCTCACCGGCGTCGTCCACACCGCCGGCGCCCTCAACGACACCACCCTCACCAACCTCACCCCCGCACACCTGCACGCCACCCTCGATCCAAAGATCGACACCGCCTGGCACCTCCACGAGGCCACCAGGAACCACCCCCTCACCCACTTCCTCCTCTTCTCGTCCAGCTCGGGGACCATCGACACCCCCGGCCAGGCGAACTACGCGGCGGCGAACGCGTTCCTCGACGCGATCGCCCAGCACCGGCGGGATCTCGGGCTTCCGGCCACCAGCACGGCATGGGGCTACTGGATGCAGAAGACCGGCATGACCGGCCATCTGAGCGAGGTCGACCGCGCGCGGATGGCTCGCGCCGGCAGCCTGGGCCTGGAAACCGAGGAAGGGCTCGCGCTCCTCGACGCGGCCCTCACCCACACCCACCCCAACCTGGTGCCGGTCAAACTGCACCTGCCCACCCTGCGCAACCAGACCCGCCTCCCCGCCATCCTCACCGCCCTGGTGGGCAGCCCCGCCCGGCGCGCCGCCGAGGAGCAGGCGGTCGGCGGCCGGTCGCTCGCCGAACAGCTCGGCGCGCTGCCCGCCGGCGAGCGGCCCCGGCTGCTGCTGGACCTGGTACGCGGTCACGTGGCGGTGGTGCTGGGTCAGGGTTCACCGGCCTCGGTGCCGGAGGGCTCGCCGTTCAAGGACCTCGGCTTCGACTCGCTCACCTCGGTCGAACTGCGTAACCGGCTGCGTACCGCGACCGGGCTGCAACTGCCGGCCACGCTGGTCTTCGACCACCCCACCCCGAGCGCGGTCGCGGGGTACCTGGCCGGGCAGTTCGCGCCGGAGCAGCAGGCACCGCCGACGTCCGTACTGGCCGAACTGGACCGGGTGGAGGCGGCGCTGGCGGTGGCCGCGATGGACGAGACCGAACGGGACCGGGCCGAGGCCCGGCTACGGAACCTGTTGCGCCGGCTGGACGGCCTACGACCGGCCGGCGCGGACCTCGACGAGGTCGTCGACCTGGAGTCGGCGACCGACGACGAACTGTTCAGCGCACTGGACAAGGAACTCGGCGGTTCCCCGTCGTGACCAGATTGTTGATCGCTTCTGCCGGCTCCGACCAGGGGGACCCGTTATGAACGACGAAGACAAGCTCCGCAGCTACCTCAAGCGCGCCACCGCCGACCTGCGCTCGACCCGGCAGCGGCTCCGCGAGGTGGAGGACCGGGCCCAGGAACCGGTGGCGATCGTCGGGATGGCCTGCCGGTATCCGGGTGGGATCGACAACCCGGAGCAGCTGTGGGATCTCATCGCCACGGGTGGCGACGCGATCGGACCGTTCCCGACCGACCGTGGGTGGGAACTGGACTCGATCTACGACCCGGATCCGGACTCGCCCGGCACCACGTACGCCCGCGACGGCGGGTTCCTCGCCGACGCCCCCGGCTTCGACGCCGCGTTCTTCGGGATCAGCCCGCGTGAGGCCACGGCGATGGACCCGCAGCAGCGGCTGCTGCTGGAGACTGCCTGGGAGACCATCGAGCGGGCCGGCATCGACCCGGCCAGCCTGCGCGGCAGCGCCACGGGGGTCTTCGCCGGGGTGATCTCGCAGGACTACCTGGCCCGGATGAGCGAGCCGGATCCCGACCTGGAGGGATACCTGGTCACCGGCAACTCGGGCAGCGTGGCCTCGGGGCGGATCGCGTACGTGCTGGGATTGGAAGGCCCGGCGGTCACGGTGGACACGGCGTGTTCGTCGTCGCTGGTGGCGATGCACCTGGCGGCGCAGGCGATCCGGGGCGGCGAGTGCGACATGGCGCTCGCGGGTGGCGCGACGATCCTCGCCCTGCCGCGCCCGTTCATCGAGTTCAGCCGGCAGCGGGGTCTGGCCCCGGACGGCCGGTGCAAGCCGTTCGCCGCCGCCGCCGACGGCACCGGCTGGGGCGAGGGCGTCGGCCTGCTCCTCCTCGAACGGCTCTCCACCGCACGCGAGCGCGGCCACCGGGTCCTCGCCGTCATCCGCGGCTCCGCCGTCAACCAGGACGGCGCCAGCAACGGCCTGACCGCCCCCAACGGGCCGTCCCAGGAACGCGTCATCCGGCAGGCCCTCACCAACGCGAGGCTGACCCCCGCGGACGTGGACGCCGTCGAGGCACACGGCACCGGCACCACCCTCGGCGACCCCATCGAAGCCCAGGCCCTCCTCGCCACCTACGGCCAACACCGCCGCGACGACCAGCCGCTGTGGCTCGGGTCAATCAAGTCGAACATCGGCCACACCCAGGCCGCCGCGGGGGTGGCCGGGGTGATCAAAATGGTCCTGTCGATGCGGCACGACCTGCTGCCCCGCTCCCTGCACATCGACGCGCCGAGCCCGCACGTCGACTGGGACAGCGGCAACGTTCGCCTTCTCGACCAGCCGGTCGACTGGCAGCGGAACGGACATCCGCGCCGGGCCGGAGTGTCCTCGTTCGGCGTCAGCGGCACCAACGCACACGTGATCATCGAAGAGGCCCCCACCGACGAACCAGCAAACAGCGGGCCGGAACACACCGTCTCGGACGCCACCCCGACCTCGACCGAGTCGGCCGACGAGGACAACGCGAACCTGACCGACCTGCCCGGTGGCGGCTGGGTGCCCTGGCTACTCTCCGCGAAGACCGAAACCACACTGCGGGAATACGCCCGCCGGCTACGCGACTGGGCCGCCGGCACAGACGGACTGGACCTGGTCGGTGTCGCCCACGCCCTCGCCGGACGCACCGCGTTCCCCCACCGGGCCGTGATCCTCGGCCGCACCGCCGACGAGATGCGCGAAGCCCTGACCGCACTGGTCGACGGCGCCGAACACGACAACCTCACCACCGGCCAAGCCCACGACAGCGGCAAAATCGCGTTCATCTACCCCGGCCAAGGCAGCCAATGGAAGGCCATGGCCCACCAGCTCTACCGCACCTCCCCCGTCTTCCGCGACAGCATCAACACCACCCACGCCACCCTGCGCCAACACGTCGACTGGTCACTGCTCGACGTCATCCTCGAAAAGCCCGACGCGGCCAGCCTGGACCGGGTCGACGTCGTCCAACCAGTCCTCTTCGCCGTCACCACCGCCCTCACCACACTGTGGCGACACCACGGCATCAACCCCCACGCCGTCATCGGCCACTCCCAAGGCGAAATCACCGCCGCCCACGCCACCGCAGCCCTCACCCTCGACCAGGCTGCCCGACTCATCGCCCACCGCGGGCAGGCACTCACCACCATCGAAGGCACCGGCGGCATGCTGGCGGTCACCGGCCCCACCCCCGAAGAACTACCCAACCTGCTCGCCCAACTGGTGCCCGACCATGCCGCAGAACTACACCTCGCGGCCCACAACGCCCCCACCAGCTGCGTACTCTCCGGCACCCCCGGCGCCATCCAAGCCGCCCACACCGCCCTGAGCGACCACGGCCTCACCGCCAAGGTCATCCCGGTCAGCTACGCCAGCCACTGCCCCCACATCGACCCCCTGCACGCGGAGCTCACCGGCGCCACCGTCAACCCACAAGGCAGCGACACCACCTTCTACAGCAGCACCCAACAGCAGGCCATCCCCAGCACCGACCTCACCACCGACTACTGGTGGCAGAACCTGCGCCAACCCGTCCACTTCCACCCGACACTGCAACACCTGATCGGCGACGACCACCGCACTCTCGTCGAGATCAGCCCGCACGCCCTGCTCGCCCCCACCATCGACAACGAGACCACCACCGTCTGCCACACCCTCCGCCGCAACGCCGACCCCTGGCACACCCTCCTCACCAACACCGCCCAACTGCACACCCACACCACCCACTCCATCGCCTGGACCAGGCTCGTCCCCCATACCGACCGGGCAGCCGTCATCCCGCCCACCTACCCCTTCCACCACCAGCGGTACTGGTCCACCGTCGCGCCGGCCGCCCACCCGCGCCGCCTCGGCCTGCAGGCCACCAGCCACCCCCTGCTGACCGCCACCATCACCACCGCCACGAGTGGCGAACACCTCTTCACCGGCCACCTCTCCAGCCGCGCCCACCCCTGGCTCGCCGACCACACCATCGCCGGCGCCGGCCTGCTGCCCGCCACCGCGCTGGTCGAGTTCGCCCTGCACGCGGGTGCCGTCGCCGGGTATCCGCTGCTGGAGGAACTGACCCTCGAAGCGCCGGTGCCGCTCACCGACGCCGCCGACGTCCAGGTCACCGTCGCCGGAAGCGACCAGCCGGGGCGGCGGACGGTCGCCGTCCACACCCGACCGGCCGACGAGCCGGACGCGCCGTGGACCACCCACGCCGCCGGGCTGCTCACCGGCGACGACGGCGAGTCCGCCCCGCCGGCGCTCGCCGCCTGGCCGCCCGCCGACGCGGAACCGATCGACCTGGACGGCGCCTACCCGCGGCTGGCCGAGGCGGGCTACCGGTTCGGGCCGGCGTTCCAGGGCCTACGCCGGGCCTGGCGCTCCGGCGACGACCTGTACGCCGAGGTCGCACTCCCCGAGCAGGTGGACGTGACCGGGTACGCCGTGCATCCCGCGCTGCTCGACGCGGCCCTGCACCCGGCGGTGCTGGCCGTCCTCGACGAGGACGCGGACACCGTCCGTCAGGCGTTCGCCTGGGAGCAGGTCCGCCTGTACGCGACAGGCGCGACGGCCCTCCGGGTACGCCTGACCCGCCAGTCACCGGAGCGGCTGGCACTGGCCGTCCACGACCTGGCCGGTGAACCGGTGCTGAGCGCGGCCGGGGTGTTGTCCCGGGCCGCCTCGGCAGAACGGATCGCCGCCGGAGCCGCCCGACCGGACCGGCTCTTCGGGCTGGAGTGGGTGCCCGTCCCGCCGACGGCCGCCGAGTCGACCGACTCCTGGGTGCTGGTCGGCGGAAACACCGCGCGGGTGTCCGGCGGGCTGCCGGGCGTACCCGTGGTCGCGGAGGTCGGGGACGCGGCGCGCGACGGCGCGACGGCGCCCGCGGTGCTCGTGCTGCCGCTGCCCTCCGGTGCCGACGGGGACGTGCCGGCTGCCGTGCACGAGCGGACCGGCCGGCTGCTCCGCGCGGTGCAGGAGTGGCTCGCCCGCGAGGAGCTGTCGGAGAGCCGCCTGGTCGTGGTCACCGGCGGCGCGGTCAGCACCGGGGCCGGGGAGCCGGTGACCGACCTGGCCGGCGCCGCCTGCTGGGGGCTGCTGCGCTCCGCCCAGACCGAACACCCCGACCGGATCATCGTGGTCGACACCGACCACAGCCCGGAGAGCGTCCGCGCGCTGGCCGCCGCCGTCGGCACCGCCACCCTGGGCGCGGAGCCGCAGCTCGCCCTGCGGGCCGGCGGGCTCCGCGCACCCCGGCTGACCCCGGCCGTGAGCGAGCCGGTCACGCCCGTTCCGCTCGACCCCGAGGGCACCGTGCTGGTCACCGGCGGCACCGGCACGCTCGGTCGGCTGACCGCCCGGCACCTGGTCACCCGGCACGGCATCCGCCACCTGCTGCTGGTCGGCCGGCGCGGCCCGGAGCACCCGGACGCCGCCGCCGTCGTACGGGAGCTGGCCGGTCTCGGCGCCGTGGTGACCGTCGCCGCCGGGGACCTCGGCGATCCGGCAGGGGTCCGCGATCTCCTCGCCGGCATCGACCCGGCGCACCCGCTGACCGCGGTCTTCCACGCGGCCGGGGTGACCGACGGCGGGCCGGTGGACCGGCTCACCGAGCGGCAGCTGCACGACGTGCTGGGGCCGAAGGTCGACGCCGCCTGGCAGCTGCACCGGCTCACCCGGGCGCACCTGGTGCTCTACTCCTCGATCGCCGGCAGCCTGAACACCAGCGGGGTGGCCAACTACGCCGCAGCGAACGCGTTCCTCGACGCCCTCGCCGGCCACCGGCGCGCGCAGGGTCTGCCCGCAACCGCCCTGGCCTGGGGCTACTGGGACGTCGAGACCGGAATGAGCGGGGCCATGTCGGACGCCGACCGGCGGCTGCTGGCCCGGGCCGGGCTCGCGGCGCTGCCCGTCGAGGAGGCGGTGCGGCTCCTGGACACCGCGCTGGCGACCGACCGGCCGGTGCTGGTGCCGGCCGGCATCGATCGGGCGGCCGTACGCGCCCGGGCCCGCGCCGGTGACCTGCCGGCCGTGCTGCGCGCGTTGGCCCCGGCCGG
This sequence comes from Micromonospora sp. NPDC093277, assembly GCF_044765245.1. Classification (NCBI taxonomy): domain Bacteria; kingdom Bacillati; phylum Actinomycetota; class Actinomycetes; order Micromonosporales; family Micromonosporaceae; genus Micromonospora; species Micromonospora sp. NPDC093277. The sequence goes on from NZ_JBIWJO010000002.1 coordinate 23,495, forward strand.
GCTCCGACAGGCCACGACGACCGCCCCGGCGGTGTCGCCGCTCGCCGGGCAGCTCGCGGAGCGCTCGGCGGACGACCAGCTGTCCTTCCTGGTCGACCTGGTCCGGACGCACGTCGGCGCGGTGCTCGGCCACGTCGACCCCGCCGGACTCGACGCGGGGCAGGACTTCAAGGGCCTGGGCTTCGACTCGATGACGGCGGTGCAGCTGCGCAACCGGCTCCGGACCGCCACCGGGCTACGGCTGCCCGCGACCCTCGTCTTCGACCACCCGACGATGCGGGCGGTGGCCACGCTGCTCCGGACGTTGCTGCTCGACCTGCCCACCGAGCAGCGGGCAGCGGCACCGGCGGTGACCGCCACGGCCGAACCGATCGCGATCATCGGGATGGCCTGCCGGTACCCGGGCGGCGTGACCTCCCCGGAGCAGCTGTGGCACCTGCTGGCCTCGGGCACCGACGCGGTCGGCGAGTTCCCCACCGATCGGGGTTGGGACCTGGCGACCCTCTACGACCCCGACCCGGACACCCCCGGCACCACGTACGCCCGGGAGGGCGGTTTCGTCCGGGACGCCGCCGAGTTCGATCCGGCCTTCTTCGGGATCAGCCCCCGGGAGGCGACGGCGATGGACCCGCAGCAGCGGCTGCTGCTGCAGGCGGCCTGGGAGAGCATCGAGCGGGCCGGCATCGACCCCACCACGCTGCGCGGCACCGCCACCGGCGTCTTCACCGGCCTCACCCACCAGGAGTACGTCGGTCGGCCCGGCGCCTCGGCCGATGCCGAGGGCTACCTGCTTACCGGGAGCACCACGAGCGTCGCCTCCGGCCGGGTGGCGTACACCCTGGGCCTGGAGGGGCCGGCGGTCACGGTGGACACCGCCTGCTCGTCATCACTGGTGGCACTGCACCTGGCCGCGCAGTCCCTGCGTAGCGGCGAGTGTGAACTGGCACTCGCGGGCGGCGTCACCGTGATGGCCAGCCCGACCGGGTTCATCGAGTTCGCCCGGCAGCGGGGGCTGGCCGCCGACGGCCGGTGCAAGCCGTTCGCCGCCGCGGCGGACGGCTTCGGGTTCTCCGAGGGTGTCGGCCTGATATTGCTGGAGCGGCTGTCGGTGGCGCAGGAGCGCGGTCACCGGGTCCTCGCGGTCATCCGCGGCTCGGCGGTGAACCAGGACGGGGCCAGCAACGGCCTGACCGCACCGAACGGGCCGTCCCAGGAACGCGTGATCCGCCAGGCCCTCACCAACGCCAGGTTGACGCCGGCGGACGTGGACGCCGTCGAGGCGCACGGCACCGGCACCGCCCTCGGCGACCCCATCGAGGCCCAGGCGCTGCTGGCCACCTACGGCCACGAACGGCGGGACGATCAGCCGCTCTGGCTGGGGTCGATCAAGTCGAACATCGGGCACGCGCAGGCCGCCGCCGGCGCCGCCGGCATCATCAAGATGGTCCTCGCCCTCCGCCACGATCTGCTGCCCCGCTCGCTGCACATCGACACCCCCACCCCGCACGTGGATTGGACCAGCGGCAACGTCCGCCTCCTCGACGAGCCCGTCGAGTGGCGGCGGAACGGCCACCCGCGCCGGGCCGGGGTGTCGTCGTTCGGCATCAGCGGCACGAACGCGCACGTGATCCTCGAGGAGGCGCCGCCGGTTGAGGCCGCCGCGCCGAGCGGCGACCCGTGGGACGGGTGGGCGTCGTGGACGTTGTCGGCGCGGACCGAGCGCGCGCTGCGTGACCAGGCGGCACACCTGCTCGACTGGCTGCGCGACGAGGAGGTCGCGCCGTCGGCGGTCGCCGGCGTGCTGGCTCGGCGCACCCGGTTCGCGCACCGGGCGGTGGTGACCGCCGCCAGCCGCACCGACTTCATCGCCGCCCTGACCGCCCTCGCCGGCAACGAACCACACCCGCACCTCACCACCACCGTCACCACCGACGACGGCGGGAAGGTCGCCTTCTGTTTCACCGGGCAGGGCAGCCAGTACCCGGGCATGGGCGCCGACCTCTACACCACCAACCCCACCTACCGCGAAGCGTTCGACCAGGCCTGCGAGGCACTGAACCCCCACCTGGACCACCACCTCCAAGACGTGGTGTTCGCCGAACCCGGCAGCGAACTCGCAGCACTGCTGGACAGCACCGCCTACACCCAACCGGCGTTGTTCGCCCTGCACGTGGCCCTACACCGGGTCGCCACCAGCGAGTGGGGGTTACGCGCCGACTACCTCACCGGACACTCCCTCGGCGAAATCAGCGCCGCACACCTCGCCGGAGTGCTGACCCTCGACCACGCCGCCCTCCTCGTCACCACCCGCGCCCGACTCATGAACAGCATCACCACCCCCGGCGCCATGATCGCCCTCCAAGCCACCCACAACGAAGCTGAACAACTGATCAACGGCCACGACGGCGTCGCCATCGCCGCCGTCAACACCCCACAGAACGTGGTCGTCAGCGGCGACCGGGCCGCGTGCGAACAACTCGCCACCCAGTGGCGGGAACAGGGACGCAAGGCCACCGCACTCCAGGTCAGCCACGCCTTCCACTCACCCCACATGACCACCATCGCCGACGAATTCCACACCGCCGCCGCCAGCCTCACCTACGCACCGCCCAACCTGCCCGTCATCAGCAACATCACCGGACAACTCGCCGATCAGCTCACCAACCCCGACTACTGGGTCCAACACATCCTCGCCCCCGTCCACTACGCCAACGGCATCACCACCCTCCACGACCAACACGGCGTACGGACGTTCCTCGAACTCGGACCGGACAGCACCCTCACCACCCTGCACACCCACACCCGGCCCGAGGCGCTCGCCGTTCACACCCTCCACAAGGACAAGCCGAACCAGCACACCCTGCTCACCGCCGCCGCCACCCTCAACGCCCGGCCCACCGGCATCCACCCCCACCTCGACCTGCCCACGTACCCGTTCCAGCGCACCCGCCACTGGCTGCCGACCACGGCGGACAGCGGACCGGTCCGCACCCCGGTCGAGCCGGCCGGCGGTCATCCCCTCCTCGGCACGCCGCTGGACGTGGCCGGGACCCCCGGACGCTGGTTCACCCGGACCGTGCTTCCCGAACGGCTCCGCTTCGTCGACCAGCACCGGCTGCTCGGCACGGCGGTGTTCCCGGCGACCGCGCTCGTCGAGTGGGCGCTCGCCACGGCCCGCGGGGACTCCCCCGAGCACCGATGGAGCATGGCGGGGATCACCTTCGACGAGTTCCTGCGCTGCGACGAGGGGACCACGCTCACCCTGCAGTCCTGCGTGGAGCCGGACGGGTCGGAGCGCCGGGTGCGCTGCTTCAGCCGGCCGGCGGACGGGCCGGCGACGCCGTGGACGCAGCACGTCAGCGTCGCCGCCGTACACGCCGGCACCTCGCCCACGCCACACCGGCTGCACCTGGCCGGCGTACGGGCCGGCATGGCGGACGAGGACCTCGACGGCTTCTACGACCGGCTCTGGCGGATCGGCGTCGAGTACGGGCCGGGCTACCGGGCGATGAAGCGGCTGCTGCGCTCCGGGAACGAGGCGCTGGCCCTCATCGAGGTGGACGAGACGGAACGCGACGGCGACGGGTGCCTGCTGCACCCGATGGTGCTCGATGCCTGCCTGCACGTGGGCGCGGCCTTCGGGGTCAGCGAGGACGACTTCTGGCTTCCCGCCGGCATCGACCGGATCGAGGTGTACGACCGGTTGCCCGGCCGGGTCTGGTGCCGGGCCCGGTCCCGGGGCGTACCGGAGGACGGCGAGCGGGCGATGGACCTCGACCTGGTCACCGCGCTGGGCGAGCCGGTGGCGAGGCTGACCGGCGTCCGGCTGCGTGCGCTGCCGCGTACCCTCGTCACCGGTCTGGCCGGGTCGCGGCTGCACCGTTACGACGTGACCTGGCACCCGCTGCCGGGCCGGCCGGCCCGCCGGGCCGAGATGAGCCCACGCGACACCTGGCTGGTCTGTGGCCGGGACGCCGGGGCTGTCGCGGACTGGCACGCCCAACTGCTCGGGCTCGGCTGCGCCGCCGCCTCGCTGGTGTTCGCCGACGGCGTCCAGGTGCCGGCGACCGCATCCCTCGCCGGCGCGACCGTGCGGGTGGATCCGGCCGACGACGTGGCCCTGGCCCGGTTGATCGACGCGGCTCGCGCCGAGGGCGTCAAGCTGCGCGGGCTGCTGCTCGGCCCGGACGGCGGCCCAGCCGCGGAGGACGACGTCGCCGCCTCGGCCTACCGGGCCGCAGGGGACGCGCTCTCAGTGCTCCGGCAGGTCCTTCGGGGGTACGGCCACGACGCGCCGGACGTGGTGTTCTGCACCACGGGCGCGGAGGCGCCGACCGTGGACGACGTGCCGGCGCCGGCGCAGGCGGTGCTCGGGGGGCTGGCCCGCGCCGTGGTGACCGAACACCCCGACCTGCGGTGCGTGCAGGTGGACCTCGACCCGGCCGGGTCGGAACCGGCGCTCTCCACGCTCCTCGACCGGGTCGCCGACGCCGACGGCGCCACCCACCTGGCAGTACGCGACGGCGCCTGGTACGAGGCACGGCTGCGGGAGCGTGAGCTGCCGAAGCCGGGGACGGGTCCGGCCCTCCGCGCCGACGCCGCGTACCTGGTCACCGGCGGCTTCGGCGGGCTGGGCCAGGTGGTGACCGGCTGGCTGGCCGACCGGGGCGCGACCAACCTCGTCCTGGCCGGGCGGCGGGTGCCGGCGGTCGAACCGCCGCTGTTGGCCGCGTTGCGCGAGCGCGGGATACGGCTGCACTACCTGGCCGTGGACGTCGCGGACGGCGACGCGCTGGACGACGCGCTGGCCGGGCTCGCCGGGGACCTGCCGCCGCTGGCCGGCGTGGTGCACGCGGCCGGTGTCGTCGACGACGCGGTCCTGGCCGAACAGGACTGGGACCGGTTCCGCCGGGTGCTGGACCCGAAGGTCCGCGGCGCTTGGCACCTGCACCGGGCGACGGAACGTCTCGACCTGGACTTCTTCGTGCTCTTCTCGGCCTTCGGCGCGACGGTCGGCTCCGCGGGGCAGGCCAACTACCTGGCCGCGAACGCCTTCCTGGACGGCCTGGCCCGGCACCGGCGCGCCCAGGGCCTGCCGGCGACCAGCGTCGGCTGGGGACCGTGGGCGGAGGTCGGCATGGCCGTCGACCAGAACGTGCTGGGCCGGCTGGCCGCGCTCGGCCTGGACGAGATCCCCATCGCCGAGGCCCTGTCGGCGCTGGGCACGTTCCTCGACCCGCCGACCGGGGAACTGGTCGAGCCGGTGGTGGGTGTGGCCCGGGTGGACTGGCGCCGCTCGATGACCGCGGCCGCCCGCTCCCGGCCGTACCGGCTGCTGGCGGACGTGACCCCGGCCGACCTCGCGGTGAGCACCGACGAGTCGTCCGCGCCGGACCTGGCCGTGCTCGCGGTCACGGATCCGGGGGCGGCCCGCGAGCTGCTGCTGGCCGGGCTGCTGGAGCGGGTGGCGTTGCTGCTCGGCCTCAGCGCCGCCGACCAGGACGCGATCCGGCCCACCTTCGCCGGGACCCGGCTGAACGAGCTGGGCCTGGACTCGCTGACCACGGTACGGCTGCGCCAGCGGCTGCTGGTCGACTACGCGGCCGACGTACCGCCGGCGGACCTGTTCGGCGGCGGCACGGCGGCGGACGTGGCGGAGCTGATCTGCCAGCAGCTGACGCTGCGCAGCGTCGTCGCCGCCGATGACGACGACTTCGACGACGAGGACGCCGAGGTGCTGATCCTGTGAGCGCGGACGGTCCGATCTGGAGGAAGGGTGTTGCGGTGAGCGGAGCTGACGAGGGGTCGGGCGGGGTCGCCTCCCTGGTGGCCGACCTGGCCCGGATCGACGTGCGGTTGAAGCTGGTCGGTGCCGACCAGCTGAGCGTGAGCGCCCCGAAGGGACGCCTCTCGCCGGCGCTGCGCGAGCGGATCGCCCGGCACCGGGCGGAGCTGATCGGCTGGCTGTCCCGTGACCGGGACGCCGCCGGCGGGGCGGTGGCCCTGCCGGAGATCACGCCTGACCCGGCGGTTCGCCACGAGCCATTCCCGCCGTCGGACATCCAGATGTCCTTCCTGGTGGGAAGCCGGGAGGGTCTGGAATACCACGTCCGGCCGCACCAGTACATGGAGGTGGACTTCCCGGAGCTGGACCCGGCCCGGTTCGAGCGGGCGCTCAACGCGGCGGCGCGGCGGCACCGGCACAGCCTGGTCGTGGTCCGCGAGGACATGATGCTGCAGACGGTCCGCGACCCGGAGCCGATCCCGGTGGAGGTGATCGACCTGCGGGACCGGGACGAAGCCGGGCAGCTGGCCGGCATCGAGCGGACCCGGGCCGCGATGCAGCGCCGGGAACTGCCGCTGGACCGCTGGCCCTGGCTGGACGTCCGGCTCTCGCTGCTGGCCGGTGGGCGGGTCCGGATGCACTGGAACAACAACAACTTCTTCAGCGACGCCCCCGGCACCGGCCGGTTCCTCAAGGACCTGCTGCACTACTACGCGCACCCGGACGAGCCGCTGCCCGAGCTGACCCTGAGCTACCGGGACTGTGTGCTCGCGCTGGCCGAGCTGGAGGAGTCGCCGCTGGGACAGGCCTCGAAGAAGTACTGGTGCGATCGGATGGCCGACTGGCCCACGGCGCCGGAACTGCCGCTGGCCCCCGGCTCGGACACCCGCCGCCGGTCCCGCCTGGAACGCCGGGAGCACGTGCTCTCGCCGGCACGGTGGGCGGCGTTCACCCGCCGGGCCGCCGAGCGCGGGTTGTCCCAGACCAACGCCCTCTGCGCCGTCTACGCCGAGGTGCTCGGCGCGTGGAGCGGATCCCGGCACTTCCTGATCAACAACATGAACACCCACCGGCTGCCGCTGCACCCACAGATCGGCGAGGTGATCGGCAACTTCTCCTCGTTGTATCCGCTCGAGGTGGACTGGCGGTCCGGCGGTCCGTTCCACGAGCGGGCACGCCGGTTGCAGGCCCAGGTGCTGGCGGACATGCAGCATGTCCACTGGAGCGGGGTCAAGGTCCTCCAGGCGGTCAACCAGCTCCGGCGCACCCCCGGCCGCGCGGTCTGCCCGTACGCGGTGGGCAGCGCGCTCTTCGTCGGGCAGACCGACCGGCCGGTGTACAGCCTGCTGGAGACCCCGCAGGTGCTGCTCGACTGCGAGTTCTGGGAGCAGCGCGACGGCAGCATGTGGACGGTCTGGGACGTGCTGGAGGCGATGTTCCCGCCCGGGCTCATGGACGACATGCTGGCCGGGTACGGGGCTGTGCTGGAGGCGCTGGCCGACGGCGACGAGGCCTGGGAGCGGGAGTCGTTCGACCTGCTCCCGGCCGCCGACCGGGAGCGTCGGGCCCAGCAGAACGCGGCCGGCCCGCCGGCGCCGCCGGGGCTGCTGCACGCCGCCCTGGCGGGGCGGGCCGCCGCGCAGCCGGCCCGGGCGGCGGTGATCGCCGGGGACACCACGCTCGGCTACGCCGAGCTGTACCTGCGAGCGGGCCGGCTCGCCGCGGCCCTGCGGGCGGCTGGCGTGGCGCCCGGCGACCTGGTCGCGGTGGCCGCCCGGAAGGACTGGCCACAGCTCGTCGCCGTGCACGCCGTGCTGCTGGCCGGCGCGGCGTACGTGCCGATCGACCCGGGCTGGCCGGCCGAGCGGATCGGCTACCTGCTCGCCGACACCGGCGCCACCGCCGTGGTCACCGGCGCGAACACGCGGGAGGCGCTCGCGGGCGCGGTGCCGGTGCCGCTGGTCGTGGTCGAGGAGGTGGTCGACGACGGGCCGGCGCTCGGGTACGCCCCGCTGCGCGAGCCGGGCGACCTGGCGTACGTGATCTACACGTCGGGCTCCACCGGCCGGCCGAAGGGCGCGATGCTGGACCACCGCGGACCGCTGAACACGGTGACCGACGTCAACACCCGCTACGGCGTCACCGAGCGGGACGTGCTCCTCGGCGTCTCCTCGCTCTGCTTCGACCTGTCGGTGTACGACGTCTTCGGCGCCGCCGCGGCCGGCGCCACCCTGGTCCTGCCGGACCCGACCCGGCACGACCCGGCCTCCTGGCTGGCGCTGGCCCGGGACCGGCAGGTGACCGTCTGGAACTCGGTGCCGGCCCTCATGCAGCTGCTCGTCGAGGAGGCCGAGACCACCGGGGTGCGCCTGCCCGACCTGCGGCTGGTGCTGCTCAGCGGGGACTGGATCCCGGTGACCCTGCCGGACCGGCTCCGGATGATCGCACCGAACGCCCGGGTGGTCAGCCTCGGCGGCGCGACCGAGGCGTCCATCTGGTCGATCGCCCATCCCGTCGAACGGGTCGACCCGGGCTGGGTGAGCATCCCGTACGGGCGGCCGCTGACCAAGCAGACCTGGCACGTGCTGGACGACCTGGGCCGGGACGCGCCGACCTGGGTGCCGGGGCACCTGTACATCGGCGGGGTCGGGCTGGCCATGGGCTACCTCAACGACGCGGAACGCAGCGCCGCCGCGTTCGTGTCGCATCCGGTCACCGGGGAACGGCTCTACCGCACCGGCGACCGCGGCCGGTACCTGCCCGACGGCACCATCGAGTTCCTCGGCCGGGCGGACTTCCAGATGAAGATCCAGGGCTTCCGGGTGGAGCCGGGCGAGGTGGAGCACGCGCTGCTGGAGCACCCGGACGTGGGTGGCGCGGCGGTGGTCGCCCGGGCCTCCGGGTCGGGGCGGCAGCTGGCCGCCTTCGTGGTGGGGCGGGACGGCCGGGACCGGCCCGACCCGGTCGAGGTACGCGACTTCCTCGCCGCCCGGCTGCCCGCCTACCTGGTGCCCAGTCACGTGGTGGTGCGCGACGGCCTGCCGCTGACCGGCAACGGCAAGGTGGACCGGCGGGAGCTGGAGACCGTCGACCTCGCCGACGGCGGCGGCGAACGCCGGCACGTGCCGCCGGGCACCCCGACCGAGGTGGCACTCGCCGAGATCTGGCGGGAGATCCTGTCGGTGGACCGGCTCGGGGTCGAGGACGACTTCTTCGACCTGGGCGGTCAGTCCTTCGCGGCGTTGCGGGTGGTCGGCCAGATCGCGCAGCGGCTGGGCCGGCGGGTGCCGCTGGGCGCGCTGCTGGAACGCCGGACCGTCGCCGGGCTGGCCCGCTGGCTGGACTCCGCGCCGGCCGACTGGTCACCCCTGGTACGGCTGACCGGCACAGCGGACGCCGGCACACCACCCTGGGTGCTGGTGCACCCGGCCGGCGGCGACGTGCTCTGCTATCGGGACCTCGCCGCCCGGCTCGACCGGGACTGCCTCGCCCTGCAGGCACCCGGGCCGGCGGTCGGCCGGGAGCCGGTGGCCGACCTCGGCGAACTGGCCCGGCTCTACCTGGCCGCGCTACGGCAGGAGCAGCCGCACGGCCCGTACCTGCTCGGCGGCTGGTCCTCCGGCGCGATCATCGCGACGGAACTGGCCCGCCAGTTGGCCGAGGCCGGCGAGCAGGTGCAGCACCTGATGGTGATCGACGCCCCGGCCCCGGTGGCGCCGCAGCGGTTGGACGACGCCGAAATTCCACTGTGGTTCGTGGAGGACCTCGACCGGGGCTTCGACCCCGGGTTGGTCACCCCGGAGCAGCTCCGGGAACTGGCCGAGCTGCCCGCCGGCGAGCGGCTGGACGGCGCGGCGCGGCTGGCGGCCAAGCAGGGCGTGCCGGTGGATGACCTGACCGGCGGCACACTCGCCGCCACGTACGCGGTCTTCGAGGCGGTGGTGCGGGCGTGCGCCGGCCACCACGTGGGCCGGATCGACGCGGACGTCACCGTGCTACGGGCCCGCGACGGCCGGGTCAGCGAGTTCGCCGACCACCCGTACGGCGACCGCGCCGACTGGGGTTGGGCCGAGTTGACCGGGGGCCGGCTGGCGGTCGCGGCGGTCCCCGGCACCCACCACACCGTGCTCACCGCCATCGGCGTGGAGCAGGTCGCCACGGCGCTGAACGAGGCCACCCGAACCTGACCCCGGGCCGCCCCGGCGGCCACCCGCGCAGCACCGGCGTGCCGACCGGCCCGCCGCCCCCGATCCACCGTGCGACCGGCGCCGGTGGCCGATCCACCCCGCCGAGGAGGACTCCGGTGGCCCGTCAGTGGAAAGTCCTGCTGGTCACGTCCGTCGCCGTGATGATGGCGCTGCTCGACGTGACGATCGTCAACGTGGCGATGCCCGCCCTGGGTGCCGCCTTCCCGGACAGCTCGCTGAACGACCTGTCCTGGGTGCTCAACGCGTACAACGTGGTCTTCGCCGCGGCGCTGATCCCGGCCGGACGGCTCGCCGACCGGTGGGGGCGGCGCCGGATCTTCCTCGCCGGGGTGGTGCTCTTCCTGGTGGGCTCGGCGGCCTGCGGGCTGGCCCCCGCGGCGGGCCTGCTGATCGCGGCGCGGTCCGTGCAGGCCCTCGGCGCGGCGGCCATCATGCCGACCTCGCTCGGCCTGCTGCTGCCCGAGTTCCCGGTGCAGCGCCGGGCCACCGCGATCGCGCTCTGGACCGCCACCGGCACGGTCGCCGGGGCCGCCGGCCCGTCCCTCGGCGGCGCGCTGGTGGCCTGGCAGGGCTGGCGTTGGGTGTTTCTGGTGAACCTGGTGATCGGGCTGCCCGGCCTGGTGGCGGCGGTCCGGGTGCTTCGGGAGACCCGCGACACCACGCCGGGGCCGTTCCCGGACGTGGTCGGGGCGCTGCTGCTCGGCGGCGGGGTCGGGGCGCTGGCCCTGGCGGTGATCCGGCTGCCCGACTGGGGAGCGACGTCGGCGGCGTTCGGCGGCACGCTCGCCGTCGGGGCCGCCCTGCTGGTCACCCTGGCGGTACGGTCGGGCCGGCACCCGGCGCCGATCATCGAGCCGGCGCTGGTGCGGATCCGCTCGTTCAGCGTCGCCAACCTCGGCTCCCTGGTCTTCGCCGCCGCGATGAACGCGCTGCTGCTGTGCAACGTGCTCTTCCTGACCCAGGTGTGGCGCTACGACAGCCTGACCACCGGCGGTGCGCTGACCGCCGGCCCGGTGACGGCCGCCGCGCTGGCCCCGCTGGTCGGCCGGCTCGGCGACCGGTTCGGCCCCCGGGCGGTGGCGCTGCCCGGCGGGTTGTTCTTCGGCACTGGGGCGTTGCTGTTGGCCCGCGCGCCCGGCGAGGCGAACTTCGTCGCCGACTTCCTGCCGGCGGCGGTGCTGATCGGGGCGGGGGCGGCCTTCAGCTTCCCCGGGTTCGGCCACGCGGCGTTCGCCGAGTTCCCCCGGACCCGCTTCGCCACCGGGGTGGCCATCGCGTCCTGCCTGCGGCAGGTCGGCGCGGTCCTCGGCGTCGCCGTCCTGATCACCGTCCTGGCCGACGGCAGCGACACCTCACTGGCCGTGTTCCACCGCGCCTACCAGGTGATCGCCGCGGGCGGGCTGCTCGCCGCCGGGGTGGCGCTCACCCTCGGCCGGGTACGGGCGCGGGACGTGGCGCACGTGCCGGCGGCCGGCCCGGCACCGAGGCCGGCCGGCGACACGGTTGCTGGGCCGACCACGGGCCGGTAGCCGGGCGAACTTGCGGGGCTGCTGCCGGCGACGGCAGCAGCCCCGCTTTCGATCAGGAATCAAGAAGCGCAGGTCACGGAGCCGCAAATAGCCTGATCGCCGTGGACATCACCGGTCACGCGGCCTGCTCGGGCCGGCGTGGCACGACGAGCGTGGGGGGTCAACTGTGACACCAGAACTCAAGACCGTGATCTTCCCGGTGCGGGACCTCGGCCAGGCGAAGGCGGTGTACGGGGCGCTGCTGGGTGTGCCGCCGTACACCGACGAGGCGTACTACGTCGGGTTCCGGGTCGGCGACCAGGAGCTCGGCCTCGACCCGAACGGGCACCGGCAGGGCATGACCGGGGCGGTCGGCTACTGGGAGGTCGCCGACATCGCCGCCACCATCGAGGCGGTGACCGAGGCGGGCGGCACGCTGCAGGGCGAGGTCCGGGACGTCGGCGGCGGCATGCTGATCGCCACCGTCCGGGATGCCGACGGCAACGGCTTCGGGCTGCGGCAGACACCCTGAGCCGGCTTTGGCGACGGCCCGGCCGGCCAGTGGCCGGGCCGGGTGTGTCACCCCGGCCGCCAGCCAGCCGGACCGCGTACCGTTGCCGCGACGACGCCGACGGAGACAACCAGACGTACCGGGCGAAGCCGCTCAAATCGCGGCAGGCGACGCCCGACGGAGACCCCGACGGCGGCCCCCGCCTGACAGATGGAGAAACGATGAGCATGGCCACGAGGACGGAGCGGCGGTCGCCCGCGCCCCACGTTGCCGACAGCCATGATCTGATCCGCGTGCACGGCGCGCGCGAGAACAATCTCAAGGACGTCAGCATCGAGATCCCGAAGCGCCGGCTGACGGTGTTCACCGGCGTGTCCGGCTCGGGCAAGAGTTCGCTGGTGTTCGACACGATCGCCGCGGAGTCGCAGCGGATGATCAACGAGACGTACAGCGCCTTCGTGCAGGGGTTCATGCCGACGTTGGCGCGGCCCGACGTCGACGTGCTCGACGGGCTGACGACCGCGATCATCGTCAACCAGGAGCGGATGGGTTCCGACCCGCGCTCCACGGTCGGCACCGCCACCGACGCCAACGCGATGCTGCGCATCCTGTTCAGCCGGCTCGGGCAGCCGCACATCGGCTCACCGCAGGCGTTCTCCTTCAACGTCGCCTCGATCAGTGGCGCCGGCGCGGTCACCATCGAGCGCGGGGGCCAGACGATGAAGGAGCGGCGCTCGTTCAGCATCCTCGGCGGCATGTGTCCGCGCTGCGAGGGCCGCGGTTCGGTCACCGACATCGACCTGACCCAACTGTACGACGCGAGCAAGTCGCTCAACGAGGACGCGCTCATGATCCCCGGCTACAAGCCGGGCGGGTGGAACTACCGGCTCTACAGCGAGTCGGGCTTCGTGGACCCGGACAAGCCGATCGGCAGGTACACGAAGCGGGAACTGAACGACTTCCTTTACCGCGAGCCGACCCGGATGAAGATCGCCGGCATCAACATGACCTACGAGGGGCTGATCCCCCGGGTGCAGAAGTCGATGCTGTCGAAGGACAAGGAGGCGATGCAGCCGCACATCCGGGCCTTCGTGGAGCGTGCGGTCACCTTCACCACCTGCCCCGACTGCGGCGGCACCCGGCTGAACGAGATGGCCCGGTCTTCGAAGATCGCGGGGATCAGCATCGCCGACGCGTGTGCGATGCAGATCAGCGATCTGGCCGAATGGGTTCGTGGCCTCGACGAACCGTCGGTCGCGCCGTTGGTCGAATCGCTGCGCGACACGCTCGACTCCTTCGTCGAGATCGGGCTCGGCTACCTGAGCCTCGACCGGCCGTCCGGCACCCTCTCCGGTGGTGAGGCCCAGCGCACCAAGATGATCCGCCACCTCGGATCGTCGCTCACCGACGTCACCTACGTCTTCGACGAGCCGACCATCGGCCTGCACCCGCACGACATCCAGCGGATGAACAACCTGCTGCTGCAACTGCGCGACAAGGGCAACACCGTGCTCGTCGTGGAGCACAAACCGGAGGCGATCGCGATCGCGGACCACGTCGTCGACCTCGGCCCACGCGCCGGCACCGAGGGCGGCGAGGTGGTGTTCGAGGGCACCGTCGAGGGACTACGGAAGAGCGACACCCTCACCGGGCGGCACCTGGACGACCGGATCTCGGTGAAGCCGTCGGTGCGGAAGGCGGCCGGGGCGCTGCAGGTGCGCGGCGCCGACGCGCACAACCTTCAGGGCGTCGACGTCGACATCCCGCTCGGCGTGCTCGTGGTGGTCACCGGCGTCGCCGGGTCGGGCAAGAGCTCGCTGATCCACGGCTCGGTGTCCGGGCGGGACGGCGTGGTGGCGGTCGACCAGGCACCGATCCGCGGTTCGCGGCGCAGCAACCCGGCGACGTACACCGGGCTGCTCGAACCGATCCGCAAGGCGTTCGCGAAGGCCAACGGCGTGAAGCCGGCGCTGTTCAGCGCCAACTCCGAGGGTGCCTGCCCGAACTGCAACGGTGCCGGCGTCATCTACACCGACCTGGCGATGATGGCCGGCGTGGCCGTCACCTGCGAGGAGTGCGAGGGGAAGCGATTCCAGGCCGAGGTGCTGAAGTACAAGCTCGGCGGCAGGGACATCAGCGAGGTGCTGGCCATGCCGGTGACCGAGGCCGAGGAGTTCTTCGCGGCGGGCGAGGCGCGCATCCCGGCCGCGCACGCCATCATCAGTCGGCTCGCCGATGTCGGCCTTGGATATCTCACCCTCGGCCAGCCGCTCACCACGCTCTCCGGCGGCGAGCGGCAGCGACTCAAGCTGGCGACCCACATGGGGGAGAAGGGCGGCGTGTACGTGCTCGACGAGCCGACCACCGGCCTGCACCTCGCCGACGTCGAGCACCTGCTCGGGCTCCTCGACCGGCTGGTCGACGCCGGCAAGTCGGTCATCGTCATCGAGCACCACCAGGCGGTCATGGCGCACGCCGACTGGATCATCGATCTCGGTCCCGGCGCCGGCCACGACGGCGGCCGGATCGTCTTCGAGGGCACGCCCGCCGACCTCGTCGCCGCCCGCTCGACCCTCACCGGCGAGCACCTGGCGGCCTACGTCAGCACCAGCTGACCGAGGCTCGCCGGCATCGCACGGATCCACGCGCTCGCCGGCATCGTCACCCATCACCGCCTCGGACGGCCGGCGGCCGCCCCGACCGGGTGCCTGGGCACCTCGGTCGTGGCGGCCGTCGTGGTGTTCGTCGTGGATCGTCAGGCCGCCTCGGCGACGATGAGGGAGAAGGTGGCGACGTTGTCGGCCGGGTTGGCGTCCGGGTGCTGGCTCCGCTGCCAGGCCGTCACCTCGACGCCGACTTCGCCCAGGTCACCGAGCGGGGTGTCCGAAGGAGCGGAGAAGTACAGGTCGAACGTTCGCGCCTCGCCCTGCATGAGCGGCGCACCCGGCACGCACTCGTGGCCGCACTCCTGCGACCACGGCCAGCCGAAGCTCGGGGGCAGGTTTCGGCCCGAGATCGACACCCACAGGTGCGGGGCGTCGCTGTGGTAGCTGACGGTCACCGGGAGCCGGCCCTCGAACCAGCCGTCCGGCTGCCGGACCATCGTGAGGTCCCCGGCGACGGTCACCGCGACGTCCGGCTGCGTGTCCTGCACGTACGGCCGCGGGTTGGCGAGCGTACCGGTGGTGGAGCGGAACTTGGTGGCGAACTTCTTGTCGGTGACGAGGGTGCCACCGACCTTGACGGCGACCTCGCCCTTCCCGGCCTTCATGGCGTACGGTCGGACGTTGGTCAGCACCTGGAAGTCGATCGTGAAGATGCGCTGCTCCCCCGGGGCCAGCGCGCCACCCGGGACATCGCACTCGACCCTGGTGCGACCGTCCGGCAGCAGCTCGCCGCCGCTGTAGCAGCTGACCCCCCATTCCGCGTTCTGGTAGGAGCCGGCGATCGGTTCGGTGATCACGTAGGTGGCCCGGCCCGGCTCGGTGCCCCGGTAGGTCAGGTCGACCCGGAGCGAACCGCGGTATCCACGGTCGGTCGGTTCGAGGATCAACTGGTCGGCGACGGTGGCGGTCGACCTGCTCGGCGCGGCCTGGGCGGGCGGCGCGACGAGCGCGAGCGCGCCGGCCAGGCCGAGCACGCCGACCAGCACAGTGGACAGTCTGATGCGCATGCGAAATCCCCCGATTTCTTGGATCGCGACGGCCGCTTCCCGGCCGTGCTGAGAATCAGGATGCCATCCGCACCGGCCCCCTGCCGCCCTCGCGAGTGCCCCACAGCTGTCGCATTCTCCACTGCAACCTAATCGGCATCGTGGAATCCCGGCTGGAAACGTGGGCGCGCCCTGCCGATCTCGGCCCAGATCCGGCCGCCCCTGGGATCCACGCCGGCCACCCCCTCGAACATGCGGTGCGGATCCGCGACGCCCACAAGCGACTGCCGGAGGTCCGATCGGAGCGGCTCGCCTCACAGGTCACGGAACCAGGCCGTCCGCCAGGCCGTGTGCAGCGCGGTGACCAGCGCGCCGCCCAGGTCGGCGGCGGCTCGCCCGCCGGCCGGTGCGGTGAGTCCGGCCGCCACGGCCGCCAACTCGGTCCAGGTCGGCTCCGGCGGGGCGACCCGGACCAGGTGGCCGTCCCGGGCCGCCCAGGCGCGTACGGCCGCGCGTCGCACCGTCTCCGCTCCGGCGACGAGCACGTGCAGGCGTGCGCCGGGCCGGCGCTCGGTGACCATCGCGAGGAAGTCGGCCAGGGCCGACGGCGATCCCGACGGCAGGTCACCCGCTCCGCCGGTGGGCGGCGGCCGGTCCGTACCGCCGCCGGCCGCACCGTCACTACCGTCGGCCGCGCCGCCGCCGGCATCCCCTGCGGTGAGCACGAGCAGGCAGTCCCGGTAGTCGCAGTGCAGCCCGACGAGTTGCGCGTCGGCCAGCGCCAGGTCGGGCAGGCCGGGCAGGCGGAACGCGGCCGGTTCGGCCGGGCGCAGCCCCCACCGCCGCCAGATCCGGGCCACCGTGCCGTTGGACAGGCCGAGGTCGACGCCGAGGGCCCGACTGGACCAGGTGTCGCCGGTGGGCGGGACGGCGGTCAGCGTACGCAGCACCACGTCGGCCTCCTGTACCCGTGGCCGGCGGCCGGGGCGTACCCGGTCCCGCAGGCCCGGCACGCCCTCCTCGGTGTAGCGGCGCAGCCAGGTCGCCACGGTGGGCCGGGTGGTGGCCAGCCGGCGGGCCGTCTCCGCGTCCGACAGGCCGGCGTCCGCGGCCAGCACGATGGCGGCCCGCAGCGGCTCGCCGCCACGACGGTGACCCCGGGAGAGCCGGACGAGGAGCTCCCGGTCCTCCGGTGAAATGGCGAACGACCGCCCCCGGGTTGGTCGCCCCATCAGTCCAACCCCCGGAACATATTGGATGCACCGACAGTGGACAATATGCACGCGCTATTTGGACGGTCAATCGAGTACGCGCCGATAGGGGGAATCCGAACTGCTCGGCCGCCGCGATAAGGGGCGTACACGCGGGCCGTAGGGGTTCTTTCACCCCTGCGTGACGGCGGTGTCCCGGTACCCCGGAAACACACCCCGGAAATTGATGTGTCGTAAATATCTTTACGCTTTCCGTATAGCCCCGTCAGCACCGAGCGTCGCACCATGGTGACACCTGCTGGGCACTTCTGAGGAGTCCGCATGTACGACGCGATCGTCGTCGGTGCGCGCTGCGCCGGTGCCACCACCGCGATGCTGCTGGCACGCGCCGGCCACCGCGTGTTGCTGCTGGACCGGGCGAGCTTTCCCAGCGACACGATGTCCACCCACTACGTGCACCCGCCGACCATCTCCAGGCTGGCCGGGTGGGGCCTGCTTGACGCGCTGCGAGAGAGCAACTGCCCGCCGCTGCGGGTGTCCCGGTGGCAGCTCGCCGGGGTTCCGGTCACCGGCTGCGCGCCGGCCATCGGCGCCGCCCGAGCCGGCTTCGGGCCGCGCCGGTTCGTCCTCGACACCCTGCTGGTCCGGGCGGCCGAGGCGGCCGGCGCCGAGCTGCGCGAGGAGTGCACCGTCACCGACCTGCTCTGGGACGGCGACCGGGTGGTCGGGATCCGGGCCCGGGGGCCGCACGGCGAGTTCACCGAGCGGGCCCGGGTGGTGATCGGCGCGGACGGGCTGGACTCGGTGGTGGCCAAGAAGGTGCAGGCACCGAAGTACGAGGCGGTGCCCTCGCTGTGCTGCGTCTACTACACCTACTGGAGCGGGTTCACCGCCGACTACGAGGTCTTCGTCGACCACCGGCGGCTGGTCGGGGCGGTGCCGACCAACAACGACCTGGTGATGGTCGTCGTGCAGGCGCCGCGCGAGGAGTTCGACGAGGTCCGCAAGGACATCGAGGGGTCGTACTTCCGCTCCCTGGCCCTCGCGGCGCCGAGCGTGCTGGAACGGGTCCGGGCCGGCCGGCGCGAGGAGCGCTTCGTCGGCACCGGCCGGCTGCCGAACTTCTTCCGTCGTGGCAGCGGGCCGGGCTGGGCCCTGGTCGGCGACGCCGGCTACCACAAGGACTCGATCGGGGCCATGGGGATCAGCGACGCCATCGGGCACGCCGCGCTGCTGACCGAGCACCTGCATCCGGCGCTGGCCGGCGAGCGGCCGGTGGACCGGGCGCTGATCGACTACACGGTGCAGCGCGACCGGGAGTCGCTGCCGTTGTACCACTTCAACCTGCAGGCGGCGCGGTTGCGCCCGACCGACGAACTGCTCGACGTGCTCCGGTCGATCGAAGGACACCAGGAGCAGATGGACCGCTTCTTCGGCTTCATCGCCGGCATGTACAGCTGGACGGAGTTCGTCGACGGGGTGGCCGCGGCCCTGGGCACCCCAGTCGGTGCCCGGGCGGCCGGATGACCGGACGGCACCGCCCGGGTGTCGCCGCCGGCGCCCCTCCCCCCGCCCCCGACCGACCCCGCCGGGTGAGCACCCCGGCCCCCGACACCCGGCAGGAGAGATCATGACGGCGCCCGACCTACTGTCCGAACTGCACCGGCGCGGCGTACGGCTGCGCCTCGTCGACGACCGGCTGGACGTCCGGGCCGCCGCCGGCGCGCTCACCCCGCAACTGCGGGAGGAGTTGCGGGAACACCGGGACGCGCTGATCGCGTTGCTCCGCCGGATGACCGACGGGGAGTCGCCGCCGGAGATCCTGCCCCGCCCGGAGCAGCGGTACGAACCGTTCCCGCTGACCGACATCCAGCACGCCTACTGGGTGGGGCGCAACCCGGCGCTGCAACTCGGCGGCGTCGCCACGCACTACTACTTCGAGCTGGACGGGCTCGACCTCGACCCGACCCGGCTGGCGGCGAGCCTGCACAAGGTGATCGACCGGCACGACATGCTGCGCGCGGTGGTCGACCCGGACGGGCGGCAGCGGATCCTGGCCGACGTGCCGCCGTACGACCTGCCGGTCGCCGACCTGCGCGCCTTCCCCGACTACGAACGCCGGGCCGCGCTGACCAAGACCCGGGCCGAGATGGGGCACCAACTGCTGCCGCCGGAGCACTGGCCGCTGTTCGACATCCGCGCCTCGCTCCTCGACGAGCGGCGGGTCCGGCTGCACATCAGCATCAACGTGCTCATCATGGACGCGTTCAGCCTGCAACTGCTGTTCGGGGACTGGCGGCGGTTCTACACCGAACCGGACTGGACGCCCGAGCCGCTGGCACTGTCCTACCGGGACTACGTGCTGGCCGAGGAGGCGGCCCGGGACGGTCGCGAGTACCGCGCCGCCGAGGCGTACTGGCGGGACCGGGTGGACAGCCTGCCGCCCGCGCCGGCCCTGCCGCTGCGCGCCGGGGCGGGGGCCGGCGCCCCGGGGGCGGCACCCGTGGAGTTCGTCCGGCGCAGCGCCCGGCTGCCCCGCCCGCTCTGGGACGCGCTCAAGCGCACCGCCCAGCGGTACGGGGTCACCCCGTCGGTCGCCGTCATGTCGGCGTACGCGGAGATCCTGCGCGCCTGGTCGCGGCAGGCCGACTTCACCCTCAACCTCAGCCTGTTCAACCGGCGGCCCCTGCACCCGCAGATCGGCGACGTGATCGGCGACTTCACCTCGGTCACCCTGCTCGCCGCCAGCGCCGAACCGGGCGAGTCGTTCGCCGACCGGGCCCGCCGGCTCAACCTCCAGCTCGTCCGGGACCTCGAACACTCCGCCTTCAGCGGGGTACGGGTGCTGCGGGAACGGTCCCGGCGGCTCGGCGGCGGGCCGGGCGCCGCGATGCCGGTGGTCTTCACCAGCGCCCTGGTGCTGGGCGACCGGGAGAACCGGCCGCCGGACTCCCGCTTCTTCGGCGAGTTCGGCTACGGCATCAGCCAGACCCCCCAGGTCTGGCTGGACCACCAGGTGACCGAGGAGAGCGGCGACCTGTGCCTGGACTGGGACGCGGTGGAGGCGCTCTTCCCGGCCGGTCTGCTCGACGACATGTTCGGCAGCTACCAGGCCCTGCTGCGCCGGCTCGCCGAGGACGAGACGAGCTGGGCGGCGGTGGACGCCCCGGTGCCGTTGCCGGCGCACCAGCTGGAGCAGCGGCGGCGGGTCAACGACACGGTCGCGGAGCTTCCCGCGCGTACCCTGTGCGAGCTGGTCGAGGAGCGCGCGGCCGCGCAGCCCGGCGCGGTCGCGGTGATCGCGGCGGACGGCGAACTCAGCCACGGTGAGGTGGTCGACCGGGCCCGCCGGCTGGCGGTCCGGCTGCGCGACCTCGGCGCGAGCACCGGCGAGCTGGTGGCGGTGGTGACGGACCGCTGCGCCGCCCAGGTGCCCGCCGTGCTGGGGGTGACCCGCGCCGGCGCCGCGTACCTGCCGATCGAGCCGGCCTGGCCGGCCGCCCGCCGCGCCGACCTGATCGAGCAGGGTCGGGTGCGGATCGTGGTCACCACCCCACGACTGCGCGACGAGCTGGACTGGCCGGCCGGGCTGCGCCTGGTCACCCTCGACGATCCCGAGGTGCGGGCGGCCGATCCGGCCGGCGTGGGGCCGGGCCCGGCCCCGGGCGACCTGGCGTACGTCATCTTCACCTCCGGCTCCACCGGCCGGCCGAAGGGCGTGATGATCGACCACCGGGCCGCGGCGAACACGGTGCAGGACGTGAACGCCCGCTTCGGCGTCACCCCGGCGGACCGGGTGCTGGCGTTGTCGGCGTTGAGCTTCGACCTGTCGGTCTACGACGCGTTCGGGGCGCTCGCCGCGGGGGCCGCGATCGTGCTGCCCGCGCCCGGGCGGGCCGCCGACCCGGAGCACTGGAGCGAGTTGGTACGCCGGCACCGGGTGTCGGTGTGGAACTCGGTGCCCGCGCTCATGCAGGCCTGGACGGACGCGCCGGCCGCGTTCGCCGACCCGGCGGACTCGCCGCTGCGGGTGGTGCTGCTCAGCGGCGACTGGATCCCGGTGCGGCTGCCGGACGCGGTGCGGGCCCGCCACGCCCGGGCCGCGGTGCACAGCCTGGGCGGTGCCACGGAGGCGTCGATCTGGTCGGTGCACCATCCGATCGGGGTGGTCGGCACGGACTGGACGAGCATCCCCTACGGGCGCCCGATGGCGAATCAGACCATGCACGTCTACAACGACGGGCTGGCGCCCTGCCCGGTGTGGACCCCCGGCGAGCTCTACATCGGCGGGGTGGGCGTGGCGCTGGGCTACTGGGCCGACCCGGTACGCACCGAGGAACGTTTCGTGTGGCACCCGGTGACCGGCGAACGCCTCTACCGCACCGGCGACCTCGGCCGATATCTGCCGGACGGCACCATCGAGTTCCTCGGCCGCAACGACGACCAGGTGAAACTGAACGGCTTCCGGATCGAGCTGGGTGAGATCACCGCGACACTGAGCCGGCAGCCGGGGGTGACCGAGGCGGTGACCGTGGTGGACACGAACCCGGGCACCGGCCGCCGCCAGCTCGTCGGGTACGTGGTGCCGGCCGACCCGGCCACGCCGCCGGCCGCCGAGGCACTGCGCGCGGGGCTGGCCCAGGTGCTGCCCGACTACATGGTTCCGCACCACTACCCGGTGCTGGACCGGATACCGCTGAGCGCGAACGGCAAGGTGGACCGGGCGGCCCTGCCGTCGCCCTGGGAGTCGCTGTCCCCGGCGGGGCATCGGCTGCCCGCCGACGAGGTGGAGCGGACCGTCCACGAGATCTGGCGCGAGACGCTGGGTCGCGACGACTTCGGGGTGGACGAGAACTTCTTCGAGCTGGGCGCCGACTCACTGCACGCGGTACGCATCCTGGGCCGGCTGCGCGAGGAGTTCGGCATCGAGCCGGACGCCGACGAGGGCCTGCCGATGCTCTTCGACAGCCCGACCGTGGCCGAACTGGCCGAGACGGTGCGGAGCATGCTCCGGGAGCGGCAGTGAACGCGGGACGTGCGAAGGCCGGGCGAGCCCCCCGGACACGAACCAGGGGGTCGGTGTGACCGGCGAGCCGCACAGCGGCTGGGACGACGTGGTGGTGGGCGCCGGATCGGCCGGCGCAACCCTCGCCAGCCGCCTCTCCGAACAGCCCGGGCGGCGGGTGCTGCTGGTCGAGGCGGGACCCGAGCGGACCGGAACAGAGAGCGGCCCGGAACAGCTCGGCCGGCCGACGCTGGCGGGGCTGAACTGGGACTACCAGACCGCGGACGGGGAGCGGCCCGTCCCGTACCGGGTGGGCCGGGTGGTCGGCGGCTCGTCGGCGGTGAACGGCGCGATCGCGTTGCGCGGCATTCCGGCCGACTTCGACGAGTGGGCGGCCGCCGGCAACCCGGAGTGGGCCTGGTGGAAGGTGCTGCCGTACTTCCTCCGACTGGAGACCGACCACGACGTGACCGGTCCGGACCACGGCGACCGGGGGCCGGTCCCGATCCGCCGGCTGGCCGCCACCACGCCGATCAGCGACGCCTTCGTCGACGCCTGCCGGGGACAGGGCCTGCCACCGGTGGCGGACCTGAACGGCACGCCGACCCCTGGCGTGGGGCCGCTGCCGACGAACTCCCGGCACGGCCGCCGGATGGACACCGCCGAGACGTACCTGGCCGCCGCGCGGGGCCGGCCGAACCTGACCGTCTGGCCGGACACGACCGCGCTGCGGCTGCTCGGCGACGGGTCCCGGGTCATCGGCGTCGAGGTACGCCGGGACGGCCGGCCGGTACGGGTCGAGGCCGACCGGGTGACGGTGTGCGCGGGCGCGGTGAACAGCCCGCTGCTGCTGCAACGCTCCGGCATCGGGCCGGCCGACCGGTTGACCGCGCTCGGCATCCGACCCTGGGTCGACCTGCCCGGAGTCGGCGCGAACCTCAGCGACCACCCACTGCTCGGCGTCTGGGCGGTGCCGCAGGCCGGGCTGTGCCGAACCGGCGACCCCTGGCACTCGATGGTGGCCCGGGCGACGAGCGACGGTGTCGACCCGGACCTGATGGTCTTCCTCAACTGCAACGTCGCGCCGGAGGACGTGCCCACCCTCGGCCCGATGCTGCGCGGGCGGCCGGGGGTGTCGGTGGCGGTGATGCTGATGAGCAGCGACTCACGGGGCAGCGTCCACCTGCGCGACGCGGCCCCGGACACCCCGCCGGAGATCCGGCTCAACCTGGCCCGGGAACCCCGCGACGAGCAGCGGCTGATGACCGGCGCCCGGCTGGTCTGGTCGCTGCTGCGGGCGCCGGCGATGCGCGGCCTGCTGGACCGGGTGCTGCTCTGGACCGACCGGATGGTGGCGGAGGAGCCGCTGCTGCGCCGGGCGGTACGCACCTTCACGGCACCGTCGTGGCACCCGACCGGCACCGCCCGGATGGGGCCGGCCGACGATCCGGGGGCGGTGGTCGACCAGTTCCTGCGCGTGCACGGGGTCGACGGACTGCGGGTGGTGGACGCCTCGGTACTGCCGGCGGTTCCCCGGGCCACCCCCAACCTGACCTGCGTGATGCTCGGCGAACGGGCGGCCGACTGGATGTGCTGAGCCCGGCGACGGGGTGACAGCGATCTGTGCGTCGTCTGCCAGCAACGGTTGCGAACCTCGCCGCATGAGTGACGCGTTCCAGGCCCAGGGCCTGGTCAAACGATTCGGCAAGACGGTGGCGCTGGACGGCATCGACCTGTCCGTGCGCACCGGTGAGGTGCACGGTTTCCTGGGTCCCAACGGCGCGGGCAAGACGACCACGATCCGAGTCCTGCTCGGGCTGCTGCGCGCCGACGCCGGCACGGTCCGGCTGCTCGGCGGCGACCCCTGGCGGGACATCACGCAACTGCACCGACGGCTGGCCTACGTGCCGGGCGACGTGAGCCTCTGGCCGCGGCTCTCCGGCGGGGAGACCATCGACCTGCTCGGGCGGCTGCGCGGCGGGCTGGACCCGCGGCGCAAGGCCGAGCTGCTCGACCACTTCCAGCTCGATCCGCGCAAGAAGGGCCGGGCCTACTCGAAGGGCAACCGGCAGAAGGTCGCCCTGGTGGCGGCGTTCGCCTCGGACGTGGAACTGTTCGTCCTGGACGAGCCGACCTCGGGCCTGGACCCGCTGATGTCCGAGGTGTTCACCCAGTGCGTGAGCGAGGTCCGCAAGCAGGGCCGCACCGTGCTGCTGGCCAGCCACATCCTCGGCGAGGTGGAGAAGCTCTGCGACCGGGTCAGCATCATCCGCTCCGGGCGGATCGTGGAGACCGGCTCGCTGAGCGACCTGCGTCACCTCACCCGCACCACGATCCACGCCCGGCTGGGCCGCCCGGCCGGCGGGCTGGGCGAGCTGCCCGGCACGCACAACGTCACCGTCGACGGTGACCGGATCAGCCTGCAGGTCGACCCGGACTCGCTGCCGGAGGTGCTGCGCCGCCTCGGCGAGCGCGAGGCGCGCGAGCTGGTCAGCCAGCCGCCCACGCTGGAGGAGCTGTTCCTGCGCCACTACGACGTCGGCCCGCACCAGAGCGGTGAGAAGGTCGGTGCCCGATGAGTGAGCTGGTAGGCACCTGGCGCCTCGCCCGGCTCGCCCTGCGCCGGGACCGGATCGGCCTGCCGGTGTGGATCCTCCTCGCGATCAGCCTCGCCGCCGGCCCGGCCGGGTCGCTCGCCGACGTGTACGCCAGCGCGGAGAAGCAGCGCGAGTACGCCGAGGGCGTGGGCAGCAACCCGGCGGCCGCGGTCTTCAGCGGTCCGAGCTTCGGCGTCGACGGCCTCGGCGGGATCGTGGTCAAGGAGAGCGCGGTCTGGGTGCTGCTGCTGGTCGCGATCACCAGCCTCATGCTGGTCGTCCGCTACACCCGTACCGAGGAGGAGAGCGGCCGGGCGGAGCTGGTCACCGCCGCCGCCGTCGGCCGGCACTCCCGGCTGGCCGCCGCCCTGCTCGTGGTCGGCGTCGCCGACCTGCTGATCGGGCTCGGCAGCGCGGCCGGCCTGATGGGGGCCGGGCTGTCCGGCGCCGGTTCGCTGGCGTACGGGCTGGGCGTCACCATGGTCGGCTGGGTCTTCGCCGCCGTCGCGGCGGTGAGCGCCCAGCTGGTGGAGGCCGCCCGCACCGCCAACGGCATCGCGCTGGCCATCTTCGGCGCCACCTTCCTGCTGCGCGGCATCGCGGACTCCGCGTCGGTGGCGAACGACGGCACCGGGGGCACCCGACTGCTCGCCTGGGTCTCCCCCACCGGCTGGTTCTACCAGCTCCGGCCGTACGCCGGGGAGCGCTGGTGGGTGTTGGGGCTGGCCGTGGTGACCGGCGCGGTGCTCACCGGCGTCGCGGTGATGCTGAGCCAGCGGCGGGACATCGGCGCGGGCCTGCTGGCGGCGCGGCTCGGCCCGCCGGACGCCCGGCCCGGGCTGGCCACCCCGCTCGCCCTGGCCTGGCGGCTGCAGCGCAGCGGCCTGATCTCCTGGACTGCCGGCGTGGCGGTCGGCGCCGCCGTGCTCGGCTCGCTGGCCCACGACATCACCGACATGGTCGGCAACAACGACACCGCGGCCAAGGCGATCCGCCAGCTCGGCGGCGCCGACGTGCTGGTCGACAGCTACCTGGTCTGGGTGCTGCGGATCCTCGGCCTGGCCGCCGCCGCGTACGCGGTCTCGGCGGTGCTGCGGCTGCGTTCGGAGGAGTCCGGGCTGCGGGCGGAGCCGGTGCTGGCCGCCGCAGTGACCCGGACCCGGTACGCGCTCAGCCACCTGCTGGTGGCCGTGGTCGGCGTGGTGGTGCTGCTGCTCACCGCCGGCCTGGTGGTCGGGCTGGTGCACGGGGCGCGGTCCGGGGACGTGGGCGGCGAGCTGCCCCGGATCCTCGGCGCGTCGCTGGTGCAGCTACCCGCCGCGTTGCTCCCCGCCGCGCTGGCCGGGGCCCTGTTCGGGCTGCTGCCCGGGGCCACGCTGGTCGCCTGGATCTTCGTCGGTGCGATCCTGCTGATCGCCCAGCTCGGCCCGGTGCTCGATCTGAACCAGTGGGTGATGGACGTCTCCCCGTTCACCCACCTGCCCCGGCTGCCCGGTGGCGACGTGACCGCGATGCCGCTGGTCTGGCTGGGAGCGCTGGTGCTGCTGTTGGGAGCGGCCGGTCTGGCCACCTTCCGGCGGCGGGACCTGGACACCGCCTGAACCCTGCTCACCCCCCGATGGGGCCGTGGCCGACTCCCCCGAGGTCGGCCACGGCCCCGTTTTCCGTGCTCGCCGAGGTGACAGCGATCTGTGCGGGCTCTGCCAGCGGGCGCTGCCAGCATCGGCTCATGCAGTACGGATTCCAGGCCGAGGCCATCGTCAAGCGTTTCGGCACGAACACAGCGCTCAACGGCGTCGACTTCGCGGCCCGGGCGGGCACGGTTCTGAGCATGCTGGGCCCCAACGGCGCGGGCAAGACCACGGCGGTACGCATCCTCGCCACCCTGATGCGTCCGGACTCCGGCACCGCGATGGTGGGCGGGGTGGACGTGGTCCGTAACCCGGCCCGGGTGCGTCGACTCATCGGCATCGCCGGACAGGACACCTCGGTCGACGAGGACCTGACCGGCACGGAGAACCTGGTGCTCATCGGCCAGCTGCTCGACCTGCGCAAGGCCGAGGCGACCGCTCGGGCCGGCGAGCTGCTGGAGCGGTTCGAGCTGACCGAGGCGGCCGGCCGCCGGGTCGGCACCTACTCCGGTGGCATGCGGCGCCGACTCGACCTGGCCGCCAGCATGATCGGGCGCCCCCAGGTGATCTTCCTCGACGAGCCGACGACCGGGCTCGACCCGGCGAAGCGCGAGGAGGTCTGGCGGATGATCCGGACGATGGCCGGCGACGGCACCACCGTCCTGCTCACCACGCAGTACCTGGAGGAGGCGGACACCCTCTCGGACGACATCGTCGTGCTCGGCCAGGGCAAGGTCATCGCCAACGGCAGCCCGGACGAGCTGAAGCAGGTCGTCGGCGGGCAGACCATCCAGCTGCGTGCGGCGGACCCGGCCCAGGTGAGCGAGGCCGCCGCCATCCTCGGCAGCGTGGCCGGGCACGTGCCCGAGCAGGTCGGCCCCGGGGTGCTCACCGTGCCGGTGGTCGGCGACTCCGCGTTCACCGAGGTGGTGCGCCAGCTCGCCGCGGCGAACATCGCGGTGACCGAGCTGTCCCTGCGGCTGCCCAGCCTGGACGAGGTGTTCTTCACCCTCACCGGCCGGCACACCGCCGAGCCCGAGCGCGAGCAGGAGGTGGCGGCGTGACCGCGACCAGCGTCCCCAACCAGTCCGCCGGCACGATCACCGAGCCGGTCCGGCGCCCGTACGGGCTGCTCCGGCACAGCCTCGCGCTGGCCCGGCGGAGCCTGATCAAGGTGCGCCGCACGCCGGAGGGGCTCGCCCACGCGGTGCTCATCCCGGTGATCTTCCTGGTGATGTTCGTCTACCTGTTCGGCGGCGCGGTCTCCGGCAACACCAAGAACTACCTCCAGTTCATCTTCCCGGCCGCGCTGGTGATGACCGTGATCATCTCCGGCATCATGATCACCGGCGTGAACCTGAACGCCGACATCCGCACCGGCGTCTTCGAACGGTTCCGAAGCCTGCCCATCGGTCGGTCGGCGCCACTGATCGGCTCGGTCCTCGGCGACCTGATCCGGTACGTGATCTCGCTGGTCACCGTGTTCGCGTTCGGCTACCTGCTCGGCTTCCGGGTGGAGACCGGCCTCCTGCAGGCGCTGGCCGCCTGCGGCCTGACGGTCTTCTTCGGCTTCTGCCTGAGCTGGGGTTACGTCCTGGCCGGTGTGGTGTCCCGGGACGCCGCCGGGGTGCAGGGCATCGTCACCCTCACCATGTTCCCGCTCGCCTTCGGCACCAACATGGTGGCGCCCACCGACACCCTGCCCGGCTGGCTGCAGGCCTGGGTGAAGATCAACCCCGCCAGCCACGCGATGGATGCGTGCCGGGGGCTGCTGCTCGGCGGGCCGGTGGCCGGGCCGGTGATGCGGACGCTGCTCTGGTCGTTCGGGCTGCTGGTGTTCTTCGCGCCGCTCGCCGTCCGGGCCTACCGACGGCGCACCTGAGCGCCGATGAGGGCGAGGGCGTCCGCCCGGTCCCGTGAGCGTCCCCGCTCGACGGCGACCGCGTGGACGTCCCCGCCCAGCGCCCCGGTGAGCCGCCGGCCCAGCTCGGTGGCGTCGGGATGGAACGAGTCCGGGCCCCGATGCAGGGCGCTGGCGGCCCCCAGCAGTTCGGCGGCCGACTCCGCCTCCCCGCTCGCCAGGCAGGCCGCCGCGGCGGCCACCCCGATCTCCGCCAGCACCGGCGCGTAGCCCAGGTCGGTGGCGATGGCGAACGCGGCGGCGAGCTGCTCCCAGGCGGCCTCCTCGGTCCCCCGGGCCACCGCCAGCTGGGCCGAGGCGCACAGGTGCATCGCGCGGTACACCGCGGCGTCGAAGGTGATCCGGTCCAGGTTCGCCCGGGCCCGGTCGTACTCGCGGGCCGCCTCGTCCAGGGCGCCGTCGTAGCGGGCGAGGTGCCCCAGCCAGATGTGGGCCAGGACCAGGTAACGGGACGCGACGGGGCGGGCGGCCGGCGCGACGAGCGCCCGGAGCTCGTCCCGGGCCCGGGTCAGGTCGCCGTGCCAGATCAACGCGACCGCGAGCATGACCCGCTGCAACGCGGCGTCGTCCGCCGGATCCAGGGTGTGCAACAGGGTGCGGGCCTCCTCGGCGGCCGTCATCGCCGCCGGGAAGTCGCCGAGCAGGAGCTGGACGTGGGTCTCGAAGGTGAGAGCCATCGAAAGCCCCCACCGGTCACCCGTCTCGCGGAACGCCGCCGCCGCCTGCCCGAGGTCGGCGTGCATCGCGTCGGTCTCGCCGTCCTGACCGTGCAGCAGGGCGGAGAGCAACATGAGGGCGCCGCGTGCCCACCGGTCGGGGTGGTCGCGCAGCCGGTCGATGGCCAGCAGGCCGGCGGCGGTGTCCTCCCGCAGGAACGCCAGCGCCGGGTCGAGCAGGGCGGCGATCGGATGGTCGTCGGAGCCCGCGGAGCCCGGCAGCCGGGCCAGCAGCGTGTCGGTCGGGACGTCACCCCCGACCCGGCCGCCGGAGAGGACGGTGTTGAACAGGTACGCGGCGGTGGCCACCCGACGCGCCGAGGGCGGCGCCTCGCCGGGCAGCTCGAGCACCGCCCGCAGCCAGGCGGCGGCCTCGGCGTGGTTGCCCTGCACCGTCCAGAGCGGGCTGACCGCGGCGGCCAGCCGGACCGCCACCGCCGCGTCGCCGGTGTCGCACGCGAAGTGGAACGCCGCGAGCACGTTCTCCCACTCGGCGGTCAGCAGGGGCAGCCAGGTCACCTGGTCCGGCCCGCGCAACCGGGGCTCCGCCTCCTCGGAGAGTTGCAGGAAGTACTCGGCGTGCGCCTGCCGCGCGGCGGCCACCTCGCCCTCCTCGGCCAGCCACTCCAGGCCGTACTCCCGGATCGTCTCCAGCATCCGGTAGCGCGGCCGAGGCCCGTCCAGCCGTTGCAGGAGCGACTTGTCCACCAGCGCGGAGAGCAGGTCCAGCGCGGCCGGCTCGACCGCGGGGGCCAGCGCGCAGAGGCGTGCCGCGCTCTGCGGGGTGATGGCACCGGGGAAGACCGCCAGCCGCTGCGCCAGCCGCCGCTCGTCCTCCTCCAGCAGGTCCCAGCTCCACGCCACCACCGCACGCAGCGTCCGGTGCCGGGGCGTGGCCGTCCGGCCGCCGCCGGTGAGCAGCCGGAACCGGTCGGAGAGGCGGACCGCCAGCTCCTCCACGGGCAGCGTACGGGCTCGGGCCGCGGCCAGCTCGATGGCCAGGGGCAGCCCGTCCAGCCGGCGGCAGATCTCGACCACCGCGCCCACGTTGGCGTCGGTGATCGCGAAGCCGGGCCGGACCGCCACTGCCCGGTTGACGAAGAGCTGCACCGCCGGCGACTCGATGGCCTCGGCGCGGGTCGCCGCCGGACGGGGCAGCGCGAGCGGCGGCACCGGGCACAGTGCCTCCCCGACGATGCCCAGCGGCTCCCGGCTGGTCGCCACGACCCGCAGCTCGGGGCAGCGGCCGAGCAGTTCGTCGACCAACTGGGCGGCGGCGTCCACCAGGTGCTCGCAGTTGTCCAGCACCAGCAGCGTCGGCGCGACCGAGAACGCCTCGACCAGATGCTCGAGCACGTCCCGGGGCGCGGGGCCGTCCAGCAGACCCGCCTCACGCAGGCCGAGCGCCCGCACGACGACCTGCGGCACGTCGTCCGGGTCGGTGACGGCCGCCAGTTCCACCAGCCACGCGCCGCCCGGGTGGCTGGCGGCCAGCGAACCGGCCAGCGTGCTGGCCAACCGGGTCTTGCCGGCGCCGCCCGGGCCCACCAGGGTCACCAGCCGCCCGTCCCGAAGCTGGTCGCTGAGCCGCCGCAGCTCGCCGTCGCGGGCCACGAAGGTCGTCAGCGGGGCGCGCAGGTTGCCGGGCGGGACCACCGGCCGGGCGGTCACGGGCGCCGGCGACCCGACGGGTCCGCCGGTGGGCGCCGAGCCGGGCACGTTCGACGGCCCGGGCACGGCAGCCGGCGACGGCGCGGCGGTCGGCAGCGTGAAATCACCGCGGAGCATCGCCACGTGCAGGTCGCGTACCCGGGGGGACGGATCGACGCCGAGTTCCTCGGCGAGCCGGGCGCGGAACTCCTCGTAGGAGCGCAGCGCCTCGGCCTGCCGGCCGGTGCCGTAGAGCGCGCTCATCAGCAACGCCCGGATGCGCTCCCGCAGCGGATGCCGGGCGGCCAACTCCTCCAGCTCGGCGACGAGCTGGTCGCCCCGGCCGGCGACCAGGTCGGCCTCGGCCCGGTCCTCCAGGGCGGAGATCCGCAGCTCCTCCAGGCGGGCCGCGGCCGCGGCCGCGTACCGCGCGTCGGTGGCGTCGGCGAGGGCCGGCCCGCGCCACAGGGACAGCGCCTCGTCCAGGCGGGTGGTCGCGGTGGCCGGGTCCCCGGCCCGCAGCGCCCGCTGGCCCTCACGGGCCAGCCGTTCGAACCGGTACGCGTCCACCGCCTCGCGGGGCAGCGCCAGCCGGTATCCGCCGTGCGCGGAGTGCAGGGCCGAGGTGACCGGCAGCGCCCGACGCAGCCGGGACACCAGGGACTGCACGGCGTTGGTCGGGTCGCTGGGGGCGGTCTCCGCCCACAGTGCCTCGGTCAACGCCTCCACGGTCACCGTGCGGCCGACCTCGAGGGCGAGCAGGATCAGCAGCCGACGCAGCCGGGCACCGCCGATCTCCACCTGCCGACCGTCGGCGGCCACCACCAGCGGCCCGAGGATGCCAACCTGCATGCGCCCATCATCTCACCGCGTACCCGATCATTGACGAATCGTCCACGCCGTGGCAGCCCGACGGCGTGTCCGGCGGACAGCCGGACACACCGAACGGACGGAGGTCGACTCGTGAGCGGCCGGCGACCGGTACGGCGCGGCCCGGCCGGTCAGGCCGACAGGCCCTGGGCGGTCACCCGGCCGACCAGGTAGGTGTAGAGCACGGCGGAGTTCACCCCGTCCAGGCCGAGCGCGCGGTGCAGCGCGTCGTCGTAGAAGCCGCACAGGCCGACACTGGACAGATCCAGCCCGGTCGAGACCAGGGACAGGTTCTGCGCCACGTGCCCGCCCTCCAGCAACACCAGCCGGTAGGAGCGCAGACCGTAGTGCAGCCGCTGGTAGGTCAGGTCGGCGACCAGGAAGACCCAGAGTGGACACCCGGCCGCGTCGATCTTGCCGCCGGCCTTGGTGGCGGGCAGCCGCGGGTCGGTCGCCGGCACGGCCGGGATCAGCTCGCCGGACAGGTCCCGGTCGTCGAGCGGGAGCAGCGCGTGCGCGTCGGCGTCGTGCAGGTAGAGCCCGCGTGGCACGCCCTGGACGTCGTGGCAGTAGAGCATCAGCCGGACCGGGTAGCGGCTGCCGCCGCTCGGGTGGGGCCGGACCCGCAACGGCGCCTCCGCGCCCGGCATGCTCTTCTCACCGGTGACCGCGGCGGCGTAGAAGAGCAGTTGGCCCAGCTCGTCCACGGTGAGCGGACCCTCGTACGTGCCGTAGGCGCTGCGCCGGGCGAGCAGCGTCTCGGCCAGCCCGGGCAGGTCCGACGGCGGCGCGTCCGGCCGGGCCAGCGGCAGCGGGGCACCGCGCGCGGGCAGCGGCTGCCGGCCCTCGGTGCCGGCACCGACCAGATCCGGCATCTGGTCGAGGATCGTGGCGAGCGCGTACTTCGTCTCCTCGTGCAGGCGCCGGTCCAGGGCCTGCGGGCCGTCGGCGAAGAACGGGCCCCGGGGTGCGGTGCGGAGCACGGCCAGGGAGACCAGCCAGCCGGCCTGGGCCCGCTCGGCGGCGGTGAGGCCGAGCCGCTCCTGGTGCAGCCCGACCAGCCGCCGGAAGACCGATCCGGACGGCGCGTCGAGCCGGTCGACGCGCTCCAGCCGGCGCAGCTCCACGAGCGTGTCGGACAGGTGCCGACGCCACTGCCCCAGCCCGGTCCCCGCCGACTCGATCTCCTCCCGGGTCCGGCGGTACCAGGTCGTCCACTCCGCCTCGTTGCGCAGGAACGCCGCCTCGGCCGCGGCGCGCCCCTCGGCGACCGGCCCGGCCTCCTCGGCCGGGGTCCGGGACGTCCCCTCGTCCGGGGTCTCGGTGGCCGGGTCGGCGTCGCCCCGCAGCCAGGCCAGCGACTGCGCCCAGTCCAGGCCGGTGGCGACCACAGCGGCGAGCAGCAGGCCGGCGGACGCCCGCAGGCGGGTCGGCGCGGACCGGGCGCTCGCCCAGACCGCCTGCTCCAACTCGGCCGCGCCGGCCAGGTGCCGGTCGACGACCTCCGCCACGGCGGCCGGCAGGCCGTTGCTGGCGACGGGTTCTCCGGCGGTGAGCGGCCCCTGCGGTGGGGCGGCGGCGGTGAGACTCATCGAAGCTCCCTCGACGGACGGGCGGGGTGAGCGAACGATAGGCAGCCGGAACGGCCCGTCACAAGCGGCTCTGACCTGCTGAATCAGGGCAATCTGGGAGGTGCCCCGGCACCCTCCCCCGGGCACAATCCGCCGACCCACGAACCGGTCGCGCAGCGGCCGGTTGACGGCGGCGCCACCGGCCGCCGGGCAGGTCGGGCACGGCGGTGCCAAGGGCTGCGGGAACAGCAATCTGCGCGAAGACAGCCGGCCCGGACAGGCGCACCCTCTAGGCGGCCCGGGCCCGGGCCCAGCGCCCGCCACCCCGCGTTGACCAGGCCAGATACGCCGGCCGGACCGGCCACGAGGCACCCGGAGAACCCCTACCGACACCCGTACCCGCCGGAGAATCCTGTGATCACGGACCCCCAGTCGCGGCACCCCTTCCCGCTGACCGACCTCCAGGCCGGCTACCTCGTCGGCAGCAGCCCGTTGATCGAACTCGGCGGCTTCCGGCCGACGATGTACGTGGAGCTGGACGTCGTCGACTTCGACCCGGACCGGGCCCGGGCGGCGGTCGACCGCCTGATCGAACGGCACGAGCACCTCCGGACGGTGATCCTTCCGGAGGTCGCACAGCAGGTCCTGCCGGACGAGCGGATCACCCCGTTCCCGCTGACGGTGACTGACCTGACCGGGCTGCCGGCGGCCGGCCGGGAGGCGGCGCTGCGTGAGGTCCGGGACCGGATGGCCGAGCAGGGCGTGGACCCGACCGGGTGGCCGCTGTTCGAGGTGGCCGCCCAGCGGCTGCGCCGGCACCGGTGGCGGCTGCACCTGGCGCTGAGCCTGCTGTTGCTCGACTCCACCGCCACCCGACACCTGCTCGGTGAGTGGTGGCAGCTCTACCAGGACCCGGCCGCCGCGCTGCCGCCGGTGACCCGCACCTTCCGGGAATCCGTCCGAGACCTGGTGGGCTGGCAGGAGAGCGAACCGTACCAGGAGCACTGGCGGTACTGGGAACACCGGCTGGACAGCCTGCCGGACGCCCCGCAGCTGCCGCTGGCCCGGCCACTCGCCGGCATCGACCCGGTACGGATGGTCCGCCGGGTCTGCCACCTGCGCCGCGCCGAGTGGGACCGGCTCTGCGCCACCGCCCGACGCCAACGGGTGCTGCCGCCGACCGCGCTGCTGCAGGTCTTCGCCGAGGTCCTCGGCGGCTGGGCCGGGCAGCCCCGGTTCTGCCTGAACGTGCTGCACCAGAACCTGCCCACCCTGCACCCCGAGCTGTCCGGCGTGGTGGGCCAGCTCAGCGCCACCCTGCCGCTGGAGGTGGACCTGCGGGTGGCCGACGACTTCTGGGAACGGGCCCGCCAGTTGCAGCGGCAGCTCTGGCGGGACATGGCACACAGCGACGTCACCGCGGTCCGGGTCACCCGGGAACTGGCCGCCCGTCGCGGCTGGACCAGTCGCGCGGCGCTGCCGTACGTCTTCAACAGCATGCTCGCGCCGCGACGGCCCGGCGGCGACGTGGTGGGCCGCCCGGTCTGCCGGCAGGTCGACAGCCACCTGCGCACCCCGCAGGTGCTGGTCGACAACCAGCTCCAGGACACCCCGGACGGGGGTGTGGACTGCATCTGGGACGTGGTGGACGATGCCTTCCCGCCCGGGCTGGCCGACCTGGCGTTCGAGGCGTACGAGCGGACGCTGCGGGCGCTGGGCCAGGACGCCGCGACGCCCGCCGAGCCCGTACCGCCCGCCCACCGCACGGTGGTGGCCCGGGACAACGCGCCGGCCGGACCGCCGCCGGCGGGGCGGCTGGAGGACGGCTTCCTGCGCCGCGCCACCGAGCGGCCCGACCACCCGGCCGTGATCAACGACGCCCGAACGCTGACCTACCGGGAGTTGGCGGCGGCCTCGGCCGGCGTGGCCGAGCTGCTGCGGCGCCACGGCGTGGGCCCGGGTGACCTGGTGCCGGTGGTGATGGCCAAGGGCTGGGAGCAGGTGGTCGGCGTCCTCGGCGTGCTGCGCGCCGGCGCCGCGTACTGCCCCGTCGACGTCGCCCTGCCGGCCGAGCGGATCGGCCACCTGATCGACGAGTGCGCGGCCCGGGTGGTGCTGGTCCAGTCCCACCACCCCGCCGACCTGGGAGGCCGGGACGTCACGGCGGTCGAGGTGGACCGGTTCCCGTCCACCTCGGACGCGGCGTCGA
The DNA here is from genome assembly GCF_044765245.1 of Micromonospora sp. NPDC093277. NCBI lineage: Bacteria > Bacillati > Actinomycetota > Actinomycetes > Micromonosporales > Micromonosporaceae > Micromonospora > Micromonospora sp. NPDC093277. Next base: position 58,540 of record NZ_JBIWJO010000002.1, read on the forward strand.
CCGCCGGGGAGCCGGCCGCGCCCGCCGGGCCGGGGACCGACCTGGCGTACGTCATCTACACCTCCGGCTCCACCGGCCGGCCGAAGGGGGTCGCGGTGGAGCACCGGGCCGCCCTCAACACGGTGCTGGACATCAACCACCGGTTCGGGCTGGGCCCGGACGACCGGGTGTTCGGCATCTCGTCGCTCAGCTTCGACCTCTCGGTCTGGGACGTGTTCGGCGCCCTCGCGGCCGGGGCGACGCTGGTGCTGCCCGCCGGGGGCAGCCGCCCCGACCCGCTCGGCTGGGCGGACGCCGCGACCCGGCACGGGGCGACCGTGTGGAACTCGGTGCCGGCGCTGGCCCAGATGCTGGTCGAGGTGGTGGCGAGCCGGCCGGCCGGGGATCGGCCGCCGATCCGGGCGTTCCTGCTCAGCGGGGACTGGGTGCCCACCGGGCTGCCCGACCGGCTGCGCGAGACCTGGTCCGGCAGCCGGGTCACCGCGCTGGGCGGCGCCACCGAGGCGGCGATCTGGTCCAACAGCTACGAGATCGGCGCCGTCGACCCGGCCTGGCGGAGCATCCCGTACGGCCGACCCCTGCCGAATCAGACCATGCGGGTGCTCGACGACCGGTTCCGGCTGCGTCCACCCTGGGCGGTCGGCGGCATCTACATCGGCGGGACCGGGCTGGCCCGGGGCTACTGGCGGGACCCGGAACGCACCGCCGAACGGTTCGTCACCGACCCGGCCACCGGGGAGCGGCTGTACCGGACCGGCGACCTCGGCCGGTACTGGCCCGACGGCACGATCGAATTCCTCGGCCGGGAGGACCGGCAGGTCAAGGTGCAGGGATTCCGGGTCGAGCCGGGCGAGATCGAGGCCACCGCGCGTACCCATCCGGCGGTCGTGGACTGCGCCGTCACCACCCAGCAGGTCCCGGGCGGGCAACGCCGGCTGGTCGCGATCGTGGTGCCCGCAGCCGGCGCCACACCGGACCCGGCGGAACTGCGGGCGTACCTGCGCGAGCGGCTGCCGGCGTACCTGGTGCCGGCGCGGATCCACCTGCTGGACCGGCTGCCGCTCAGCGGCAACGGCAAGGTGGACCTGGACCGGGCGCTGGCGGCGGCCGAGGCCGCGACGCGGGCCGACACGCCGGGCGACGCGCCGGGCGACACGTCGGGCGACGCCCCGGCGGTCTCCGCACCGGCCGACTCCGGCCACCCGAACGCCCTGACCGAGCGGCTCTGCCGGATCTGGGCCGACCTGCTGGAGGTGCCGGCGATCCGGCCGGACGACGACTTCTTCGCCCTGGGCGGGAACTCGCTGCTCGCCCTGCGCCTGGTGCAGCGGCTGCGCGGCGAACTCGGCACCGAGGTGCCGTTCGGGCAGATCTTCGACGCGCCCACGGTACGCGGCCTGGCCGCCCGGCTCGCCGCCGGCGACGGCACCGTACGCTGCGCCGTGCCGCTGGCCGACGGCACCGGCCGGCCGCTGTTCCTGTGCCATCCCGTCGGCGGATCGGTCGCCCGGTACGCCGACCTGGCCCGCGCCTGGGCCGGCCCGGTGTACGGCTTCCAGAGCCGGGCACTGGCCGGCGACGACGCCGGGGCCGCGCCGAGCCTGGCCGCCATGGCCGCCGGATACCGGACCGAGCTGCGCCGGCTGGCGCCACACGGGCCGTACCTGCTCGCCGGCTGGTCGATGGGGGGCGTCCTCGCCCACGAACTGGCCGCCCAGCTGCGGGACGAGGGCGAGGCGGCCCAGGTGGTCCTGGTCGACAGCGACATCCGCACCCTGCGGATGCCGGCCGACGACCGGGAGCGGCACCAGGAGTTCCTCACCGACCTGGCCGGCGGCCGGCTGCCCGACCCGGTGGCCGGCGCCCTCGCCACCGCCCCGGAAGCCGGACTGGCCGGGGCGGCCCACGCCGCGGCCCGAGCGGCCGGGCTGCTTCCTGCCGAGCTCGACGAGGCCGGATACCGGCGGCTGGTGAGGGTGCACGGCGACAACCTGGCCGCGCTGGCCGCCCACCGTCCCACCCCGGGCGTGGCGCCGGCTCTGCTCATCGTGGCCGAGCAGGTCGACCGCCCCGACCCGGTGCCCGCCTGGCAGGCGGTCTGCCCGGACCTGACGGTCGAGCAGTGGCCGGAGGACCATCACTCGATCGTCTCGGCCGCCTCATCGGCCCGGCTGGCCGAGCGCATCGCCGCGTTCGCCGCCGAGACCGCGACCGCCGAAGCCACGCCGCACGCGCTCGGCGTACCGTCCGGGCGGGCGCCGAGCGGTCGGTAGGGCGACGCGGGATGCGGCACGTCGGGGTCTCCCGGAGGCCGGATACTCCGACATGCCGCACCTGACGGTGGACCCGGACGGCCTCGCGTCCCCCGGACGGCGGTGACCGGCCGGGAGACGAGGGCGGCGGTCAGGACCAGTCGAAGGCCTGCGCGTCGGAGAAGAGGTAGCTGCCGTCGACGGAGTCCGACCAGGTGGCGTACCGGCGCAGGCCATACAGCAGGGGGCGTTGCGGACGCAGCCGGGTCACCGCGCGGACCCGACCCAGCACCACGACGTGGTCGCCGACCACGCTGTCCTCCACCACCTCGCAGTCGGCGATGGTGTGCGCGGCGTCGAGCAGGTGCGGACCGGCGGCCTCGCCGTCGGCGCTCCAGCGGACCTGCTCGAAGCGGTCGACCGCACCGGAGGCGAACAGCTCGGCGAAGGCCCGGGCCTGCTCGTGCAGCAGGTTGACCGCGAACGACCGGGTGGCCGCGATGGCCTCCAGGGTGGGGCTGCCGCAGCGCAGGCAGACCAGCAGGATGGGTGGGTCGAGGGAGACGCTGCACAGCGAGGTGCAGGTCATCCCCCACGGCCGACCGTCGCTGTGCAGCGCGGTGGTCACCGTGACGCCGGACGGGAAGCTGGCCATCAGGGGTCGCATGTCGACTGGCGCGGTGCTCGACGCCGAGGTGGGATCTGCCGGGGCGAGGCGGTTCGTCGTGTTCAAAGCGCACTCCTCAAACCGGGCGACGCGGCCCCGGCGGCGACCACGCCGGGAGCGGGCTGGGGGGTGGACCGGAGCACCGCGCGGATCTCCGCCACCAGCGCGGCGGTGAAGGACCCGAACTCGGCGCCGAGAAAGTGGAAGTGGCCGCCAGGAAAGAGTAGCCGCCGAAACGGTCCCGTGGTCTCCTCCGCCCAGGCCGCGATCGCCGCCGGCGGGGCCCAGTCATCGGCCGTGCCTCCGAAGGCGGTGAGCGGCACGGTCAGCGGCGGCCGGTCCGGCGGCGGCGCGTACGCGGCCAGCGCCCCGAGGTCGGCGCGGACCAGGCGGAGCAGCTGGGCCCGGAATTCGGGCACCTCGTGGATCCGGTCCGGCATGCCGCCCAACTCGAACAGGTGCCGCATCATCTCGTCATCCGAGACGTCGTGCGGCAGGGACGCCTTCGGCCCCCGGTAGTCGACGGCCGGCCGGCCGGACACCCCGACCCAGAGCGGTTCGACGCCGAGCGCACCAAGCGCCCGGGCGGTCTCCGCCGCCACCACCGCGCCCAGGCTGTGCCCGAACAGGGCCAGCGGCGCGTCGGCCCAGTCGAGCAGGTCCTGCACCAGCCGCGTCACGATGGCGGGGATGTCCCGCAGCGGCTCCTCCCGATGGCGGCGTCCACGGCCGGGCAGGTCGGGCAGGAGCAGGTCCCACTCCGCGGGGACGCCCTGGCTGACCGGGAAGTAGGCGCTGCCGGAACCGCCCGCGTGGTGGAAGACCACCAGGCGCAGGTCGGGGTCGGGGACCGGCCGCGGCCGGAGGAACGCGCTCACCGCTTCACTCCCGTTCCCCGGCCGCCACCGGGCGGCCGGTGATGTGGTCGGCGATCGTCGCCAGCAGTGCCGCCAGCGGGCGGTCGATGGGCAGGTCGTCCGGGGTGAGCGCCACCTGGAACCGTTCCTCGATCCGGGTCATGAAGAGGGTGGAGACGAAGGAGTCGCCGCCCGTCTCCAGGAAGGAGCGGCTCGGGTCGAGTTCCTCGTCGGCGCGCAGCACATCGCGCAGCTCGGACATCAGGTACGCCTCGATGCCCGCCCGGTCGGTGGGCAACGGCTCGTCGGCGCCCGCGCCGGGCTCCGCGTACGCGGTGGTCGCCGAGCCGACCGGCTCGTCGACCCAGAACCGGCGGCGCCGGAACGGGTACGTGGGCAGGTCCGGCCGGAACCGGGCGCCGGCCGGTCGCAGGTGGTCGAAGCGGACGTCGAGCCCGGCCAGGAAGAGCGCGGCGAGGGCATCGAGCAGCAGCCCGGGAGCCGCCTCGGGCACGGCGGTGACCAGCGGCGCGACGTGTGCCGTACCGTCCACGCCCGGCCACTGTAGGCGGGCCACGTCGGCCGGTCGGCCGGTGTCCCGGCGGCACCGGACCCGGACCCCGAGCCGGCCGAGCAGGGCCACCCACCGGTCGGGGACCTCCGCGCCGGCGTCGGGCGGCAGCAGCCCTGGATACCGGGCGTGGAGCGCGTCCAGCGCCACCGCCAGCGCGGTGTGGTCGGCGGCTACCCAGAGCGTGACCGGGCGCAGCCGGCCGACCGGTTCGGCCGGGCGCCGTACCGCCGCCGCCACCCGGACGGCCAACTCGTCGGCCGTGCCGCCGACGACGGCCACCCGATAGCCGAGCGGCGCGCGGCCGCTGCGCAGGGTGTGGCAGAGCGCCGGCAGGTCGGCCGGGTCGGTGGTGCGCAGCCGCGCCACCACCGCCGCGCCGAGGGTGGCCAGCGCCTGCGGGTCCCGGGCGGAGAGGGTGAGCAACTCCGGCCCGCCCGTGTCGGCCGGCCCGTTCTCCTCGCCCGCCGGCTGGTACGCCTCGAGCACCACATGCGCGTTGGTGCCGCTCATCCCGAACGAGTTCACCCCGGCGACCCGGCGGGGCAGTTCCGCCGGCCAGGGCGCGTTGCGCCGGGGCACGGTGAAGCCGAGCCGGTCCCACGGGATGTGCTCGTTGAGCGGGCCCTCGGACTCGCTCAGTGCCGCCGGGATCTCGCCGTGGTGCAGCATGAGCACGGTCTTCATCAGCCCGGCCACCCCGGAGGCGGCCTCCAGGTGGTTGAGTCGGGCCTTGACGCTACCGATCGCGAGCGGTACGCCGCGCTCGCGGACCGCGTCGCCGAGCGCGGCGTCCAGCGCGCCCACCTCGACCGGGTCACCGAGCAGCGTCCCGGTGCCGTGCGCCTCGACGCAGCCCACGTCGGCCGCGCCCACCCCCGCGTCGGCGAGGGCGGCCCGGACCACCTCCTGCTGGGCGGGGCCGCTCGGCACGGTCAGCCCGGAGGCGGCGCCGTCGTGGTTGACCGCGCTGCCCCGCACCACGGCCAGGATGGGGCGGCCCTCCCGTTCCGCCTCGTCCAGGCGCATCAGCACCAGCACGCCGACGCCCTCGCCCCGGCCGTACCCGTCGGCGGAGGCCAGGAACGACTTGGAGCGACCCTCGGGGGACAGCGCCCGGCTCTGGCACAGCGACACCATCAGGTTCGGCGACAGGAGCAGGTTCGAGCCGCAGACCAGCGCGTACCGGCACTCGTCGGCGCGCAGCGCGCGGCTGGCCAGGTGCAGCGCGACCAGTGAGGACGAACAGGCCGTGTCCACGCTGACCACCGGGCCGGCGAAGCCCATCACGTAACTGATCCGGCCGGCGCCGAAGCAGAGCCCGCCGCCGGTGGCGTAGTACGGGTCGAGTGGCGTCTTGTCTTCCTGGACGGCGAGCCGTTCACCGTACTCGGAGGCCATCATGCCCAGGAAGACACCGACGTCCAGCCGGTCGGCGCGGCGGACCGCCACCCCGGCCCGCTCCAGCGCCTCCCAGGCGGTCTCCAGCAGTAGCCGCTGCTGCGGGTCGAGCAGCTCGGCCTCGCGCTGTGAGATGCCGAAGAAGTCCGCGTCGAAGTGGCCGATGTCGGTCAGGAAGGCCGCCCGGTCCACGTAGGACCGGCCCGGCCGGACCGGCCCCGCCTGGTACGCGGCCCGCAGCCCGGGCCGGTCGTCGGGGATGCCGGTGACCGCGTGCGCGTCCCCGCGCAGGAAGTCCCAGAGCTGTTCCGGCGTACGCAGGTCACCGGGGAACCGCAGGCCGAGCCCGACGACAGCGAGCGGTGGCCGCCGTTCCTCCTCCAGCTCGCGGATCCGGGCCTGCTGCCGGCGGGAGAGCCGGAGCTGCTCCTCCACGAGTCGCCGCAGCTCGGTCGTGTCCATGGTCACGTCCCTCACTCCTCCATGGCCAGGTCCGCCCGGACGGCCCGGACCAGCTCGTCGATCGACAGGTCCGCCAGGTCGTCGGCCGTCCCGGCCGCGTCGTCCGCCGCGCCGGGCCAGCCGCCGACGCGGGACGGCTCGCCGGCCGGTTCGTCGTCGGGATAGAGCAGGTCGATCGCGTACGCGGCGACCTGCGCGATGGTCGGATGGTCGATGGCCACGGTCGCGGGCAGGTCCGCCGCGAGCGCGTGCGACAGCCGGGTCCGCAGGTCGATCACCATGATCGAGTCGAGGCCGAGGTCGGCGAAGCCGGCCTCGTCGTCGAGCGCTCCCGGATCGCCCAGCGCGTCGCCGGCCACCCTCCGCACCGCCGCCCGGAGCCGGTCCTCCCGCTCGTCGGCGGCCGTCCGGTCCAGTTCCTCGCGCAGCCAGCCGCGCGGCGTCGCCGGTGTGGCGGCCCGTGCCGGCCGGGCGTCCCGGTCGAGCAGCGGGAGCAGCAGCGCGGCCCTCGGGTGGCCGGCCGCCCGGTCGACGTACTCGCGGGCGTCGACGGCCACCGCGACGAGCCGGTCCCGCCCCGCGGTGAGCGCCGCCCGCAGGATGGTCTCGGCCTCCTCGTCGGTGAGGGCCCGGACACCCAGCCGGTCGATCGCCCGCCGGGTCGCCTCGGTGGCGGCCAGACCTCCCTTGCCTCGGGGGGTCCACGGGCCCCAGTCGATGCTCACCGCCGGCAGGCCGTGGTCACGCAGCCGGGTGGCGAGGCCGGCGAGGTAGCCGTTGGCGGCGGCGTAGTTGGCCTGGCCGGCCGAGCCGAGCACCGCGGAGACCGAGGAGAAGTGCACCAGCGCCGCCGGTCGCCGCCCGGCCATGGCCTCGAGCAGCCGGTCCGCGCCGGCCGCCTTGCCGGCGAACACCTCCTCGAACGCGGCCTCGGTGAGCTGCGCGAAGGCACCGTCGGCGGTGCTTCCTGCGAGGTGCCAGACACTGCCGATGGTGCCGTCGCGTTCCGCTTCGGCCACCATCCGGCGGCAGTCCTCGGCGTCGGTGACGTCGCCGCGTACCACCCGAATCCGGGTGCCGACGGCGGTGATCTGGTCGATGGCCGCGCTGGCGGCCGGATCGGGGGCCGAGCGGCCGACGAGGGTGATAGCCGGCACGCCCTGCCGGGCGAGGAAGCCGGCGACACTCAGCCCCAGCGCGCCGAGCCCGCCGGTGACCAGCGCGGTGCCGGTGGTGACGGCGTCGGGCAGATCGACGTCGGGGGTCGGCAGCGGTCGCAGCCGGGCCACCTGCAGCCCGTCGCCGTCGATCCGCAGCCGGGTCTCCGGCAGGCCGCGGCGTAGCTCGTCGAGGAGCAGCCCGGCGGCCGGCCCCGGCTCGGCGTCGGCGGCGAGCACGACCCGGACCAGGCGGCGGTCCGGCTGCTCCGCCTCGACCGCGGCGAGCATCCCCCACAGCGCCTCGCGCACCGGGGCGGCCTCCGCACCGTCGGCGCAGACCACCAGGTACGGCACGGACGCGGGGGCGGTCCGCAGGTCGTCGACGAGCCGGCGTACGGCCAGGCGGGCCGCGTCGGCCGACGCCGCCGGCTCGGCGGCGAACCGCAGGTCGAGCACCAGGTCTGGCGGCTCCTCGCCGGGGTACGCGGCGTGGTCGGCCAGCCCGGCGACCGCGTCGGCGAGCGGCGGCAGAACGTCGTCACCGAGCACGGCGACGCGCACCGGCGTCGCCGGCGTCGGCGCCGGCCGGTCCGACTCCGGCGGGGTCCAGGCCAGCTCGTGCACGTGGACGGGGGTGTCCCGCAGCGACCGTTCCAGCAGTTCCCGGGGGGCGTGCCGGATCCGGAACCCGTCGACCGCGAGCACCGTCCGCCCGCGCCCGTCGAACAGGTGCAGGTCGGCCTCGTGCACCTGCCGGCCGCCGTCCGGTGCGGTGGTGGCGTGCCGGGCCCGCACGTGTCCCCAGAGTTCGCCGGCGTGCTCGGGCCGGCGGGCCAGGGTGAGCCGGGCGGCGGCGAACGGGATCGCCAGTCCGCTCCGGCCGGCGTCCGCCGCCGTGCCGTCCGCCAGGTGCGGGGCGACGCCGAAGGTCACCGTGCTCTGCAGGCAGGAGTCGAGCAGGCCGGGGTGGATGATCCAGCCGGCCGGGTCCTCGTTCATCCGGTCCGGTTGGGCGTACCGGACCAGGGCCTCGTCGCCGTGGATCCACACCTCGTCGATCCAGCGGAACGACGGGCCGAGCAGGTAGCCGATCTCCCGGAAGTGCTGGTAGAAGTCCGCGCCGGCGAGGTGCCGTTCGGCGGCGGCCTGGAAGGCGGCGAGGTCGGGCACCGGTCGTGGTTCGACCTCCGGGTCCGGCAGCAGCCGGGCGGAGAGGTGCTCCTGCCAGCGGTTCCGCTCCGGGTCGACCAGGCTCTGCACGCTGACCGTACGGCCGCCGTGCTCCGGCTCGGCCTCGATGACCTGCAACTCGTAGCGCTCGCCGTCGTGCAGCACGAGAGCCCGCGGGAAGACCAGGTCGGCGAGGGCGGGCGGGGTGCCGTCCCCGGCCAGCGCGGAGAGGGCGGTGGCGGTCTGCGACGCGCCGGGCACCGAGACGGTCCCGTACAGCCGGTGGTCGGCCAGGTGGGGCGGGTACGTCGTGCTTCGCTCGGAGTGGAACACCCGGCCGCGCAGGGCCGGCGAGCGGACCGGCGTACCCCAGGCGGGCGCACCGGCGGGCGGGCCGGCCGGCACCGGTTCCCCGGCCGGTGCGGCGGCGGCCCAGTAGCGGGTCTCGGCGAACGGATAGCGCGGCGCCTCGACGCGCCCGCCCGGTCGGCGGCGGGGCTGCACCCGGTCCCAGGTCACGTCCTGGCCGAGCGGGTAGAGCGCGCCGACCGCGGCGAGCAGGGCACCCCGGTCGGCCGAGCCGCGGCGCAGCGACGACACCAGCCCGCCGGCGGGCGCGAGGCCTGCGGCACGGACCAGGTTGACCAGGGTACGGTCCGGACCGATCTCCAGGCACGCGTCCACGTCGAGCGCGGCGAGCTGCCCCGCCCCGGCGTGGAAGCGGACCGGCTGGCGGGCGTGGCGCACCCAGTAGTCGGCGTCGTAGGTGTCAGGGCCCGCGACCGCACCGGTCAGGTTGGAGATGACCGGGATGGTCGGCGGCTGGTGGCTCAGCCCCACACAGACCGTCCGGAACTCGTCCAGCGCCGGGTCCAGCAGCCGGGAGTGGAAGGCGTGCGAGACGCTCAGCGCCCGGTGCCGGACGCCCTCGGCGCGCAGCCGCTCGGCCAGCGCCTCGATCTCCTCCGGCAGCCCGGAGACCACGGTCGCCTCGGGGCCGTTGACCGCCGCCACGTCCAGGACGGTGCCGGCGATCAGGTCGCGTACCCGCTCCTCGGTGGCGGTCACGGCGAGCATCGCGCCCGGCCGGGTGGCCTGCATCAGTCGGGCCCGTTCGACGATCAGGTCGAGACCGGCGGGCAGGTCCAGCACGCCGGCCACCACGGCCGCCGCGATCTCGCCGACGCTGTGGCCCATCACCACGGCCGGGGTCACGCCCCAGGAGCGCCAGAGCTCGGCCAACGCCACCTCGAGGGTGACCAGGGCCGGCTGGGTGACCCGGGTCTCGTTGATCGCGGTCCGGTCGTCGCCGCCGAAGACCAGGTCGGCGAGCGAGCCGCCGAGGGCCGGCGCGAGCCGCCGGTCGCACTCGTCGAAGACCGCCCGGAACACCGGCTCGGTCTCGTAAAGTTCGCGCCCCATGCCGAAGAACTGGCTGCCCTGCCCGGAGAATAGGAACGCGATCCGGGGCGGACGGGACGCCGCCACCGGGTCGGCCGGCGGCTCGGCGGCGGCCACGAGCCGGTCCCGGTCGCGGCCGGACAGCGCCACCCGGTACGGCAGGTGGGCGCGGCCGGATCCGGCCAGCGCCGCCAGGGCGGGCAGGTCGGCCTCGGGACAGTCCGCGATCCGGTCGCGCCAGCGGGCGACCAGCCGCCGCAGCCCGTCCGGGTCCGGGGCGGACAGCGGGACGAGCAGCGGGACGCCGCCCGGGACCGTCCCGTCCCCGGCCGCCGGGGATGGCGTCACGGGGACCGGGGCCGAGCCGTTCACCGCCTGGCCGGGCCCCGGCACCGCCGGTGTCGAGCCGTTCGCGGCGTGATCGGGTCCCGGTGTCGAGCCGTTCGCGGCGTCATCGGGCTGCGGCAGGGCCAGCGTCGACCCGGCCGCCGGGTCGGCGGGCGAGAGGCGGGTCGCGGCCGATTCCGGGTCGGCGAGCAGGACATGGGCGTTGGTGCCGGTGAACCCGAAGCCCGACACGCCGGCCAGCCGGGACCGGTCGGTACGCGGCCAGGGCAGCTCGTCGGCCACCACCCGCACGTCCATCCCCGCCCAGTCGATGTGCGGGTTGGGCTCGCTGAAGTGCAGGTTGGCGGGGATGCGATCGTGCCGCAGGGCGAGCACCGCCTTGATCACCGAGGCCATGCCGGCGGCCGACTCGCAGTGGCCGATGTTGCTCTTGACCGCGCCGAGGTGCAGCGGCCGGTCGGGCGACCGGCCCGGGCCCAGCACCCGCCAGGCCGCGCCCACCTCGACCGGGTCGCCGAGGGAGGTGCCGGTGCCGTGCGTCTCCAGGAAGTCCACCGCCGCGCCGGTCACACCCGCGTCGGTGAGCGCGGCGCTGATCACCTGTTCCTGCGCGCGGCCGTTCGGCGCGGTCAGCCCGGAGGAGCTGCCGTCCTGGTTGACCGCGCTGCCGCGGACCACCGCGAGTACGGCGTCGCCGTCCCGGCCGGCGTCGGCGAGTCGCTTGAGGACGAGAACGCCGCACCCCTCGGCCCGGACGAAGCCGTTGGCGTCGGCGGAGAAGGTCCGGCATCGGCCGTCCGGGGACAGCATGTGTGCCCGGCTCACCGCCACCGAGGCCAGCGGGTCGACGATGACGTTGACCCCGCCGACGATGGCGGCGTCGACCTCTCCCGCGCGCAGCGCCCGGACGGCGAGGTGCAGCGCGACCAGCGAGGAGGAGCAGGCGGTGTCCACGGCGAGCGCCGGCCCCGCCAGGCCCAGCACGTACGCCAGCCGGCCGGCGACCGCGTTGAGGGCGGTGCCGGTGCTGTAGTACGCGTCGAGCCGGTCCACCCCGGCGCCGGCCAGCACCCGGGCATAGTCGCCGTTGCTCACCCCGACGAAGACGCCGGTGCGGGTTCCGGCCAGCCGTCCCGGGTCGATGCCGGCGTCCTCCAGGGCGTGCCAGGCGCACTCCAGCAGCAGCCGCTGCTGCGGGTCGAGGTTCTCCGCCTCCCGCGTCGGGATGCCGAAGAACGCGGCGTCGAAGCGGGCCACGTCGCGCAGGAACCCGCCCTGGTCGGTGGTGATCCGCGGGCCGGTTTCCGGGCCGGCGGCGTGGAAGGTCCGGTGGCTCCAGCGCTGCGGGGGCACCGCGCCCACCGCGTCCCGGCCCGAGCGCAGCAGGTCCCACAGCTCCTCCACCGAGTCCGCACCGGGGAAGCGACCGGCCATCCCGACGATCGCCGCCGGCTCGGCCGGGGACGCCACCGACCCGGCCACCGCGGCGACCGGGGCCGGGTGTTCCCCGCCGTGCGGCGCGACCGGGGTGGCCGCGACGTCGCGGTCGGCGGCCTCGGTGAGCGCCGCCGCGACCGCCCCGGTGGCGGCCGCCGCGGTGGCCGGCCCGCCGTTGAGCGCCGGGGTGGTGGTGCGGACCCGGGCGGGGTCCGCCGGTCGGACGCCCGCCACGGCCGGCGCGGGTACGGCCGCCGGGCCGTCGCGCAGGGCCAGCAGGTGTGCCGCGAACTGGTGGACGGTCGGATGGTCGAACACGTCGGCGACCTGCAGTGGGACCTCGAACGCCTCGGCGAGCCGGCGGGCCAGGTCCACCGCCATGATGGAGTCGAGCCCGAGGTCGAAGAATCCGTCGTCCTCGCGGATGACGTGGCCCTCCGGGTGCCCGAGCTGGGCGGCCAGCAGCCGCGCCACGTGCGCGCGCGCCCCGGCCGGTCGGGCGCCCACCGGCAGCGCGTCCAGCTCCGCCGCCACGGACGGCTCCCGCTCCTCGCCCGGGGTGGCGTCGACGGCGACGGACGCGACGGCGACGGTCGGCGCGGACGCGAACAGGCCGCGCGGGCGCAGCCCACCCAGCACGCTGTCCAGCCGCGGCCGGTCGAGCGGGCAGGCCACCAGGTAACCCTCCGAGGCGGGCACCTCGGCCCGCAGCACCGCGCACCCGGTGGCCGGGTCCAGCGCGCCCACGCCGATCCGGGCGAACCGCTCCCGGGAGTCGCCGTCAGCCATGCCGGACACCGCCCACGGCCCGTACGCGATGCTGACCGCCGGCAGCCCGCCCGCGCGCCGGTACGCGGCCAGCGCGTCCAGCCCGCCGTTCGCGGCGGCGTACGCCGCGTAGCCCTCGGTGCCCCACAGCGCGGAAACCGAGGAGACCAGGATGAAGAAGTCCAGCGGCAGGTTGCGGGTCAGCCGGTGCAGCCACCAGGCGCCGCCCACCTTGGCCCGCAGCGCGTCGGCGATCCGCCCGCTGTCGAGCTCGACGGCGGGCACCCGCTCGATGGTGCCGGCGGCGTGCAGCACCCCGCCCAGCGGCGGCATCCCGCGCAGCGCCGCGACCACCTGCCGCCGGGAGTCGGCGGTGTCGAACCCGCCCCCGACGTAGCCGACCCCGATGCCGTCGCCGCGCAGCCGGGCCAACAGCTCCCGGGCGTCGACGTCCAGCTCGGACTCGGCGCGCCGGCCGATCAGCAGCAGCCGGCGGGCTCCCCGCCGGACCAGGTCGGCCACGAGTTCCCGGCCGACCGCGCCGAGCGCGCCGGTGACCAGGTAGGTCGCGTCCGCGCGGACCGGCAGGCGGGCGGGCGCCGTGGTCGCGTCCCCCAGCCGGGCGGCCTGGATCCGCCCGCCCCGCACCGCGACCAGGTCCTCGAGGACCGGCCCGGTCGGCGCGGCGAGCAGGTCCAGCACCGGGTCGAGGTCACCGGGGGTCGGCTGCCACGGCAGGTCCACCACCCCGCCGAACGCCGTGCCGAACTCCAGCCCCAGCACCGGCGCCAGACCGTGCAGCGGCCCGTGCGTGGTGGCCGACACCTCGTCGGCCGGTCCGGTGCGGCGGGTGCCCCGGGTGAGTACGACGGCGCGGCGGCCGGCGACCCCGCTGCCGGCCACCGCCGCCACCGCCGTGGTCACCGCCGCGACGGTGTCCGCTGCGCGGCGTACCGGGTCGGCCGGGTCGTCGGCGTCACCCCCGGCGTCGGCCGGATCGTCGGCGTGGGCGTCGTTCTCCGCCGGGGCGGCGTCGTCGAGGACGGGATGCGCGACGGGCACGAGCACCAGGGTCTCGGCCGGTCCGTCCGGGCGTCCGGCCCAGAACCGCGCCCAGCCCTCGGGGTCGGCCGGCAGCGGTGCCGTCCGCCAGCCGGCCGGTGCGGCGACCGGGTCCGGGCTGAGCAGCGTGCCGGGTCGGCCGTGGGCCGCCGCGGCGGCCGCCAGGTCGGAAAGCAACGGCGCGTCGTCGCCGGCGAGGACCAGCGGATCGGCGTGGCCGGCGGGGGACGGCCGGTCCAGCTCGACCCAGGCCACCTCGTGGCTGTGCGCGGCGGGCACCGGACGGTCGGGCTCGCCGGTGGCGGGCCGATCCGGGGCATGCCGCTGGCGCTGCCAGGGGTAGGTGGGCAGGTCCAGCACGGCCCGCCGATCGGCCGCCGCGGCCAGCACGGCGGGATCGATCTCGACCGGCGGCGCGCCCGAGGCCAACGCGGTGAGGGCGGCGTACGCGGTGGCCGGATCGGTGGCGGCGACCCAGGCGGCGACCGGCAGCCGGCTGCGCCCGGTGTTGGCGGTGGCGGCGAAGGCGGGATAGTCCGCCGCCGGCAGCCGCAGCACCCGCTGCGCGTACGCGGCGGCCAGCTCCCGCAGCGCGGCCGGCGTACGGGCGGAGACGACGAAGCCGGCGACCGGGCCGCTCGATGGTGCCGGCCGTTCGGCCAGCTCGTCCGGCTCGACCGGGCCGAGGAGCAGGTGGGCGTTCGTGCCGCTCATCCCGAACGAGCTCACCCCGGCCAGCCGCCCGGCGCCGTCGGCCCAGTCGACGAGCCGGTCCGGCACCACGATGCCCGTGCCGTCCAGGTCGATGCGGGGGTTGAGGGTACGCAGGTGCACCACCGGCGGCACCTGCCGGTGCTGGATGCAGAGCACCGCCTTGACCAGCCCGGCCACCCCGGCGGCGGCCTCCAGGTGACCCAGGTTGGTTTTCACCGAGCCGACCGCCAGCGGGGCGCCCCCGTTGCGCCGGCCGAGCACGGTGGCCAGCGCCTCCAGCTCGATCGGGTCGCCGAGCGCGGTGCCGGTGCCGTGCGCCTCCACGTAGCCGACGTCGGCGGGCCCGGCCTCGGCCCCGGCGAGTGCCTGCTCGATGAGGGCCACCTGGGAGAGCACGTTCGGCGCGGTGAACCCGCTGGACCGGCCGTCCTGGTTCACGGCGGAACCGCGGATGACGGCGTGGATCCGGTCACCGTCGCGGACCGCGCGCGCGAGGGGCTTGAGCACCAGTGCCCCGGCGCCCTCGCCGCGGGTGAAGCCGTTGGCGCGGGCGTCGAACGCCTTGCACAGCCCGTCCGGGGCCAGCGACCGGGTCTGCACGACCAGCCTGGTCGAGCGGGGCGACATGATCAGGTTGACGCCGCCAGCGATCGCCACCTCGCACTCGCCCCGGCGCAGCGCCTGCACGGCGAGATGCACCGCGACCAGGGACGAGGAGCAGGCCGTGTCGACGGCCATCGCCGGGCCGGTCAACCCCAGGCTGTACGCGAGCCGGCCGGCCGCGAAGCAGTGCCCGTTGCCGGTGGCCCAGTAGGCGTCCGGCTCGCCGGGCAGCCAGTCCCGGTAGTCCTGGCCGGTGATGCCGACGTACAGCCCGACGGGCCGGCCGACGAGCTGGTCCGCCGGCGCCGCCGCGTTTTCCAGCGCTTCCCAGGCGACCTCCAGCAGGAGCCGGTGCTGCGGGTCGAGCGCACGGGCCTCGCGGGGGCTGATGCCGAAGAAATCGGCGTCGAAGTCCAGCACCTCGTCGAGGAACCCGCCGCGCTGCGGCAGTTCCGTCCACTCGGCGGCGAACGGGCCCTGCCGCCGCGACGGCATCGGGCCGACCAGGTCGCGCCCGGCGGCCAGCGCGTCCCAGTACGCCTCGGTGCCGTCGATCCCGCCCGGCAGCCGCAGGCCTACCCCGACGATGGCGACGGGCTGGTCACCGCCCTGCTCGTCCAGTCGGCGGCGGAGCGTACGGATGGTGGCCAGGGCCCGCTTGAGCTGGGCGTCCTGCCGCTTGGTGGCGGCGTTGTCGGTGTCGTCCATGACCTCGGTTCCTCGCGGCGGGTGCGGTGACGCGGACATCAGCCGGCGGTGCTCGGCGCGTGCTGGTCGGCGGGGTCGCCGTCCGGGCCGGCCCCGGTCTGTTCCGCACCGGACGGCTCGGCGGTCCGGGCGAGTTGCTCGCAGAGCGCCCCGGCAAGTGCCTGGGCGGTGCCGTACGTCCACAGCAGCGTGGGCGACAGCCGCAGGCCGAACGCCTGCTCCAGCCGGTTGCGCAGTTCGAGTCCCATGAGCGAGTCCAGGCCGAGCTCCTTGAACGGTGTCTCCCGGTCGACCCGGTCGGCGTCCAGCCGCAGCACCCGGCCGGCGAGTTCGCGGACCTTGGTCTCGGCCAGCGGGGCCCGCTCGGCGGCCGGCGCCTGCAACAGGGCGGCGCGGAAGCCGTGCGACGGGCCGGCGGCCTCGCCGTCCCGGGCCGCCGCCCGCAGCCACTGCCAGCTGGGCAGCCCGGCGGTGTCCGGGTACGCGTCGAACCAGCGGCGCAGGTTCAGCGGCACGTACCCGACGACCGGCTCGTCACGGCCGAGCATCCGCAGCAGCGCTGGCCACGCCTCGTCGGTGGCGAAGCTCTCCATGCCCCGCTCGGCGAGCCGGGCCCCCCGGTTCTCGTCGGCCGCGGCCAGTCCGACGTCACCGAACGGTCCCCACTGCACACTGAGCGCGGGTCGTCCGGCCCGCCGCCGGGCCTCGGCGAAGGCGTCCAGCCAGGCGTTCGCCGCCCCGTACGCCGCCTGGCCGGCGTTGCCGATCAGCGCGGCGGCCGAGGAGAAGAGGACGAACAGGTCCAGCGGGTCGTCGGCGGTGACCGCCTCGAGGGCCAGTGCCCCGTCCACCTTGGGCGCGAGCACCCGCCTCACCTGCTCGGCGGTGAGGGTGCCCACGGTGGCGTCGTCGAGCAGGCCGGCGGCGTGGAACACTCCGCGTACCGGCGGCAGCCCGCCGCGTACGGCGTCCAGCGCCCGGCGCAACGCGGCCTCGTCGGCGACGTCGCACCCGAGCACCTCGACGGCCGCCGAGCGACGCAGCGCCGCCACCCGGGCCTGCGCCGCGGCGTTCGGCGCCGAGCGGCCGAGCAGCACCAGCCCGCCGGCACCGTGCGCGACGAGGAACTCGGCGAGCGAGAGGCCGAGCGCACCCAGGCCACCGCTGATCAGGTACGTGTCGGGGCGGAGCCGCCCCGCCGGCAGCGGCACCGCGGCGACCGCGCCGACGGTGGTCGGGTCGGCGACCACCAGCTTGCCGATGTGGTTGCCGTGCGACATCTCCCGCAGCGCCTCGGCCGCCTCGGCGAACGGGCTGACCCGGGTGGGCAGCGGCGACAGGGTGCCGTCGGTGATCCGGTGCCAGACGTCGGCGAGGAGCCGACCGAACCGCTCCGGCCGCCGGTCCATCAACCCGGCCAGGTCGACGGCGCTGAGCGTGATGCCCTTGCGGAAGGCGTCCAAGCCGATCGGCCGCCCGGCGTAGATGTCCTTCTTGCCGATCTCCACGAACCGGCCGTCCTCGGCGAGCAGGTCCAGCCCGAGCGGGATCGCCGCGCCGGTGAGCGAGTTGAGCACCAGGTCCACGCCCCGGCCGCCGGTCGCCGCGCGGACCTGCGCGGCCCAGCCCAGGTCGCGCGAGTCGAAGACGTCGGCGACGCCGAGCGCCCGCAGGTGGTCGCGCTTGGCCTCGCTGCCGGCGGTGGCGACGACCCGGCCGCCGAGGGCGTGGGCCACCTGGACCGCGGCCAGGCCGACCCCGCCGGCGGCCGAGTGCACCAGCACCGTCTCGCCGGGCGCGAGGCGGCCCAGGTCGGCCAGGGCGTACCAGGCGGTCGTGTAGGCCAGCGGAAGCGCGGCGGCGGCGGCGTCGGCCAGTTCCGCCGGCACCGGCCGGGTGTGTTCGGCCCGTACGGTGACGTGGCTGGCCAGCGACCCGAAGGCGCAGGCGACCACCCGGTCGCCGGGCCGGGGCTCGGTGACGCCGTCGCCCACGGCGACGACCCGCCCGGCGCACTCGCCGCCGAGTGCGTCGGCCCCGCCCGACGGGTCGGGGTACGTGCCCACGGCCTTCATGACGTCGATGAAGTTGAGCCCGGTGGCGGTCACCTCCACCTCCACCTCGCCGGGGCCGGGCGCGCGCCGGGCCAGCGGGACGGGGACCACGGATTCCCACCGTCCCGGCCGGGCGGCGGTGACCCGGAACGGCTGCGCCGTCGTCCGCGGGGCGGACAGCTCACCGCCGTCCTCCTCGGCGAGGTCGCCGCGGGCCAGCCGGCCGACCCGGCGCCCGTCGGCGCGCAGCGCCACCTGGTCGTCCTCCCCGCCGAGCAGCTCGGCCGCGCACCGGGCGGCCCAGTCGGGGGCAGCCGGATCGACGTCGATCAGGCGTGGGTCGAGTTCGCCGTGTTCCCGGCGCAGCGCCCGCAGGTAGCCCCAGTACAGGGCGGCGCCCGGGTCGGGCCGGTCGTCGGGGGTGACCGCCTGCGCCCGCGCGGTGACCACGGCGAAGCGGGGCGGGACGCCACGCCCGGCGCAGGCGCGGGCGACGGCGGTGAGCCGGAGCAGGCCCTGCCGCTGCGCGCCGAGCCCGGCGTCGGCGTCCGGCGCGACGAAGATCACGCCGGTCGTCTCCGCGCGGGTGTCGGTCGCGAGCACGTCGTTGCCGTCGTCGACCGGGTCGGCGCCGGCCGCCCGCAGGGCGGTGACCAGTTCACCGCGCGGGGCGGGTCCGCAGACCAGCCACCGGCCGGTGGCCGCCGGCGCGGCGGGCGGCTCGCCCGCCGTCCAGGCCAGCCGGTGCAGCCGCCCGGCGTCGTCGGTGTCGGCCACGGTCCGGGTCAGCGGTCGCAGCCGCAGCCCACGCAGGGTCAGCACCGGCTGCCGCTGGTCGTCGAAGACGCGCACGTCGTAGTGCTCGGCGTCATGCCGGATCACGTGCGAGTGGACGGTGGTCGGCGGGTTGTCGAGGTCGGCGTGGAGCAGGATCCGGTCGACGGCGACCGGCACCACGGCGTCCTCGCCGGGGCAGAGCGCGAGCGCCACCTGGAGGGCGCCGTCGGCGAGCGCCGGATGCAAGGTGTGTGGGCGGTTGCCGGCCCGCAGCCGGTCCGCCAGAACCACCTCGCCGACCGCCTCCGCGCCGTCCGGGTGCACCCGCAGCGCGCGGACCGGCCGGAACGCCGGGCCGTAGCGCAGACCGCGGGCGGCCCAGTCGCGGTAGAAGTCGTCCGCGGTCGTCGGGTCCGCGTCGTTTGCCCAGGCGGGATAGCCGTCGGCCGGGTCGGTGACCGGCCGGTACGAGGCGCGGGCGGTGGCCGCCGCCGTCCAGCTCCCGCCACCGTCGGGCAGATGCAGCAGGCGTACGCTGCCGCCCTCGGTGACGTCGTCGCGCCACTCCACGGTCAGCCGCACGTCCTCGCCGGCGAAGGTGATCTCCCGGGCGAACGCGACCTCGTCGAGGCTGCCCGGCCGGCCGCCGGTACGCGCCCGCGCGGCCAGCAGCAACAACGCCAGCATGGCGGCGCCGGGCAGCACCACCGCGTCGTGCACCCGGTGGTCGGCCAGCCAGGGCTGCTCGGCCAGCGTCAGCCCGACCGGGGCGTGCCAGGTGTCGACCTGCCCGGGCGCCGGGGAGAGCTCGACCTCGAAGCCACGGCTGCCGCTGCTGCGTCGGGGTCGGTCCGCCGGCCAGTACCGCTCCGGCTGCATCGGGTAGCCCGGCAGG
Source organism: Micromonospora sp. NPDC093277 (assembly GCF_044765245.1). Lineage (NCBI taxonomy): Bacteria > Bacillati > Actinomycetota > Actinomycetes > Micromonosporales > Micromonosporaceae > Micromonospora > Micromonospora sp. NPDC093277. The sequence continues at coordinate 77,847 of NZ_JBIWJO010000002.1, forward strand.
TCCACCCGGCGGCCCCGGGGCAGCCCGCCGAAGGGGGCCAGTCCGGCGACGTACGAGCGGGCCAGCGCCCGGGCCATGTCCTCGGCGGTGCCGTTGTCCCGGCGCAGGGTGGACAGTACGGCGACCGGCTCGGCGCGCTCGGCGGCGAGCTGCTCGACCGCGGGGGTGAGCACCGGGTGCGGGCTGACCTCGACGACGTGGGTGATGCCGTCGTCGAAGGCCTGCCGCATGGCGTCGGCGAACAGCACCGGGCGGCAGAGGTTCTCCACCCAGTACGCGGCGTCGAGTTCGGTGCCGCCGAGCAGTCCCACCTGGACGGTGGAGAGCAACGGGACGGTGCCGGCGACCGGGCGTACCGGCGCCAGCGCGGTGAGCAGGTCGTCGCGGAGTTCCGCCATCTGGGGGCTGTGCGAGGCGTAGTCGACGTTGACCAGCCGGCAGAAGACCTCCTCGGCGTCCAGCAGCTCCTTGAGCATCAACACGTCGTCCCGGTCGCCGGAGAGCACGCAGGAGCGTGGCCCGTTGTGCACGGCGAGGGAGACCGTCTCCTCGAAGCCCTTGAGCGCCTCGCGGGCGCCGTCCCGGTCCAGGTCCACCGCGAGCATCAGGCCGCGCCCGGAGGTGCGCCGGGCGATGGCGCTGCGCCGGGCCATCAGCAGCGCGCCGTCTTCGTACGAGATCGCGCCGGCCAGGGTGGCCGCCGTGATCTCGCCCTGGCTGTGGCCGAGCACCAGGTCCGGGTGCACGCCGTTGGCCCGCCACAGCTCGGCCAGCCCGAGCGACATCGCCCAGAGCGTCGGCTGGAGCATGTCGATCCGGGTGGTCCACTCGTCACCCGCCTGGTCGGCGACGATCGCGCTCAGGTCCCAGGTGACGTGCGGGCGCAGCGCCTCGGCGCAGCGGCGGATCACGTCGGCGAAGACCGGGCTGGTCTTGTAGAGGTCCCGGCCCATCCCCCGCCACTGCGAACCCTGGCCGGGGAAGACGAACGCGGTGCGCCGGTGCGGCACCGCCCGGCCGGTGGGCAGGTCGGGCTCCTCGGGCTGGTCGGCACCGGCGGCGGCGAGCCGGGCCAGCCCGTCGCGCAGCGCGGCCGGCCGGTCGGCCAGCACGGCCGCGCGGACCGGGAAGTGGTCCCGGTGCCAGGCCAGGGCACCGGCGACCTGGGCGACGTCGGCGTCCGTGCCGGGGAGCCGGTCGGCGAGTTCCCCGGCCAGCCGGGCCAGCGCCGGCTGTTGCCGGGCGGAGAGCGGCACCACCGGTGGCAGCCCGGTGTCCGGCGGTTCGACGATCGGGGTGCCGGTGGGTGCGGGGGCCGGGCCGACCACGACGTGGGCGTTGGTGCCGCCCCAGCCGAAGGAGTTGACCCCGAGGTAGACCGGCTCGTCGGTGGGGAGTGCCAGCTGCTCCCGGACCACGGTGACGTTCAGCTCGTCGAACGGGATCTCCGGGTTCAGCGTGGCGGAGTGCAGGCTGGGCGGCACCGTGCGGTGCCGCAGCGCGAGCAGGACCTTGAACAGGCCGGCCATCCCGGCGGCCGCCTCGAGGTGGCCGATGTTGGTCTTGACCGAGCCGATCGGCAGCGGCCCGACGGTGCGGTCCCGCCCGAGCACCTCGCCGATGGCGCCGGCCTCGATCGGGTCGCCGCGGCCGGTGCCGGTGCCGTGGGCCTCGACGTAGCCGACCCGGTCCAGCGGCACCGCCCCGTCGCCGTACGCGAGGCGGAGGAGTTCGCGCTGCCCCTCCGGGCTCGGGGTGACCAGGCTCTCCCCGCCGCCGTCGTTGTTGACCACCGAGCGCACCAGCACCCCGTGCACCCGGGCGCCCTCGCGCAGCGCCCGGTCCAGCCGTTTCACCAGGATGGCGGCCACGCCCTCGCCGCGGACGAAGCCGTTCGCGTCGGCGGCGAAGGCGGCGCACCGGCCGTCCGGGGAGAGCCCGCCGAAGTGGGTCAGGCCGATCGACACGTCGGGCGCGAGGATCAGGTTCACCCCGCCGACCACGGCCGCGTCGATCTCCCCGGACCGTAGCGCCTGCGCGGCGAGGTGCAGGGCGACCAGCGAGGACGAGCAGCCGGTCTCCACCGTCAGGCTCGGGCCGCGCAGCTGCAGCGCGTACGACACCCGGGCGGCGATCACGTCGAGCGCGTTGCCCACCAGGCTGTGCTGGCTGGTCGGGGCGCCCCGGTCACGCCGGGCCATCTCGTAGTCGTGCCAGGACGCGCCGACGTAGACGCCGGTGCGGGTGCCGGCGAGCCCGGCGGCCGGCTGCCCGGCGTCCTCCAGCGCCCGCCAGGTCATCTCCAGCATGAGCCGCTGCTGCGGGTCGATGTCCTCGGCCTCGCGCGGCGAGATGCCGAAGAATCCGGCGTCGAACTGGTCCACGCCGTCGAGGAATCCGCCCACCGCCTGGACCTCGCGTTCCGGGTCCAGCTGTGCCGTGGCGTCCCACCGCTGCGCCGGTACGCCGACGATGGCGTCGCCGCGCCCGGCCAGCAGGCGCCACAGGGCGTCCGGGTCGTCGGCGCCGGGAAACCGGCCGGCCATGCCGACGATCGCGATCTGGTCTGCCGTGTCGAAGTCTGCCATCGCGTCCATTCACTGCCTTTTTCGTCGACGGGACCACGGCGGAAGATGCAGAAATTGCGGGGGGTGTGATCGACCGTTCGTCGCCGAGGCTGCGGGAATTCCACGGGGCGGCTGAATTGTCGCCGCCACCAGAATCTACGCGGGCGACGAATGGGCGGTAACCCCGATTCGACCTGTCCGTACCCGAGGCCGACCCCTATCGCGACCAGCCGAAGACAACAACGGAGAGCAATGTGGACGGAGCCCGTACACACGTCGGCGGCGGTCCCGGTGAAGACACCAGGACCGCCGCCGGGGCGGGCAGCGGGGCGCGGTCAGGGGCGCAACCGCATCCGGACCAGGCCGGCCGTGGCCCGGGTCATCATGCCGCCGATCTCCTTCGGAGCCTTGCTCCGGCTCCACACCGCGTTACGCGCCATCTTCGACGGGGAGGCGCTGAAGCAGCGGTTCGCCGGGGTACCGAAGCCGAACGACGGGGGCAGGTAGTCGGCCGAGGCGATCTTGGCGAAGATCCGCGTGGCGCCGTCCTTGGCGGAGAGGGTGCCGGCCTCCACCGCCTGGCAGGTCTGCCGGGTGAAGATGCCCAACTCACTGAACTTCTCGCTGACCGGGAACGGCGAGCCCGGGTGCCGGCTGTCCTCCAGGTCGAGGAAGACCTTGTCGTCCCCGCTACGGGAATAGCGGAAGTAGGCATCCTCGATGACGACATTCCCAAGCATGGTGCCGAGCTGCCAGGTGCGGTTCACCGCATTCCACAATTCGTAGTCGCGGAACGCGACGAACGAGCTGTAGACGATGTCGTCGTGGAAGTCGAACAACCCCTGCTGGAGCGTCTCCAGGTACTCGAACCGCTCCATGGCCCAGTTGCCGTCCCGGGAGGCGGCGATCAGCCGCCAGGCCATGATGTTGATCAGTTCAAGGGTGTTCGTCATGCCGCGCGAGTAGAGCGGGTCGATGAAACCCGCCGCGTGCGAGGTCAGGCAGAACCGCTCCCCCACGATCTGCTTGGCCGAGTACTGGAGCCGTCCGGTGGACACCCAGGGGCGCACCGGCTTGGCGTCCTCGAACTGCCAGGCGATGTCCGGGAAGCGCTTCAGGAACTGCTGGAACTCCTCGGCCGGCGGCAGGTCGGTCTTGGGATGCACCCGAGGGTCGAGGGTCAGGCCGACGCTCACCAGCGGGTTGAGCGAGTCGGGGTGGTTGTCGAACGGGATCACCCACATCCACCCGCCGTCGAAGACATGGTGCAGGGTGCCATGGTGCCACGGGTTCGGCTGGTCGTGGCCGCGCGCGGCGGCCGGCGACCGGTCGTACGGGCGGACGCCGATGAGGTGGGTGAAGACGCTGCGTGAGTGGGTCCGGGCCCGGGTGGGCACCTCGCGCAGCTCGAACTTGTCGGCCAGCGGCGAGCGGAACCCGCCGGCGTCGACCACATAGCTCGCCCGGAACTCCTCACCCCGGTCCGAGCGCAGCACCGCGCCCTCGTCCGGGTCGATCTCCACGTCCACGATCCGGGTGTTCAGCCGGGTGTCCGCGCCGTGCTTGACCGCGACCTGGAACAGGTAGTTGTCCACGTCCTGCCGGAACAGGTGCGACTCGGTACGCAGCATCGACGGGACGACCAACTGGTTGACCTGCTTCGGGTCCTGCGGGGACCCCTCACGGTGGTAGATGAAGCCGAAGTTCTGCTTGCGGCCGCAGTTGCGCGACACGTGCTTCTGCACGCCGCGGAAGCTGGACAGCGGCTTGATCTCCGGTACGCCGTAGCGGTCGGCGATGATCCGGGTCATCCCGGACGTGAACGGGATGGTGGACTCCCCGATCGCGAACCGTGGATGGGTGCCGGCGTCCAGCAGCAGCACCTTGACGCCGTTGCGGGCCAGCACCGCACCGAGCATGCCGCCAGCGATACCACTGCCGAGGATCGCCACGTCGTACCGGTCGTCGCGCCCCGCGCCGGAGCTGTTGAGCGGCAATCTTCTCACCTCCTTCTGTTCGGGAAACGGTGTGCGGGGGCCCGGCGACCGGCGGGGATCAACCCGCCACCGCCATGTCCAGCACGATCTCTTCGGGCAGGTCCGCCCGGGTCTTGACGCCGAGCTTGCGGAACGTCCGGGTCAGGTGCTGCTCCACCGTGCTGACCGTGATGCACAGCCGGCGGGAGATCTCCCGGTTGGTGTGGCCGCGCGCCGCCAGCGCCGCGACCCGACGTTCCGCCCCGGACAGCAGCGACAGCGCGGCGACCCGGCTGACCTGCTCGGCCGGGTCGGCGGGTTCGGGGCGGGGCGGTCCCGCCTCCAGCGGCAGCCGGCGCAGGATCGGCCGGGCTCCGCACGCCCGGGCCAGCCGCGCCGCGGTCTCCACCAGCGGCCGGGCCCGGGCCGGACGGCCGGCCTGGTAGTGCAGGCAACCGAGGTCGCCGAGCGCCTGGGCGAGCTGCGCCTGGTCACCGCAGCCACGCAGCACCTCGACGGCCTCGGTGAGCAGATCGGCCCGTTCCCCGGGCGGGCTGACCGAGGCCAGCACCCGCAGCGACATCCCCCGGGTCCGCGAGGGCCGCGTACCGATCAGCGCCACCTGCTCACGGGCGAAGGTCCGGGCCCGCGCCACATCGCCGGCGAGCAGGTACGCCTGGGCCGCCTCGGCCCGCCACGGCACCAGCGCCGGCCGGTCGAAGCCCCAGGCGGTCATCAGCTGCCCGCAGGTGACGAGATCGTTGAGCGCGGCGTGCGGGCGGCCGTTCTCCATCTGGAACCGGCCGCGGGCGTGCAGGTAGTACAGGCCGAACCGGCTCTTGAACATGCCCTCCGGCACCGGCATCTCCAGGTACGTCGACGCCGCCTCGTGGTCCCCGGTGTCGGTGGCGGCCTGCACCAGGTTGGCCAGCGGCCCGCCGATGCACACCCCCCAGCTCTCCAGCGGCACCTGCTTCAGCGCCGCCTCGGCGAGCTGCCGGGCCAGCAGCGGGTTGCCCTGGCGCAGCGCGATGCTGGCGCGCATGGAGGCGAACTCGGCCTCCCAGAGCGGCACCTGCCAGGCGCGCGCCTCGGCCAACCAGTGGTCGCACCAGCTCGCCGCGGCGGGCAGCCGGTCGGCGAACTGGAGGGTGGCCACCGCGCACATCAGCGCTTCCTGCGTCTTCTTGGTCAGCCGCATCGCCCGCATGCACGCCTCGGCGTCGGCCACCGCCTCGTCCTCGTCGCCCCCGGTGAGCAGGGAGGACAGCGCCGCGGCGCTGCGTACCCGTGGGTCGCGGGTGGGTCGGGCGGTCGATTGCTCCTGCGGGCGCAGCCGGCCGGACACCAGGGCCGGGTACGACGCGGCGAGGATCTCCCGGGTCGCGCGCAGTTCGGCCGAGCCGGCCGGGTCGCTCTCCTCGCCCCGGGCGACGATCCGCTCGATCGCCTCCGCCGCCTCGTCGAAGCGGCCGTGCCAGAGCAGGTACTTGGCCAGCATCAGCGCGTGCCGGTCGCCGAGCCGCCCCTCGCGCAGCGCGTCGGCCAGTTCCCCGAGGTGCCGGGCGCTCATCGACGGGTTCAGCAGCCAGGCTGCGCTGGTCAACAGGGCCTTGAGCGGTACGCGCAGACTCTCGTCGTCGCAGATCCGCAGTGCCACCTCGACACAGGCGTACGCGTCCGCGGCCCGGTTCTCCACCAGGTGCCGCTCGGCGGCGGACCGCAGCACCGGCAACGCCCAGCCGGGCAGCCCCCGCTCGGCGGCGACCAGGTGGCGGGCCACCCGGGTCGGCGGCGCGCCGTCGGCGTAGAGCAGCTCGGCCGCGCGCCGGTGCAGCCGGGTCCGGTCGTGCGCCGGCACGGTGGCGCGCAGCGCGGACGCCGCGACCGGATGCCGCAACGCTCCCCGGTCGAGCAGGCCCGCGGCGTCCAGCGCGGCCAGGCCGCCCCGGACCGTGGCCGGCTCCTCGTCGTCGAGCAGCCGGACCGCCAGCGGCGCGCTGTCGGTGCCCTCGTCGAGCACGGCGAGCGCCTGGGCCAGCCGCATCAGCACCGGACGGCCGCGGAGTACGCAGCTGAGCACCGCGTCGCCGTACGCCTCGTCCACGCGGGGTCGGGCGCCGACGGCGGGCGGCCGCTCGGCACCGCGCTGGTCCTCGACGAGCGCCCGGACCAGCAGCGGGTTGCCGGCGCTGACCTGGTGAACCTCGGCGGCCAGCGGGACGGCGGTGTCCGGGTCCAGGTGGCGGTGCAGCACCGCGCCCACGCCGGCCGGGGACAGCCGGTGCACCGGAACCCGGCGGTAGTTCGGCAGCCGCAGCAGCTCGGCGCGCAGCCGGGGGCTGGTCGGCCGGGACAGCACGCACTCGGCCACGACGAGCGCCACCCGGGCGCTGCGCAGCCGGCCGATGAGCTGGATCAGCCAGTGCTGGGACACCGCGTCGGCGAACTGCACGTCGTCGACGCAGATGAGGACCGGGACGCGTTCGGCCACCTGGAGCACCTCGGTGCAGAGCTGGTGCAGCGCGGCGGTGGTGGCCGCGTCGAGGGTTTGCGGCTCCGCCTCCGGGACCGGCCCGCCGGAGCCGAGCCCGTCGAGCTGCTCGGCGATCCGGTCGGGCGACGCCCATGGCGCCTCGGCGTAGCGGAGCAGCTGCCCGAGGACGCCGCCGGGCGACTCTCGCTCGGCCCAGCAGCCCACCGCGGCGAGCACCACGAAGCCGTCCTGCTCGGCCCGGGCCCGCACCGCGTCGAGCAGTACCGACTTTCCGCAGCCGATGCCGCCGGTGACCAGGACGGCCCCACCGGTTCCCGCCGCCGAGGCGGCCAGCACCTCCGCCAGCGCGGCCAGCTCCGGTCCACGTTCGACAAGGTCCATCTGTTCTTCCTCCTATGCCGACGACCGGGCCGCCGGCACCAGGTCCGACGCCCTTTCCGGGGTGGCGATCTCCACCGGCCGGCGGTAGATCCAGGCGAGCATCGGACCGGTCATCGCCGTGGTGACCAGCGCCATGACGACCATCAGCGAATAGAGGGAGTCGTCGAGCAGCCCGATCCGCAGCCCGACGCCCAGGATGATCAGTTCGGTGAGACCCCGGGTGTTCAGCAACGCGCCCAGGGCCAGCGATGCGCGGGGCGGCACCCCCTGCAGCCGCGCCGCCAGATAGCTGCCGCCCAGCTTGCCGGCGACCGCCACCAGCAGGATCGCGCCGAAGTCCAGCAGCCCGTCCAGACCCAGCCCACCGAGGTCCACCTTGAGCCCGGCCACCACGAAGTAGACCGGCAGCAGCACGGCGGTGAGCTGGCTGGTCTGGCGCTGGATGGCCTCGCCGCGTTCCGCCGCGCCACCGGTCGGCATCACGAGTCCGAACAGGAACGCGCCGAAGATGAAGTGCATCCCCATCGCCTCGGTGGCGGCCGCCGACAGCAGGGCCCCGCTGAGCACTGCGGCGAGCCGGGGGACGCTGACCGGGTTCGCCGGATCGCCGCCGGTCAGCAGCCGGCCCAGCAGCGGACGGACGACCAGGAACATCACCGCGATGTACGGCAGGAGCAGCAGCACTCGCCAGTGCCCGTCCTCACCGCCGATGGACGCCTGCACGGCGGCCAGGGCGATCCAGGCGACCACGTCCACCACGGCGGCGGTGGCCAGCGCGAAGGCGCCGACGGTGGTCCGGGCCAGCCGCCGGTCGGCGATGATGCGGGCCAGCACCGGGAACGCGGTCACCGAGACCGACAGGCCGACGAAGACCACGAAGGCGCCCGCTCTCCCGGAGCCGTGGCCGCTCAGCAGGTGCCAGCCGAGCCCGAGTCCGAGGACGAAGGGCACCAGGATGGACCCGGCCGCCACCACGGCGGTGCGCCGGCCCATCCCGCGCAGCACGCCGCGTTCCAGCTCGAGACCGACCACGAACATGAACAGGGCCACCCCGACGTCGGCCATGCCGGACAGCAGCGGCCGGACCGACAGCGGGAAGAACGTCTCGGCGATCCAGCCGCCGAACAGCGTGGGCCCGAGCAGGATCCCGGCGAAGATCTCGCCGACCACCGGCGGCTGCCCCAGCCGCACGGCGAGCACGCCGAACCCGCGGGCGAGCAGCAGGATCAGCGCCAGGTCGACGAACAACATCTGGATCGTGTGGCTGGTCATCAGGCCCCAATTCAGGTCCGGTACGGGGCCACGCGGCAGCCGCCGGGGCGGCTGCCGCGTGACACGTCAGGCTCCGACCGGGGCGGTCGCGGCGCGCTCGGCGATGAGGTCGTCGACGTTGATGTTGAACAGCGGGTGACGGCCGCTGAGACCGGAGACCAGGGTGACGAAGTCCTCCCGCGGGTCGCGCTCGCGGCTCGGGTCGACGATCGTCTGGGCCTGCTCCCAGTAGAACTCCTTGTACTTCGTCCGGTCGTAGAACTTCCCGACGAACTCGCGGATCTCCTCGAAGAACGCCCGGTACGCGGTGGCGTACCGCTCCAGCGCGTCCTTCTCGATCTCCGGGTGCTCCAGCACCTTGTCGACGATCTTCGACAGGGCGCTGCCGGCCAGGGTGGCCAACGCCACGCCGGTGGAGAAGAGCGGGTCGACGAAGGCGGCGGCGTCACCGACCAGCGCCCAGCCCGGGCCGTAGAACTGGTCGCAGGTGTACGACCAGTCCCGGGCGGACCGGAACCCGCTGGACTGACGTGCGTTCTGCAGCAGTTCCTTGAGCTGGCTGGAGCGGGCGAGCTGGGTCCGGAACAGCTCCTCCAGCGAGTCGTCGGAGGCGGCCGCGGCGGCGGACGCCGTGACGTAGCCGACGCTCATGGTGCCCTTGTCGATCGGGATGCCCCAGAACCAGCCACCCTCGAGACCCTCGATGAGGATGTTGGTGTACTCGTCGCCGGGCAGCCGGGCCGCGTTGTCGAAGTACGTCCAGACCGCGACGTTGCGCATGTCCTCGTGCCAGTTGACGTTGGTCAGCTTTCGGCCGAGCACACGGGCCTGGCCGGAGGCGTCCACCACCAGCGTCGCCCGGGCCTCCTGGACCTCCTCGGAGCCGCGGATCGTGTAGCGAACGCCGACGATCCGGCCGTCCTCCTCGATGGCCTCCTTGACGGTGGCCTCCTCGATCACGTGCGTGCCCAGCTCCCGCGACCGGTCCAGGATCAACGAGTCCAGGTCGGCCCGGCGGACGTGGTACGAGTAGCTGTACGGGCCACCCTCGATGAAGGAGAAGCCCCACGGGATCTTCTGCGCGCCCCAGACGAGCGTGCCGCCGTGCTTCTTCTCGAAGCCGCGCTGCTCCAGCCGGTCGAGGAGCTTCAGCTCCTCCATGGGGCGCATGAAGCCGGGGATGAGCGACTCCCCGATGTGGTAGCGCGGGAAGCGCTCGCGGTCCAGGACGAGGACCCGGCGGCCGCGCTCGCTCAGCAGCGCTGAGAGGGTGGCGCCGGCGGGGCCGCCACCGATGACGACGACATCGAAGTCGCCTGGGATTCCGTAGAGATTGGACGGCATTCGCAACTCTCCCTTTATCGGGCCACGGAAGGGGGCGGGCGCCCCGGGAGGACCGATGCCTGACGACCGGCCCCCGCGGTCGCACGAGCGGGTCCCCGGGGTGCGCCACGCCAGTCTGCGGAGTGGGCTCTGCAGACCCTCTGGATGCGGTCTTAACGGTGTCTCTCGATGGGTGCCGCTGTCCGGTCGGCGGCTGCCCGGCATCGGACGGGGCGTCGCCGACGCGCTGCCCGAACCGCGGCGCCCACCGGCATCAGTGCAGCTCAACGCCCTTCGAATCGGTGTCGGGGGCACCCCTGGCCGGGTCGGGGACCCGGCTCGCCGGCCCGCCGACCAGCCCCGGCAAATCCCATGTGGCGGGATCTGGGCGTCCGTCAACCTGACCCAGGTCCCGCGCACGGGACCGGTCGCCGAGCCTGCCCGGCCCGAGATGGCACCACACGGCTCCGCGGCCGGAAGGGGGCGTCGGGCCGAAAGGCCCGGCATCCGGTCCGGGCTCCTGTTGCCCTGCGCTGGGCACGCCGGGACCGCTGGTCCCCCGTCGACGGATTCCTGGTCCGACTGCCACGGTTCGTCCCGGTAACCGGCACCCGATCGGGGCCCTCGTCGGCCACGGCTGCCGGCCGGTTTCCCGCCGGCCGGCGCGGTCGCGCGGCTGCCGCCCTCGAAACGGCACCAGGGCTGCGTCAGGCGGATCGATCCGCGACGGCCGGAGCGGGCCGCCGTGCCGTCCGGGCCGGGCCGGTGGTGGGCGGCGGGCCGAACCGGCCGGTGGCGGCGATCCCGGCCGCGAGCAGCGCCAGCCCCGCACCCACCAGCACGGCCGCGTGCAGGCCGTCCAGATAGGCGAGCCGGGCGGCCGAACGCAGTCCGGCGCCGGCGGAGCCGGCCTCCGTCGCCCGGTTCAGGGCGGTGCCGAGGTGCGAGCCGATCACCGACGGGTGATCCCGGTACACCAGGCTCAGCGTCGTACCGGCCAGCACCACGCCGACCGCTCCGGCGACCTGGCGGACGGCGGTGGTCCACCGGACCACGCCGAGCAGGTCGTCCGGCGCGTCCGCGGTGGCCGCCCGGAGCGCCGAGGTGAGCATCGCGCCGAGGCCGGCCCCGACGGCGACCAGGCCGGCGGTGACCCGGGCGGCGGCGGTGGCGGTGCCGACCGTGGCGAAGACGGCCAGGCCGGCCGCGAGCAGCAGGGCACCCGCCACCGCGGGTGCCCGGGGTCCGACTCGCGTGCCGAGCCGCTCGCCGAGCGCCGCGCCGAGCAGCAGCGCCCCGACCAGCGGCAGCAGCCGCACCCCGGCCGCCAGTCCACGGGCGGAACCGACGCCGTCAAGGTATGGGGTCAGCACGAACAGGAACCCGGTCATCAGCACGTACACCAGGGCCAGCACCAGCACCGGGCGGCTCGGCCGACGGTCGGCGCGGGCGGCCGGACTCGACGCCCGCGACTCGGGGAACAGCGCCAGCACGAGCAACACGGCCAGCAGCACGATCGGCACGTCCACCAGGAAGACCGAGCCCCACCAGTACCGTTGCAGCAGCGCGCCGGCGACCAGCGGACCGAGGCAGAGACCGAGGCTGACCGCGGCGGACGCGACCGCGAAGGCGCGGGCCCGCTCCGCCGGCGGAAAGAGCACCGGCAGCATGGCCATCGCGGTGGGCATGATCACCGCCGCGCCGAGGCCCATGCCGGCGCGGGCGAGCAGCAACGCGGAGGCGTCCGCGGCCAGCGCCGCGCCGGCCGCGCCGAGCCCGAAGAGCAGCAGTCCCGCCAGCAGGACGCGCCGGCGGCCGATGCGGTCGGCGAGGGCTCCGAGCGGCATCATCAGCAGGCCGAAGGTGAGCAGGTACGCGACGAAGACGCCCTGGAGCTGACCGGCCGACGCGGGCAGCGCGATCATCAACTCCGGCAGCGCCAGGAAGACGGTCGTGGTGTCGAGACCGATCAACAGCAGGCACGCCACCACCGCGGCCAGTGCCCACCAGCGTCGCGGCTGGGGCGGAGTCGACGGTGACACGGGGGCTCCTCGCTCGACTGTGGACGGTCTGGACGGCGATCGGTGGACGCGCCGACGGACGGGCCGGCGTACCAGCGCACGGCCCGTCCGCCGGGGCTCAGGATCCGGGCGCGGCGATCTTCGCGGCCACCGCCGCCCGGGCCGGCGAGCGGCGGGCGGCGCTCAGTGACCGCGCCACCGTGGCCGGCCGCAGCAACGCCGACGGCGGGACGAGCAGATGCTGCAGGTCGAGCAGGACGCGGTGCACCTCGGGCGAGACGTGGGCGGCGAGCATGGCCTCGCGGGCGTACCGGTTGACCAGGTCGGTGCCCAGCGGCTTGGGGCCACTGGTCTGCGGGTACGCGAAGTCGCCGCCGGTGGCCATCCGCCAGGGTGTCTCCAGCACCTTGGCGGCGGCGCGGTAGTAGTGGCGGGCCATCTCGGCCGAGGTGTTGCCGAACTTGTCGAGGCTCCGGCCCAGCGCGAGCGCCTCCAGGGTGGCGGCGGTCATGCCCTGCCCGTAGAGGGGGTTGAAGCTGCAGACGGTGTCGCCGAGGGCGACGTACCCGGCGGGCAGTTGGCGGAGACGCTCGAAGTAACGGCGGCGGGCCGCCGGGAACTGCCGGGTCTCGATCTCGCTGAGCGGCTCCGCCTTCTTGATCAGGTGGGCGATGTGCGGTGACGGCAGGCCTTCGGCGAAGGCGAGGAAGCCGGCCGGGTCGGCCGGCGCGTGGTCCTTGTGCCAGCCGCCGATGGTGACCACCCACCGGTCGCCCTCGACCGCGAAGGCGGCTGCGGCCCGCTTGTGGTGCGGCGGCACCGCGGCCATCAGCGCGAGCAGCGCGCCGTCGGGCAGGTCGCCGGGCTGGCGGCTGTACAGCCGGCTGGTGTAACCGACATCGATCCGGACGACGGCGTTCTCCGGGGCCGGGCAGTCGAGCTTTTCCAGCCAGCGGTCCGAGCGTCCGCCGCTGCGGCCGGTGGCGTCCACCACGAGGTCCGCGTCGAGGGTGCGGCCGTCGTCCAGCTCCACCCCGGTGACCCGGCCGCTGACGCCGGCCAGGCCGGAGACGGCGAGCCGGTCCATGATGGTCACGTTGGGCAGCCGGAGAACCCGCCGGCGTACGGTCAGCTCCAGGAACGCGCGGGTCTGGCTGATCCCGAGCATGCCGCTGGTGAACCGGACCCGCATCGCGCCCATCTGGTGGAACAGCAGGTCGGCGCCGGGGTCGAAGGGCACCGCGCCGCCCGCGATCAGCTCCTCGGTCAGGCCCGGGTACAGCTCCTCAAGCGCGAGCCGGCCGCTGATCAGCAGCGCGTGCGCGTGCATGCCGTGCGGTACGCCCCGGCGGTCGCGCGCCTGCTCGGTCGGCAGCGCGTCCCGGTCGATGACGGTGACCCGCTCGAACCGGCGGGAGAGGGCGGTGGCCGCGACCAACCCGCCGATTGAGCCACCTGCGACGATGGCGTGGCTACCGATCATGCTCACGAACTCTCCTCATGGCTAGCAGTCGGGGAGCGGGACCATTGGCTGGCGCCGCCGGTGGGGCTGCCGCCGCTGCGACGAGTCTGCCGCCGCGGGTCTGAAGGTTCTCTGGTCGATGTCTGCACGGCCGCGGCGGATCGTCTCGGGATCGCGGTCAGGCCGCGGTCTCCTCGAACCGCGGTACGGTCTCCTCGCGGCGCCGCAGGCCGAGCATCCGGCCCAGGGCCGCCATCCGGCTGGCCCGGGTCTCCAGCTCGCCGCACTCGGTGGCGTAGATCCGGACCAGCGGCGGAAACCGGTGCAGGCAACCGCTCACCTCGTCGAGGAGATGGTGGTCGACGAGGACCTGAAGCTGGTGGTGGGCCTCGGCCTGGGTCAGCCCGGCGAGGGCCGCCGCCATCTGGGTGGTGATCGCCGCGCTCGGGCAGCAGCCCAGCATCCGGAACACCCGGGCCGTATCGGGGGGCAGTGCGTCGTAGGACACGGCCAGCGCCGCCCGCACGTCGGTGCTCGCGTCACCGCGTACGGCGAGCTGGTCGAGCCTGGTATGTGGGAGGCGGTAGCGGCGGACCAGTTCGGCCGGGGTGAGGCCGGGGTCGGCCGCCAACGCCCCGGCCGAGATCCGCAGCGCCAGGGGCAGATGCCCGCAGAGCTCGGCGAGCTCGGCGACCTCCTGTTCGCGACCCGCCAGCCGGCCGGTGCCGGTCAGTTTGGCCAACAGCTCGGTGGCCTCCGTCGTGGAGACCGGCCCGAGGGTCAGCCGGTACGCCCCGTCGCGCGCGGCCAGCCCGCGCTGCCGGCGCCGGCTGGTGACCAGGACGCAGGCCGGACCACCGGGGATGAGCTGGCGGACCTGCTCGGCGTCCGCCGCGTCGTCGAGCACCACGAGCACCCGCCGGCCGTGCAGCAGGCTGCGGTAGAGAGCGCTGGCGGCGGAGAGGTCGCTCGGCACCTGTCCCCGCTCGACGCCCAGACTGACCAGCGCGAAGGCCAGGGCGTCCAGCGCGGACAACGATCGGTCACCGTCCTGGGCGGAGCCGCGCAGGTCGACGAAGAGCTGCCCGTCCGGGAAACCGGCGGCGATCTCGTGGGCCAGCTCGACGGCGAGCGCGGTCTTGCCGCTGCCCGGCCCGCCCTCCAGCACGGCGACGGTGGTCGCGCCGGGACACTGCCGGTCCCGCTCCACCAGCTCGCGCAGCCGGCCGAGCTCGGCGTCCCGGCCGGCGAATCCGCGCGGGCGGCACGGCAGTTGCGCCAGGGGGCGCAGCTCACCCGGGCGCGGTTCGACCCCGACCGGGCCCTCGATGTTCGGCTCGGCCGGCATCGGGTCGTCCAGGTCGGGATGCCCGACCAGGATCTGGTTGTGCAGGTCGCGGAGTTCGGGCACGGGTTCGATGCCCAGCTCCTCCAGGAGCAGCTGCCGGGTCTCCCGGTAGAGGCTCAGCGCGTCGGCCTGCCGGCCGCCACGGTAGAGCGAGAGCATCAACAGCCCGCGCAGCTTCTCGCGCAGCGGTTCCTTGGGCACGGCCTCGGACAGCACGGTCACCGCGTCCGCCGGACGATGCAGGTCGAGCAGGAGTTCGGCCAACTCCTCCACCACGCTCAGCCGCAGCTCGTGCAGCCGGGTGCGCTCCACCGCGGCGAACGGCCCGGGGACGCCGAAGTACGCCTCACCACGCCACAGGCGCAGCGCGGCGTGGTAGATCTCCGCCGCGCCCGCGCCGTCGCCCGCCTCGCGCAGCCGTCGGGCGCGCCGCCGCTGGGCCGCGAAGAGCGTCGTGTCCAGCTCGTCCGGGTCCATGAACAGGGCGTACCCGCCACCCGTGGAGACCAGGACCTCGCCCATGTCCCGCCGGCTGCGGCCCGGTTCGATCACCCGGCGCAGGCCGGCGATGTACGTGTGCACCCCGTTCGCCGCGGTTGGCGGGACCTCGTTGCCCCAGACCGCGTCAATGATCTCCTCGAAGCCGACCACGTCGTTGACCCGGCTGGCCAGTAGGCCGAGCACCGCCCGTTGTTTGGGCGGGCCCAGCGTGATCTCGTCCCCGTGGCGCCAGGCCCGCATGGGCCCGAGCACGGCTAGGCACAGTGATTCCTGAAGTTGTCGCACCGAACGCCTCCCCCAGCGTCCGCGCGGATCCCTCGGCCGGTTGGCGACCCGGCCCGTGGGCCCGGCGGCAGACCACCACCATCGTTGCCGCCCACCGTGCTCGGGCTTCGACCAGTCGACCCGCCAGGCGACCGATCTGATCCACGAGCGTCATTTTCGATGGGCGATTCTAAATAGGCTGCCCGCAGGCCGGGATGGTCCCGTCCGGAAAGTGGACAGCCGTATCCTGTCTGTCGATTCTAGTCGTAGGTGAATTGGGCTACTGCGTTTCCTTTTCGGCGACGCCGACCGGCCGGAGGTGGCGGTGGCGACGGCGGGACGCCAGCCCCCGATGCCGGTGACATCGCCAGGATCGGAAAAGACTTTGCCAGGCAGCATCCTTCCCGACCACTCCCAAATTGCTCTGCGCGAGGACATTCTTGCAGAGGGTAGCCATCGGCGGCAATAGATCGGTGTCACGCTTCCGACAAACGCTACATGCGGGGTATGCGGCATACGACCGAATGCGCCATCTGCCCGAAACATTTCTCGACCACGGCGTTTACCGACACCTCGCCGAAAGCTACAAGAAATGCGAGGTGAACAGTTTCGGTGTCAATTCGGAACAGCCGTCACGCCGCGCCGCTGGGCAGGATGTTGTGATTGATCCGGAAAAGGTTCCCCGGGTCGTACACGGCCTTGACCCCGGCCAGCCGCTCGTGGACGGCCGGGTCGAAGGCAGCCCGCACGGTGGCCTCGGTGGCGTCGTGCACGCCGAGGAAGTTGAGCAGAGCACCGCCGGTGCGCCACGGCCGCAGGCGCTCGTGCAGGCCGTCGTGGGCCGCGCGCAGGGTCTCCAGATCGGTGCCGCTGGCCAGGGACATCGACGAGAGACTGAAGCCGGCGTCCCGGCCGCCAACCGCGTTGGGCACCACCGGCGGGCGGGCGTACGCCCCACCGAGGTGACGCAGCTCGACCGCGTACGGCGCGTTGGCGTCGGGACCGGCCGCGGCCAGCAACGCCTCGACCGCCGGCTCCAGCTCGCGCAGGGCGATGTTCCGGCCGTAGCTCGCCGCCGGATCGGTGGGCTCGTGGTGGATGGAGCCGACCCGCTCGTACGGCAGGACCCCGAGGGTGTCCATCAGTGGGGAGGCAACCTTCCGCAGCGGCTCGACCAGCCGCTCCCCCTCCTCCGGCGCGCCGCAGTAGGCGATCCGCAGGTGCATGACGTACTGCCCGCGCAGCGGTGCGGGAGCGGCCTCGATGTCCGGCACCTGGACCATCAGCACCGAGGAGGTCATCTCGTCCGGCACGGTGCCCGCCCACCTCGCGTACGCCGCCAGCGCGTCGGGGACCGCCTCGGCACCGTAGTACAGGCCGCCGCCGTACAGCTGGGCCACCGGGAAGAGGTCCACCTCCAGCGAGGTGACCACCCCGAAGTTCCCCTTGCCGCCGCGCACCGCCCAGAACAGCTCCGGCTCCCGGTCCGCCGTGAGCCGGCGCACCTGACCGTCGGCGGTCACCAGTTCGACGGCCCGTACATGATCCGCGGCGAACCCGTACCGCCGGCCCAGCATGCCGATCCCGCCACCGATGGTGTAACCGATCGCGCCGACCACCGGACTGGAACCGTTGAGCGGCGCGAGCCCGTGCGGCGCCGTCACGGCAAGGACATCGCGCCAGCGCACGCCCGCCTCGATCCGCGCGGTGCGATTCGCCAGGTCCGTCTGCACGCCGGTCATCCGTCCGGTGTGGATGAGCAGCGCGCCGTCGGCCGACACCGCCGGCCCGTGCCCGGTGGCCTGCACCGCCACCGGTCTTCCCTCGGCGACGGCGAGGCGCACCGCGGCGGCCACGTCATCGCCGTCCACCGCCTCGACGATCAGCGCCGGCCGGTGCTCGATGACCCGGTTGTACCCCGAGCGGCGGCTGTCGTAGCCGGCGTCGCCCGGACGGTGGATCCGTCCCGTAATCCCATTCATGGCAGCAACCATAATGGCCGCACGGGTGGTCCGACCGGGTGTTACCTCCTCGTGATCAGAGGCCTTCGGCCCTTTTCAACAAGCAGAACAAGGTGGCGTACGTCGATGGTCCGGGAACCGTCAGGCAGATGTCCGATAGTCGACTCGGCCACGCCGTCCGCGCGCCAACCCGCGAGGTTGATCACCATCAAGGCACTCTGACCTGCACAATCGTCCAGGACCGAGGATCACGGTCGACCGACGGGGCCGAGGGAGCGCCGGCCCGAAGACAGCAATATGCGCGAAGACTTTTCGCGAACCGGGGGACATGCTGAAGCGGGTCGACCGGGCCGTTGGCGCCGCACCGCGTCCATTCCGCGGCACCTATGCCCGCGCCTCCCGTGTCCTTTCCCGCGAGTCGGCGGCCCGTGATTGGTGAACCCATGACGACCAATTCGCACCTGGAAACCCGCGACGCGCCGGACCTCGGCGACGCCGCCGTCGTCCACCGGCACCTGGTCGGCGCGCCCGGGCCGGACGCCCCGGTCGTCCGGCGGCAGACAGGCGCCCGGATCGAGGCCGTTGACGGCTCCTCGTGGCTGGACGCGGCCTCGGCCGGCTTCGGGCCCGGCCATCCCGTGGTGACCGGGAGCCTTGTCGAGCAGGCCGGCCGGGTCGCGCTCTCCAGCCGGATCCTGGTCAGCCGGCCACTGGCCGAGGCGGTCACCGCGCTGCACCAGCTGTGCCCGGATCCGCTGACGGTGTCGTACCTCTGCAACAGCGGGGCCGAGGCACTGGACTCGGCGCTCAAACTCGCCAAGGGCACCCACCGGTCCCGGCGGCTGGTGGCCGGCTTCGCCGGCGCGGAGCACGGCACCCTCGTCCACGGGCTGTCGCTGACCCACGGCTTCCCGCTCCTGCCCGACCAGCCGCTGAGCCCGGTCGCCGTGCCGCGCGACCGCCCCGACGAGCTCGTCGAGCGGATCCGCGACGACGTCGCCGCCGTGGTGGTGGCCGCGGCGGCGCCCGGCTACCGGCTGGCCGAACTGTCGCCGCAGTGGTGGCGTCGGCTCCGGGCCGCCTGCGACCGCAGTGGCACGCTGCTGGTGCTCGACGAACGACTCACCGGGCCGGCCCGGCTCGGCACCTCCCTGGCCGCCAGCCAGCTACCGGTGCTGCCGGACGCGCTGGTGCTCGGCGAGACGCTCGGCGCCGACGCGGTACCGGTCGGCTGCCTGGTGACCAGCCGCGCCACCTACGACCGGGTCTACGCCCGCCGCAACCCGAGCCTGCACGGGTCGACCTTCGGCGCCAACCCGCTCTCCTCGGCCGCTGTGGCGGCCGTCCTCCGGGTGTCCGCCGACGAGCGGCTCGCCGAACGGCAGCGGGACGTCGCCGGCCTCGCCCGCTCCCGGCTGGAGCCGCTGGTCGGCACCGGCACGGTGACCGAGGTCGGCGCCGACGGCTCGCTGATCTGGTTGCGGGCGGTCTCCCCGGCCGCCGCCCGGGAGCTGGTCACCGAGCTGGCCGGCGAACGGGTGCTGGTGCGCCCGCCGGACGGGGACGTGGTCGCCGTGCTGCCCCCGCTCACCGCCGCGCCGGACGACGTGGCCGAACTCCTCGACCGGGTCGCCACCGCCGGCGACCGGCTCGCGACGACCTGGCCCGACGGCCAGCGGGAGGTGCGCCGATGACCGCGCTGGACGACCGGCAGCGGATCTTCTCCGCGCTGGGCCGGCACTGGAACCCCACGGCCGCGACCATGCTGGCCGCCGCGGGGCGGTCGGTGGAGAGCCACGCCAGCGGCACCCAGGTGTACGCCGAGGACGGCACCGCCGCCCTCGACCTCGCCGCCAGCTACGGCGTCTTCCTGGTCGGCCACGGCAACCCGCGGGTGGCCGAGGCGGTCACCGAGGCGCTCCGGCAGGCCCCCGCGGTCCCGCCCGGCGCGGTGCACCCGGCCACCGCCACGCTGTTCCGCGCGCTGCTGGAGATCCTGCCGGCCGGGCTCGACCGGTTCGTGCTGGGCAGCTCGGGAGCGGAGATCTGCGAGACCGCGCTGCGGGCGGTCCGGCTGGCCCGCCCCGACCGGCAGCGGATCGTGGTCGCGGACGGCAGCTACCACGGCAAGACGCTGGCCGCCCTGTCCCTGCTCGGCCAGGGCAACCACCGCGCGCCGTTCGAACCACTCGGCGCGCACCTGGTCGTGGTCCCGTACGGTGACGCCGCGGCCGTGCGCGCGGCGGTGGCCGACGGTTCGGTGGCGGCGGTGTTCCTGGAACCGGTGCTGGGTGGCGCGCACCTCACCGTCCCACCGCCCGGTTACGTCCGCGAGGTCGCCGCCGCCTGCGCGGCCAGCGACACCCTGTTGGTGGCCGACGAGATCCAGACCGGCTTCGGTCGCACCGGGCGGATGTTCGCGGTCGAACACGACGACGTCCGGCCGGACGTCATGCTGCTGTCCAAGGCACTGACCGGAGGTTTCGTGCCGGTCGGTGTCTGCGCGCTGAGCTCCGCGATCGTGGAGGCCGCCGGTCGGCACCCGCGGTGGCACCCGTCGCTGCTGGCCTCCGGCTCCTCGGTCACCGGCGTCGCGGTCGCCGCCGCGGCGGCCACGATCGCCGAGGTCCGCGAGCGGGACCTGCCGGCCCGGGCCGCCGAACTGGGCCCGCGCCTCACCGAGGGCCTGGCGGCCGCCGTACGCCGGCACCCCAAGCACCTGCTGGCGGCACCCGGGATCGGGCTGATGGCCGGCCTGCGGACGGCCAACCCGGCGGTGGAGCTGATGGTCTCGATCGGCATGGGGCAGCGGGGCGTGCACACCGGGCACTCGCTCAACGAGCAGATCAGCGAGCCGGTGCTGCGCACGTACCCGCCGTTGACCTGCACCGCCGAGGACATCGACCAGGCGCTCGCCGCGCTGGAGGAGACGTTGACCTGGCTCGACCGGCAACCCCGCGCGCTCACCCGGGCCGCCACCGCGCTGCTGCGCCGGCAGTACCGGATCCCCCCACGGCTGATGCTGCGGCTGAACCGTTCCCCGATCCGGATGGACTGGCAGGCGGCATGACGATGACCCGATCCGCCACCGCCCTGGGCGGGCCGGCGGCGAGCATCGGCGCGGAGGCCCTGCGGGTCCGCGTCGTGGCACCACCCTCACCCGAATGGGACGCGGCCGCCGCGTTCGTCCGGACCGGGTACGCCGAGATCTACAACGCCCTGATCGACCCGGCGCCGGACTGCTTCGTGGTCGCTACCCGGCGCCGCCCCGGCCGACCCGAGGAGATCGTGGCCTGCGGCGGGATGACCTTCCACTCGCACCAGGGCTTCTTCTCCGAACGCTACCTCGACCAGCCGCTGGAGGAGGTGCTCCAGCGGGTGGCCGGGGCGCCGGTGTCCCGCGACGACGTGGTGGAGGTCGGGAACTTCGTGGCCCACGGCGGCAGCGGCGCCGAGCTGATCCGGCTGCTGCCACTGCTCGCCTGGTGTCAGGGCATGCGCTACGCGCTCTGCACCGCGACCGCTTCGCTGGCCGCGGCGCTGCCGCAGTTCGGGGTGCCGTTCGTGGCCCTCGGGCGGGCCCGGCCGACCTGGATGAGCGCCGGCGAGCGGCTGCGCTGGGGGACTTACTACGACCAGGCGCCGACCACCGGGCTGGTGCCGCTGGACCGGATCGGCGAGTTGGTCCGCGCCTGCACCGGCCGGTACCGCTTCGACAACCTCGACGTCGCGCTACGACGGGACCTGCCCGGGGAGACGATGACCGATGCTCATTGAGGAACGGCTCGCCCGCCTGGCCACCGACGGGCGCGCGCTGGTACAGCGGCTGGACGCGAACGGAAAGGTCGGCGACGCCCTGTCCTACCGGGACGGGATCGGTGCGGCCTGGATGCTGGCCGACCGGCTCCGCCTGGCCGACACCCGGCCGGTGGTGGGGGTGCTCACCGGCAACACCCCGGAATTCGTGGTCGCCGACCTCGCGCTGCTGCTCTCCGGCGCGGTGGAGGTGCCGGTGCCGCTGGCGTTCTCGGCCGACCAGGCGAACAGCCTGCTCCGCGAGGCCACCATCTGCCTGGTGGACTCCGCCGGCCGGCGGCGGCTGGCGGAGTGGGACGCCGACCGGGTGCTGCCGCCGGGCTGCCGGGTGGTGCCGGTGGAACTGCCCGACCTGGTGACCGCCGCGCGGGAGACCACGTCGGAGCGCTCCTGGCCGGACTCCCCGTGGCGCGACGAGCAGGCGATCTGCAAGGTGGTGCACACCTCCGGCACCACCTCCCGCCCCAAGGGGGTACGCATCCGCGGCGCCGGCCTGGACGCGTTGCTCCGGTCGCTGGACCGGGTGATGCCCGCGGGCGCGTACGCCCGCTACCTGTCGCTGGTCCCGTTCAGCCTGCTGATCGAGCAGGTGGCCGCGATCTACCTGGTGATCTGCCACGGCGGCACGGTGCTGCTGCTGCCGCCGGACGAGCCGCTCATCGGTACCTCCTCGTTCGCCGCGAGCGGGGTGTTGCGTTACACCCCGGCAGCCCGGCCGACCGCGCTGGTGGCCACGCCCGCGCTGGCCGAGGAACTGGCCGACCGGGCGGATCGGGCGGCGGCGCTGGGACGGCCGGTGGCGCCCGAGCTGTTCGGCCGGGACGAGGCCCCGCTGATCTGCTGCGGCGGCGCCCCCGTCGACGTCGGGACGCTGCACCGGCTGGACCGGCACGGTCTGGTCGTGTACGAGGGCTACGGACTCAGCGAGAACAGCTCGACCGTCTCCTGGAACGTCCCCGGCAACCGGCGGATCGGCACGGTCGGGCAGCCGCTGGACCACGTCGAGGTACGCCTGGCCGATGACGGCGAACTGCTGGTGCGCAGTTCGTCGCTGTTCGCCGGCTACACCGGCACCGACCCCTCCGCCTGCCTGGTCGACGAGGACGGTTGGCTGCACACCGGTGACCTGGCCGAGATCGAGGAGTCCGGCCACATCCGCATCGTCGGGCGGAAGAAGAACGTGATCGTCACCTCCGCCGGACGCAACATCGCCCCGGAGTGGGTGGAGGCACAGTATGCGACGTTGCCGTTCGTCCGGGCCAGCGCGGTCGTCGGCGACGGGATGCAGACGCTGCACGGGCTCTTCCTCATCTCCGAGACGACCGACGACGTGAGCGCCCGGCGCGGGATAGCGGCCCTCGGCGCCGAGCGACTCTCCGCGGTGGAGCAGGTCTCCGCCGCCTGTGTGCTACCCGCCAGCGACGAGCTGTACGGCCGGTACTTCACCGTGACCGGCCGGCCCCGGCGGGACGAGATCAGGGCCGCCATCGCAGACGGACGGCTGCCCTGCCGGCCGCTGAACTCGCCGACCGAACGGCCGGCATCGACGCCCACCCCCATCGACACCACTCTCGGGAGATGACGGGAATGCTGACGACCACGTTCGCCATGAGCCGGTACGGCACCGGCAACGGACTACTTTGCACCGGGCCGGCCATCGCCGACCTCACCGACCTCGACCCGCTGGTCACCATCCGACTGCTGCGCGAGTCGGGCTTCATCCTGTTCCGCGGCTTCCGCGCCGACCTGGAGCTCTTCTCCGCCCTCGTGCACTCGATCTCCGGCCGGATCACCCTCGACCCGGCCCGGGAGTTCCACGGCGGGGACGTGGCGCAGAAGGTCGACGCCGGAACCGCCGGGGTCGGTCTGCACATCGAGAACGGCAACAGCCCGTTCGCCCCCGATCTGACGTGGTTCTTCTGTGAGAAGGCGGCGGCCGAGGGGTCGGAGACCACGGTCTGCGACGGCTACCGGGTCTGGGATGCCTTCAGCGAGGAGGTCCGCGCCCAGTTCGCCGCGCAGGACATCGCGTACAGCCGGCGGGTCGAGGAGAACCGCTGGAAGGCGTTCGTCCAGCACCAGACCGGCGGCGAGAAGCCGGCCGAGGAGATCACCGTGGACGACATGCGGGCGTTGGCCACCGGGCCGGGCCGGACCGTCATCGAGCCGCTGGACGGGGGCGCGATCCACTACGAGTTCCAGGTGCCGGCCGCCCACCCGACCCTCTTCGGGTCCCGCCTGGCGTTCGCCAACAGCATCCTCGGCCCGTCCTACAACTACGAGAAGCCCCGCATCACCTTCGCCGACGGCACCGAGTTCTCCGCGGAGCTGGCGAAGGAGGTGGAGGAGCGTACGGCGGCCCTGACCGAGAACATCGAGTGGCAGGATGGGGACGTGGCGCTCATCGACAACACCCGGGTGATGCACGGGCGGCGGGACATCCTGGACCCGGCACGCACCATCTACAACGCCCAGAGCTACCTCTCCGAAGAGCTACGCACGGCGGCATGACGGAGGTCGTCCAGGAGCGGATCATCGTACG
Organism: Micromonospora sp. NPDC093277; assembly: GCF_044765245.1. Classification (NCBI taxonomy): domain Bacteria; kingdom Bacillati; phylum Actinomycetota; class Actinomycetes; order Micromonosporales; family Micromonosporaceae; genus Micromonospora; species Micromonospora sp. NPDC093277. Next base: position 101,778 of record NZ_JBIWJO010000002.1, read on the forward strand.
GGCGCCGGCCGCCGCGGTGTACGCGGCGGTCAGCGACGTCCGTCGGATGGGTGAGTGGAGCCCGGAGTGCGTCGGCGCGACGCTCGACGCCCCGGGCTCCCCGCTCGGCGTGGGCAGCACCTTCCGCGGCCACAACCGGCAGGGCCGGTGGCGCTCCTGGACCACCCGGTGCACCGTGACGGCGGCCGATCCCGGACGCTGTTTCGCCTTCGACGTCCGGCTGGCCGGCACGCTGGTCTCGACCTGGCGGTTCGAGCTGGCACCCGCCGCCGACGGCGGGACGGAGGTCGTCCAGTCGTGGTGGGACCGGCGCGGACCGGCCCGACGCAGGGTCGGCGCCCTGACGTCGGGGATCCGCGACCGGTCCCGGCACAACCGCGACGGTATGCGGCGTACGCTCGCGGCGCTGAAGGTCAGCGTCGAGTGCGTAGCACCGCCTCACCGTTGATCTGCCGCTGCACGAACTCGAACGCGCGGTCGCCGATCTTCCGGCCCATCTCCCACGACGCCTGGATAGCGGCCGGGAAGTGGACCCCGCCCCAGTAGCGACTCATCCCGCAGTCGTGCATCCAGTCGGTCCAGGTGTCCCAGCTCAGTACGAGGTCCTCGCGCGGGGTGATGCCGGGCTCAATCAGCGAGGAGCCGGCCTTCCGCTCGAACCGGAACCGCACCTGGTCGGTGCCGAGGTAGCGGCGGGCCGCCTGCACCTCGGCGGCGCAGAGCGCAGTCGAGCCGGACGGGTACTCCGAGTGGTCGGCCACGAGGAGGTAGGCACGCCACTGCTCGGCGGGCAGGTCGCGGACGGTGCCCTTCCCCGGGCCGCCCCAGGCGGTCACCTTCTGCCCCTGGTAGACGTGGCGGATGGCGGTGAACGGGCGCACCGAGTCGTAGACGTTCTTGTTGTACCAGGCGGCGATGGCGGCGTCGAAGGTCGCGGTCTCCGCTACCGCGTGCAGGTGCACCCATTCGTCCAGGCCCAGCTCGCGGTTCTGGATCGCCGCCCCGACGGCGAGTCCGAGGCTGGCGAACTTGTCGTCGAAGAACTCGGCCTTCGTCTTCTGCTCGTCGGTGAGCCCGGCGGAGGTGGCCAGCATGGCGTCCACCTGCGCCTTGTAAGCCGCCTTGTTGCGGTGGTTGCTGGCGGTCGGCGCCGGCACCAGGAACTCTCTCGGGTCGGTGTAGCTGTACGGGGTGACGTGCTGCAGCTGCGGGGTGACGAACTGCTGCACCTGGAAGATGCCGTTACCCTTGGTGACGATGGCCGGCTGCCAGTGCGACGCGTCGGTCAGCTCGTACGCGGTGTTGCGGGGCCGGTAGCCGGTGTAGTCGGTGTACGGCTGCCGGTTGTAGACCCGACCGCCGTGGTCGCCGAGCTGGTTCATGCCGTCGTGCTCGCGGGCGGCCGCCAGTCCCTTGCCGGCCAGGTTGCCGATGCCCACCGGGGTGCTCGGATCGGTGCTGTCGTCGGCCGGGTCCAGGTCGACCGACTGGAGCATCTCCCGCCAGGTCTGGGCGTACTGCGGCATGACGCTGTTGAACACCCGGAACGAGGCGTACAGGATGGCGATGTTCTTGTTGCGGTTGGTCGCCGCCTCGGCGCGGGGCCGGCGGGGCAGCTGGGTGTAGATGCCCACGGCCGTCGGGTGGTAGGGGGCGATAGCGTCGAACCAGCACAGTTCCAGCATGTTCGCGAACCGGATGATCAGGGTGGCGTCGCTGGGCGCGACGGTGGCGTAGACCGCCGGGCCGGCGAACGGCCCGAGCACCTCCTCGGCGGCGTTGCCGGTGTCGAAGTCGAACGCCGGCTCTGCGGCCGCGGTGGTCGGGGCGGCCGCCGAGGCGGTGCTGGTCCCGCTGAGGGCCAGGCCGGCGCCGGCGCCGGCCGCGCCGAGTAACACCGAGCGGCGGGAGGTGGCGTGCTGGCGCAGCCGGGCCAGCCAGTAGTCCTGCATGGTTCGTCCTTTGGGGAGGGCGCCGGCGTTCGACCGACGCGGGCGGGAGTGGTGGACCGGGCCGCCACCGCCCGACACGGAGGGCCGGCGCGACACCTGACACGCGGTGTCGACGTGGTGGAAGCGGCGACGGGCCGCGCGATCACTGGTGCGGTTGGTCCGACAAGGACGGTCGGGCTGATCCGGAGCAGCCGGACCGGCGCTGAGCAGCTCATGACCGCCCGGCGCAATTCCCATCCTGGGGAGCAGGGACGATCAATGTCTTCTCCCAGATTGCTGGTCGGACGGCACCCCTAAAAACCCCTGTCCGAACGACCGTCCCCCCGTCACCCGAGTGGCCCACCGGCACCCCGCCGGTCACTGCGCCGCGTGGTAGAAGTACGCGCCCAGCCCCACCGTGAACGCCAGCACCCCGTACGCGGCGTGCTCGACCCACACCACCAGCAGCGACCGGGTACGCAGGTAGCGGCGCGCGAACAGCACCCCGCCGACCAGGGTGAGCAGCACCGACAGCCAGGAGCCGAAGATGACGTGGGCGAAGCCGAACGCCCCCGCGCTGGCCGCCACCAGGCCGCCGCCCCGGCCGAAGACCGGAGCGTACCGGTAGCAGAGGAACGCCCGGAAGATCAGCTCCTGCGGATAGACCGAGAGCACCGGATAGAGCACTACCACCGCCACCCAGATCACCGGCTGCTGCCGGGGCAGGTCGAACAGGCGCTCCGGGGTCAGCACCGCCACCGCCGCGACTGCCAGCACGAAGGCGACCGCCCAGAGCCGGAGCACGGCCGGCAGCGCCGGTCGCAGGGCGGCCGGCCGGCCGAGGTCGGCCCGGTCGAACGTCGGCTGCCGGCGCAGCCACCACCAGGCCAGCGCGCCGAGCAGAACCAGCTCCGGGACCGGGCCGCCGGGCACGTCCCACCAGGCGAAGGCCGCCACCGCGCCGTAGAACAGGACCACGTACTCGACGGCGAGCCGTAGTCGGCGCCCCCGGTCCGTCGCACTCCGCCCCGTCGTGGGGCTTGTCAGCGTGCCGCTCATGCCGGGCACGGTACGGCCGCGGCGGGACCGCCGGGAGCGGTCGCGGGCCGGGTCGACCGCTGTTCGTCGAGCGTTCTCCGGCCCGTTCCCGCCGGTACGGGCGAGCGGGTCGCGGCGGCCCCACCACCCGCAGGGGGCGACCATCCGGATAGGGGTCGACCGCGGTCACTAGGGGTTGTTCCCGCCGACCCGGTGCGTTTGGCTGAGTTCGGCTCACGTTCCCGCACGCCGGTCCGGGCCGGGCCGGCGGCGCATCGCCCGCCCGAGCGGGGCGGCCACATCCGGGAGGGATCGTATGACGGTACAGGTCGAGGCGGTCGTCGAGGCACTCTACGACGGGCTGAAGCGGATGGACGCGCCGGCGGTGGTCAGCCTGTTCGACCCTGAGGCGGAGATCGTCACGCCGAAGTCGTTGCCCTGGTCCACCGGCCACTACAGCGGCCTGGACGGGGCGATGCAGTACTTCACCGGCGCGCTGGAACTGCTCGACGACAACCGGTTCGACGTGGAGGAGATCCGCGTCTCCGGCGACAGCTGGGCTGCCGCCATCGGCATGTGGTACGGCCACTTCCGCAACGGTGGCGAGTTCAACGTGCGCTTCGTGCACTTCTGGACGCTGCGCGACGGCAAGGTGATCAAGGGCGAGGGCATCTCCGACACCGACGGCATCGTCCGGGCCAGCCGCGGCGAGACGGCGTCCTGACCCGGGTCACCGACCCTCCACCCACGACCAGCCGCCAGCATCGGACCGATACGTCCGTGCCGTGCCCGGCCCCGCTGCCCCACGGGTCGGGCACGGTCGTGGGGGTGGTCCGCCGTCGCGGACACCATTCCGGCGGTCGCCGAGGGCCAGCGGGTACTGGGCGGCACAGTCGTCTGAGAGGCGGACCGGGCGCGCTCCTCCTTGCCCGGCGCCGCCACTCACGAGCTGGTCGTTCCCGCCAGCAGCGCCAGCCCGGTCTCCGGGTCGACCCGCTTGGCGAGGCTCGCCCCGACCTCGGAGATGACGACCTCCAGCGTCGGCCAAACCTCGCCGCGGAGCAGGTGGCCGCCGACGGTCGAGCCGTCCCGGCGGCCCAGCACGGCGTGCACGTGCAACGCCGGCTTCCCCTCGTGCTCGGCGATGTCACCCAGCAGCGACAGGACCTCGACCTGTTCCCCGACCGGGATGGTCCGGAAGTTGCGCTTCTCGCGCTCGAAGTAGGCGAGGTCCGCCGAGGCGAACCCGCCGACGGCGGTGACCCGGGCGCCGCGAATGCCGTGCCGCTGGGCAGCCTCGTTCACCGCGGCCACCGCGTCCTCGCCCTTGTCGACCACGACCACCAGTACGCGCCGGTCGCCGTCGCCCAGTTCGATTTCTCTCATGGTCACCCTCATCTCGCCGCCGGGCCGTCGATCCACGCCCGGAACGCCCCGGCCGCCGCGGCGGTTCGGTCACTCGCCACGCTATCGGCGCGGCCGGCGCGGACAGGCTCGATCGCCGTACTTGCCGGGTCTGCCCGTCCCGGCTCGGCCTTGGTCGACTCCATGTGCGGCATCTGGTGGTCTGCGCGGCGATGTGGTCTGCGCGGCGATGGAGGCCGCCGTCTGCGGGCGATGGAGATGCCCGGTCTGTGGCCGAACCACCGATGGCACGGGCACCCAGCCCCGGCCGGTGGACGTCACGGGCGGTTTGCCGACGGTGCGGTCGGGAAGCCAAGCGGTTGCCACGGCGCGGGGTCCGGTAGCCGCGCCGACGTTGAGGCGGGAGGTTGACATGGGTAACCAGGATCGACTCCACGACCTGCGCAAGCAGGCCCACAATGCGGGAATCGAGGGCAACTCCAAGATGACCGAGGGCCAGTTGCAGAACGCGCTCAAACAGGTCGGCAAGGGTAAATCGCCGGAGATGGCCAAGCGACAGGCCAAGGGCTGACGTACGCCTCGACGCCGGGATCCCACCGGGGTGCCGGCGTCGAGGCGCGATGCCTGGCCGGTTTCGGCGCCGCGCGACCCGTCGCGGGCAGGTTCAGCGCCGCGCGACCCGTCGCGGGCAGGTTCAGCGCCGCCCGATCAGCGGCGCGTAGTCGATCGCGGTGAGCGGCAGCCGGGACAGTGATCCGTCGGCCCGTGGCACGTCCAGCGGCTGCCCGTCCCGGCGGAAGGTGACCCCGTGCACGTCGGCGCGGCTGGTCAGCGTGCAGACGATCTGGCCGAACGCGAGGATCTGGTCGCTGCGTCCGGTCTCGTCCCCGGCCCCGCCCACCTCGACCTCGGCGACGCCGCCGCTGAGCCGGGCTCCGGCCACGGAGGCGGTGCCGGTCAGGGCGCTGATGAAGCCGGCGTCCCGTTCCGTGTTCCCGGGCCCGGCCAGCAGGTGTCGCAGGTGTGTGTCGACGTCGGGCAGGTAGTCCACCCGCCGCACCACGGTGCCCAGCCGGTCCTCCCGCACGAAACAGAGCGACTCGTTCGCCCGTCCGGCGTTCGAGTCGGCGCCGCCGCTGGCCGTGCTGTTGAAGGGACCGGGCCGGCCCGCCGCGCGGCGAGGAGCGTCGTCCACCGGAACACCGCACCCGGTCAGCAGGAGCGCGGCGACGGCCACGATCAGCACGCGGCGGATCACGGCCGGCACCCCGGCAGCTCCACCCGGAACCGGGCACCGCCCTCGGGGCGGTCCGCCACCACGGCTCGGCCCCCGTGCACGGCCGCGTGTTCGGCGACGAGCGCGAGACCGAGACCGGTCCCGTCGGTGCCGGCCCGGGCGTGGGCCGCCCGACCCCGAACGAAGCGGACGAAGACCACCTCGCGGTCCGGCTCGGGCACGCCCGGCCCGGCGTCGTCCACCTCGATGACGCCGGTGCCGTCGTCGTCGCAGCTCAACCGCACCGCGACCGGCCCGCCGGCGTAACGGACGGCGTTCTCCACCAGATTGAGCAGGATCTGCGCGACCCGACGCCGGTCCACGAACCACTCACCGCCGGCCGGGGTGGACCGCACCAACTCCTCCGGCAGCCCCTGCGCCCGGCAGGCATCCCGGGCGAGCGCCTCGACGTCAACGCGTTCACGGTGCGCCGGCTGCTCCGCCCGGGCCAGTTCGATCAGGTCGTCGACCAGCCGCTGGAAGCGGGCGATCTCGTCGGCGACAAGTCCGGCGGCCGTGGCCGTGCGTTCGTCGTGGTGCTCGCGACGGCGCTCCAGCACACTCGCCGCGGCGGCCAGCGTCTGCAGCGGTGAACGCAGTTCATGGCTGACGTCAGCGGCGAACCGCCGGTCCCGCTCGATGTGCCGCACCAGTTGTTCCACCATCCGATTGAACGAGGTGGAGAGGCGGGTGAGATCAGGATCGGTGGCGGGATCGAGGCGCGTGCTGAGGTCACCCGCGACGATCCGCTCGGCGGCGTCGGCGACCGCGGTCAGTGGCCGCAGGCTGTGCCGGGTCGCGTACCAGCCGAGGGCGGCGCCCGACCCGGCGACCATGATGGCGACCGCGGTCAGCGTCAACCCCACCAACTGGACGGTCTGCTCGACCTCACGCAGCGAGGTGAATTCGTAGTAGCTGGTCGTCGGCGAGAGCGGGACACCGACCAGCAGGGCCGGCTGCCCGTCCGTCCGGATCCGCTGCACGGCCGGCTCGCCCGAGCGGACCATCCGCTGCAACTCCGGCGGGACCGCGCTGGCACCGATCTCCGCGCTGCGCGCGTACCACCCGCCGTCACGATGCAGCAGCGGACGCCGGGCACTGCCCGTGTCCACCGACCGGAGCACCTCCGCGATGTCTGGCGTGTCCGTGTCCAGCCCCGAACGGACGACCGCGGCGTCGAAGTACGCCGCCCGGATCGCGGCGCGTTCCCGCTCGTCCAGCAGCGACCGCCGGGTCAGGTCGTACGAGAAGAGGGCCATCGCCGCCGCGAGCAGCAGCGCGCCGATGGCGAAGGCGGCGGTGACCCGGGCGCGCAGTCCGAGGCGGTTCATCTCTGCAGCTTGTATCCGAGACCACGGAGGGTGACCAGGTGTCGCGGGTTGCCCGGGTCCTCCTCGATCTTCTGCCGCAACCGGCCCACGTGCACGTCGACCAGGCGCTCGTCACCGGTGTCGTATCCCCACACCCGCTGCAGCAACTGCTGGCGGGACAGCACCTTGCCGGCGTGCTGGGCCAGCTCGCAGAGCAGGCGGAACTCCGTCCTGGTGACCGCGACCGGCCGGCCGGTGCGGCGGACCTCGCCGGCGTCCGCGCTGATCTCCAGATCACCGAAGACCTGCACCGCGGCGGGTGCCACGACGGCCCGCCCCCGGCGACGCAGGGCCCGCAACCGGGCGGACAATTCCTTGATCGCCACCGGCTTGACCAGGTAGTCGTCGGCGCCGGCCTCCAGCGCGGCCACGATGTCGTGCGTGTCGTCGCGGGCGCTGACCACCACGATGGGTACGTCGTCGTCGCGGCGGAGCTGCCGGATGCACTCGAACCCGTCCAGTCCGGGCAGCATGAGGTCGACGAGCACGTTGTCCGCCGGGTCCTGGCGTTGCCGGCGCAGCCCCTCCTCGGCGCTGGCCGCCCCGTACGCCGTGTAACCCTCCTCCTCGAGCGCGAGCAACAGTGCGAGCCGGATCCGGTCGTCGTCCTCGATCACCAGTACGGCTGCCACCCGGGAATCATCCCTGGCCTGCCCCCGGATCACCAAGCCCTGATTCTTGACGCGGATTTGTCACACAACTGTCATACCGCCGCGTGACGACCTCCACGATCGGCACCCAGGGTGTGAAACAGCAACGAACCGAACCACAGAGGAGCCGTCAGTGACCGCGCACCACCCGCTCCCACCGGAGTGCCGGGTGCCCCGGGTCGAGCTGGACATCACCACGGAACTCGACCTGCGCCGGCTCTCCGACGTCGGGGCGGTCCTCGACCGGGTCCTGTCCCTGCAGCCCGAGGAGGTCGTGATCGACCTGTCCGGATGCCGGCACCTCGACGCGGCCGCCATCGGGCTTCTGCTCGACGTCCAGCGCCGGCTCACCCGGCGAGGCGGTGCGCTCACGCTGCGCAATCCCCACCCGCGGATCCGCCGCATCCTGGACACGGCCCGTCCTGACCAGCCGCTGCCGGTCGCCGACCGTGCCCCGCATCCACCATCCGGCAGCGGCGACGCGGTCGGCAGCGAGCCGGCGAGACCAGCACTGGGGCGGGCCCGGGTCGTCACCCGGCCCTGAGCCCGCGGGAGCGAAGTCCAAGGAGGAATCAGTGACCGGCAGCGCGCTCCTCAGCGCCCTCGCCATCGGCTTCGGCGTCGGCGTCGTGGGCCGGCTCGTCCTGCCAGGCCCGAAGGCCGCCCCGGTGTGGCTGACCGTGGCGCTCGGCGTGGCCGCCGCGCTGCTGGGCTCCGTGACCGTCCGCCTGCTCGGCGTCGACTCGAACGGGGCGCTCCCCCGGGTGCTCGCCCAGGTCGGCTTCGCGGTCTCGGCGGTGGTGCTCGGCGTCGTCACCGCACGCCGGGGCGCCGGGGACGCCACCCGGTCCTGAGCAGCCGCACCACCCGGCAAACCGCCGGGGCCGCACGTTGGCACGGGCAAGAAGCGAGAGGAGTGAGCATGACGGTCGTACCGGCGGACCACCTGATGAGCTTGATCTGCGACGACTGCGGCGACACGATCACCGGTACCGCCTGCGTCCTGCCTGACGCCGAGGTCGTCTGGACCCTGGTGTTCGAGCACGGCTGGACGGGCTCACCCTTCGCCTCCGGCCCCCATTTCTGTCCCCGGTGCGGCCGCGGGCCGGAGGACGGCGGTGCCGAAGGCGCCGGCTCGGTCCGGAACCACGAGTTCGACGACGCCCTCGGGGTCGGCGACCTCGACGGGGTCGGCGACGGCCGGGCGGCCGGGCACGCGGAACCGGCGGAGGCGGTACGGCGGGCGCTGGCGGAATCGGTCACCCTCGGCCGGCAGGTGCTGGTCGACCTCGTCGAGGTGCGCACCATCGAGTCCGTGGGTCTCGGCCTGCTGGTGCGCGCCCATCAGGAAGCACGGCAGGACGGCAGGGTGCTCTGCCTGGTGGCGCCGTCCCGCTTCGTCCGGACCGTGCTGCACACCATGCGGCTGGACAGCGTCTTCCCTGTCATCCCCACCCGGGCGGCCGCCTTCCGGCGCGCCAGCCGGCCGCCGGTGGGGTCCACCCGCCCCGCCCCCACGACCGGCGCTGCCCGGCCGGGTCGGCCGCGTGGGGAACATCCGCCCGTTCAGCCGAGTCCGACGGCAGCCGCGCCGCCGGTGACGACCACGGAGGTCGCAAGGTGATGCCCTGGCCATACCCCGAGCAGAACCCCTACGTCGGCGACGACGGGGTCCACGACGAGGACCTGCGCCTCGCGGCGCTGGTGGCACAACGGCTGAGCGCGGACTGGACCACCCGCCGCCAGCAGATCTCGGTGAGCGTGCAGAACCGGGTGGTCATCCTGACCGGCCTGGTCGCCGACTCGGCGACCCGGCAGGCGGCCGGCGACCTGGCCTGGGACGTTATCGGCGTCTTCGACGTCTGCAACGCGCTCACCTTGTACGGTCGGAGTCGTGGCCGACGATGAGCTCGGGTCGTCCGGAGCCGGCAACCGGGGGCACGACAGCCGACCTCAGCGGCGGACCGACACCCGCCGGCCCCGCGGGGTGCGCCCGCCCGGCGGCCCGCCGGGGCCGGGGCGCCGTCGTCCCTCCCGGTGAGCCACGACAGCTTCCCTGACGATCGCACCGACGACGCCCTCCGCGCCGTTCGGCGTTCCGTCCTGGCGCGGCGGTACGCGCGGCCGACGCCGGGAACGCGATGGATCTGCAACGATGGGCCATGGCCTCCGGACGACGCGACGGTTGGGATCCGCTGCCGGCGGTCGCCGCCGCGATCGCCTTCGTCATGCTCGGTCTCTACGTCGGACTGATCGCCCAACAGGGCGGCGAGATCGCAGCCTGGTTTCTCGCCGGGTTGGCCGCCGCGGCGCTCGGCTCGGTCTACGGCGTGGTCCGCGCCGCACCACTACGGAGGCCGGCGCTGGCGGTGTCGGGCGTGGTGATGGCGCTGCTCGGGCTGCTCGGCATCCTGTCGATCGGCTGCCCGATCCTCGGCGCCGGCGTGCTGGCGCTGGTCGCCGCCGCGCGGCAGCCGAGGTCCACGGCCTAGCCGACTCGATCCGCTGCCGGCAGCGCCCGGGCCGGAGGTCAGGTCAGCAGCAGCTTCACCAGCGCAGCCAGCCCGACGACCACGATCACGGCGCGCAGCGCCGTCGGCGGCAGCCGGCGTCCCCAGCGGCCGCCGATCAGGCCACCCACCACGGATCCGGCCGCGATCAGCAACGCCGGCTGCCACGCGACCGTCCCCAGCGCGAGGAACAACACGGCCGCCACCCCGTTCACCAAGCCCGCGAGCAGGTTCTTCACCCCGTTGAGCCAGCGCAGGTCGGCGGAGAGCAGCACGCCTAGCAGGCCCAGCAGCAGCACCCCTTGGGCGGCGCCGAAGTAGCCGCCGTACACGCCGGTGCCGAACACGCCGAGGAGCAACAGCGGCCCGGCCCGTCGGCCGTCCTCGCCGCGCCAGCCGGCCAGCGCCCGAGCCAGCCGCGGCTGCACGACCACCAGCACCAGCGCCAGGCCGATCAGCGCCGGGACGATGGCGCGAAACGCGCCAGGGGGCAGGCACAGCAGCAGCACACCCCCGGTGACTCCGCCGAGTACGGCGGCGATGCCCAGCCGCAACAGCAGCCGGCCGTGCCCCGCCAGATCCTCGCGATAGGCGTACGCCCCGGAGAGCGATCCCGGCACCAGCCCCACCGTGTTCGACACGTTCGCGACCACCGGCGGATATCCCAGGGCCAGCAGCACCGGGAAGGTCACCAGCGTGCCCGAGCCCACCACCGCGTTGATCGCGCCCGCCGTAGCCCCGGCGGCCAGCACCGCCAGCCCTTCGGCAGCATTCAGCGCTGCGTCCATTGTTGCCCGCGCTCTCCCCGGGCCGGTCGACGCCCGCGGGTCGCCGCCACCCGGTTACCTCGGTACCAGATGCGGGCGCCAGCATAGGTGGCGGTTCCCTGGCTCCCACCGCCCTGCGTTGAAGATCACGCCTCACGGTCTCGGACGGCGCTAGTCGAGCGAGTTGGCGATCTCGATCGCCTCGGACATGGTGAAGTCACCCTCGAGGCGATAGCTCACCGCCGCGTGCTGCCAGATCAGGGTCGAGGCGGCGAGCCGGGCGGTCTCCACCCGAACGGTGCCGGTTCGGTCCACGTAGGCCACCGAGTGTGGACCGCCGATCCAGATGGCGAAGCCGCCGTCGACCTCGACCCACTCCAGCCCCGGCCCGCTGGCCTGTTTGTGGAAGGCCGGGTCGAGCTGACCGTCGAAGGCGTCGAGACGCAGCGTTCCCCCGCGGTACAGCAGCGTGGCCACCCGGTAGGCGCCCGTGGCGTCGGGGTCGGCGACCAGTACCTGCTCGGGTGGGCCCAGCTTCGCCGGGAGCCGGATCGGAAAGCGCACCTTCCGCTGTGCCTCGACCAGGGCGGCGGGCCGCTGCGCCGGCAGCGGCGATGGAATGCCGGTGGGCAGCGGGCCGGGTGACGTGACGATGGTGATGCCGGCGAAGCGCAGCAGCCCCGCCACGGCGTCGGCGACGGCGGCCCGTCCCGGCGGCAGCACCGCCACGAGCAGCGCGACGAGCGCCGCCACCAGGTAGCGCCATCGGCGTGGCCGGCCATCACGCCGACGACCGGCGGCGGGCGCGGTGAGCCGTGCCCGTACCCGGGCGGCCACCTCGGGCGGCTCGGGAGTCTGCAGCCAGCCGGCGAGGTCGCGCAGCTCCCGCTCGAGGTCATCCACGCCGCACCTCCTCGCGGTCGAGCAGGCCGCGAAGCTTCACCAGCGCACGGGCGGTCCGCGACTTCACCGTGCCCCGGGGCCAGCCGAGCATCGTCACGGTCTCGTCCTCACTCAGATCGAGGAAGAACCGGCAGACGATCACCTCACGGTCCCGCACCGGCAGCCGGCGCAGGGCCTGCACCAGCGCGGTGCGGCGTTCTCCGGCGAGGACCGCCTCGACGGCGAGGTCGCCGGCGACCTCCGGCACCGGGTGGGCCGCCGCGGCGCGCAGTACGAGCCCGTCCCGCCGGCTGCGCGAACGGTGCAGGTTACGGGTCTCGTTGGCCACGATCGCCAGCAACCAGGAGCGGAAGGACGACTCGCCGCGGTAGCGGGAAAGGTTGCGATGTCCCTTCACGAACGCCTCCTGCATGACGTCCTCCGCGTCCGGGCCCGCGCCGAGCAGCACCGCCGTCCGGTACGCGGACGCGGTGTGCCGGGCGACCAGGAGTTCATACGCCTCCAGGTCACCGGCCCGGGCTTGGGTGACCAGCTCTGCGTCGTCCAGGGCAACCTCCGGTGGGGACGAACTCTTGACACCGGCCAGGCCGCGCGGGTTCCGACGAATCCGGTTCGGCGCCCGCTGGCGCCGCGCCCGTCGTCCGCCGCTGGCGGAACCCCGGCCGTTCCGGCGGTGTCACTCGGGCATGATGGCAGGAGAGACGATCTCGCGACGTACCGTGCTGACCGCGCTCGCCGGCACCGGCGTCGCGGCGCTGATCGGCTGCGATCCGATCCGGCGGACCCGAACGGGTACCGCCGCCACGGTCCCCGACCCGCTGCTCGTCCAGGTCGACGGCGGCCTCGGCGTACTGCGCGGCGGCGAGCGGCTGACGATCCCGCGTGCGGTCGCCACCGCCGACGGGCGGGCGGTCTACGCGACCGCGCCCGACGGCGCGGGCACCGCGTTCTGGCGGGTCGACCTCGCCACCGGCCACGCCTCCACCCGGGTCACCCTGCCCGGGCGGTGGCTGCCGCAGGCGGTCTCCGCCGACGGTACGCAGGTGGCGCTCGCGTCGAACGCCGAAACCGCCACCGGCGGACGCCCGGACGGGCGGGACGTGACGCCGGTGTTGATCGCCGACGTCACCGGGGTCCGGCACCGGTTCGAGCTGCGGGGGAACTTCGTGCCGGAGGCGTTCACCGAGGACCTGGCCGGACTGTTCGTGCTCGAGTGGCTGCCGGCGCGGGCTCCGGACCGCTACCGGGTCCGGGTCGTCGATCTCGCCACGAGGGCGCCCGGCCCACTGTCCACCAGGGCCAAGACGCCTGTCCCGCCCGGTGCCGAGGAGGAGATGCGCGGCGACGGGCGGCAGGCCGTACTCGCGCCGAACCGCACCACCCTCTACACGCTCTACACCCATCAGCCCGATCACCGGCACACCCGTGACCTGGTCAGCGGGCGGCCGGGCAACGTGCACGCGTTCGTGCACACGCTGAACCTCGTCGAGCGCTGGGCCTACTGCGTGGACCTGCCGCACCCGTTCGGGGAGGCGTCCGCGAGCGGCCACGCCGTGGCGATCAGCCCGGACGGAAACCGGCTCCATGTCGTCGACGTGACCTCGGGCAGCGTCGCGGAGATCTCCACGGAGGAACTCACCGTACGCAGGACGGCCGTCCTGGCCCGGGGCACCGGCGCCGGCCACGCCACCGCCGGCCACGACCGCCTTTTCGTCGCAGCCGGCACGACGGTACGCGTGGTGGACGTCGAGGCCCTCCGCGACGTCGCCGGCTGGTCGGTCCGTGAACCCGTCACCGGCCTCGCGCTCAGCCCCGACGGCAACCGCCTCTACCTGGGCCAGACCGATGCGGTGAGCTGGCACGATCCGGCCACCGGCGCGGAGCTCGGCCGCGCGGAGGTGCCCGGCCTGGTGGTCGTGCACGGCCTCGCCGGACGCGCCTGACCCCGCACCCGCCGGGTGGTCCGCTCAGGCGACCCGGAGGACGAGCTTGCCGCGCACGTGGCCGCCCTGGCTGAGTTCCTGGGCCTCGGCGGCGTGGTCGAGGTCGAAGGTCCGCGCCACCGGCAGGTGGAAGGCATCCGCTTCGGAGAGCCGCGCCACCTCGTCGAGCGCCTGATACGACCGGCCCTCGGCGCCGCTGGTCATCCGTACCCCGTACCGCTGGGCGTCCGGGTCGGAGATGGTCAGCACCCGGTCGGGCGTGCCGGTGATCTCGACCAGGTCCGGCAGGGCACCCTTGCCGGCGGTGTCCAGGGCCTCGTCCACACCGTCGGGCGCGAGCTCCCGGACCCGGTCCACCAGTCCGGGGCCGTAGCTGGTCGGGACAACCCCGACACCGCGCAGGAAGTCGTGGTTGGCCGGGCTGGCGGTACCGAGCACCGTGGCGCCCCGCACCCGGGCGAGCTGCCCGGCGGTCAGGCCCACCCCGCCGGACGCGCCGTTGATCAGCAGGACGTGACCCTCGCGTACGCCGAGCAGGTCGAGGCAGCGCACGGCGGTCTCCGCGACGACCGGCAGTCCCGCGGCCTCCTCCCACGACATGGTCGGCGGCTTGGCGGCGAAGTGCTCCAGCACCGCGTACTCGGCGTAGCCGTCGCCGGTGGCGAAGCCGAAGACCTCGTCTCCCGCGCCGACCCCGGTGACACCCGCGCCGACCTCGTCGACCACCCCGGCCACGTCACTGCCCGGGATGGCCGGCAACGCGAGCGGCGCCACCTGGCGCATCGCGCCGCTGCGCAGCTTCCAGTCCATCGGGTTGACCCCGACGGCGCGCACCGCCACGCGGATCTGCCCCGGGCCGGCGTGCGGCTCGGGCACCTGGACGGGCCGGAGGACGTCCGGCCCGCCGTAGTCGGCGAACTGCACCGCCTTCACCTGTCACCTCCCCACGTCGGTCTCGGTCAGCCGGCGGACGTGCCCGCCATCTGCGCGAGGATGCCGGTGGCCTGTCCGAGTTCGATCAGGTAGCCGTCCGGGTCTCGCAGGTAGCAGCGGATCTCGACCCCGTGGTCCTTGGGCTCGGTCAGGAACTGCCCACCGCGGGAGCGCCACTGCTCGTAGACGGCCCGCACGTCGGTGACCCGGATGTTCAACGCGCTGCTGAGCGAGTCCGGGTCCGGCGGCGCCTGGGCTTGTACGGTCGGCTTGTCGTCGGTGGGGCCGCCCTCGTTGTTGATCACGAGGTAGCTGTTGTGCAGGCGGAGGATCGCCGGCTCGCGTTCGCGTATCACTGTCGCGCCCAGCACCTGCTGGTAGAACTCGCGGGACCGGTCCACGTCCCGCACGATCAGCAGGTGGGTGAGCACCATGCCATGCTCTGGCCGGAAATAGTCCGGTGCTTCCTGCGTCATCGGCACCTCCCCTGGTCGGCACCCCGGTTACCCGCGGCGGGACGGATGACACCGCTACGCGCCGGCGACGTGGGGCGCCCGCCGGGCGAGGAGCGAGACCGCGACGACCACCACCGCCAACGCGAGCACCTCGCCCAGCACCATCCAGGGGCCGGTCCTGATCTGCTCGTCCAGCCACAGCAACCCGACCGCGATGGACACCAACGGGTCGGTGACGGTGATGGTGGCCAGGGCTGGGGCGCCCATCGGGCCGGCCTGGTAGGCGTTCTGGCTCAGCAGCACGCCGAATGGTCCGAGCACGGCGATCGCGTACACCTGCCACTGGCCGAACACCGCGAACAGATTGGGTTCGGACTGCAGTCCGAGGCTGCTGATCAGCCCGGCTGTCACGCCGTAGCAGATGCCGGCGGCGATGGCCAACGGCAGCGGTCGCCATTTGCGGCCCAGCTTGAGGGCGCTCATCAGGCACAGGCCCACGGTGACCGCCACCGCGACGCCGAGCAGCGCGGCCGACCCGAACGATTCGAACCCCCTGCCCTGGCTGCGGGCCGGCTGCGCGATCAGTAGGAAGGCGCCGAGCCCGAGCAGGCACAACCCCGATTCCAGCAGGCTCCGCGCGTCCGGTCGCTGATGCTGGACCGCGCCGAACAACAGGACGTACCACACCAGGCCGGTCACCAGCAGCGGTTGCACCAGCAGCAGCGGCACCAGGCTCAACGCCGCGACCTGCAGGGCGAAGGCCGCCGCCGCGAGCAGTGTCGACCAGCGCCAGCCCCGGATCCGGATCAGGCGTACCAGCAGCCGCGGCCGCCCGGCCCGTTCCTCTGGTACCGCGCGGGAGGCGCAGAACTGCAGCACCGAGGCCGCGCCGAACGCCGCGGCGGCGCCGATGGCCAGCGGGCCGCCCACCGCCAGCTGTCCCACGTCGTTCACCATGCGCTCGATGCCCTCCCTTCTCGTACGCCACGACGGCCGGCCGAACGTTGGTCGGGACGGCCGGCCGCTCGGTCACGCCGCGGGCGATCCGGCCGCGGGTGGGCGTGACCGCGGCGGTCCCACCGGTCAGGGTGATGGTCGGTCCAGCCGGCGTGGGAGGGGAACGGTCCGCCACGGCACCCGCAGGAGCAGCCGCGCGATCAGCAGTCCGAGCAGGTATCCACCGATGCTGTCGGTGAACCAGTGGTAGCCCAGGTAGGTCGTGCCGATGAAGGTCAGCACGCCGGGCAGCCACTGCACCAGACGGCGAACCGCCACGGGCAGGTACGGCGCGAGCAGCATCGCCAGCACGGTGAAGTAGACGATCGCGTTGCTGACGTGCCCCGACGGGTAGAACTCCTCCGAGCCGTGGCTGAACAGTCGTACCGAGCCGTGGTGCGGTGCGCCTCGTGAGGTCCACCGCTTCAGCCCGACAATCAGCAGTGTACTGATGATCGGGGCCAGCCCGGTCGGGATGACGGGGCGCACCGTCCGGTGGCGCCAGGCCAGCCAGGCGGTCACCAGCAGGGTAACGACGATCAGCGCTCCGCCCTGCCCCAGATAGTCGAAGCCCTGCATCAGCACCTTCACCGGCGGGGGTCGGTGCCGGTCGCACCAGTCCCGTACGGCGAGGTCCACGTCGAGCAGCGGCGACCACCAGACCAGTGCCGCGGTGAGCGCGGCGAGGGCGGCGACCAGCAGGCCGTCGAGCCACCAGCCAGCCGGGACCGGCCGCAGCACGGGTACGCCCAGCGGACGGCGTCGCGCCCGCCCGGTTCGCGGTGTTCCCCCTGTCATGGCACCTCCCCGGCGTTGCCCGACGGGCGTCTGATCTTCGAAGATATCCCATATCTGGGCAAAGCAGCAGTTAAGCTGATGAACGCCTCCGAGGGGCGGCTCCGGACGCCCCTCCCGCGCCTTGCCTGGGAGAGCATCCGACATGTCAGCGACCATGCGCCCCGTGCCGCCCCTGGCCGTCGGAGAGTCGACCGCCACGGACCGCGCCGAGGCCCCGAGTTCGGGAGCGCCGGGCGGCGGCACCGAGCCGATCGCCCGGCGGGTGCTGGTCGTGTCGGCCAACATCGGCGGCGGGCACGACGCCACCGGGCGGGCCCTGGCCGAGCGGGTGGGTGTGTTGTGGCCGGGCAGCCGGGTGGGCTGGGTGGACACCCTCGAGGTGATGGGCCGGGGGGTCGGGCGCTCGTTCCGGCGCACCTACCGCACCAACGTCGCCGCGACGCCGTGGCTGTACGAATTCTTCTGGGCGTCGATCTGGCGGCACCGCTGGTTCGCGACCGCCTCCAAGTGGTTCACGGGGGCCTGGGCCGGTCGCGGGCTCGCCCCGGTCGTCGAGGGGTTCGACCCGGACCTGATCGTCTCCACCTACCCGCTGGGCAGCGCCGGACTCGCCTGGCTGCGGCGGCATCGTGGTCTCGGCGTACCGGTCGGGGCGTGGGTCTGCGACTTCGCGCCGCACCCGTCCTGGGTCTACGCCGATCTCGATCTGGACCTGGTGGTCCACCCGGCGGCGCTGCCGGTGGCGGCGGTCGCCGCGCCGGGGGTACGCCTGGGGGTGTGCGCGCCACCGGTGCTCGACCGGTTCCACCCGGGTGACCGGGTCGAGGCCGCCCAGCGCGCCGGCCTCGACCCGAGGCGGGCGGCGGTGGTGGTGGCCTGCGGCTCGTACGGCTTCGGGCACGTCGAGGAGGCCATCCAGGCGCTGGTCGGCATCGGCGACGCGGTGCAGGTGGTCGCCGTCTGCGGGCACAACGATCGGCTCGTCGCCCGGTTGGAGGCGCTGGGCGAGCCGGCCGACCGGCTGCTGGTGCGGCGTTGGGTCGACGACATGCCGACCCTGCTGCGGGCCGCCCGGCTGGTCGTGACCAACGCGGGCGGGGCCACCGCCCTGGAGGCATGGGCCACCGGCACCCCGATCGTGATGTACCGGCCCA
This sequence comes from Micromonospora sp. NPDC093277, assembly GCF_044765245.1. Classification (NCBI taxonomy): domain Bacteria; kingdom Bacillati; phylum Actinomycetota; class Actinomycetes; order Micromonosporales; family Micromonosporaceae; genus Micromonospora; species Micromonospora sp. NPDC093277. The sequence continues at coordinate 119,867 of NZ_JBIWJO010000002.1, forward strand.
TCGCCGCGCACGGCGTCGCCAATGCGGCACTGATGGCCGCCGCCGGCCTGGCCGAGACGGCCAGCACGCCGGACGCCCTCGTCGCGGGTGTTCGCAGCCGGCTCGTCGGCCCGCGGGCCACCGACGCGATCGCGGCCGCAGCCCACCCGCACCTGCCGGACCTCGGGCTACCGGCGGTGGCCGACGCGCGGGGCCCGGCGGACGACGCCCACCCGCCGGCGGCCGGCCGGCCGGCCAGCTGGCCGGTCCGGTCCCAGGACGCGTTCTTCCTGCACGTGCAGTCGAAGACGGTGGCCCAGCAGATCGGCACCGTGCTGGAGCTCGGCCCCCGCAGCGACGGCCGGGCGCTCACCGCGGCGAATCTCATCGCGCTGCTGGAGCGGCGGGTACCCGTCATCGCCTCGCTGCGCCGCCGCCTGGTCGACCGGGGCCGGTGGCGCCGGCCCGGGTGGGTGGTCGACCGGTACGTCGATCCCGCCGCCCACCTCGACGAGGTCACGGTCGGCCCCGGCGACGACGGTGCCGCCGCCCTGGACCGGTTCTGGTCCCAACCGCTGGCCGGTGACCGGCCGCTGTGGCGGATGCTGCTGATCAGCGGCCTTCCGGACGGGCGTACCCGGGTGGCGGTGAAACTGCACCACTGCCTCGCGGACGGGGTGTCCGCGATCGGCCTCATCAGCCGGCTGCTCGACCGCCCCGACGGCGCGGCGCGGCCGGCACCGGGCCCGGTCGAGCCCGCGGCGATCACCCCACCCGAGCGGGGCGAAGCGGTCCGCCGGCTCGGCCTCGCCGCGCGCGGCCTGGCCCGGTTGGCCACCCAGGGACCGGCGCCGACCACCGGATTCAACCGTCCGGCCCGTTCGCCGGCCCGCCGGCTGGTCACCGCGACCCTGCCGGCCGCCGAGGTGCTGCGCGCGGCGCGCGCCTGCCGGGCGCACGCCAGTGACCTGATGCTCGCGCTCACCGCCGCGGCGCTGGGCGTCGTCCAGCCGGCCGGCACGCCGCCGCGGCTGCGGGCGATGTTCGCGGTCTCCAACAACCCACGGCATCGGGCTCCCACCCAGGGCAACTGGACCGGGGCGGTCACTCTCGACCTGCCGCTGGGGCGCCTCCCGGCACGGGCCCGGGTCGCCGCCGTACGGCAGTCGCTGCGCACCGCGCTGGGCAGCGGGGAGGCCGAAGCGGCCGGCCTGGTCATGCGGGCGATGGGCGTCCTTCCCGCGCCGCTGCACGCCGCATTCGCCCGGCGCGTCTACACCAGCCGGCATCAGAACGTCATCGTGTCCTACATGGCGCTGCCGTGGGACACCCGGGTGCTCGCCGGCGCCCCGCTGCTGACCCCCACCCCGGTCGTGGCCCTGGCCGAGGGCGTACCCCTGGGCATCGGGGTGCTGCGGTGCCGGAGGACCTTCGAGATCGGCGCGCTGATGGACGAGTCGCTGGCCGACCGCGCCGAGGCGTTCGTCACCGCCCTGCACACCAGCCTGGCCGAACTGCTCCACGAGGTCGACGCCGGCGCGGGCACTGTCGACACGCCCGGCAGCGGGGCCGACCGGGTGGCGGCCGGCGAACCAGCCGGACAACGGACGGAGCCGGCTCCGCCGGGGGTGCCGCGGTGCGCCTGAGCGGCGCGGTGGTGCTGGTCACCGGCGCCTCCTCCGGCATCGGGGCGGCGGTGGCGCGGCGATTCACCCGGGCGGGCAGCCGGGTGCTGGCCGCCGGCCGGGATCCGGAACGACTCGGCCGGCTCGCCGCCGAGACCGGCGCCGCCGCGCTGCCGTCCGACCTGGCCCGACCCGGCGCCGGGCGGGACCTGGCCGAGCGGGTCCTCGCCCGGCACCCCCGGGTGGACGTGCTGGTCAACAACGCCGGCGTCGGCTGGGCCGGCGCGTTCGCCGAGATGCCGGACGCGGCCGCCGACGAGCTGATCGCGGTGAACCTGCGCGCGCCCATCGAGCTGACCCGGGCCCTGCTGCCCGGGATGCGCCGCCACGGCGGCCACCTGGCCTTCGTGGGCTCGATCGCCGGCCGGCTCGGCGTGGCCGAGGAGGCCGTCTACGCGGCCAGCAAGGCCGGTCTGGACATCTTCGCGCAGAGCCTCCGGCCGGAACTGGCCCGCCACCGGATCACCGTGAGCGTGGTCGTACCCGGGGTCGTGGACACGCCGTTCTTCGCCCGCCGGGGGCAGGAGTACCGCCGCCGCCGGCCCCGGCCGCTGCCGCCGGAGCGGGTGGCCGACGCGCTGGCCGACGCGATCGTCCGGGACCGGGCCGAGGTCTACGTGCCGGGCTGGCTGCGCCTGCCGGTGGCGGTACGCGGGCTGCAACCGGCGGTGTACCGGCGGCTGGCGGCCCGCTTCGGCTGACCGCCGCCGCCCGGGCGTCACGTCGACCGGACGGCCAGGCTCGCTCAGTTTCGCATGGCGCGCAGCGACTGTCGCAGCGAGGACATGGTGGCCAGCACGGCGGTCGGCTCGTACCCGCAGTGCGCCATGCAGTTCGCGCACCGCGCGTCGCGCCCCCGGCCGTAGCTGTCCCAGTCGGTCGAGTCCAGCAGGTCGCGGTAGCTGGCGGCGTACCCGTCGGCCATCAGGTAGCAGGGCCGCTGCCAGCCCAGCAGCGAGTACGACGGGATCGCCCACGCCGTGCAGGGGAAGTCCACCTTTCCCTCGAGGAAGTCCAGGAAAAGCGGCGAGTGGTTGAGCCGCCAGCGGCGGCGCCGGCCCCCGCCGAACGCCTTGCGGAACAGCTCGCGGGTCTCCGTGACGCCCAGGAAGTGCTCCTGGTCCGGCGCCCGCTCGTAGGCGTACGCCGGGGAGAGCATCATCTCGTCCACCTGCAGGTCGTCGTTGAGGTAGTCGAGCACCTCGATGACGGTCTGCGGGGTGTCGGTGTTGAAGAAGGTGGTGTTGGTGGTGACCCGGAAGCCGCGCTGCTTGGCCTCCCGCACGGCGGCCACCGCGGCGTCGAACACGCCGTCCTTGCACACCGCCGCGTCGTGTCGCTCCCGCAGCCCGTCGATGTGCACGGTGAACGCGAAGTACGGCGACGGCCGGAACTTGTCGATGTGCTTCGGGAGCAGGACCGCGTTGGTGCACAGGAAGACGAACTTCTTGCGCCGCACCAGTTCGGCGACGATGGTGTGGATCTCCGGGTGCATGAGTGGCTCACCGCCGGCGATGGAGATCATCGGCGCGCCGCACTCCTCCACGGCGGCCAGGGCCTGTTCCACCGGCATCCGGCGCTTCAGCAGGTTCGCCGGCTGTTGGATCTTGCCGCAGCCCGCGCACTTCAGGTTGCAGGCGAACAACGGCTCCAGCTCCAGCAACAGCGGGAACTGTTTACGGCCGCGCACCTTCTGTTCCATCAGGTAGCTGGCGATCCGCAGGCTCTGGCGCAACGGCATGCTCACGGCTGACGTACCTCCTTCGGCAGGGTGAAAGCGACGTCCTCGACGGTCGTGGTGTGCTCGCTCACCTCCCTCGCCCCCAGTCCGGTGAGCGCGGCGACGACCTCGTCGACCAGCGCGGGCGGCGCCGAGGCGCCGGCGGAGACCCCGACGGTCGCGGCGCCAGCCAGCCATCGCAGGTCCACCCGGCTCACGTCCTCGACCAGGTACGCCCGCGCGCCGGCCCGCTCGGCCACCTCCACCAGCCGTCGCGAGTTCGAGGAGTTGTCCGAGCCGACGACCAGGACGACGTCGGCCTGGGCGGCGACCTCGGTGACCGCCTGCTGGCGGTTGGTGGTGGCGTAGCAGATGTCGTCGGAGCCGGGGCCGCTCAGCGCCGGAAACCGGCGGCGCAGGGCGTCGGCGACCCCGGCCGCCTCGTCGGTCGCGAGGGTGGTCTGCACCAGGTAGGACACCTGGTCCGGGTCGTCCACCTGCACCGTCTCGGCCGCGGCCGGGTCGGGCACCAGGCGGATCCGCCCCGGCGCCTCGCCGAGCGTGCCGTCGACCTCCTCGTGGCCGGCATGCCCGATCAGCAGCACGGTGTCGCCCCGGCCTGCGAAACGGCGCGCCTCGGCGTGCACCTTCGCGACCAGCGGGCACGTCGCGTCGATCACCGGCAACCGCCGCTCGGCGGCCGCCCGGCGTACCGCGGGTGCCACCCCGTGCGCGGAGAAGACCGTCAAGCCGCCCTCCGGCACCTCGTCGAGTTCGTCCACGAAGACCGCCCCGCGAGCCCGCAGGTCGGCGACGACCCGGGCGTTGTGCACGATCTGCTTGCGGACGTACACCGGCGGGCCGTGCTGGCGCAGTGCCTGCTCCACCACCGCGATGGCGCGCTCCACCCCGGCGCAGAAGGAACGGGGCGAGGCCAGCACGGCCTGGCGCAGGCTGCTCGCCGCCGCCCACTCGGCCAGTGCCGACGCCACTTCGGGCAGCACGGCCAGCGCGGTACGCACCCGACGGAGGGTGGCCGGCCGGTACAGCGGCCCGCCTGCGGGGTCGGCGACCACCCGGACGCAGGCCGCGGGCCGCTCGCCGCGGCCGGCCAGCAGCCACGCCGACTCGCAGTCGGCGACCAGCGCGCCGGTCTCGGCCAGCCGGGCCCGGGCCGCGCCGTCGACCAGCCGGTCGGTGCTGACCACGGGCCCGACGTGCACCCGCAACCCGCGACGGCGCAGCGCGGCGGCGAGCAGGGGGGCGTCCGGCAGGAGCACCACGCGCGCCGGGCCGGCGTGCGCCACCGGGTCCACGCGCACCTCGCTGGCCACCACGACGTCGCCCGGCGACAGTCCGGCGGCGAGCCCTCCCCCGATCCCGGCGACGGCGACCGGAGCGCTCCCGACCGGGCGGCGGGCGGCGGTCGACCGGGCCCGCCGCGGCCCGACACCGGTACGGCGCAGCGTCGGTCGTCCGGGCGAGCCGTGCCGGGCCAGCCCGCGCCGCAGCGCCGACGCCTCCATACGCATCGGCGCGTACAGCGTCCAGGGCGGTCCGTCCACGGGTGTGGTCACGGCAGTGCCTCGGCGTCGAGGCCGGTGGCGCGCGCGTCCAGGATCCGGCCGAGGGCGCTGATCGGGAAGACCAGCCGGTACAGGCCATAGTTGATGTAGAAGTCGCCGGGGAAGCCGGTTCCGGTGTACTGCGGCTCGTCCCAACCGCCGTCCGGGCGCTGGGTGTCGACCAGCCAGCGCACCCCGCGGGTGGCGGCCTCCCCCGACCCGTGTCCGGCGGCGTGCAGCGCCAGCAGCGCCCACGCGGTCTGCGACGCGGTGGACTCGCCGCACCCGATCCAGGCCGGGTCCCGGTACGAGCGCAGGTCCTCGCCCCACCCGCCGTCGGGATTCTGGTGCGAGAGCAGCCAGTCGACGGCCCGGCGGATCGCCGGGTGCCCGGGCCGCAGGCCGGCGGCCACGAGGGCCGGCACCACCGCGCCGGTGCCGTAGACGTGGTTGGCTCCCCAGCGGCCGAACCAGGACCCGTCCGGCTCCTGCGCCCGCAGCAGCCAGGCCACCCCGCGCCGTACCGGCACCGTGTCGGCGAAGTTCTCCGCCGCCAGCGCCTCGACGATGTGCGCGGTCACGTCGGCGCTGGGCGGGTCGATGACCGCGCCGAAGTCGCAGAACGGAAGGTCGCCGAGCACCTCGCGGGTGTTGTCGGCGTCGAAAGCGGCCCAGCCGCCGTCGCGGCACTGCATGCCGAGCAGCCACCGGGTGGCCCGCAGCACGGCCGCGTCGGCGGGCCGGCCGGTACGCCGCAACGCCATGATCACCTCGGCGGTGTCGTCGGTGTCGGCGTACCCGTCGTTCTCGAATTCGAAGGCCCAGCCACCGGTCGGGGTGTGCGGCCGGCGCACCGCCCAGTCGCCGCGGACCCGGATCTCCTCGCTGAGCAGCCAGGTGCCGGCCCGGTTCAGGGCGGGGTGCCCGGCCGGCAGCCCGGCGTCGGAGAGCGCGGTGACGGCGAGCGCGGTGTCCCAGACCGGTGACTGGCAGGCTTCCAGCCAGCGCATCGGGCCGTCCGGGCCCGGCTGGCGCACCGTGAACCGGTCCAGTCCGGCCAGCCCGCTGCGGAGCACCGGGTGCTCCAGCGGGTAGCCGAGCAGGTGCAGCGCCATCAACGAGTACACCCAGGGCGGCTGGATGCCGCCCCACGATCCGTCGGCCTCCTGTCGCGCCACGATCCACTCGGCGGCTCGGCGCAGCGCGTTGCGGCGCAACGGGCCACGGGCGATCCGCTCGTAGCCGGCGGCGAGCCGGTCGAGGCGGTGCAGCACGCCCGGCCGGGAGAGCAGCCGGGGTGGGCGCGGCGGCGTGGCCGCGACGTGCAGTTCGTCGACGGTGAAGCCGAGGTTCCGCACCGGGCGCAGCGCGCGGACGATGGACAGCGGGACGATGGTCTGCCGGGCCCAGCAGGCGAAGTCGTAGATGTTGAACGGCATCCAGGGCGGCAGCAGCACCAGCTCGGGCGGCACGGCGGGCAGCCGGGACCAGGGCCAGTGGCCGAACAGGGCCAGCCAGAAGCGGGTGAAGACGCGGCTGGCGGCCAGCCCGCCACGCTCCCGGACGAACGCGGCGGCCGTCGCCATGTGCGGCGCCGCGGGCGGGTCACCGGCCAGCCGCAGCGCCAGGTACGCCTCGATCGTGGTGGACAGGTCTCCCGGGCCGCCGTGGAACAGGGCCCAGGAGCCGTCCGGCCGCTGCTGCGAACGGATCCACCGGGCGGACTCGGCGGTCTGCTCGGCGGTACGGATGCCCAGGAACTGCCGCAGCAGGAGGTCTTCGGCGTCCATGGTGACGTTGGTGGCCAGGTCGCCCTTCCACCAGCCGGCCTCGTCCTGCAGCCCGAGCAGGTGGTCGCGGGCGCGGCGCAGGGCCTCCCGGGCGGCGTCGGACGGCGCTTCGCCCGCCGGCGGGGCAGCGACGACGGACCCGGTGGGCTTCGGCGAGAGCAGTTCGGTCATCAGTGATCCCGTCCGGTGATGAAGGTGGTGATGTCGGCAAGCTCGCGGCGGACGTGTTCGGGTAGGTCCAGGGCGGCCAGTTCCGCCCGGGCCCGCTCGGTCTCCCGCGCCGCCTGCTGCCGCGTCCACTCGTGCGCCCCGGTCGCCTCGATCAGGGCGGTCGCGCGGGCCACGTCGTCGTCGGCCAGCGGCGCGGGCGACCGGTACAGCTCGGCCAGGGTCCGGCCGGCCCGGCCGCCGTCGGTCACCGCCCGGACCACCGGGATGGTGCGCTTGCGGGCGCGCAGGTCGGAGCCGACCGGCTTGCCGGTGCGCCGGGGGTCACCCCAGATGCCGAGCAGGTCGTCGACGAGCTGGAAGGCGAGCCCGAGGTGCAGGCCGAACCGGGACAGCCCGTCGACCAGCGTGGCGGGGCCACCGCAGAGCAACGCACCGAGCGTGCACGAGCCGGACAGCAGGGCGGCGGTCTTGTCACCGGCCATGGCCAGGCACTCGTCGAGGGTGACGTCGTCGCGGTGTTCGAACGCCAGGTCGGCGGCTTGTCCACGGATCAGGGCGCGCACGTCCAGGCCGAGCCGTCGCACCGCCGGACCGCCGCCGGGGACCTCCGCGAGGGCCTCGTACGCCAACCCGATCAGGGCGTCCCCGGCGAGGATGGCCGAGCTGACCCCGAACACGGTCCAGGCGGTGGGCCGGTGGCGGCGTTCGGTGTCGCCGTCCATCACGTCGTCGTGCAACAGGGAAAAGTTGTGCGTCAACTCGACCGCGGCGGCGGCCGGTACGCCGGCCTCGGGTTCCGCCCCGGTCGCCTGGGCCGACAGCAGGGCAAGCGCCGGACGCAGTCCCTTGCCCTGGCAGACAGCGGGTGACCCGTCGGCGTTCCAGTAGCCCATCTGGTAGCCGGCGACCAGCCGGTTGCCCGGGTCCAGCCGGTCCAGCAACATCCGGATGGCCGGTTCCACGTGCGTGTGGATCTGGCTGGTGCTGTGGCTGTGCGCGATGGTCATCGTGCGGCCTCCGTATGGTGTCGGGGCCGGGACGCGAGCTGGCGGGCGACGACGTCCGCGGCCTCCTGGCCGCTGCGCACCGCGCCCTCCATCGTGTCCGGCCAGCCCGTGTCGGTCCATGCGCCGGCCAGCACCAGCCCGGGTAGGCGGGTCGTCGTGGCCGGCCGGTACGCCCGGGTGCCGGGTGCCTGCCGGAAGGTGGCCCGCGGCTCCCGGGTGACGAACGCGTCGCGTACCGGGGTGTGCCGCGCGGCGGGAAACAGCGCGGCGAGCGCCGCGCGTTGGGCGGCCACCAGTTCGGCGGCGGGCCGGTCGATCTCGGTGTCGGCGGCCGACAGGGACACCACCACCTGCTGTGCGCCGTCCGGCAGGGGCCGGGTGAAGATCCACTGTGCCGGGGACTCCACCGCGGCTGCCATGGTCAGCTCGGTGACGCGGTGCGCGTAGCGCAGGTGCACGTTGACGATCGGTGCCGCGCCGAGCCGGTGCCAGTCGCCGGCGCCCGGCGCGGCGACCGGCGGGACCAGCGAGGCCGCGACCTGGTGCGGCACGGCCAGGACGACGGCGTCCGTGGCGATCTCGCCGTCGCTCAGGCCGACGCGGAAGCCAGGGGACTCCGGGTGGATCCACCGGACCCGGGACCGGGTGCGCACCCGGGCGCCGAGCTCGTTCAGCAGCCGCCGGGCCGGGACGGCGTGCAGGTCGGTCAGCGGGACCAGCGGGCGGCCGATGTCGCCGGCGTCGGCAGCGTTGAGCAGTCCGGTACGGAACACGCGGGCGGCCAGCGCCAACGACGCGTGGGCGCTGGGCAGGTTCAGCGCGGCCACGGTGATCAGATCCCAGAGTCGACGCACGGCCCGGTCGCTCTGGCCGTGGGCGGCGAGCCAGTCGCCGAAGCTGCGCGCGTCGGTCTCCGGCAGGTCGGGGTCGACGTGCCGGAGCGCGGCGGCGGCCCGCACGGCGGCGAGCCGCTCCGCGGGGGTGAGCAGCCGGTAGCCGGCCAGTCCGGGCAGCAGGTGCGCCGGCGCCGGCAGCCGGCGGCGGGCCAGCAGGTGCGGTGCCCGTCCGGGAAGCAGCACCGGCACCGCGAAGCGTGGTTGCACGTCGGCGTCGTCGGTGACGCCGAGCCGGTCGAGCAGCCCCTGGTAGGCCTGGTAGCACCGGAGAAAGACGTGCTGGCCGGTGTCCACGGTCAGCCCGTCGCGGCGGAAGGAGTAGGTCGCTCCCCCGAGTTCGGGCCGGCTCTCCAACAGCGTCACGCGCAGCCCCTGGTCGGCGAGCCGGACCGCCGCGGCGATGCCGGCCAGGCCGCCCCCGATCACGCACACGCTGCCGGCGCCGCCCGGCACCCGCGAGGTGGTCATGCGGAACGTCCGACGAGCGCGCGCGCGGCCACCCACGCCTTCTCCCGGCCGGGCAGCGACACCCGGCTGCGGGTGACCGCCAGCGGGTCAGCCGCGATCCGGGCGAGCAGCCGGCGGTAGATGCCGGCCATCGCGGCGGTGCAGGCCGCGCTGCGCCGGTCGAGCAGGGGCAGCAGCCGCAGCCCGGTGTCGTACCACTGGGCGGCCCGGCGCGCCTGGAAGCGGACGAGTTCGGTCAGCCGCTCGGGCGGGTCGGCGAACCGGGCGCCGTCCAGCCGCAGGGTGCAGCCGAACCGGTCCAGGTCCTCGGCCGGCAGGTAGATCCGCCCGTTCACCCGGTCCTCGACCAGGTCACGCAGGATGTTGGTCAGTTGCAGCGCCACGCCCAGGGCATCGGCCAGCGGCCCGGCCCGGCCCGGGTCGGTGGCGCCGAACACCCCGAGGGACAACCGGCCGATCGAGCCGGCCACACAGCGGCAGTACCAGTGCAGGTCGTCGAAGGTGTCGCAGGTGCGGCCGGTCACGTCGGCGGCACAGCCGTCGATGAGCTCGTCGAAGGCCGCCAGTGGGATGGGCATCCGGACCGCGGCGTCGGCGAGCGCGGTGAGCACCGGGTCGCCGCTGTCGTCGCCGGGCAGCAGGTGCAGCGCCTCCCGGGTCCGGGCCAGTTGGTCCAGCTTCTCCTCCGGCGGCAGGGTGCCGTCGCCGATGTCGTCGATGCGCCGGGCCGTGGCGTAGATGGCCGACAGGGCGCGGCGCTTCACCAGTGGCAGCAGCCGGATCCCGTACGCGAAGTTGGCCGCCTGGCTGCGGGTGATCTGCTCGCAACGCCGGTAGGCCGTGTCGACGTCGAAGACCGCGGTCATCCGGCGCTCCTCAGGGTGGCGGCCGACCAGCGGTGCAGGACGCGCCGCCCCCGGGGGCGGACGGTGGCCGGGAGCGGGTCGTGGCCGGCCGCCGCCAGCGCGTCGAGGGTCGCCCGGCCGCCGGCCAGGTAGCCGCTCACCGCGAGCCGGGCCCAGCCGTGCAGGGCCGCCACGAGCGGAGCGCCGGCGTCGAGCCACGCTCGCGCCCGCTCCGCCTCGAACTCGATCAGGTCGCGGAGCTGGCGGTTGGCGGTGGGTCGGGCGAGGTCGGCCTCGGTGACGTCGAACCGGTCCATGTCCTCCGCCGGCAGGTAGATCCGGCCGCGCTGGTGGTCCTCGGCCACGTCCTGCAGGTGTTCCACGAGCTGCAACGCCGTGCAGACCCGGTCGGACAGCGCGATCCTGTCCCATCCCACCTGCCCGAAGACGTGCAGGACCAGTTCGCCGACCGGGTTGGCCGACAGGGTGCAGTACTCGACCAGTTCGTCGAAGGTCGCGTACCGGCTCACCCGTTGGTCGACCCGGTTCGCCTCGATCAGCCGGACCAGCGCGTCGAGGGGCAGCCCGCACTCGGCCACCGTGGGGGCGAGGGCGCGCACCACCGGATGGGTCACCTCACGGTCGGCGTAGAGGGACCGCAGCTCGGCCTCGATCTCGTCGAGGGCGCCGATCCGGTCGGTCAGGCCTGGCAGGGGCTCGTCCCCGAGATCGTCGATCTGGCGGGCGTACGCGTAGACCGCGAGCAGATGCCGTCGGTACCGGCCGGGCAGGACCCGCAACGCGACCGGAAAGTTCTCCCGCGACCGGGCCTGCTCGACCCGGCGAACCGCCGCGACGGCCGTGCGTTGGCTCATCAGCTTTCCTTCCTGGCCGGGCACGGGGCCGACGGTGTCTGCTCGTCCGGGCAGCGCCCGGTGCGGACGCCGCCGGTGTCGTGGGGCGTCCCGCCCGATGCGGGCTGGAGCGGCCGATCGGGACCGCGCGCGGCGATGGGCGGCGCGGGTGGCGCCGGGGAAACACCGACCCCCGAAGCCAGCTTGAATTCACCTTAACCATGCAGATCGGTGCCAATTCCCTGAATCGCGCCAAATCCCTCCGCGCCGAGGCGGTGTGCGCGGCCCCGGCTCAGGCCCTGGCGGAGCGGTGGGACGCGGCCGCCGTCGCCACGTCGACCGGGTACACCCGCCGGGCGGCGAACAGGATGAGCCCGTTGGCCGCCAACGGCACGAGCATGATCAGGAAGGTGTCGCGCAGACCGATGGCGTCGGCCTGCCCGGTCGCACCGCCGAGCCGGTCGGCCAGCCACCCGAAGGTGGCCGGGGCCCCCGCCTCGGCCACGAGCCGCAGGACCGTCCGTAGACTCTCCGCCCGGCCCCACAACCGGCCGGGGACGATGTCCAGCCGGGCCGCGTCCAGCGGTGGGTTGGCCGCCGCCAGGGTGGCCGCACCGAGCGCGATCAGCGGCAGCGCCGCCGCCAGCGAGGGCAGCCACACCCCGGGGACGAAGAAGATCGCGGCGGCGACGTAGCCGAAGGCGGGCACGACCACCCGTACGTCGACCCGGCCCCGGGCCAGCGCGCGGTCGGCGAGCCGGCCGGAGAACACCACACCGGCGAGCGCCGCCGCCCCGATCAGCAGCAGCGGACCGCCGAACGCGGCCTGCGAGATGCCGAAGTGCCGCGTGGCGAAGACGACGACGAAGGTGCGCAGTCCCGCGAAGAAGAAGTATCCGGTCGCCGAGGCCACGATCAACAGCCGGTTGGTGGGAATCGACAACAGGTAGACCAGGGCCCGCGAGATCGACCACTGGTTCGGGTCGTCCCGTAGCACCCGGTCGCGGGCCGGCTCGATGCCCTGGGTGGACACCACCGCCCGCGCACGGTCGGCCGCCGGTCGCTGTGGGCTCGGCCGTTCCGGTTCGGCTCCATCCCGCTGCGGGGGCGGCCAGGCCGCACCGGCCCGGGCGGGCTCGCGCAGCAGCCGCCACAGCGCCACCGCCAGCCCCGCGCTGGCGACCGCGAGCAGGAAGAACGCGGCCCGCCAGGAGATCGCCGCGGCGATCTCGCCACCGGCCAGCAGGCCGAACCCGGCGCCCACGATCTCGCCGGTGAGAATCCAGCCGAGCACCGTCGCGCGCTCGGCCGGTGGGATGAGATCGCCGATCAGAGAAACCACCACCGGGCCGGACGCGGCCACGGCCGCACCGAGCAACAGCCGGGAGCCGAGCAGCCACCAGTAGCTGGGCGCCAGCCCGCCGGCGACCATGGCCACCGCCCACACCGCAACGGTGATCACGAGCAGGCGTACCCGGTTGGTCCGGTCGGCGAGCACGCCCAACGGCACGACCGCGATCACCCCCACGCCCGACGACGCCGTCGCCAGCAGGCCGAGCTGGGCGTGGTCGATGCCCAGCCCCGCCTCCAACTGCATCGCCGCCGCACCGACCGTGCCGACGTCCGCGCCGTTCAGCGAGAGCACCATGGCGAGCAGGATCACGGCACGAACCGCCTGCGGCCCACCCGCCAGCCGGCCGGCCAGCCACCCGCGGCCGCGCTGGTTGTCGTCCCGGCTCGCCCCGTCCGACCTGGCCATCGTCGTCCGACCCGCCGTTCTCGGACACCGGTCGGTGCCCCGCCCTCCGACTCTGCCGCACGGGCGGGCCGCCCACCTCGCATTCGGGGAGGGCGACCAGCGCAACGCAGCCGCCGCCGGGAACCCGCCCGGGCCGGCGGCGAGCCTCACGGGCGCCGATTCACAAGATCGCGTTCGTTCCGAGAAGTAGCGCGGCCGCCGGTCGCGCTGGCATCCATGTACGGCACGGTTGCGCGCAAGCCCTGAGCCCTGACGCCCAGTCGACCGGCTGACCGGCAGGCAGGTCGAGTCGGTCGACCGCCCGATGGACCGGCTGACCGGCAGGCGGGTCGGTCGACCGTCACCTCGGCTCCGGCACCACCTCGGTCCACGGCTGCCTCAGATGCGCGGTTGCCAGCACGGTGCGGCGAACCCTGGCCTCGGTGAGCAGCCGCTGACGGGTCCGCCGGGCGGCGTCGGGATCCGCCTCGTACCGGTAGGCCACCCCGGGATCGACGAGCTGGACCGCGTGCACCAGCACGTCACCGGTGACGATCACCTGCTCGCGGCCGTGCTCGACGACGACCGACTGGTGACCCGGAGTGTGTCCCGGTGTGGGGATCACACGGATCGACCCGCCCGACCGCCCAGGGGCGGTGGCGAGGCGGACGCCGCCATCGACCTCGTCGAGCTGGCCGGTCGCGCGCAGCGGCTCGACGACGTACGCCAGGGCCGCGTCGCCGTCCGGCAGGGCGGCCACCTCGCTCCGCTGGACGACGTACCGGGCGTTGGGAAACATCGGGGTCCCGTCCAGCCCGACGGACCAGCCGAAATGGTCCTCGTGCAGGTGGGTCAGCACCACCGCGTCGACGTCCGCCGGGTCGATCCCGGCGTGCCCGAGTTCGGACGGTAGCCGGCCCGGCGTCGGCGCCCAGCCCCCGGCCGGACTGCCGTCCGGCCCCACCCCGGTGTCGACCAGCGTCAGCCGGCCCCGGGGCCCGCGGATCGCGTAACAGCGGAAGTCGAGCTGCCAGGTCTCCCCCGGGCCGAACGCGCCGGGGTCGATACCCCGGGCGAGGTCCCAGTCGTGCGGGGTCGCCTCGGGAAAGGCCGCCTGCCGGTCGAGGAAGAACGGCCCTGCCGCGTCGAGCAGCGGGATCACCTTGAACGCACCGGCCGATCGTGACGCCACCGGCCTCCCTTTCCCGCCGGCCGGGCCGGCGCTCGCAGGCTCGGCGACGCCGGAGCCGGCGACCGTCAGGGCCGCGCCGGCGAGCAAAAAGGTCCGCCGCCTGACCGCGGGGAAGCTCTCGTTCACGGTGGCCACCTCTCGTCCGGCCCGGGCGACGCACCCGGCGCGTCAGGAACCGACGCTAGAACCGCAACCGGTACGCCGGTACGGCCGCGGCGCTGCGCCGACCTGATCCTGCCGACACCTGACCGGATACGACCGCCGATCTCCCCGGCCCCGGTTCCTAGGATCGATGCCACGAACCCGGTCCCGTCGGGCCGACGGGCGGACGGGTGAGGCGGAGGAGGTCGCCGGATGCCGCTGGACGGACCCGGCGTGGCCATGCTGGCCTACCCCGGCGCGGGCAGCTTCGACTACGTGACCGTCAACGAGATCTTCGGCGTGGACTACTCCGACCGGTTCGGCTCGTGGTACCGGGCCCGGACGTGTGGGCTGGTGCCGGGGCCGGTCGACCTCGACGGCGGGGTCACCGTCCAGGCAGCGTACGGGCTCGACGACGCCGAGCGGGCCGATCTGCTGGTGGTTCCCGGGTGGACCAGGGAGCGGGAGGTCCCGCCGCAGGCATTGCTGGCGACGCTGCGCCGGGCACATCGGCGTGGAGCACGGATCATGTCGATCTGCACCGGGGCGTTCGTGCTCGGTCACGCCGGCCTGCTCGATCATCGGCGGGTCACGACGCACTGGGCGATGGCCCCGCTGCTCGCCGAGCTCTTCCCAGCCGCGATGGTGGATCCGCGCGCCCTGTTCGTCGACGACCGCCGCGTTCTCAGCGCCGCGGGGATGTCGGCGGGGATGGATCTCGCGCTGCACGTCGTACGTGGAGACTTCGGCGCGGATGCCGCCGCCGCCCTCGCCCGCCGGCTGGTGTTGGCCGGCTACCGCAGCGGGGGTCAGGCTCAGTTCGTCGACTCTCCGCTCAGCCCAGACCCGGATGACCCGCTGCCGGACCTGCTCGACTGGATGCGCCAGCACCTGGCGCAACGGTGGTCGCTGGACTCGCTGGCGGCCCGGGTGCACATGAGCCCGCGTACCCTGGCCAGGCGCTTTCAACGCCTCACCGGGACGAGCCCGCACCGATGGCTGGTGCGGGAGCGGATCCTCGCCGCGCAACGGCTGCTGGAGACCGGTGAGGAGTCGGTCGATCAGATCGCGGCCCGGACCGGCATCGGCTCGGCCAGCAACCTGCGGCACAGCTTCCGCCGCGAACTCGGCGTCTCGCCCCAGACGTACCGCACGACGTTCCGATCGCGTCGAGGAGAGCCGCGTTGAGGCGTCCACATCGGCGCTTCACGGTGGCCCTCCGGAGCACTAGCCTGTCCGCTCCACGCGTGGCTGCCTGCCCAAGTTGTGGACCTTCGACGGGCACATCGCGTCGCACGGTAACTGGTAGCCTACTCGGCGCTCGACAGTTGACCCGACGACGCCAGGCAGGGGAAGACAGTGGCTGATTGGCAGGGAGACATCCGGCGAGCGTCGAGCGCTGACGCCGAGCTCGTCGCGACCGTCATGGCGGAGGCGTTCATGCCGGACCCGGTCAGCGGATGGATCTTCCCGGACGAGGAGCATCGGGCGAAGGCACACCCGGCGTTCTTCGGCGCGTTCGTCGACCTCGTCCTCGATGCGGGTGAGGTCTATCTGGCCGGCGAGGGCGCGGGCGTCACGCTCTGGCTGCCGGCCGACGGCGACGACGAGGCCGACGAGGGACCGGACCTGTTGCAGGACCTCGAGGCGTCGATCGGCGTGGAGGCGACCAAGAGGTTCGCCGTCCTCGACGGCCTGATGACGGCCAACCACCCGAGCGAGCCGCACTGGTATCTGCCGTTCATCGCGGTGCACCCCAACCGGCAGGGCACGGGAGTGGGTTCCGCGCTGCTTCGGCACCAGCTCGCCCGGCTCGACGAGGTCGGCTCGGCGGCCTACCTCGAGGCAAGCTCGCCGCGCAACGCGGCGCTCTACGCCCGACTCGGGTTCGCGTCCGGGTCGACGACCGTGGACCTGCCCGAGGGCCCGAGCCTCTATCCGATGTGGCGGGCCCCGGCCTGACCTGACCACCCGCTCAATCCGGGAGCGGGGTACGGGCGCGGCGCCGACCTGAATCGGCGGACCGTCGTGTCCCGACCCCGCACCGCGGTCAGCGCCGTACGCTGACCGTGCTCGCGTCGAGCGCGGCGACGACGGCGCCGAGGAGGCTGCGCAGCGGCGGCGGCAGGAACCTTTCGCACTCCCGCATGCGGGCGTTCACCGGCGTGTCGAAGACACCGGTGCCCAGGCCCACCGCTTCGACGAGTGCGGCCAGCAGGAGCGATTCCACATCGAGTTCGGCGGCATTCTGACGCATCATCATCGCGGTCAGCCGAACCCGTGGTGAGGCGGCCTGGTTGGGGTCGACCGCCGGCCAGCGGACGGACCGGCCGAGCAACCGTCCCTGCTCCCGCCGGACCACCCCGGCGGTCGCCAGCCGGGTGCCGACGCGCTCGCAGATGTTGAGGTGATCGCGCAGATACCGTATCCACAGCCGAATCGGGTGCGCGCCCTCGCGCTGCATGATCTCGGTGGCCAACAGATCGGTCAACGGCTCCTGCCACAAACGTCCGTCGACCGCGGCCATCCTGCCGTCTTCCACGGCAATCCGACGCTCGAACATCAGTTCCGCCAGGGCGGCGCCGGCGAGGGCGCAATCGAGCCGATCGGCGGCGCCGTGCGGTTTGCCGGAGAACTCATCATGACCGATGAGAAAAAGCGCGTCTGCGAGCCGGTATGTCGGGTGTGCGCTGGGGTAGGTCATGAGTCCGTCCTCAACAGCCGGCCTGAGCGTCGACACGGCACGGTACGGCATGAACACGCGCAGTTCAATTCGGACGATCGGTCGGCATATCCGGTGATCATGCGAAGCGGGGTTGTGACGATCCGTGATCGCCAATACTCTGCTCCCCGGCTGTTCTAGCACGGACCTCCAAACCCTCAACTGCCCTGGAGAAGTCTTGTCGGCTGATTCGTTCTTTTCCGATAGTGGCCTGCGCCGTGGCCGTCTCGGCACCCTTCATCTCGTTTTCTTCACCGTCGCCGCCTCGGCGCCGTTGACCGTTCTCGGCGGCGGTGTCACCACGATGTTCGCCGTCAGTGGCAACGTCGGCGCCGCCCTCGGATACGTACTGCTCGCCGCAGTTCTGGCGGTGTTCGCCACCGGCTATGCCGCGATGAGCAGACACGTGGCCAACGCCGGCGCCTTTTACGCCTACATTGCGAACGGCCTCGGCCGGGCCGGCGGCGTGGCCGGTTCGGCGGTCGCCCTGGCAGCGTACAACGCGATCCAGATCGGTCTCTACGGCCTGATCGGCGCGATCCTCCAGGAGTTCCTGGCCGCCAAGGCGGGGCTGGATCTCGCCTGGTGGATCTGGGCGCTGCTCGCCTGGGCGGTCGTCGGACTGCTCGGCGTCCTCCGGATCGACCTGAACGCCACCGTGCTGGCGGTCCTGCTCGGTCTCGAGTGCGTGGTCGTACTGATCTTCGACGCGGTCGCCTTCACCCATCCGGCGGGAGGCGCGGTCAGCTACGACGGCATCGATCCGAGCAAACTCTTCACCACCGGGATCGGCGCGGTGCTGGCGTTCACGATCGCCTGCTTCACCGGCTTCGAGAGCGGCGCCATCTACAGCGAGGAGGTCAAGGATCCCCGGCGGACGGTGGCTCGGGCCACGTACGTCGCGGTCGCCTTCACCGGCCTGTTCTACGCCGCCTCCGCCTGGGCGCTGACGGTGCTGACCGGTCCGCAGAACGCGGCCCAGGAATCCGCGGAGGCCGGCCCGGGCGTCATCTTCGGCGCGCTGGACCAGTACACCGGCGCGGCCGTCGCCGACATCGCGAACGTCCTGTTCATCACCTCGGTGCTGGCGGCGCTGCTCTCCTTCCACAACGGTGTCGCCCGGTATCTCTTCGCGCTCGGCCGAGAGGGCGTCCTGCCGCGCTTCCTCGGTGCGACCTCGCGCCGCAGCGGCGCTCCCCTCGCCGGCTCGCTCGTGCAGAGCGCGCTCGCGGTGGTCGTCTTCCTGGTCTTCGCACTGGCGAATCGGAACCCGATCATCGACCTGTTCACCTGGTTCTCCGGCGCGGCGGCGGTCGGCGTGGTGCTGCTGATGACGCTGACCTCCGCCGCCGTGTTCGGGTTCTTCCGCGGCCGTCCGGGGCCGGAGACCGTCTGGCAGCGGGTGCTCGCGCCGGTGCTCGGCACGATCCTGCTCAGTGCCGTCCTGGTGGTGCTGCTGATCAACTTCGACGCGCTGCTCGACCCCGAGACCCCCGCCTATCTCAGGTGGGTGCTGCCGGCGATCCCGGTGCTCGCCGGGGCGGTCGGTCTCGTCTGGGGCTTCGTCCTCAAGTCGGTCCGCCCGCAGACGTACGCCCGGATCGGGCGGGTCGCCGAGGACGGGCTGCACGAGCCCGGACTGCACCCGTCGCCGGAAGCGGCCCGCGACCAGCGGGTTCACGCCGGTCAGCGGTGACGGCGGCGCCCTGACCCACCGAATGACGGCCCGTCCGGCCTCGCCGGGCGGGCCGTCTGCCGGGAACGGGACCTGGCGAGTTCCACAGGGGACTCAAGCTGGCCGACTCGTCCCGCCACCCCACCGGATATTGACAGCATTCGACGGCGGCCCTAGCTTTGCGACTGCTGGCGGCCGGCGGCGCCGGCATCCGCACGCCAGGACACGTCGTCACCCCCGGCGACACGACGCCGACGACGGACCGGAGGGCCGGACGCGCGATGACCCTGCAGCCCTGGTTCGCCGACGCCAAGCTCGGCATATTCGTGCACTGGGGCATATACGCGGTCAACGGGATCACCGAGTCGTGGTCGATGTTCAACGGCGAGATCTCGCCGGAGGACTACCTGCGACAGCTGGACGGCTTCACCGCGGCGCGGTTCGAACCGGACGTGTGGGCGGAGCTGTTCCACCGGGCGGGCGCCCGCTACGCGGTCCTCACCGCCAAGCACCACGACGGCGTGGCGTTGTGGGACACCCACGCCGGCGACCTGTCCGTCGTGCGGCGCGCGCCGGCCGGGCGCGACCTGGTCGCCGGGTACGCCGCGGCGATGCGCCGCCGCGCCCTGAAGGTCGGGCTCTACTTCTCCCACGCGGACTGGTCGCATCCGGACTACGCCACCGTCCGGGGCCCGGTCGTGGACGCCAACTCCGACAACCCGCTGGCGTATGCGCCGCCGGGTCGCCAGGCTCCCGAGCGCTGGGAACGGTTCCTGGCGTTCCACCGGGCGCAGCTCGACGAACTGCTCGACCGGTTCGCGCCCGACCTGCTCTGGTTCGACGGGCAGTGGGAGCGCGACGAGAGCCAGTGGCGGTTCGCCGAGCTCGGCGAGCGGATCCGGGCCCGGGCGCCGCACACCGTCGTCAACGGGCGGCTGGCCGGCTTCGGCGACTACGCCACCCCCGAGCAGGGACTCCCCGTCACCGCACCCGACGGCCCGTGGGAGTTGTGCCTGACCGTCAACGACTCGTGGGGCTACCGGCCGCAGGACCGCAACCACAAGTCGGTACGGCAGCTCGTCCGCACCTTCGCCGAGGTGATCGGCGCGGGCGGGAACCTGCTGCTCGATGTCGGGCCGAAGGCGGACGGCACGATCACGCGCGAGCAGACCGACCGGCTGCTCGGCCTGGGCGACTGGATCGGACGCAACCGCGACGCCGTCTACGGCACCCGCGCCGGGTTGCCACCCGGGCACCACTACGGCCCGTCCACGCTCTCCGCGGACCGCCGGGTGGTGTACCTGGTCTGCTTCGACGCGCCGCGTGAGTTCGTCGCCGTGCGCGGCCTGCGCAACGCCGTACGCCGGGTCTCCGTGCTGCACACCGGCGCCGAACTGGCCCACCGGGTGGTCGGCGGCTTCGCCGACGTCCCGGGCGTGCTCTACCTCGACGCGCCCACCGCGCTCGACGAGCACGCCACCGTGCTCGCCGTCGAACTGGACGGCGAACTGGACCTCTACCGGGGCGACGGGCACGGCTGACGGCGATCCCGCCGGACGATCACCTCCCAGGACGCGCGCGCAAATACGCGTTGACGTGCGCACATGTCAATCCCCGACAGATCTTGACCACTCGAAAGCACCGGTCATAGGCTCCGATCTCACTGTGACGCAATTCCCCAGTGGAAACAGAGGTACCGTAATGCCCCTGTCGAAGCAATCACCCGGAACAGTCCTTACCAGACGGCTGGCCGGCGCCGCTGCGATCCTCCTCCTGTCCGGCACGGCGCCGCTCGCGTTCGGCGCCCCGGCCGGCGCCACCGCACCGGCTCCCACCTGCAGCAACGACCCCTCCGCCCGACTGTCCACCGTGCCCAGTCCCGAGTCGGTGCTCGGCTTCCCCCTCGGCCTCGGCCAGGAACGGGTCGTCAGCAACGACGAGGTCCGGACCTACCTGAACGCCGTCGACGGCGCCTCCGACCGGGTCGTCACCGGCGTCATGTCGACCAGCGCGCTCGGCCAGCCGCTGCCGTACGCCGTGGTCTCCAGCGAGCGGCACGTCCGGCAGGGCACGCTGCGGCAGGTCGCCGACGACATCCGCGACCTGCGGGACCCGCGGCGGACCACCGCGCACAAGGCCGCCCAGACGGCCGCCGACCGGCCGGCCATCGTCTGGGTGACGGCCAACATCCACGGCGGCGAGAAGAGCGGCACGGACGCGGCCCTCAAGACCCTGTACGAGCTGGCCGCCGGCCTCTCCTGCGACGTGCAGCAGCGCAACGAAAACCTGGTCACCGTCATCGTGCCGACCCAGAACCCGGACGGCCGGGACGCCAGCCGCCGGCAGAACGAGTACGGCTTCGACATGAACCGGGACTGGTTCGCCCGCACCCAGCAGGAGACTGACGGCAAGATCGAACTCATGCGGCAGTACCCGCCGCAGGTCTTCATCGACGCGCACGAGATGGGCGGCCGGCAGTACTTCTTCCCGCCCAACGCCGACCCGATCCACCACGAGATCGCCAGCGAGGCGGTCGACTGGATCAACCAGATCGGCGAGGCCAACAAGGCCGGATTCGGCTACAACGGCGCGTGCGGCGGGGCCGTCACCACCGAGTGCTACTTCAACTATTCGACGTACGACCTGTTCTTCATGGGTTACGGCGACACCGTGCCGGCCGCCGGCTTCGGCGCCGCCGGCATGACGTTCGAGAAGGGCAGCGCCTCGGCGGTGGCCGACCGGGTGCAGCAGCAGTTCCACACGCAGTGGTCGACCCTCGGCTGGGCCGCCACGCACCGGCACGAGCTGCTGACCGGCTACTACAAGATCTGGACGGACGCGCTCGCCGAGGGCAAGGCCGGGACGCTGGAGCCGAACGAGGTGGTCCAGCCGACCAACACCGTCCAGTTCCCGGTGCCCGACGTCAAGATCCGCTCGTACTTCCTGCTCCCCGACCGCCAGCTCGCTGACGTACGCCAGCTGGTCGAGCGGCTGCGCGGGATGGACGTCGAGGTGTACGAGGTGACCAAGCCGACCAGGGTGCCCACCGCCCAGGTCTTCGGCGGTCGCACGGCCACCGACGTCACGGTGCCCGAGGGCGCGTACTGGATCCCGATGGACCAGCCGCAGAAGCACTGGATCCAGGCGATCCTGGGCGAGGACCCGTACGTCCCGTTCCCCTACTTCTACGACGTGTCCTCCTGGAGCAATCCGCTGCTGATGGGGGTGAACGCCCTCTACACCGGCGACGACGTCCGGCCGCACGCCCAACTGGTCCGGAAGATTTCCGGCGGGAAGACCTCGGCGGCGGGGGCGAAGGGCTCGTACGCGTACCCGCTGGACTCGGCGGCGGCGGCGGAACTCACCTTCCGGCTGCTCGGCCGGGGCGTGCCGCTCGTGCGTGACCTCGACACCGCCGAGGTCGGGTTCCCCGCGAAGAGCCTGACCCCGGAGATCGACCAGCTTGCCCGCTCGCTCGGGGTCACCCTGAACCCGAACGGCGCGGCGGCCAGCGGGACGCCGGTGGACCTGCCGGATGTCGGGCTGTTCGAGGGTACCGGCATCGCCACCACCTCCGGCTCCCACGGTGAGGCCCGGTACGTGCTCGGCAAGCGGTGGGGGCTGGACCTCAGGCCGGTGACCACCGCCGACATCAACGACAACACCCCCGCGTTCACCGAGCGCTCGGTGCTGGTCGTGCCGGACGGCAGCAACGCGACCGGCGGCCTCACCGCCGCCGGGCAGGCCAACCTGCGCAACTGGATCGCCCAGGGCCACACCTACCTCGGCCTGCGTAACGAGGGCACCCGGATGGCCCGCGCCGCCGGGCTCACCTCGACCGTCGAGCGGCAGAAGCCGAGCGGCTACCAGGTGATCGGCTCCCACCTGCGGGTCGACGTCAGCCAGGACAGCCCGGTCGCGCTGGGCCGTCCGGCGGAGGACTTCGAGTTCAACAACGGCGACCCGATCCTGAGCCCGAGCAGCACCGGCACCAACGTGCTCAGCTACCCGTCCGGCGACACCTTCTGGGCCAACGGCTACACGGTCCACGGTGACGCGCTCAAGGGCTCGGTGGCGCTGGTGGACGAGCCGACCGGCGCCGGCCGGGCGGTGCTGTTCGCGTTCAACCCGCTGTTCCGGGCGTACAACGAGAACGGTCTGCATCTGGTGGCGAACGCGCTGCTCTACCCGAGCGCGGGCGGGGCGTCGGCGCGTACCGTCGCGCCACAGCGTGCGGCCGGGGTCGACCCGGTCCGCGCTGCCGCCGCGGCCGCGCCGGCCCCGGAGAACCTGGGCGGCGAATGGCGGCCGATCACCATCGAGGTGGCGGCCGGCGACCTGGACCGTACCCGGCAGGTGGTGGCCGGGTTCACCGACACCGCCCGGGTGTCCGTGGCCGACTCCTCCGCCTACCTGGTGATCCCGAACCCGGACGGTCTCCAGGCCGACGAGCACCCGTTCGTGAATGACCTGGTGCGCGCCCTGCGGGACGAGCAGATTCCGCTGCGGTCCGTGGTGGCCTGATCGCGCGTCCGGGTCCGGCCGGCCTGATTCGTGGGCCGGCCGGACCCGGACGGGTCTCCCGCACCGGAAACCACCGCCCGGACCGGGTTCAGCGGGTCACCGGTCGCGGGATCGGCGGCGCGCGGTCACGCGTCGCCAGGGAATCACCAGCACGAAGACGGCCAGGACGACTGCCGCACCGAGGGCGAGGCCGGTCGGCAGCGACCACGTCGACCAGTTCACGGCCCCGCCGCGCCGGTCGCCGTGCGCCGCGGCGACGGCGTGGTCGTCCTTCTTGTCGTCGGGTGTGACGAGACGGCCGACGGACGCGTCGGGCGCCAGGCCGTAGCCCCAGTTGAGCAGGGCTGACGCCTCCCCGAGGCTGCCCAGCGGCGCGGTCTCCGCACCGAGCAGGGTCACCGCGAGCCGCCGGCCGTCGCGTTCCGCCACCCCGACGTACGTCTGCCGGGCCAGGTCGGTGAAACCGGTCTTGCCGCCGAGCGTCCCCGGGTAACTGTCCAGCAGCGTGAGATCGTGGGTGAGCGCGAGCGCCGGGGTTCCCGGCTCGCCCGGTATCTGCGCCGTTCTGGTGGCGATGTACCGCCGGAAGTCCTCGCGGGCGAACGCGGCCCGGGCGATCAGCGCGAGGTCGTACGCACT
The DNA here is from genome assembly GCF_044765245.1 of Micromonospora sp. NPDC093277. NCBI lineage: Bacteria > Bacillati > Actinomycetota > Actinomycetes > Micromonosporales > Micromonosporaceae > Micromonospora > Micromonospora sp. NPDC093277. The sequence continues at coordinate 143,478 of NZ_JBIWJO010000002.1, forward strand.
GGTGTACTGGCCGGCGCCGTCCAGGCCGGAGGGCGTGGCCGCGTGGGTCTGGTTGGCGCGCAGCCGGTGCGCCTCGTCGTTCATCGCCTGCACGCCGCCCGGCCGGCCGGCGTTGCCGCCGCCGACCCGGGCCAGCACGTTGGCCGCGTCGTTGCCGGACTTGAGGAGGAGTCCCAGCCACAGGCTCTCGATCGAGTACCGGCCGCCGTCCACCAGTCCCATCAGCGAGCTGGCCGGATCGAGATCGCGCAGGTCATCCCGGCTCACCTCGACCACCTGGGCCGGATCGAGACGGGGCATCAGGGTCTCCGCCAGCAACAGCTTCTGCACGCTCGCCGGTGCCCGGTACTCGTGGGGGCCGCACCCGCCCAGGACCACCCCACGGTCGAGGTCCGCCACGAGCCATGAGGTGGCGGTCACCGCCGGCACCGCCGGCGCACCCGCCGGCACGGCCAGCCCGGCCGTCGCCAGCGCCGCACCGCCGACCGTTGCCTGGACGGCGTCGACCGCCGGCGGGGGCGGCGCGGTGGGCGGGGGCACCGGCGGCTTCACGGCCGGGCAGGACACCTGCGGCGCGGCCGCCGCGGGCACCGCTGGCACGACCACCACGGTGGGCACGGCGAGAATCGCGCCGAGCATTACGCGAAAGATGGTCACGTTAACGTACGGTAATCGCCTACGGGATGAGCGCGGTCCGATTGGCGAAAGCGGCCCGGGCGCGCCGCCGAGCGCCGTGGTGGTGGCGGCCGTCCCCCGGCCCGCCGTCGCCCCGCTTCAAGGGGAGCCGACGGGCCGGCGGCCGCCACCCGGCATCGTCAGTGATCGGCGCAGCACGGGGTGGGGTTGGGCACCTCGAAGGGGGCCACCCGACCCGGCCCCGCCGGCGTGACGATCAGCGTGAGCAACCGGTCGCGCCACTGCGGCCGGACGAAGTCGCGAGTCAGCACCAGATCCTCGGCGTCGGCCGGCTCGCCGCCCAGCAGGATGACCTGGTCGATCGCGCTCGCGGCCAACAGCTCACCCACCGTGACCGCGCCCGTCAGCCGCTCCACCCCGGGGAAGAGCACCGCCCGACCCGAGCGCAGCGCGGCATGTTCGGTCGCGGCGTACTCGGCCGCCGCGCACAGCTCTGCCGGGGTCGCCGGCAGCCAGGACGGCCGGCCCGCCGGTGACGTCCCGCGGCCCGGTCCGGCCCTACCCACGTCCGCCTTCGCCACGGTCAGGCTGATCGCGACGTGCGGCCAGGGCTCGCGTACCAGGTGGGTGCAGGCGACCATGCCGGGGAGGCCGAGCGGGCGCACGGTGTCGCGCAGCCAGTGCTCGGCCTCCTCGTCGGTCCGGTGCCCCAGGCTGAGGCCGACCGTTCTCACTGGGGCAGCACCCAGATCGGGTTGGCGTAGAACCACAGGTCGGTCCACGGGTCGGCGGCACCCATCACGTCCATCGCCGGCCCGAACGGGTCCACCCCGGCGCCCATCAGGCCGGGCGTACCGCGGTTGCCGTCGGTGCCCCGCAGCCGCACGTAGAACGGCTCGGTCACCTTGCCGAACGAGTAGGTGAACGACGCCCGCGCGCTCCCCCTGGTCACCTCGAACGACTTGACCACGCGGGTGTTCGGGGCGGTGAACGTGTCGCCGTCGGCCACCGGGCCGGTGACGGCGCCGGCGATGACGTCGACCCGGGCCAGCACCGGCACGAACTGGGACCAGTTCGGCGTCGTCGCCAGATCGATGTCGATGGTCAGCTCGACGGCGGTGCCGCGGCGCACCCGCAGGACGCCACCGAGCGGCGTACCCGAGTTCGGCCGCCGGTCGCCGGCCTCCCGGGCCCGTACGTCGAGCCCGCTGATCAGCCCGCCGTGGTCGACCCAGACCCGCCCGGCCCGCAGCCCAGCCATCACCGCGCGGTAGTCGAACGACTCCGCCCCGACGTGCGTACGGCTGTACTGGCCCGGCCAGAAGTCGCCGGCCGTGGTGAGCAGCGGGCCGTGCACCGGGTCGTTGTAGCGGCCGTTCGCGGCGAAGTCGCTGTTCGGCCCCCGCATCGCGGTGTCCAGGTAGTTGACGTGCGAGTCGGAGTTGGCGCTGATCCACCAGGCCTTACCCTCGGCGAGCAGGCTGTCCCACAGCCCGCCGACGGTCGAGGTCATCCAGTCGAAGCCGCCCCAGGTGCGGTAGCTCTCCAGCGGGTACCCGGGGAAGGAGGCCGCCGACGGGCTGCCCTCGTAGTAGCCGCGGCCGCCGCCCGCACCCTCCGGCTTCGGGATGCCGGCGGCCTGATGGCCGGGCGCGCCCTCCATGCCGATCGCCACGCTGGGGTCGGCGTCGCGCCAGCCACGGATCTCGTGCGGCGAGTCGACGCCACGGCGGGCCGGGTGGTTGGCCAGGAACAGGGCGGCGTCGACCCGGCGGCGGCGGACCGCGTCGCCGAGGAACTTGATTCCGGCGATGGCGAGCGCCTCGTTGGCCGGGGTGGGGTCGTTGGCGTTGACCACCGTGCCGTCGTACGCGTTCTCGAACTCCTTCAGCACGGCGACCTCGTTGCGGCCGGGGCTGACGAAGACCGTGCCGTGCTCGGCGGCCGGGATGTTCCACTCCAGGCCCTGGTAGACGAGCAGGTCCCTGAGCTGCGCGCGAGTGGCCACGATGTCCGGGTTGACCTTCTCCACGCCGATCTTGGCGTGCGCCTCGCTGCCGTGGTCGGTGACGACCATCCAGTCCAGGCCGTTGGCCCGCGCATGCCGTGCCTGGTCGATGACCCGGTACATGCCGTCGGAGCTGTGCTGGGTGTGGATGTGGTGGTCGCCGGCCAGCCACTGGAACCCGCCGGTGCGCCGGCGGTCCTGGTTCTGGTCCTGGTCCTCGTTCTGGTTGGCGTGCGCGAGCCCGGGGGTGGCCAGCACGGTCGCGGCGGCGCCGGCGCCGAGCAGGCCGGCGTTGCGCAGGAAGCCGCGCCGGGACAGGTCCGCCGGCGAGAGCTCACTGTCGGGTACGGACGTGTCCAGCGCCGTCGGCAGGTCACCGCCGACGGCGTGCTCCGGGTGCGCGTGGTGATGATGGGTGTGGCCGTGACCCATGGCCCTCGCTCCTTCGTCCGGGAGACTTGTCGGGGCCAATCTCGTCGATCGAGAGGAACACGAGGTGACCTGCCCACGGCAGGTATGCGAACGCGCAGTACCGACCGCGGTGACGGCCATGGTGGACCAACCGGCACGATAGGCGGGTGACTGTCCCTGCTCGTCCCCCGCTGGCCGTGCTGGACGCGGTGCTGGAGCGGCTGACCTACGTCAACGAGGAGACCGGGTACACCGTGGCCCGCGTCGCCACCGAGCGCGGCAGTGACCTGTTGACGGTGGTCGGCGCGCTGCTCGGGGCACAGCCCGGGGAGAGCCTGCGGCTGCACGGCCGCTGGTCGTCGCACCCGAGGTACGGGCGGCAGTTCGAGGTCGACACCTACACCACCGTGCTGCCGGCCACCGTCCAGGGCATCCAGCGCTACCTCGGCTCCGGCCTGGTCAAGGGCATCGGCCCGGTCTTCGCCGAGCGGATCGTGGCCCACTTCGGCCTGGACACCCTGCGGGTCATCGAGGACGAACCGGCCCGGCTGGTCGAGGTGCCCGGCCTGGGACCGAAGCGCACCGCGAAGATCACCACCGCGTGGGAGGAGCAGAAGGCCATCAAGGAGGTGATGGTCTTCCTGCAGGGGGTCGGGGTGTCGACGTCGCTGGCGGTACGGATCTACAAGCAGTACGGCGACGCGTCCGTCGACGTCGTGACGAAGGAGCCGTACCGGCTGGCCGCCGACGTGTGGGGCATCGGATTCAAGACCGCCGACACCATCGCCCAGGCCGTCGGCATCCCCCACGACAGCCCCCAGCGGGTCATGGCCGGCCTGCGCTACACCCTCTCCGAGGCCACCGACAACGGCCACTGCTATCTTCCCGCGCCCGAACTCGTCGCCGACGCCACGAAGATCCTCGACGTACCGGGCGATCTCGTCACCCGCTGCCTCGACGACCTGGTGGCCGACGAGGGTGTCGTCCGGGAGACGCTGCCGAACGGTGCGGGCGAGCCGGTGCAGGCGGTGTACCTGGTGCCGTTCCACCGCGCCGAGCAGTCCCTCGCCTCCTCGCTGCTACGGCTGCTCGGTGACCGGGCCGACCGGCTGCCGCATTTCGAAGGCGTCGACTGGGGCAGGGCCCTCACCTGGCTGAAGGCGCGCACCGGCGCGGACCTGGCCCCGGAGCAGGAACAGGCGGTCCGGCTCGCCCTCACGTCGAAGGTGGCGGTGCTGACCGGCGGGCCGGGCTGCGGCAAGAGTTTCACCGTCCGCTCGATCGTCGAGCTGGCTGCCGCGAAGAAGGCCAAGGTGACCCTCGTCGCGCCGACCGGCCGCGCCGCCAAGCGGCTGTCCGAGCTGACCGGCCAACCCGCCGCCACGGTGCACCGGCTGCTCCAGCTACGCCCCGGAGGGGAAGCCTCCTACGACCGGGACAACCCCCTCGACGTCGACCTGCTCGTCGTCGACGAGGCCTCCATGCTCGACCTGATCCTGGCCAACAAGCTCGTCAAGGCCGTCCCGCCCGGGGCGCACCTGCTCCTCGTCGGCGACGTCGACCAGCTCCCCTCCGTCGGCGCGGGTGAGGTCCTGCGCGACCTGCTCGCCGCCCCGGCCGTCCCGCGGGTACGGCTGACGCAGATCTTCCGCCAGGCCGCCCAGTCCGGCGTGGTCACCAACGCCCACCGCATCAACTCCGGACGCCCACCCATCCTGCACGGCCTGCCGGACTTCTTCCTGTTCGCCTGCGACGACACCGACGCCGCCGCCACCCTGACCGTCGACGTCGCCTGTGCCCGCGTACCGGCGAAGTTCGGGCTCGACCCCCGCCGGGACGTGCAGGTGCTCACCCCGATGCACCGCGGTCCCGCCGGCGCTGGCGCCCTCAACACCCTGTTGCAGCAACGCCTCACCCCGCACCGCGAAGGCCAACCCGAACGGCGGATGGGTGGGCGGGTGTTCCGGGTCGGCGACAAGGTCACCCAGATCCGCAACAACTACGACAAGGGGCGGGCCGGCGTCTTCAACGGCACGCTCGGCGTCGTCACCGCCCTCTCCACCGAGGAGCAGACCCTCACGGTGCGCACCGACGAGGACGAGAGCATCGACTACGACTTCGACGAGCTCGACGAACTCGCCCACGCGTACGCGATGACCATCCACCGTTCCCAGGGCTCCGAGTATCCCTCGGTGGTGATCCCCCTGACCACCAGCGCGTGGATGATGCTGCAACGCAATCTGCTCTACACCGCCGTCACCCGCGCCCGGCGGCTCGTGGTCCTCGTCGGCTCCCGCCGCGCCCTCGCCGCCGCCGTACGCACGGTCGGCGCCGGACGCCGCCACACCGCCCTCGACCACCGCCTGCGCTGACGACCGTCCTCGACCGGCCTCCCCCGACGCGACACCCACCCGGTCCGGTGACTGCCGTCGTCGCCTAGGAACGCCGTGCACTTACGGACACCCCCCGCGCCGGGCTAGACCGGGGTGACGGTTCGCACCGAGGGGGTTGACGGCATGCATCCGCGCTGTTCGAGCGCCGGCTTCGGCAGCGCCGAGGCGGTCGCCGACGCGATCCTGTACGAGGGCTACTTGCTCTACCCCTACCGGCGGTCGTCGGGGAAGAACCGGGTGCGGTGGCAGTTCGGTGTCCTCGTACCGCCCGCCTGGGGTGAGGCGCACGGCCTGGTCGACAGCGGCGTGGCGGGCTCGGCGGAGTCGCCGTGGCAGCAGACCCAGAGCCTGATGGAAGCCCCGGACAGCGCGATCGTCCGGATCAGGCTGCGCTTCCTGCACCTGCAACGCAAGGCGGTCGAGGAGCGGACTGCCGGCGGCGGCCACCGGCCGGTCGACCGCGTCGAGGTCGGCGGTCGCACCGAACTCAGCTTCGACGAGGCGGTCCCGCAGGAGTTCGACACCGAAGCCCCGGTCGGCGAGCTACGGCGCGGGCACCGGTTCGACGTCCGGGTGCCCGGAGGCGAGGACGTCGAGGTGCTGGCCGACGGGCGGGGTGAGCCGGTGGGGCGGGTGGTGCGCCGCCGTTCTCCGCTGTCCGCGTCGGTCAGCGTCTCCGTCGACCCGTGTCAGGCGCCGTTCCGGTTGCTGCGGCTCACGGTGCGCGTCGAGAACACCGACCGGTCGACCCCGGCCGGCAGCCGGCGTGCCGAGGCGCTGCGGTGCTGCCTGCTCGCGACGCACACCCTGATCGCCGTCGACCAGGGTCGGTTCCTGTCGCTGCTCGACCCGCCCGAGTGGGCGGCGGACGCGGCCCGGGAGTGCCGGAACGTGCACACCTTTCCGGTGCTCGCCGGTGAGCCGGGCGCCGCCGACGCCCTCCTGTCGTCACCCGTCATCCTCTACGACCATCCGCGGATCGCCCCGGAGAGCCCGGGTGACCTGCACGACGCGACCGAGATCGACGAGATCCTGTCGCTGCGTACGCTCACCCTCTCCGACGCCGAGAAGCGCGAGGTCCGGGCGACCGACCCCCGCGCCGCGGCGCTTCTCGACCGGGTGGAGACGATGCCGCCCGAGGTCCTCGAACGGCTGCACGGCGCCATCCGCTCGCTGGCACCCGCCCGCCCGCCCGCCGAGGCCGCCGAGGCCGCCGAACGGACCTCCTGGTGGGAGCCCGGGGCCGAACCGGCGGTCGAGCCCGAAGCCGAGACCGTCCTCGTGGCGGGCACCCGGCTGGGGCGCGGTAGCCGGGTCCGGCTGAGACCGCGCCGGCGGGGCACCGACGCGCACGACATGTTCCTGGCCGGCCGTACCGCCCAGGTGGCGCAGGTGCTCCTCGACGTGGACGGGACGCGGTTCCTGGCCGTGACCGTCGACGACGACCCGGGCGCGGACCTGCACCAGTGGTACGGCCGCCTGCGGCACTTCCGCCCCGACGAGGTCGAACCGCTGCCCGAAGCGGTCGAGGCCCACCCCGGAGAGGTCCCGTCCGGCGAGGTCCCGTCGCGAGAGGTCAGGTCCGGCGAGGTCCCGGCCGGAGAGGTCCGGTCGCGATGAGCGGGGGCGGGCGGGTCCTGGTGGCCGGCATCGGCAACATCTTCCTCGGCGACGACGCGTTCGGCGTGGAGGTGGTCGGGCGCCTGCGGGACGCCGTCCTCCCGGCCCGGGTGGATGTGTCCGATTACGGGATCCGGGGCATGCACCTGGCCTACGATCTGCTGGACGGCCGCCACGACGTGCTGGTCCTGGTGGACGCGTTGCCGTTGGACGAACCACCCGGGACGCTGGCCGTCCTGCAGGTGGATCTCGACGACCCCGGCTGGACCCTGCGGCCGTCGGACGTGCTGGAGGCGCCGGCCGCCGACGGGCACGGCATGGATCCCGAGTCGGTGCTGCGCCTGCTGCGCAGCCTCGGCGGCAGCATCGGTCGCGTCCTCGTGGTGGGCTGCCAACCCGCCGTCCTCGACGAGCGGATGGGGCTGTCGGCGCCGGTCGCCGGCGCGGTCGACGAGGCGGTCCGGACGGTGGTCGGGATCGCGCAGGAGCAGGCCGCGCGGCTCGCCGAAGAGACCGGTCAGCAGGAGCGTTCCGAGCAGAGAGCAGCCGAGAAGGGGGTGACCGCCGATGCATGAGACAGGTCTGTCGGAGGCGATCGTGGCGGCGGCGGTACGCCGAGCCGCCGGGCGCCGGGTCACCGGCCTGCGGGTACGGATCGGCGGCCACCCGGTCGACCCCGCTGTCGTCACGCAGGGCATCCGGGTCGCCGCGGCCGGCACGGTCGCCGCGGACACCGCCGTCGATCTCGTCCTGGAACCGATGACGGTCCGCTGTCACGAATGCGGTCGCGACGGCCCGATCACCGACCACCTCGCGATGGTGGCCTGCCCGCAGTGCGGGGGCGTCGACATCGATGTCACCGGCGACGACGACGTCGTGCTGGAGTCCATCACGGTGGACGCCGCCGCACTGGGAGCGGTCTGATGGAGGCCACCGAACTGCTGCGGCACGACCATCGCGTGGTCGAACAGCTGTTCCGCGACTATCGGGCGGCGAAATCGGCCGCGCAGCGCCGTGCCGTCGTGGAGATCCTCGTCCGCGAACTGTCGAAGCACGCCGCGCTCGAGGAGGTGCTCTTCTACCCGTTCGCCGCCAGGGTGCTGGCCGACGGGCAGGTCGACCGGCACCTCGCCGGACATCAGCCGATCAAGGCGTTGCTGCTCGACCTGGACCGCTGCCGGGCCGGCGATCCCGGGCAGGACGAGCTGATGGAGCGGCTGTCCTCCGCCGTGGCCCGGCATGTGCACGACGACGAGAACGAGCTCATGCCGTTGCTGTGCTCGCAGGCCGACGAGCAGGCCCTCCGCGAGCTGGGCCAGGAGATCGACCAGGGCAAGCAGCGCGCCCCGACGCGCCCGCACCCGCACGCGCCGGACGAGCCACCGGCGCTGGCCGTCGCGGCGCCGGTGGCGGCCATCTACGACCGGCTCCGGGATCGGATGCAAGGGAGGCCCCGCACATGACACAGCAGACGCGCGACACCGCGGTGATCCCGCAGGAGAACGGGTTCGACGAGGTCACCATTCTGTGGATCTCCGAGGGCATGAGTTGTGACGGGGACTCCGTGTCGATGACGGCGTCCGAGCAGCCGGCGATCGAGGACGTCGTGCTCGGTCTCGTCCCCGGTCTGCCCAAGGTCAACCTGCACAACAAGGTGTTGTCGCCGGCGGCTGGCGGCGAGGAGTTCCTCGCGCCGTACCGGAGGGCGGCCCGTGGCGAGATGCGCGAGCCGTTCATCCTGGTCATCGAGGGGTCGATCCCGAACGAGAACATCAACGGCGACGGGTACTGGACCTCGTTCGGCAACGACGAGCGCACCGGTGAGCCGCTGACCCTGAACTGGTGGATCGACCAGCTTGCGCCGAAGGCGTGGGCGGTCGTCGCCGCCGGCACGTGCGCGGCGTACGGCGGCATCCACGCCATGGCGGGCAACCCGACCGGGTGCATGGGCCTGGCCGACTACCTCGGCTGGGACTTCCGGTCGCAGGGCGGCCTGCCGATCGTCAACGTGCCCGGCTGCCCGATCCAGCCGGAGAACTTCATGGAGACCCTGACCTGGGTGCTCTACCACGCCGCCGGCTCGGCGCCGCCCCCGCCGCTGGACCACATGCTGCGGCCGCAGTGGCTGTTCGGCAAGACGGTGCACGAGGGCTGCGACCGGGCCGCCTACTACGAGCAGGCCGACTTCGCCAAGGACTACAACTCACCCAAGTGCCAGGTCAGGATCGGCTGCTGGGGGCCGGTCATCAACTGCAACGTCCCCAAGCGCGGCTGGATGGGCGGCGTGGGTGGCTGCCCCAACGTCGGCGGCATCTGCATCGGCTGTACCATGCCGGGCTTCCCCGACAAGTTCATGCCGTTCATGGACATCCCACCCGGCGGCAGCCTGTCCGCACTGCTCATCAAGCCGTACGGCGCCCTGGTCCGCCGGCTGCGCGGCATCACCAACGCCACCGCGAACCGGGAACCGAAGTGGCACCACAACGGTCCCGAGCTCACCAGCGGCTACAACCCCCGGTGGCGTCCGTACGGTCCGGCGGATCCCCGCCGACAGGCCGCGATGGAGAGGAACAAACCTTGACCGCGACGAAACCGAAGCCGGCCGCCGCCGCGAAACCCGGCGAACTGGTGGAGATGGCGTGGGATCCGATCACCCGGATCATCGGCAACCTCGGCGTCTACACGAAGATCGACTTCGCGAACCGCGTGGTCGCCGAGTGCCACACCACGTCATCGCTGTTCCGCGGCTACTCGGTGTTCATGAAGGGCAAGGACCCGCGCGACGCCGGGTTCATCACCAGCCGGATCTGCGGCATCTGCGGCGACAACCACACGACCTGCTCGGTGTACGCGCAGAACATGGCATACGGCATCAAGACCCCGCCGCTGGCCGAGTGGATCATCAACCTCGGCGAGGCCGCCGAGTACATGTTCGACCACACCCTCTTCCAGGACAATCTCGTCTTCGTCGACTTCTGCGAGGCGATGGTCAAGCAGACCAACCCCAGCGTCCTCGCCCGCGCGGAGGCCACCGCCGCGCCGGGCCGCGACATCCACGGCTACCGGACGATCGCCGACATCATGCGGGCCTACAACCCGTTCGAGGGCGAGGTCTACAAGGAGGCACTGAAGGTCAGCCGGACCACCCGGGAGATGTTCTGCCTCATGGAGGGCCGGCACGTCCACCCGTCGACGGTCTACCCCGGCGGCGTCGGCACCATGCCGCAGCCGACCCTGTTCACCGACTACCTGAGCCGGCTGATCAGCATCCTGGACTTCGTCAAGAAGGCCGTCGCCATGAACGACGACATCTTCGACTTCTGGTACGAGGCGCTGCCCGGCTACGAGGAGGTCGGCCGGCGCCGGGTCCTGCTCGGCTGCTGGGGCTCCTTCCAGGACCCCGACGTCGTCGACTACCGCTACGAGAACATGTCGAACTGGGGGCGGGCGATGCACGTCACCCCCGGCATCGTCGTCGACGGCAAGCTGCTCACCACCGACCTGGTCGACATCAACCTCGGCATGCGGATCCTGCTCGGCAGCTCCTACTACAAGGACTGGGCCGGCCAGGAGGAACCGTTCGTCAGGTACGACCCGCTCGGCAACCCGGTCGACATCCGCCACCCCTGGAACCAGACCACCCTCCCGGATCCCGGCAAGCGCGACTTCAACGACAAGTACAGCTGGGTGATGAGCCCCCGCTGGTTCGACAAGAACAGCGGGCAGCATCTCGCACTGGACACCGGCGGCGGCTGCTTCGCCCGGCTGTACACCACCGCGCTGGCGAAGCTGGTCGACACGCCGTACGTCAAGTCGACCGGGCACAGTGTGCTGATCTCGCTGCCGAAGAGCCGGACCCTGCCCGAGACGACGTTGGAGTGGAAGATCCCGCGCTGGTCCAACGCGCTGGAGCGGGACCGCTCGCGCGCCTACTTCATCGCGTACGCCGCGGCGATGGCGCTGCACTTCCTGGAGCAGGCGATGGCGCGGATGCGCGGCGGCGACATGCGGGTCTTCGCCGAGTTCGAGGTGCCGGACGAGGCCATCGGCTGCGGCTTCCACGAGGCCGTCCGGGGGATCCTGTCGCACCACATCGTGATCCGGGACCGCAAGATCGCCAACTACCACCCGTATCCGCCGACGCCGTGGAACGGCAGTCCCCGCGACAGCTACGGCACGCCCGGACCGTACGAGGACGCGATCCAGAACACCCCGATCTTCGAGGAGAACGGCCCGGACAACTTCAAGGGCGTGGACATCATGCGCGCGGTACGCAGCTTCGACCCCTGCCTGCCGTGCGGGGTGCACATGTACGTCGGCGGCGGCCGTACCCTCAAAAAGATCCACTCACCGATGTTCGGTGCCTCGCATGGCTGAACAGCCGGACGTGCAGCGGCTCGACGACGGGGCCGTCGAGCCGCGGCTGGCCCGCCTGGACACCGTGCTCGGTCAGCTGGAGCAGACCCCCGGGCGCACCGCCGAGCTGGCGCTGGAGGCCGTCGAGCTGCTGACCGGGGTGTACGGCGAGGCGCTGGCCCGGGTCACCGACCTCGTCGCGGACAGCGGTCCCGCGCTCGACCGGCTCACCGCCGACGAGCTGCTGCGGCACCTGCTGCTGTTGCACCGCATCCACCCGGATCCGCTGGACCGGCGCGTGGCCCGGGCGGTGGACGATCTGCGGCCGCAGCTGCGCACGCAAGGCGCCGAGATCACGCTCGTCGGCGTCGGGGACGAGGTGGCGACGATCAGCCTGTCGGCGAGTTCGTGCGGCACCGCGGCCCTACGTGACCTCGTACGGGAACAGGTGTTGACGTTCGCCCCGGAGCTTTCCACGGTCGACGTGGTGGCCCCCGCGGCGGCTCCGGCGTTGATCCCGGTCGCCACCCTGTGGCGGCGGCCCGACGGGACGCCGGCCGGTCGGCCGGCGGCGGGCGACCGGATGCCGCAGGTCGCCGGGCCGCCGACGCCGGGAGGCACGGCGTGACGACCGGCGCGCTGCGCCGGGCGATCCGCCGTGCCGGGCAGCGTACGGCCTCGGCCGAACGGTGCGGAATGTGCGCCGGCCCGGTCGGCGCGGAGCACCGGCACGTGTGGGACGAGCAGGACCGGGAGTTGATCTGCGCCTGCGCGCCGTGCTCCCTGCTGTTCGACCGGGAGGCGGCCGGCGGCGAGCGGTACCAGCTCGTGCCCACCCGCGGCACCCGGTTGGCGGGTCCGGCCGCCGACGAGCTCGGCGTGCCGGTCGGTCTGGCGTTCTTCGTCAAGCAGCGTGACGGCCGGGTGTTCGGGCACTACCCGAGTCCCCTCGGCACGACCGAGTCGGAGATCGACGCCGATGCCTGGCGGGCCGCCGAGGCGCGATCCCCCGCGCTCGCCGAGCTGAGACCACGGGTGGAGGCGCTGCTGGTGTGGGCGGGCACGCGCCACGGCGCCGGCCAACAGTGGCTGGTGCCGGTCGACGACTGCTTCCGGCTGGTGGCGCTCATCCGCCGGCACTGGACCGGCATGTCGGGGGGCGGCGCGGTGTGGCGGGAGATCCCCCGGTTCTTCGACGACCTCGGCCGGCGGCACGGTCGGCCGTCCGGCAACCACGGATGAAGGGGGCAGGAATGGGCGAGATCCGGGTCGGCGATCCCGATGTCGAACTCGACGCGCCGGCGCACACCAAGGGCATCGAGGAGGGCAACTCGCGGAGAACGAGGCAGGCCGGTCACCACGACGACGGAACGGTGGACGCCCGCCGCTCGACCGGTATCCGGCCCAAGAAACACGGCCCGATCCTGCCGATCATGCCGAACCTCCCGCCGGGCTGAGCGGAGCCGGGCGGGACCGAGGAGGAGATGAGCCATGCGGAAGCTGTTCGCGCTGCTGGCCGGCGCGGCCGTTGTCGGCCTGTTCTGGAAGGAACTGCCGGCGGTACGGCGCTACCTGAAGATCGAGAAGATGTGAGCGGGAAGGGCGAACCAGCCGATGTGTCTAGGGATCCCGGGCGAGATCGTCGAGATCAAGGCCGGTCACGACGATCTCGCCATCGTGGACGTCGTGGGCGTCCGGCGGGCGATCAACATCGGCCTGCTCGGCCAGGACCAGGTGGGCATCGGCGACTGGGTGCTCGTCCACGTCGGGTTCGCCATGTCGAAGATCGACGAAGCCGAGGCCGCCGCCACGTTGACATTGTTGAACGGCCTCGGGCAGGCGTACACCGACGAGCTGCAGGCGCTCGCCGAGTCCGACATCACCTAGGGAAACGACCAGATGCGTTTCGTTGACGAGTACCGCGACGCGGACCGGGCCCGGGCGTTGGCCACCCAGATCGCCGCGTTGTGCGAGCCGGGCCGGCAGTACAAGTTCATGGAGGTCTGCGGCGGCCACACGCACACCATCTACAAGCACGGGATCGAGGACTACCTGCCGGAGAATGTCTCGCTGGTACACGGGCCGGGCTGCCCGGTGTGCGTGATCCCGATGGGCCGGGTGGACGACGCCATCGCGATCGCCCACGAGCCCGGGGTCATCCTGACGGCGTTCGGCGACATGATGCGGGTGCCCGGCGGGAACGGCTCGTTCTTCGACGCCAAGGCCTCCGGCGCCGACATCCGCATGGTGTACTCGCCGCTGGACGCCCTGAAGATCGCCCGGAACAATCCGGACCGCCGGGTCGTGTTCATGGCGATCGGGTTCGAGACCACCTCACCGTCGACGGCGATGACCGTGCTGCGGGCGGCCGCCGAGGGGATCGACAACTTCTCGGTCTTCTGCAACCACGTCACGATCCTGCCGGCGATCAAGGCGATCCTCGACTCACCGGACCTGCGCCTCGACGGCTTCCTCGGGCCCGGGCACGTCTCCACGGTCATCGGGTGCCGGCCGTACGAGTTCATCGCCCGCGGCTACGGCAAGCCGCTGGTGTGCGCCGGCTTCGAGCCGCTGGACCTCCTGCAGTCGATCTACCTGCTGCTCAAGCAGCTCGCCGACGGCCGCTGCGAGGTGGAGAACCAGTACACCCGGGTGGTGCCCTGGGACGGCAACCTGCGGGCGCTGGAGGCCATCGGCCGGGTCATGGAGCTGCGGCCGTACTTCGAGTGGCGCGGCCTCGGCTTCATCTCCCACTCCGCGCTGCGGATGCGCGACGAGTACGCGGCCTTCGACGCCGAGCGACTCTTCGACGTGCCCGGGGTGCGGGTGGCGGACCCGAAGGCCTGCCAGTGCGGCGAGGTCCTCAAGGGAGTGCTCAAGCCCTGGGAGTGCAAGGTGTTCGGCACCGCGTGCACGCCCGAGACGCCCATCGGCACGTGCATGGTCTCCTCGGAGGGCGCCTGTGCGGCCTACTACAACTTCGGCCGGTTCACCCGGCGGCGACTGACGGAGGCGGTGCGGACATGACGACCGAACGCACCGCGGACTGGGCCGAGCGCGCCGTAGCCGAGGCCGCGGGCCTGGCCGACCGGGCACCTGGCCCGCTGTCGGCGGAGCAGCAGGTGCTGGAGCGGATCGAACAGGCCCGCCGGCGCAGGCCGAGGATCAGGGAGCCCCGGGTCACCCTCGCGCACGGCGCGGGCGGGAAGGCGACCCGCACCCTGGTCGAGGGGATCTTCGTCGAGGCGTTCCGCAACCCGATCCTGGAGGCGCTCGACGACGCGGCGGTGCTCCGCCCGGGCGTCGACCGGCTGGCCTTCACCACCGACTCGTACGTGGTGTCGCCGCTGTTCTTCCCCGGCGGGGACATCGGCGACCTCGCCGTCAACGGCACGGTCAACGACCTCGCGGTGAGCGGCGCCCGTCCGTTGTACCTGTCGGCCGGGTTCATCCTCGAGGAGGGCTTTCCCGTCGCCGACCTGCAACGGATCACCGCCTCGATGGCCGAGGCGGCGCGGCGGGCCGATGTCCAGGTGGTCACCGGCGACACGAAGGTGGTGCAGCGCGGCAAGGCCGACGGCTGCTACGTCAACACCGCCGGGGTCGGCCTGCTGGAGCGCCCGGTGACGTTGGGCGCCGGGCAGGTCCGACCCGGCGACGCGATCATCGTCTCCGGGCCGATCGGCGACCACGGCGTGACCGTCATGCTCGCCCGCGGTGAGCTGGACATCGAGGCCGACCTCGTCTCGGACACCGCGCCGCTGCACGGTCTCGTGGCGGCCCTGCTGGACGCGGTGCCCGGCGTACGGCTGCTGCGCGATGCCACCCGGGGCGGCGTGGCGACCGTCCTCAACGAGGTCGCGCAGGCCGCGGAGGTCGCCGTCGTCGTCGACGAGGCCGCGGTGCCGCTGCGTCCCGCCGTCACCGGGGCCTGCGAGCTGCTCGGCATCGACCCGCTCTACGTCGCCTGTGAGGGACGCTTCGTCGCGGTGATCGACGGGGCGCAAGGGGAGGCGGCCGTGACAGCGCTGCGCCGTCACGAACTCGGCCAGGACGCGGCCGTCATCGGTCACGTCGCCGCCGATCCGCCCGGCCTCGTGCTGCTCAAGACCGCGTTCGGCGGCACCCGCGTCGTCGACCTCCTCGTCGGAGACCCCCTCCCCCGCATCTGCTGACCCCGCGCCCGCCCCTGTTGATCAAGGAGTTTGCGTCTGCCGGCGGCGTTGGCCCGACGCAAACTTCTTGATCAACCGACGTCGGCGGAGCGGCGGGCGGCGGCGACCACGGCCTGGCCGAGGGAGATGCCGCCGTCGTTGGGCGGCACCCGGGAGTGCACGAGCGGGCGGAACGCCGCTGCCTCCAGCGCGGACACGACGCGGTCGAGCAGGAGCACGTTCTGGAACACGCCACCGGAGAGCGCCACGCTGGTCAGACCCGTGCCGTCCCGGGCGGCTGCCGCCGCCCGCACCACGGCGTCCGCGAGGCCGTGATGGAAGCGCGCGGCGATCCGGCCCCGGTCCACGCCGGCGAGCACGTCGTCGACCACGCAGCGGACCAGTTGGCGCCCGACGTCGGCGAGCGGCACCGGGCCGGACGCCTCGACCCGGTAGCCGCCGCGCTCGTCGCGGTCCGCCCGCTGCTCCAGGGCGATGGCGGCCTGCCCCTCGTAACTGACGCGATCGTGCAGGTCCAGCAGCGCCGAGACCGCGTCGAAGAGCCGACCCGCGCTGGAGGTTCGCGGCGAGTTCAGCCCGCTGCGCGCCAACGCCACCACCGCGGGCCAGCGCCGCTCGTTCCGTCGCAGCACCGGCAGGTCCGGCGGCGCGTCACCGTACAGCTCGTCGAGGTACGCCGCGGCCATCCGCCACGGCTCACGGATCGCGGCCGGCCCGCCGGGCAGGGGCACCGCGTCGAGGTGGCCGACCCGCTGAAACCCGGCCAGGTCGGCGACGAGCAGCTCACCGCCCCAGAGGGTGCCGTCCGAGCCGTACCCGAGGCCGTCGAACGCGACGCCGAGCACCGGGCCGGGCTCGCCGTTGTCGGCCAGGCAGGCGGCGATGTGGGCGTGGTGGTGCTGCACGCCGACCAGCTCGACGTCCTCGCGCCGCAGCGCGTACTTCGTCGACAGGTACTCGGGGTGCAGGTCGTGGGCGACGACCTGCGGCCGGATGCCGAACAGCCGGCCGAAGTGCTCGATGCCGTCGGTGAACGCCCGCAGCGTCTCGAAGTTCTCCAGGTCACCGATGTGGTGCGAGACGAAGGCGCGGCGTCCCTTCGCCAGGCAGAAGGTGTTCTTCAGCTCGGCGCCGCAGGCGAGCACCGGCCGGTCGAACCGCCACGGCACGGTCACCGGCGCGGGCACGTACCCCCGGGACCGGCGCACCGGCAGTTCCCGGCCGCGGAAGACGCGTACCACGGAGTCGTCGGTGCGGACGTGGATGCGCCGGTCGTGCGTCAGGAAGCCGTCGGCGATGCCCGCCAGCCGCGCCCGGGCGTCGTCGTCGCGGTGGGCGATCGGTTCGTCGGAGACGTTGCCGCTGGTCAGCACGATCGGCATGCCGAGCCGGCCGATCAGCAGCTGGTGCAACGGCGTGTACGGCAGCATGACGCCCAGGTCGCGGTTGTCCGGCGCCACCGACGCGGCGACCGGGGCGTCCGGGCGGCGGGGCAGCAGCACCACGGGGTGCCGTGGGCCGGTGAGCACCGGCACGGCCGCCGGTGCCACGTCGACCAGGTCACGCGCCGCCGCCAGGTCGGCGGCCAGCACGGCGAACGGCTTCTCCTCGCGGTGCTTGCGGGCCCGCAGCGTGGCGACGGCCCGTTCGTCGTCGGCGCGGACGGCCAGGTGGTAGCCGCCGAGCCCTTTGACCGCGACGATCCGCCCGTCGCGCAGCCACCGCACCGCGCCGTCCAAGGGCGAGCCGGGGACCGGGTCGCCGGCCGCGGTGACGAACCGCAGGGTAGGGCCGCACATCGGGCAGCACACCGGCTCGGCGTGGAAGCGGCGGTCGGTCGGGTCCGCGTACTCGGCGGCGCAGTCCGGGCAGAGCGGGAACGCGGCCATGGTGGTGGCGTGCCGGTCGTACGGCACATCCGTGACGATGGTGAAGCGCGGCCCGCAGTTGGTGCAGTTGGTGAACGGGTAGCCGTGCCGGCGGTCCGCCGGGTCGGACAGCTCGGCGAGACAGTCCCGGCAGGTGGCGGTGTCCGGGGAGATCAAAGCGTCCCGGCCGGTGCCGGTGACGCTGGTGACGATGACGAAGCCGGGTTGCCCGGTCGGCACGACGGGTTCGGTAGTGACCCGCTCCACCTGGGCCAGCGCGGGTGCGCGGCGGTGCAGGTCCGCGACGAAGGCGGCCAGACGGTGCCCGTCCCCTTCGACCTCGACGAAGACGCCGCCGGTGTCGTTGCCGACGAACCCGGCGAGGCGGTGTTCCGTCGCCAGGGCGTGCACGAACGGGCGGAAGCCGACGCCCTGCACGATGCCCTCGACGCGGACGTGCAGCCGCGCCACGCTGACCTGGCCCATGGCAGCCGGTCAGAGTTCCCTGGCCAGGGCCTGCTGGATGAGTTCCCAGAGCACGTGATAGAGGGTGGTCTGCGCCTCCTGCACCCGGTGCACGGATGCGGACGGCACCACGAACAGGTGGTCGATGTCGGATTCGGCCATCCGGCCGCCGTCGTATCCGGCGATGCCGACGGTGACCAGGCCCCGCTGGGCCGCCTCGGCGAGCCCGCGCAGGACGTTGGCCGAGCCGCCGCTGGTGGACAACGCCACCGCGATGTCCCCGGGGCGGCCGAACGCCGCCACCTGCCGGGCGAAGACCACGTCGAAACCCACGTCGTTGGAGAGTGCCGTGATCAGGGCGACGTCGTGGGTCAGCGAGATGGCCGGCAACGGGCGGGCGGCCTTCGGCGGGTGCAGGAACAGCTGCGCGACGTCCTGGGCGTCCGTGCTGCTTCCGCCGTTGCCGAAGGCGAACAGCCTGCCGCCGGCCGCGAAGGCCGCGGCGCAGCGACGGGCGCAGTTGACCAACCGCTCGCCGTGCTCGGCGACGAGCGACCCGCGCAACGCCACGATCTCCGCGGCCTTCTCGGCGGTGGACGCCGCGACCGCGGCGAGCACCGCGTCCACGTCGGCCGGGCGTTCGTCGAGGAACGGATAGAGCGCCCCGAGGGCGCCTTCGACCCGGGTGCTCATCGGGTCCTGTCCACCACTGCGATCGCCTCCTTGGCATGCACCAGCACGATGTCGCCCGGCACCGCCTCGACCAGGGCGACGCTGACTTCCTCCGGGCCGGCCTCGGTGTCGACCACCGCCAGGCCGTCACCGGTCAGCTCGCGGACCCGGACGGTCACCGCCGCGTCCGAGCAGGTGATGCAGTGGTCGTCGGGGCACTCCGGAACCGGGCCGGTCGGTCCGCTCACCGGGCCGCCTCCCGCTCCAGCACGCCCGGCTGCTCGAAGAACACGTGCACCAGTTCCCACAGAATGTGATAGATCGTCACGTGCACCTCCTTGACGATGCACGGATCGTCGGAGCGGGCGACGACGACGTGGTCGGCGACCGCGTCACGAGCGATGTCACCACCGTCGCCGCCGAGCAGTGCGACGGTGAGCAGGCCCAGGTCGCGGGCGGTCACGAGCCCGTGGCGTACGTTGGCGCACCGGCCGTCGGCGGACAGGCCGAGCGCGATGTCCTCCGGTGCGGCGAGCAGCCGAAGCTGCGCCGCGAACACCTCGTCGAAGCCGTCCGCGCGGGCGATCCCGGTGAGGGTCGCCGCGTCGTTCGTCAGGGAGATCGCCGGCAGCGCCCGCTTGCCCACGATGACCGGGTGGACGAACTCGACGACGATGTGTTGGGCGTCCGTTGCCGGCCCGCCGTTGCCGAACACGATCAGCTTGCCGCCACGGTGGAACCGCACGGCCATCTCGTGGCAGGCCCGGGCGATCCGCTCCGCGTCGGCGGCGAGCGCCTCCCCGGGCGCGAGCCGCCGGGCGAACGCCTCGTCGACCGCGGGTGGCACGGGAGATCGCATGGTCCTCCAGTCAGCCGCGAACGGCGTAGGGATCGCGACGCCCGGCCCGGGCCGCCCGATCGAGGGCGTCCGCCGAGCGCCGTACGCAGGCGTCGACGACCTGGTTGAGGTAGGTCAGGTGGGTGGCCCAGGAGCGGAGGTCGTCGTGCCCCTGGGCGGTCAG
The DNA here is from genome assembly GCF_044765245.1 of Micromonospora sp. NPDC093277. Lineage (NCBI taxonomy): Bacteria > Bacillati > Actinomycetota > Actinomycetes > Micromonosporales > Micromonosporaceae > Micromonospora > Micromonospora sp. NPDC093277. The sequence continues at coordinate 163,104 of NZ_JBIWJO010000002.1, forward strand.
CGTGTAGCACCGGCGTGCCGGCCCGGTGCGGTCCGTCTCCCAGGCCGAGGTCACCGACCGGTCGCGTTCCAGGCCGCGCAGCACCCGGTAGACGTGGCCCGGCTCGACGTCGGACACGCCCATCGTCTCGAGCCGCTCGATCAGGTCGTACCCGTGACCGGGCCGTTCGAGGATCAGCAGCAGGAGGAACGGGGACAACAGGCTCCGCAGTTCACGCCCGTGCACGCCTCATCCCTCCCCCCGTCCGGGCCACTGTTTGCTCCGTGCAGCTAAGCACAAAAAGGGATAGAACATGCCGGTTTATCCCATTCAGGCGGACGAATCAACAGATTCAGCAGCGGACGGCGTCGCCGGTCTGTGACCCTGACCGCGTGGGCACAGCACCTGAGGGTGAGGCCGTCGAGTTGCGGGTGCACGGGGTGTCCGGCGCGTCGGCGGACAAGATCCTCGACCACCCGATCGTGGTGCGCGTCGCCGGGGACCGGCACGCCGGGTTCTACCGGCCCAGGCCGGGAACCGGTCCGGCCGGCGGTGCCGCCCCCGGAATCGTCGTCGAGGCGTACCGCTGGGGTTCGCTGACCGCCGGCGCCGCCGTGCGCACCGCGTCCATGCTGCTGCTGTTGCCGTTCATGCTCGGCAACCTCGCGATCTGGCTGCGCCCGAAGTCGGCCGACCGGTTCGGTCTGCTCGGCGCGCTGTGCCGGCTGCTCGCCGGCAGCCTCACCGCCGCACTCATGCTCGCGATCATCGGTGTCACGGTGAACCTCGTCGGCTGGCAGTGCGTACCGTACGCCGAGTGCCGCCAGGGGCGGTCCTACCTGTCCTGGCTCGTCACGCTGCCGGTGGGGCCGCGCCTGGCCCTGCTGTCGCTGATTCCGCTGCTGGCGCTGCGCCTGTGCTGGACGATCGGGGCCCGGTCGGCGCAGGCGTTCGAGGGCTTCGGCCCGACCTCACCGGAACCGAAGCCCTCCGAGCAGACCGAGAGCCTCTCCACGCCCGGCTTCTGGGACGATGAACGGATCACCTCCTGGCTGCGCCAGGTCCACGTCGGGATCGGCGCCGGCACGGTCGACGTCAGCCTGCTCGCCGGCCTGTCCGGCGACGAGAACGGCACGATCCGGCTGCTGCTGCTCTACGCCGCCGCCGCGCTGGTGGCGTTCTGTGCGGCGCTGCTCTGCCTACCCGTGCCGGCCGGCCCGGCGCAGGCCCGGCGCCTGCTGCGCCCGCTGTGGGCGGCCGTCGCCGCGGTGACCGGCCTGAGCCTGGCGTACGCGATATTCACCCGCTCGATCCACGAGGCGGTGGTCGGGCAACTACCGGGCTACGAGGGCAGCACGGCCGGCCTGATCGCGACGCAGGGCGTCCTGCTGGTGGCGATCGCCGTGGTCACCCTCGCGCGGTCACGCCGGCAGGCGGCCCCGACCGAGAGCAGGCCACTGCTACGCGGACTCGGCACGCCGGTCGTCTCGGCCATGTCGGTCAGCATCGCCGCGGCCTTCACCGCCACGCTGGTCTTCCGCGTCGCCGACCAGCTCGACCGGGGCTACATCCCCGATCCGATCCGGCCGAATCCGCCCGCCTTCGGCCCCCTGGAGCCGCCGGTCGCGTACTGGTGGGCGGCGCTCGCCGGGCTGGCCGCGCTGCTGATCGTCACCGCGGCGGCCGCCGCCACCGTCCTGCTCACCCGCCGCCGCCGGCGCGGCCTGGCCGAACGCATCATCGAGCGGGACTTCCCGCACGTGCCTCCGGACGCGGCGGCCCGGGTGGGCCTGGTGCGGACCGCCGTCGCCAGGTCCCAGGTGACCGAGGAACTCGGACCGATGCTGGTCGTGTTCTTCGTGGTCTCCGCACTGGGTCTGGCCACCGTCGCTCTCGACCTGCTCGGGATTGGTCCCACCGAGCTGGTGAGCCGGCTCAGTGGGACGCACGACGGCATCGGTCTGCTCGCCGCGTACGTCACCGACGCCGGAATCTGGTTCATCAGCGTGCTCGTCGTCGGCCTCATCCTCGTCGGCTATCGCGCATATCGATCGCGGGAGACCCGGCGCCTCGTGGCCATCGTGTGGGACCTGGGCACCTTCTGGCCCCGCACGGTGCACCCCTTCGCGCCGCCCTGCTACGCCGCCCGGGCGGTGCCCGAACTGGCCAAGCGGGTCTCCGCGCTCGCCTCGCGGGGCACGGTGGTCATTTCCGGGCACAGCCACGGCTCGGTGCTGGCCACGGCCACCATCCTGCAACTTCCTCCGGCCGCCCTGCCCAGCGTCGCCCTGCTGACCTACGGCTGCCCCCTGCGCCGAATCTACGCCCGCCTGTACCCGGCCTACTTCGGCGATCAGGCCCTGTGCGACCTGGGCGACCGACTCGACTGGCGCTGGCGCAACCTCTGGCGGGACACGGATCCGGTCGGCGGTCCCATCTTCGGCCACCACCGGGGCGCGCTGCCGAGCTGCGGCAACCCGGCGGCCGGCGCCGTCGACATCCGGCTCCGCGACCCGCGTGCCGTCACCATCGACCCGGCCGACACCGTGCCACCACCGGTAGAGCGCCACTGGCCCTACCACACCCAGCCGGAATACCAGGCGGCCGTGCGTTGCCTCGCCGAGCAGGCTGGACACGCCAGCACGGGCAATCCTGTGGCGGGACCGGAACCCCCGCCACCGCCCGGCTCCCCGCCGCCGCCCTGATCCTCCGCCTCCTGACCGGCATCCCGGGCCGCTGGCCTTCGTCGAGGACACCGCGGCCATGCTGCTGGTCGCGATCGCCGCACGCCGCTACCCTCGCGCCGTGCTGTGGGACCGCCGCCGCCCGAATTCACTGGTTGCGAACCCGGTGGCCGGCGAGGCGGTCGTGCCGACCCACCCGTGCCGGCGGAAATGTCGGAGGGCGCGGTTAGCGTGCCGGTCGTGACCGACCGCGCAGACGTACCGCCCGAGTTTCTCGATCGACTGCGGCCCATCTGCCTCGGGCTGCCCGAGACCTACGAGGAGCCGGCCTGGGTGGGTGTCCGCTGGCGCGTACGCAAGCGGACCTTCGCCCACCTGCTCACCGTCGGTCCCGACCACCAGCTGGCGCGGGCCCGAGCGGCCGGGGCGGCCGGGGCGGCCGAGCCTCTCAGCGTCCTGACGTTCCGGTCACCGGGGGACGAGGTCCACGCCCTGCTCGCGCAGGGTGATCCGTTCTACGCGCCCGGCTGGGGTGCCGACGTCCTCGGCATGGCCGTCGACGACGAGACCGACTGGGACGAGGTCGGCGAGCTGCTCACCGAGAGCTACTGCCTGCTTGCGCCCAGGAAACTGGTCGCCCAGGTCACCCCGCCGGGCGCACCGCGCGAGCCCGACCGGACGGTCCGGACCAACCGGGTGGAGGGTCAGGCCGGCGCAGCCGGCACGCCGACCTGACAAGCCACTCCTAACTACGCTTGGCCACGTTGGCGGCCAGGCTTTCGCGAGCTGCGCTGCGGCCAGAGTCAGTCAGCGGCGTCCGTGCCAGCTTCGGCAGGAGCGGTCCGGCCATCGCCGTCGTGACCAGCGCCATGATCACCATCATGGTGAACATCTGCTTGTCGAGTACGCCGAGGCTCACGCCGACGTTCAGGACGATCAGTTCGGTCAGGCCGCGGGTGTTCATCAGGATGCCCAGGGTGCGGGCGTCTCGGCCGGTCAGGCCGAGAGCCAGCGCCGGAGTTGCGGCCCCGATGGTCTTGCCGAGGCAGGCGACCAGGATGATCGCGGCCAGCTGCACGTAGTTGGCCAGCGTCAACGAGGCGATGTCGACGCCCAGGCCGGTGACGATGAAGAAAACCGGCAGGAGCACCAGTCCGATGTTCTCGAATGGTTCCTGGATCTGCTGCCGCAGTTCTTTGACGGGCTCGCGCGGCATGATGAAGCCGAAGGCGAACGCGCCGAAGATGGCGTGAATGCCGACCCAGGTGGTCGCGAAGGACGAGAGGAACACCCCGGCAGCGACGAAGATCGCCAGGTAGGCCGGCCGGTTGAGGAACGCGACCCGGCGGACGAAGGCCGCCAGCACCGGGCGCACCACGGCGGACATGACGGCGATGTAGGCGAACGAGAGCGCTGCGATCTGGATCAGGTCGGTGCCGTCGCGGGCGGCGGCGATCGCCGCGACCAGCGCCAGGATGCACCAGGCGAGAACATCGTCGATCGCCGCACTGGCCAGGGCGAGCGCACCGACCTCGGTGTTCACCAGGCCCCGGTCCTTGAGAATGCGCGCCAGCACCGGAAACGCGGTGATCGACATCGCCGCGCCGAGGAAGAGCGCGAACACCACGAACGGCACTCGCTTGCCGGCGACCATGGCGTGGTCGGCGTAGATCAACGAGGCGAGCCCGACGCCCAGGGTGAATGCGAGGGCGATCGAGGTGAGCGAGACCGACAGCGTCATCACCTTACGCCGGGCCAGGACCCGGCGATCGAATTCCCAGCCCACCAGGAACATGAAGAGCAGCAGCCCCACCTGGGATATCGCGCTCAGGTAGGGCCGGGCGGCAGCGGGGAAGATCACCTCGGTCGGGTTACCGGGCAGCAGTCCGAGCAGGCTCGGACCCAGCGCGATGCCGGCGAGGATCTCGCCGATGACCACCGGTTGCCCCATCCGGCGCAGCCAGCGGCCGAAGAGGTGACCGACGATCAGAACAATGGCGACATCGGCCAACACCGTGGCAATTGTGAGTTCACTGTGGCTAGCGAGTGATTGCACGCCACCCTCCGAAAGGACGCGATCGACGAGAATTTGTCAAGCATCGATGCGTTGCGGAGTGAGGCTAGCAATGTGCCAGCTCGGCCAGCAATGGACGAAACGAGGCTGTCACAAGAAAAGCAATCACGGATAAAGATCGTTGTCCGGTGACTCACACCGGACCCGATGAGCATCGGGCCGGAGGGAGCGTTCCGTTTCGGGACGCTCCCTCCGGCCTCAGTCGGTGCCGGTGCCGGTGATCAGCCGGCGATGAACTTGAAGTAGCTGCGGTACTGGAATCCGTTGTCGAGGGTCAGCACGAACTCGCGGCAGGTGCCGGCCCACGACGGGTCGGTCTTCCACGGGTAGTTGTACTGACCGTTGGCGTTGACCGACATGTGCGACCCACCCGGGTTCCGCGCCGCGACCGGAGTCGGCCGAGGCGTGACCGACCCGTCCGGGTTCACCGTCCTGAGGGTGTCACAGTCCACCAGCCGCGAGTACGGCGAACCACTGGCCAGAATGTCCAGACCCCGGTTGGCGGCCAACCTGAACTTCATCGGCGCCGCGTCACCCGCGACGACCGTGTTCAACGCCGGCTGCGCACCACGACCCACGAAATCACCCCGACACGACGGGTGAGTGTCGAACGCCTCGGTGTTGTCGTTACGGTTCGTGGTGCCCTGCACCGCGCTGTAACCCAGGCCACGACGCGCGAACGAACCCCAGATGATGCAGGCGTTCTCACCACCGGTCAACGCCGCGTCCGCCGCGATGATCGCGTTACGACCCGTCACGAAGCCCGGACCACAACCCTGAATCTTCAACCCGTCGATGACCAGCTGGAGGGCGAGGTTGTTACCACCGCTGCTCCACGGGTCGTAGATGTTCGGGTTGAACCCGTGCCGATCGATCAGGTTCCAGGTCATGTCCCACAGCACCGAGGTCCAGCCGTGGCCGATGCCGTGCGGCGCGGCCAGGGAGGTGCCGTTCAGCCAGCCCCCGGTCTTGATGCTGTCGTAGGTGAACGGCTGGATGTCCATGTTCCGCGAGTACGGCCGCGGCCGGATGCCGGCACCGCTCCGGTCGTCCTGGAACAGCACGTACGGGCCCATGCCGCGCTGGCCGTCGGCGGTGTCGAACTTCGGGTCGAGCAGCAGGGTGAGCGCGACGTAGTCGCTCCAGCCTTCGCCCATCTGCTCGTCGCCGCTGAGGCAGTTGACTCCCGGGCCGCCGGTGAGCCGGTTGGAGATGCCGTGGGTGTACTCGTGGAGGATCACGCCGGCGTCGAGGTCGCCGTCCCGGATGCCGGGGTGGTTCGGGTTCTTGCGGACCGAACCGGCGACGGTGCCGGCGGCGATGGCGGCCTTGATGGCAGCCCCGTCGGCCTGGGTCACGGCGACCGCCGGGATGGTGACCGGCGCGGTCGTCATGGCTCCGGTGAGGACCGGGGCGGCGCCGGTGGCGTTGTGGGCGATGACCACTGCCTTGGCGCCGGCGGCCTGGGCGACCTGGGCGCGCTGCAGGTAGGTGCAGGCGGTGGTGCCGCCGTCGACCACGCTGATCCAGCCGCCCGAGGGCAGCGTGGCGGGGTACGCGGCCGCGGTGCAGCCGGTGCCGGCGTAGACGAACTGGTGCCCGGGCAGGCCGGCCACGGTCGGCGCGGCGGAGAACCGCGAGTACGACGCGTTGAAGGAGCCCACGCCGTCCACGACGACCTGGTTCGGGTCACCGAACTGGGTGCCCGGCCACAGGTACATCTGCATCCGCGGGGTGCCGCCGTCGGCCGCCGGGGTGGAGAAGTTCGCGTTGTTGGTGCCGCCGCCGTCGGCCGCCTCGGCGCGGACGTAGTCGCCGCCCGTGCCGCCCCGGCCGTAGTTGTTCGTCTGGAAGTTGCCCGACGCCTCGTCGAAACCGTACTGGTAGGTGACGTCGTGGATGATGTTGTTCCAGTAGAACAGGTTGGCGGTCGCCGCATCCCGGTAGTTCTGCGCGTGCTCGGCCAGGTCGAGCGGGAAGTCGAAGTTCAGGTTCGCCCCGCCCTCCGGGCTGCTGCCGAAGTCCGGAGCGTTGTTGTTGTCCTGGTCCTGGTAGGCGTGGACGTTGTTGCCCTGGGTGGTGGTGTACTCGGCACCCGCGGCACCGTTGGTGTCGTGCCAGCCGTACGGGGAGGCGGTGCCGTCCGCCGGGTTGGTCACCAGGGTCCGCGGCCCGTCGTTCGGGCTCTCGGTGGGAGCGGCGAGCACCCGGTAGCTGGACCCGTCCTGGACGGGGTTGTTCGTGCCGGGGCTCGCCGGGCTGAGCGTCGTCGACTTCGACGTCACGCTGCGGCCCAGGTTGCTGGCGACCTCCTCGGCGTTCTCGTGGGTGGTCCAGTCGTCGGCGTTGAGCAGCTTGCCCGTCTCCGCATCCACCGCCGCGTTCCACAGGTGGGCATCCGACGAATCATCGATCACCAACTGCCAGGCCAGCCGCAGCCCGTCAGCGGTCGGCTGCCAACCAAGCTTCGCCGGAATCGGCTGATCCGAGATCCCAGCCTCGGACACCACCGTCCGCTGAGCCGCACCACCACTACGGCTCATCACCTTCGCGTTCTTCGGATCCGCCAGATCCAAGGCGTCGGCCGCAGCCTCCACCGCCTCCACCGCGCCCAGCGACGCGCCACCGGACGCCTTGCCGGCCAGACCCGACTCCAGCGTGTCACCAACAAACACGACACTGCCGTCACGGGCGACGTTGACCGTCGCGGTCGCGCCGAAGACCTCCAGATCCTCGTGCCGCTGCGTCAGGTTGACATGCGTCACCCCACTGTGCCGACTCGTGTAACTCGACGACACCACCAGATCCGACAGATCCGCGGCACTCACGCCGTAGTCAGCCGGATGCGCCCGCAGATACCGCATCGCGATGTCGTTCGGCGCACCCTCGTTCGGGCCGGTCAAGAAAATCGGACTCGCCGGGGCCTGATCGGACTCAGCCCACGCAGGCTTCGCCGACAAGGTGGTCATGGACGCCACCAACGTCGTGGACAACAACAACGCCGCATGGCGTCGACCACGGGACAGATACGGGGGCACCGCTGCTCCCTTCGGGGGTTGGACAGGACAGCACGAAGCGCCGATCCACGACCGCCACAAGCGGCCCGCCACGCTGATCCGCGACGCCCGCCCGGCGATCACGTTCAGCAGTCAGACCCGGGCAAGGTGAATTGCATCGACGTTAATGCTTGGCTTGTGGCCGATCATCCGACGGTTGGCGGAATCTTCGAGCAGCCACTCCTACGCATGTCGCGACCTCCGGCCCACCGGTCGGGGACGCGCTCCTGGGCAGCGGGGGATCCACAAAAGCCCTGCCAGCGGCGGCGCCGACCGACTGAGCCCGATCGACTGTGGTCGGCTGTGCCAGCTCTCATCACGACTACGCACTAAGTTTACTTACGCAAATACGCGCATACCTCGCCGCCTTCTTGACCCATGACCGATCGCCGGTACGGTCCTTACTCACACGACGCGCCTCTCCCAACATCTGGACGGCGCGTCAGGTCTTTCGATCGGAAGGCGGCAGATGAAACTTCGATTGGGAATTGGGCCACGCCGGGGGCGTCAAGCCCTCGGCCTGATGGCCGCAGGAATCCTCATGGTTGGCGTGCTGCCCGGCACGGCTTCGGCGGCGGAGAACGATCCACGCATCGGACTCGGCGCCGGCTGGCTCGACGCGCAGTCGGCGATCAGCAACCTGGAGCAGGTCGCGCACCGCGACAAGCCGGCGGGTATGGTCGACCCGGCGAACCCCGGCAACGGCGGGTTCTACAACTCGGACTTCGCCTTCGGCGGCAAGTACGCGTTCACCGGCAACTACAACGGCTTCAACATCTACGACGTCTCGAAGCCCAGCGACCCGCAGCTGGTCACCAGCGTTGTCTGCCCGGGCGGGCAGGGTGACCTCTCGGTCCACGGCAACCTGCTCTTCATGTCGGTCGAGGAGACCCGCGGGCGGGTCGACTGTGGCACGAACGCCAACGTCGGCACCCGGTTCCAGGGCGTCCGGATCTTCGACATCAGCGACGTGCGCAACCCGGTGCAGGTCTCGGCGGTTCAGCTCTGCCGCGGCTCGCACACGCACACGGTCGTGGCCGACCCGAAGGACGCCAGCAACGTCTACGTCTACGTCTCGGGCACGACCTCGGTGCGCCCGGCGACGACGATGGAGGGCTGCAACAACAACGCCGCGAACGGCGACAACCCGTCGCGGTGGCGGATCGAGGTCATCAAGGTGCCGGTGGCGGCGCCTCAGCAGGCCGCCGTGGTGACCGAGTCGCGGCTGTTCACGGACCCGGCGACCGGCCGGATCGACGGTCTGCAGAACGGGCCCCAGACGCCCCAGCACCCGTCAGGATCGAACTGGTCGCCCACGCCGAACACCAACGCCTGCCACGACATCACCGCGTACCCGGAGATCGGGCTGGCCGCCGGCGCCTGCCAGGGCAACGGCATCCTGATCGACATCTCGGACCCGGCGAACCCCCGCCGGATCGACGAGGTGTCCGACCCGAACTTCGCGTACTGGCACTCGGCGACGTTCAACAACGACGGCACCAAGGTGATCTTCACCGACGAGTGGGGCGGCGGTAGCGGTGCCCGCTGCCGGAACACCGACCTGCCGGAGTGGGGCGCGAACGCGATCTTCGACATCGTCGGCGGGAAGATGAAGTTCGCCAGCTACTACAAGCTGCCGGTTCCGCAGACGCTGCAGGAGAACTGCGTCGCGCACAACGGGTCGCTGATTCCGGTGCCCGGTCGCGACATCATGATGCAGGCCTGGTACCAGGGCGGCATCTCGGTGTTCGACTTCACCGACTCGGCTCACCCGCAGGAGATCGCGTTCTTCGACCGCGGGCCGGTCAACCCGAACTCGCTCGTGCTCGGCGGGTTCTGGTCGGCGTACTGGTACAACGGCAACCTCTACGGCAACGAGATCGCCCGCGGCTTCGACGTGTTCAAGCTGACGCCCAGTCAGTACCTGTCCGCGGCGGAGATCAAGGCCGCGTCGGAGGTGCAGCTCGGCCAGTTCAACGCCCAGGGCCAGCCGAAGATCGCCTGGACGCCGAGCTTCGCGGTCGCGCGTGCGTACTACGACCAGGCGGTGCGGGCCGACGCCATCGGCCACCCGCTGAAGTCGCAGGTCGACAAGTTCCTGGAGCGGGCCGAGGGCTTCGCGGCTGAGGGCAAGCGGTCCGCCGCTGACGCGCAGCTGCGGGCACTCTCCAACAAGCTGGGCGCGCCGGAGCACCAGCAGCTGAAGAAGGCGGTCCTGGACCTGGCGGACTCGCTCTGATCTGCCGCTGACCGAAAGGGCACCTCGACTCGAAGCCATCGAGTCGAGGTGCCCTTCGCCTTTGCCGCCCCGTGTCGAGGTCAGCGCAGCTTGGCCAGCATCTCCTGCATCCGCTGGATCTCGATGCCCTGGTCGGCGTTGACCTCGCGGGCGAACTGGTCGCTGGCCGGCTCGAGCCCGCCACCCGTCGCGTAGAGCTCCTCCACCATCTTCAGCGCTCCCTGGTGGTGGCCGATCATGAAGGTCAGGAACAGCCGGTCGAACTCCGCGCCGCGCGCCTTCTTGAGCTGGTCGAACTGCGCGTCGGTGAGCATTCCCGGCATGAGTTCGTGCCCGGCGTGACCCGTGTGCGGCCCCTTGCTCGGCACGTTCCGCTCGTCGAGCCACCGCTGCATCCGCGCGATCTCGTCCCGCTGCGAGACGTCGATCCGCTTGGCGAGCAGGGTCACGTCCGGGTTGGTGGTACGCCCCTGCAGGAGCGCGGTCATCTCCAGCGCCTGGGCGTGGTGCGGGATCATCCCCTCGATGAACAGGGTGTCGGCCGCGGTGAACCCGGGCGGCGCAACCTGGGACAGCTCGTTGCCCGACAGGGATCTGCCCGGTTGGCCGGGGGCGCCCGGCTGGACCACATGCGAACTCGGCGGACGGTACGGCGGATCGCTGTCGGGCCAGAGGGCGACGGCCACTCCCGAGCCAACGGCCACGGTGGCGACGACAGCTGAAATTATCAGGCGACGAGACAGAGGCATGATTCACGTACCTAACTTGAGCTGCGCAGAAGTGAAGTCATAGTGCCTCATGTCCGTCGCCGTCACCAGGCTTCCGACCGGCTGGTATTGATCATCCGCGAGCCGACGGATGCCCGGCTCACCCGAAAGACCAATGCCGCCAGCGCGCCGTCCGTGCACACGGGTCCGCCCCCGAGGCGGCAGCGGGGGGCCCCCCCCCCCGGGGGGGGGCCCCCCCCGGGGGGGGGGGGGGGGCGGGGCCGCCCCCCCCCCCCCGGGTGTTCAAACGGGTTGGGGACGTTTAGGGGGGTGGGGGGCCGGTAAG